>NZ_JBFAKP010000009.1:107007-274084 GCF_040655795.1 Nonomuraea sp. NPDC050310 | reverse complement strand
GGTTACATTCCGAACCCGGAAGTTAAGCTTCTCTGCGCCGATGGTACTGCACTCGCCAGGGTGTGGGAGAGTAGGTCGCCGCCGCACAAATATTGATCAGATGAGGCTGTACCCGTTGATCGGGTACGGCCTCATCTGTGTTTGAGGCCCGCCCGGGTGTCCGGGCGGGCCTTTCTGCGTTTCAGGGCCGGAAGGGGCTCCGAGCAGGAAAGGGCTCAGGGGCGGAGGTCCAGCCAGACTAGGCGGTGGTCGGAGCTGGGGAACGGGAAGACGCCGGTGAGGCGGGAGAGCGGGTCGCTACGGACCGGCCAGAACACCCCGCTCCCGCTGACCCGCAACCGCTTGGACGGCAGCACGTAGTCGGCCCGGAGGTTCCCGGGGGCGTTGTCGTTGAAGTCGGCCGTGTCCTGAGCCGGGTCCCCGCGGTGCGAGGCGTTCGCGCCACCCTGGAGGGCGGCGGCCTCGGCGGCGCCGGCGCTGGCCGGGGCGGTGGAGGAGTCGATCTTCGGGTGGTTCAGGAGCTGCTGGATCGCCCCGGCGTAGCTGTCGCCGTCGAAGGGGTCGGCGTTCTGGTCGCCGGCGATGACGAAGCGGGCGCTGGGGTGCAGCCCGCCACGGCGGCCACGGTCGTCGTAGATGTAGCCGGAACGCGCCGGGTGCACGTAGTCGGCCCAGAAGCGGATCTCGTCGTGGTTGCGCCGCCCGTTGCGGTCCTCGGGGCCGTCGAAGGTGGGCGGGGTGGGGTGGCTGGCGAGAAGGTGCACGGTCCGCTTGCCGACCTGCAGCGGCAGGTCCCAGTGGCTCTTGGAGGACAGGCGGAGCACCGCCAGCTCTTCGGGGGAGTAGAAGCCGGGTGGGATGACCGCGCCGGGCATGTCCTTCCACAGGAAGGTTTGGAAGGTGCGGACGCCGCCGATCGGGAAGCGCGAGTAGACCGCCATGCCGTACTGGCCGGGGAACTGGCCGAAGCCGAAGGCGTCGTCGCCGTAGCCGGGCGCGCCGGGGGTGGTGACGACCTGGCCGTTGTTGTTGAGGTCGAAGCCGGAGGCCAGGCCGGTGTTGCTGGGGGCGGTATAGGCGTGACCGTAGACGATCGGGGCGGCGCCGTTCTGGCCGACGCTCAGGTAGTTCTCCTGGAACAGGCGCAGGGCGGTCCCGGCGGTGTCGTAGTCGAACTCGTTGATCAGCACCACGTCGGGGCGGGTGCGCTGGATGATCTCGGCGATGGTCTTGGCCTGGACGTTCGCCGGCGTGCTGAGGTCGCGGACGAGGTCGCCCTCGGCGTTGCGGTTGAGCGAGGCGTTGAAGGTGGCGAAGCGCACCTCACCCCGATAGGCCGCGGTGGTCGCGGTGGCCGGCGGGGCGAGGGGAAGCAGGGCTGCCGCAGCGGCAGCCAGGACGAGGGTGACGCGCCGTAAGCTCATCCCCCGATCGTGGCACGGGGCCGCGAGCCCTGGAACTCGTCCCCGGGGTCGATCACATGACCAGCCGGCTAACGCTCAGCGGGTGACCGCAGCTTGGAGCAGGGGCTCGACCCGGAACGGGATCTGCGTCGACAGCGAGATCGTCGAGTCGGTCCGCTGAACAGCCGGGGAGGCCAGGACGGTCGCGATGATCTCCTGGAGGTGTTCGGTGCTCCGGGCGACGACCCGACACAGCAGGTCGTGCTGGCCGCTGGTGCCGTGGACCTCCAGGATCTCCGGGACGGCACGCAGCGCTTCCACCGCCTCGGCGAGGCGCCCTTGGGCGATCTGGAGCCAGACGAAGGCCAGGATCGGGTAGCCCACCGGCACGGGATCGATCGTGGGGCCGAAGTCGGCGATGACGCCCCGGGCGACGAGCTTGTCCACTCGTGCCTGGACGGTGCCGCGGGCGACACCCAGGAGGCGGGCGAGCTCGGTGAGGCCGATGCGCGGGTGGGCTCGCATGGTGGCGAGCAGCCGGGCGTCCAATGTGTCCACGTGCACCTCTGGGCGATTCGACCAGCCGATCCCGGCGCTAGCCGTACCGGACTATGCGGATATGGCAGAAAAACTAGCAGCTCTTGCCAGCGAATCAGGAAATTGCTGTTATCTGGGTCATGTTCGAGGAAGCGCAGTACTTCGCGCCGGTCTCCACCACGGAGGACGGCGGTGTGGTGGTCGAGTTGTCCCAGTCGCACCCGGGGTTCGCGGATCCGGTGTACCGCGCGCGGCGCAACGCCATCGCCGGGCTGGCGGTCAATCACCGGCGCGGGGAGCCGATCCCCGAGGCCGAGTACACCGAGCAGGAGCACGAGGTCTGGGCGAGCGTGACGCGCGAGCTGGCGGTCAAGCACCGCAAGTACGCGGCGGCCGAGTATCTCGCCGGGGCCGAGCGGCTCGGGCTGCCCGAGGAGCGGATCCCGCAGTTGCAGGAGGTGAGCGAGCTGCTGGAGCCGCTGACCGGGTTCCGGTACCTGCCGGCGGCCGGGCTGGTGCCGCTGCGGGACTTCTACGGGGTGCTCGCGGACGGCTACTTCCACTCGACGCAGTACATCCGGCATCACTCGGTGCCGTTCTACACGCCGGAACCGGACGTCATCCACGAGGTGATCGGGCACGCCAACGCGCTGGCCTCCGACCGGTTCGCGCGGCTGTACCGCAGTGCGGGGGCGGCGGCGCGGCGGGTGGAGAGCGACGAGGCGCTGGAGTTCGTGTCGAAGGTCTTCTGGTTCACCCTGGAGTTCGGGGTGCTGCGGGAGGACAACGAGCTCAAGGCGTACGGCGCGGGCATCCTGTCCTCCTACGGGGAGATCGAGGAGTTCCGCGGGATGGACATCCGGCCGCTGGACCTCGCCGCGATGGGCACCACGCACTACGACATCACGAAATATCAGGACGTGCTGTTCGCGGCCGACTCCCTGGACCACCTGGAGGACGTCGTGGGCGGCTTCTGGGACAGTTGCGACGACGAGTCGATTGCCCGGATTTCCTGAGAACTCCCGTCCCGCTCCCGGCGTCCCACTCTGCAGGGGGCCGAGCTGAGGAGCGGGGCGATGATCATTCACGCGTTACTGGCCGGGACGCTGACCTTCACCGGAGCCCCGCCAGCCGGGTCCGAGGAGGTCACCAGGTCGCTGGACCGGTTCCTGCGCACCCGGCCGGGGCCGGTGACCGCGATGGTCAAGGACCTCAGGACCGGGCGCAGCTACCGCTACCACCGGCACGAGCGGCTCATCACCGCGAGCGGCGCGAAGGTCCAGATCCTGATGGCGCTGCTGCTCAAGACGCCGTGGGCGAAGCTGGGCAAGGCCGCCCGGCACGACGCGAGCATCATGATCCGGCACAGCGACAACCACGCGGCCGACCGGCTGTGGGAGCGTATTGGCAAGGCTCCGGGCTTCACCAGGGCCGGGCGGGCCTTCGGGCTCAAGCACACCGCGGGCGTGCCGGGGGACTGCCTCGACCTGTACTGCTGGGGCATCACCAAGACCTCCGCCGAGGACCAGGTCCGGCTGATGAGCGCGCTGGTGCGCGAGTCGAGCCCGCTGCCGGCCGCCGAGCGCGCGCGGGTCAGGAGCCTGATGGGCGGCGTCGTCGACGGGCAGGACTGGGGTGTCAGCGCCGGAGCGTGCAAGGGCGAGCGCACGGAGCTCAAGAACGGCTGGCTGAAGCGCGTGTCGACGAAACGCTGGGCGGTGACCAGCGTCGGGCTCATCGCGGGGCGGTACGCGGTCGCGGTCCTGACCGAGGGCAGCGCGGAGGCAGGCGACGGCATCGCGACCGTGGAGGGCGTGGTCCGGCGCCTCATGCTCCGCTTCCGCGCGGCCTGCTGAGCCCGCGCGGGAAAACCGTCGCAGGTCGAAGCCGCGCGGTGAAGGACAGGGTCGAAGAAGGTCAGGCCGCGCCGCGCCCCCGCTTGCTGAGCCGGTAGCCCACGCCGCGCACGGTCTGGATCAGCTCGTCGTCCACGTCGCCCAGCCGGGCTCGCAGCCGCTTGACGTGCACCGCGATGGTGTTGGTCGAGGCCGTGTCCGCCGTGTGCCAGACGTTGCGCATGATCTGCTCGCGGGTGACCGTCCGGTCGGCGTTGCGCATCAGGTAGTGCAGCAGCTCGAACTCCCTGAGCGGCAGGTGTACGGCACGGCCGTCCACCTTCACCTGGTGCGCGCCCACGTCCAGTTCCACCCCGCCGACCGCCAGGACCTTGGGCGAGGCCTGGATGAACGGCAACAACTCCGGCACCCGGTACGGCCAGGCCACGCACGCCGACGCCCCGGCGGCGAGCGCCTGGACCGCCTTCTCGGCATGCCCCTCGTCGACACCGAGCAGGACCGGCACGGCTCGCGCCAGCCGTACCGCACGGATGAAGTCCACTGCCCCGATGACCGGCAACGTGGCTGCTACGAGCACCACGTCCGGCTGTAATGCCCCGGCCTGCAACAAGGCCTGGGCGCCGTCGCGCGCGCCGGTGACCGAGACACCCTCTCGTTCCAGTGCCGTGGCCAGGTCCGAGACGATGCGCTCGTCCGGGTCGGCCACCAGCAGTACGGGCATCTCGGAAGCCATCAGCCGAAGCGCCCCGTGATGTAGTCCTCGGTGCGCTTGTCGGAGGGGTTGGTGAAGATGCGGCTGGTCTCGTCGAACTCGACCAGGCGGCCGTGCCGTACGCCCTGGTCGTCGACGTCGGCGGTGAAGAAGGCGGTGCGGTCGGAGACGCGGGCGGCCTGCTGCATGTTGTGCGTGACGATCACGATCGTGTAGTCGCGCGACAGTTCCTGCATCAGGTCTTCGATCTTGGTGGTCGCGATCGGGTCGAGGGCCGAGCAGGGCTCGTCCATGAGGATGACCTCGGGCTGGACCGCGATGGCGCGGGCGATGCACAGGCGCTGCTGCTGGCCGCCGGACAGGGACAGGGCGTTCTGCTTGAGCTTGTCCTTGACCTCGTCCCACAGGGCCGCGCTGGTCAGCGCCTGCTCGACGATCTCGTCCATCTTCCCCTTCACGCCGTTGACCCGGGGGCCGTAGGCGATGTTGTCGTAGATCGACTTGGGGAAGGGGTTCGGCTTCTGGAAGACCATGCCGATGCGGCGGCGGACCTCGATCGGGTCGACGTGGTCGCCGTAGAGGTCTTCGCCGTGGAAAGTGATCTTGCCGGCGGCGCGCGCGCCCGGGATGAGGTCGTTCATCCGGTTGAAGCAGCGCAGCACGGTCGACTTGCCACACCCCGACGGGCCGATCATCGCGGTGATCTCGCGGTTGCCGATGGTCATGTCGACGTTGCGGACCGCCTGGTAGTCGCCGTAGAAGACGCTGAGGTCCTCGACGTTGAAGACCGGGTCCAGCGCCTCGATGTTGCGCGGCGCCTCCGGACCACGGACGGTCACGTTCGGCATGGAGATTCCAATCTCAGACATTCGAGTCCCTTACCACCGCTTCTGGTAGCGGTTACGGAGCCAGATGGCCACGGAGTTCATGAGCAGCAGGATGCCGAGCAGGATCACGATGGCCGCGGCAGCGAGGACGGCGTACTCGGCCTGAGGCCGGGTGATGAAGCCGTAGATCTGCAGGGGAAGCACGGAGAAGCTGCTCCAGACCCCTTCCGGGTTGAACCGGATGAAGGTCGCGGCGCCCAGCATGAGGAAGGGCGCGGCCTCGCCGATGGCGCGGGAGAGCGCCAGGATGGAGCCGGTGGCGATACCGGGCACCGAGGCCGGCAGGACCTGGCGCCAGATGGTCTGCCACTCGGTGGCGCCGAGCGCGAGCGAGCCCTCGCGGATGGAGGGCGGCACGGCCTTGATGGCCTCGCGGGCGGAGATGATCACGATCGGCAGGACCAGCAGCGAGATGGTGATCGCGCCGGTCATGATGGTGAAGCCGAAGGACATCCAGCGGGCGATGATGCCCAGGCCGAGGATGCCGTAGACGATCGAGGGCACGGCCGCCAGGTTCGAGATGTTGAGATCGATCAGGCGGTTGTACCACTTGGTCTTGTCGGCGTACTCCTCCAGGTAGATCGCGGCCAGGATGCCCGTGGGCAGCGCCATCAGGATGGTCAGGCCGATGATCCAGAGGGTGCCGAGGATGCTCGACTGGATGCCGGAGGTCTCGGGCCGCCGGATCGACGGCTGGTTCTCCCAGAGCATCGAGTCCAGGCGGGGCCAGCCTTCCTGGACCACGTAGAAGATCAACGCGGCGAGGAAGCCCAGCGCGATGGCCAGGCTGGACAGCAGGGCGACCCGGAACAGGTGCTCCTTGAGCGGCCGGCCCTTGCTGGCGAGCTGGACCGCCGACCTGGGGGTGGACAGGAGAGCCATCAGTCGTACACCTCGCGGTACTTCTGAACCAGGCGCGCGCTGATCCAGTTCATGGCGAACGTGAGGATGAACAGCAGGGCGCCGACGGCGAAGATGGTCTTGTAGCCGATCGAGCCGACCGGCAGGTCGCCCGAGCCGGCGCTGGCGATGAAGGAGGCCATCGTCGCCATCTCGTTGGCCGGGTTCACGGTGAAGACCGGCTTCGCGCCGGCCGCCAGCACAACGATCATCGTCTCGCCCGCGGCGCGGGAGAAGGCGAGGATGACGGCGGCGACGATGCCGGAGAAGGCGGCGGGCACCACGACGCGCACGGACGTGAGCATCTTGGAGGCGCCGAGCGCGTAGGAGCCCTCGCGCAGGCCGTTCGGCACCGCGGCCATCGAGTCCTCGGCCATCGACGCGATGATCGGGATGATCATGATGCCGACGAGCAGGCCCGCGCTGAGCGCGTTGCGCGGCTCAAGGTTGAGGAAGGGGAAGATCTGCTGGAGCAGCGGGGTGACGAAGACCAGGGCGAAGAAGCCGAAGACGACCGTGGGCACGCCGGCCAGCACTTCGAGCACGGGCTTGAAGATCTTGCGGACCCGCGGGGTCGCGTACTCCGACAGGTAGATGGCCGAGGCCAGCCCGAGCGGGACGGCGACGATCATCGCGATGACGGTGACCTCGAGGGTGCCCACGATGATCGGCCACACGCCGAAGCTCGGCGGGTTGAACAGCGGGCCCCAGGTGGTGGAGCCGAAGAACTCGGCGATGCTCACGGTGGCGAAGAACTCGATGGTCGGCTCGGCGAGAGCCGCGACGATCGCCAGCGTGGTGGCGACCGAGACCAGGGCGGCGAGCATGAGGACGACCTTGATGGCCGCCTCTCCGTAACGCGGGCGCGACCGCGCCAGGGACCTGCCGGTCCCCGTCGCGGTCGCCCTGTGCTGTGCGGCCATCAGCCCGCCAGGCCCTTCAGGGCCTCCAGGTCGGACTTCAGCTTGGTCTCCTGCTCGGTGTTGAGCGGGATGAACTTGGCGTCCTTGGCGATCACGTTGATGTTCTTCGCGTAGAAGTCGAGGAACGCCGCGACCTCCGGCCGCTTGGTGGCGGCGGCGGACGGGTAGACGAAGAGCGGACGGGCGAGCGGCGCGTAGGTGCCGTTCTGGGCGGTCTCGACGCTCGGGGCGACGCAGCCCTTGCCGGAGTCGATCTGGACCGCGTTGAGCTTGTCGGCGTTCTCCTCGAAGTAGGTGAAGCCGAAGTAGCCCAGGCCGCCCTTGGCGCCGGAGACACCGGTGACGATGTCGTTGTCGTTCTCGGAGGGGCTGTAGTCCTTGCGGCTCGCGCCTTCCTCACCGTTGATCTCGTCGGTGAAGTAGTCGAAGGTGCCGGAGTCGGTGCCCGGGCCGTAGAGCTTGAGCGGCTCGTCCGGGAACTTGGCGTCCACGTCCTTCCAGCTCATGACCTTGCCCTCGGCGGCCGGCTCCCACATCTTCTTGAGCTGGTCGGTGGTCAGGCAGGTGGCCCAGGTGTTCTCCTTGGGCACGACCACGGTCAGCGCGTCGGTGGCCACCGTGAGCTCGGTGAACTTGATGCCCTTGGCCTCGCAGGCGGCCTTCTCCTCGTCCTTGATGGCGCGGGAGGCGTTGGAGATGTCGGTCTCGCCGGCGCAGAACTTCTCGAAGCCACCGCCGGTGCCGGAGGTGCCCACCGCGATCTTCACGTTGGGCTGCTCCTCGCCGAAGATCTCGGCGGCGGCCTGGGTCAGCGGGCCGACCGTGCTCGAGCCGTCGACCTTGATCTCGCCGCTGGCCGCGGCCGGGGCGGAGCTGCCCGCCTCGGCGGGGGCGCTGGCGGAGGAGGTGCTCCCCGCGTCAGGCTTGGCGTCGCCGCCACAGGCCGCCGCAGAAAGGGAAACGACGAGGGCTGCCGTCGCCACCCCAAGAAGGCGGCGCTGTCCACTGGTCACGGTATGTGTCCTTCTCCGTGTTGAGATGCTCTTTTTCGTTACGCCCTGATACAACTCGGGCAAAGTGAACGGAAATGAAACGAGCTATGACCGATGGCGGAAGACGTGCCTCGGGGTGCGTGAATACCATCCCAAGTCATGAGCTATCGCATCCTTCTGGTCTGCATGGGCAACATCTGCCGCTCCCCGATGGCCGAGGTCGTCCTCCGCAAAACCCTTGCTGAGCAGGGGATTCATGACGTCGAGGTGGAGAGCGCGGGCACCGGGGGCTGGCACGAGGGCGAGCCGATGGACGAGCGCGCGCTGAGCACGCTGAAGGCCGGCGGCTACGACGGGTCGGCGCATCGGGCCAGGCAGATCCGGCCGGGCGAGTTCGACCTGGTGCTGGTCATGGACCGCGACAACCTGCGCAAGGTGCCCGGGGCGCGGCTGTTTCGCTCCTTCGACCCGGACGCTCCCGAGGGGGCCGAGGTGCCCGACCCCTACTACGGCGGGCAGGACGGCTTCGACGAGGTGTTGCGCCAGGTCGAGGCGGCTTCGCGGGGGCTGGCCGAGTACCTCGCCGCCCGGTGAGCGGGGGGCGAGGCGGCATCGAGCACCGCCGGGAGACCCTTCCCGGCGGCCGGAGGGTCTTCGTCAAGTCGGGTCCTGTTTCCCCGTTGTTCACCTCCGAGGCCGAGGGGTTGCGCTGGCTGGGGGATATCGCGGTTGATGTCGCCTTTGTGAACGAACGCAGTCTCGCCGTGGACTGGGTCGACACCGAGCCGCCCACCCCCGCCGCGGCCGAGCGCTTCGGACGCGACCTCGCGCGCACCCACCTGCTCGGCGCGCCCTCCTTCGGGGCCCCCTGGCCGGGCTTCATCGCCGAGCTGCCCATGGACAACTCGGCCGCCTCCTCCTGGCCGGAGTTCTACGCCGAGCAACGGCTTCTTCCCTTCGTACGGCAGGCGGAGCTGTCCCCGCGGGAGACGGGCCTGATCGAGCGGGTCATCGACCGCCTCCCCGAGCTCTCGGTGGCGGAGCCGCCCGCCCGCATCCACGGCGACCTGTGGAACGGGAACGTGTTGTGGTCGCGGGGGCGCGGCGTGCTCATCGACCCGGCGGCGCACGGCGGCCATCGGGAGACGGACCTGGCGATGCTGGCGTTGTTCGGCGCGCCGCACCTCGACCGGATCCTGGCCGCCTACCAGGAGGTGGCGCCGCTGGCCGACGGGTGGCGGGAACGTGTGCCGTTGCACCAGCTCCACCCGTTGCTGGTGCATGTGGTGCTGTTCGGGGGCGGTTACCGGGAGAGCCTGATCAGCGCGGTTACGAGGGTTCTGGCACTCTGAGTGACACTATGGTCACGTGATCGAAGCGGAAGGGCTCGGGCTGCGCAAGCACGGCCGCTGGATCTTCCGTGACCTGTCGCTCGTCGCGCCGGCCGGTTTCCTCGTCGCCGTCGTCGGGCCGTCCGACTCGGGACGGTCGAGCTTCCTGCTCGCGCTGGCGGGGCGGATGAAGGTGACGACCGGGCGGCTGACCGTCGACGGGGCGCGTGCCGTACGGAAGAAGGTGGCCGTCGCGCGGGTGCGGCCGCCGATCGACCTCACGCCCGAGCTGCGGGTGGGCGAGCACGCGCGCGAGCGCCGGTGGCTGGAGGGCGTCGGGCCGCACGCCTTCGACGACGCGTGCGAGGCGCTGGGCTGGCGGGCTCCGGCGCGCGAGCCCGTGGAGGAACTGGACGCGGCCGATCGCACCCTGCTGTGCGCGGCGCTGGGGCTGATGGCCGGCAAGCCGGTCGTCGTGCTGGACGACGTGCACGAGAACACGGCGAGCGCGCGGCAGAGGGAGGTGTGGCAGGCCCTGCGCCGGGCGTGTGACACGGGGGCGACGATCGTGGCCTCGACGGTGGAGGAGGCGCCCGCGTACGCGCTGGCGGACGGGTGGGTGCGCTGTGCGCGTCCTTGACCTGGCCCTGTTCGAGCTGCGGCGCTTCCGGAAGCCGCTGCAACGGGCCGGGCTGGCCTTCCTGCTGGTGGTGCCCCTGCTGTACGGCGCCATCTACCTGTGGTCGAACTGGGACCCGTACAAGAAGATCGACCAGGTGCCGGTGGCCGTGGTCAACGAGGACCGGCCGGTCTACGTGGACGGCAAGCGGATCGCCGGCGGCGAGGACTTCGTCCAGCGGCTCAAGGAGGACGCGACCCTGCAGTGGCACTTCGTCACCGCCGAGGAGGCCGCCCGGGGGCAGCACGACGGCCGCTACTACGTGATCATCACCGTGCCGCCCGACTTCAGCGAGAAGCTCAGCAGCGGCGCGGACGGGGCGCCGCAGCAGGCGGCGATGTCCATCCAGCTCGACGACGGCAACAACTACCTGGTCGGGGTGATGGCCGAGACCGTCCAGGCCAAGCTCCAGGCGCAGATCAACGAGGCCGCGGTCACCACCTACTTCGAGGCGGTCGTCGAGGGGCTGGAGGAGGCGGAGAAGGGCTTCGAGGAGCTGGAGGACGGCGCCCGCAAGCTCGACCGGGGCGCGGGCAGCGCGGCCGAGGGCGGGCGGAAGCTGGTGGAGGGCACCGAGACGCTCAAGCGCGGCAGCGCCGCACTCGCGCCGGGCGCCCGGCAGGTCGCCGACGGCGTCGACAAGCTCAACGCCATCGCCCAGCCGCTCGCCGCGCTCGCCCAGCGGAAGCTGCCGGTCCTCGCCGATCGGGCCAACCGCATCGCGCAGCTCGCCTCGAAGATCACCGGGATCGGCGCCGAGGGCGCCCGCGGCATCGCACGGGCCGCCGCGGCGGTCTCCGACCTCCTGCACGAGCTGTGCGACGAGATCTCATGGTGGATCGCCGAGGAGAAGAAGAAGCTCGGACTGCCCAGCAACCCGGACGCCTCGGAGGACTTCCGGCTCACCCCCGCGATGAGCGCGATCATCGACTCGCTGCTCGACTTCGCCGACTTCCTGGCCCTGGAGGCGGCTCGCCTCGCCGATGCGGCGGACCAGCTCGACGCGGAGGTCAAGCGGGTGGCCGCCGACATCGCCGCGCTCCGGCGCGAGGTGCCGGCCCTGCAGCGCAAGATCGCCCGCGGCGCCCGGGACATCCAGCGGCTCGACGACGGCGCCCGGCTGGTCGCCAAGGGCGCGGGCCGGCTCGACCAGGGCGTCGGCTCGCTCCTCGACGGCACCCGGCAGCTCAGCGGCGGGCTCGACCAGCTCAAGGACGGCACCGAGCAGCTCGTGGACGGCATCGAGGAGGGTAAGGCCAAGATCCCCTCGCTGGATCGTTCCGACGCCGCGACGCTCGCGGATCCGGTCGAGATCAGCAAGCACAACCTGCACCCCGCCGGGGCCTACGGGCGCGGGCTCGCGCCGTTCTTCATCCCGATCGCCCTGTGGGTCTTCGGGATCGTCGCCTTCCTCATGCTCAAGCCGGTCAGCGAGCGGGCGCTGGCCTCCGGGGCGCCCTCGCCGCTGGTCACCGCGGCGGCGTGGCTGCCGGTGGTGGGGTTCGGGCAGGTCGCGGCCGGGGTGCTCTACCTCGTGGTCGACAAGGGGCTGGGACTCGCCCCCGTCAACGTGCCCGGGACCCTCGGGCTGATGTCGCTGGGCATCGCCACCTTCGTGGCCATCGTCCAGCTCGTTCGCATCGCCCTCGGCTCGGCGGGCGACGCCGTGGCGCTGCTGCTCCTGATGGTGCAGCTCGTCTCCTGCGGCGGCCTCTACCCGCCCGAGACGTTGCCCGAGCCGTTCGCGACCATCCACCCGCTGGTGCCGATGACCTACCTCGTCGCCGGGCTCCGGGTCACCATCTCCGGCGGCAACCCGGACATCACCTGGCACTCGGTCGGCCTGCTCTGCGGCTTCCTGGCCGGGGCGCTGACGCTGATGTTGCTCGTCGTCATCATGCAGCGCCGGTGGACCATGGAACGGCTCAAGCCTTCGCTGGAGCTGTGAGCCGGCTCAGCACCTCGTCGTGGAGCAGGCCGTTGGTGCAGACCAGGCTGCCGCCGTCGAGCCCCTTGCCGCCGGACAGGTCGGACCACACGCCGCCCGCCTCCTCGACGATGACCGTCAGCGCCGCGATGTCCCACGGCGACAGCTCCGGCTCGGCCGCGGCGTCCACGGTGCCCTCCGCGACCAGCATGTGCGACCAGAAGTCGCCGTAGGCGCGGGTCCGCCAGCAGTTGCGGGTCAGGTCGACGAAGTTGTCCAGCCGGCCCTGCTCCTCCCAGCCGCCCAGGCTGGAGTAGGAGAAGGAGGCGTCGCTCAGCTTGCCGACCTTCGACACGTTCATCCGGGTGGCCTTGGTCAGGCTCTTGCCGGTCCAGGCGCCGCCGTCCTTCGCCGCCCACCAGCGCCGGCCCAGCGCGGGGGCGGACACCAGGCCCACCACCACCTTGCCGTGGTCCATGAGCGCGATCAGCGTCGCCCACACCGGGACGCCGCGGACGTAGTTCTTCGTCCCGTCGATCGGGTCGATCACCCAGGACCGCGCGCCGTACCCGGTGGTGCCGAACTCCTCGCCGACCACCGCGTCCCTCGGCCTGGCCCGGCGCAGGGTGCCGCGGATGGCCTCCTCGACCGCCCGGTCGGCGTCGCTCACCGGGGTGAGGTCCGGCTTGGTCTCGACCTTCAGGTCCACCGCCTTGAAGCGGCGCATGGTCAGGTCGTCGGCGGCGTCGGCCATGTAATGCGCGAGACGCAGATCGTCGCTGTAGCCCGTCACGAGGAGCCACGCTATCGCCTGGGCGAGTGGGTTACCTATACCGGTCCATCCGGTTACCCGCCAGTAGCATGGGGCCATGTCATTCGATGTGGGCGCCTTCCTGCTCGACACCGTGCCCTTCGCCCGGCACCTCGGCATCACCTTCGACAAGGTCGCCGACGGCGTGGCCGTCTGCCGCCTGCCCGACCGGCCCGACCTGCACAACCACCTGGCGGGGCCGCACGCGGGGGCGCTGTTCACCCTCGCGGAGAGCGCTTCGGGCGCCGCCATGCTGTCCGCCTTCGGCGACGAGCTGTCCCGGGCGGTGCCGCTGACGACCGGGGCCGACGTCCGCTACCGCAAGCTCGCGCTCGGCGAGGTCGTCGCCGAGGGCCGCCTGCTCGTGGACCGGGCCTCGGTGGTGGGTCAGCTCGACGCGGGGGAGCGGCCCGAGTTCGCGGTGGAGGTCGAGGTGCGCAACGCCGAAGGGGTCGTGGTCTCGGAGATGACCTTCCGCTGGACCCTCCGCCCCAACCGCTGAGCCCTTCTCAGGAGGTCAGGTCTGGGTCGCGGGTGTCGCGGGAGGCCAGCAGCCGCCGCAGGGAGACGAGGCGCGCCGGGTCGGCGTGGGTGGTCGCGACCCAGGCGTCCAGCGCGCACTCGGCGCTGAGGTGGGTGCAGCCCTTGGGGCAGTTGACCGTGCCCTCGATGAGGTCGGGGAAGGCCGCGAGCACGGTCTCGGGGGACACGTGCGCCAGGCCGAAGCTGCGGACGCCCGGCGTGTCGATGATCCAGCCGCCCTCGGGAAGCTGCAGCGCGACGGCCGAGGTGGAGGTGTGCCGGCCTCGGCCGGTGACCGCGTTGACGTGGGAGACCGCGCGGTTGGCGTCGGGGACCAGGACGTTGACCAGCGTCGACTTGCCCACGCCCGAGTGACCCACCAGGACGCTGGTACGGCCGGCGAGATGCTCGCGGAGCTCGTCGAGCGAGCCGCCCTTGTGCACCACCACGTGGGGCACGTCGAGCGTGGCGTACTGCGAGATGAGCTCGGCCGGCGGGGCGAGGTCGGACTTGGTCAGGCACAGCAGCGGCTCGATGTCGGCGTCGAACGCCGCCACCAGCATGCGGTCGATCATGCGCGGCCTGGGCGGCGGGTCGGCCAGGGCGGTGACGATGACGAGCTGGTCGGCGTTGGCGACGATGGGACGCTCGATGCCGTCGTCGGTGTCGTCGGCCGAGCGGCGCAGGATGGAACGGCGCTCCTCGACCCGGACGATGCGGGCCAGGGTGTCGGGCTTGCCGGAGATGTCGCCCACGAGAGCCACCCGGTCGCCGACCACGATGCCCTTGCGGCCCAGCTCGCGCGCCTTCATGGCCATGACGGTCCGGTCGGCGGACGTGCCGTCGCCCGAGGACTCCGCCTTGCGCTTCTTCGCGGGAGCGGGCTGGGTCACCAGGCAGGTGTAGCGGCCCCGGTCGACGGCCACGACGAAGCCCTCGGTGGCGTCCTCGTGGGCAGGACGGATCCGGGTCCGGGGCCGGGAGCCCTTGCCCGGCCTGACCCTGACGTCGTCCTCGTCGTACTGCCGCCGCTTCAGCGGTCTGCTCCCCGATCGGTCCCCAGCAGAGCGGCCCACATGCGTGGGAACTCCGGGAGGGTCTTACCCGTCGTGGCGATGTTCTCCACCTCGACGCCGGGGACCCGCAGGCCGATGACGGCGCCCGCGGTGGCCATGCGGTGGTCGGCGTAGGAGCGGAACAGGCCGGCGCTCAACGGGCGCGGGCGGATGAGGAGGCCGTCCTCCGTCTCCTCGGCGTCGCCGCCCAGGCGGTTGATCTCGGTGACCAGCGCGGCCAGCCGGTCGGTTTCGTGGCCGCGAAGGTGCGCGATGCCCCGCAGCCGGCTCTCGGAGGAGGCCAGCGCGGCGAGGGCGGCGATGGTCGGGGTGAGCTCGCCGACGTCGCGGAGGTCGGCGTCGATGCCCTCGACGCGGCCCTCGCCGACGAGGGTGAGGCCGGTGGTGTCGAGGGAGACGGTGGCGCCCATCCGGGTGAGGAGGTCGCGCAGCGCGTCGCCGGGCTGGGTGGTCTCGAAGGGCCAGTCGGGGATGGTGACCGTACCGCCGGCGACCATCGCGGCGGCCAGGAAGGGCGCGGCGTTGGAGAGGTCGGGCTCGACGACGAGGTCACGCGAGGCGATGGGACCGGGCTCGACCCGCCAGACGTCACGGACGCTGTCGTCGACGTCGACCCCCGCGGCGCGGAGCATCTGGACCGTCATGGCGATGTGCGGCATCGACGGGACCGGCGGGCCGGCGTGCCGGATGGTGACGCCCTTGGCGAAGCGCGCGGCGGTGAGCAGCAGGCCGGAGACGAGCTGCGAGGAGGCCGAGGCGTCGATGGTGACCTCGCCGCCCTCGATCGGGCCGCGGATGGTGAACGGCAGCGAGTCGCGGTCGACCTCGGCGCCGAGCGCGCGCAGCGCGTTGAGGATCGGGCCCATCGGGCGGGTGCGGGCGGCCGGGTCGCCGTCGAAGAAGACCTCGCCGTCGGCGAGCGCGGCCATGGGGGGCACGAAGCGCATCACGGTGCCGGCCAGGCCGACGTCGATGCGGGCGCCGCCCCGGAG
This sequence comes from Nonomuraea sp. NPDC050310, assembly GCF_040655795.1. NCBI lineage: Bacteria > Bacillati > Actinomycetota > Actinomycetes > Streptosporangiales > Streptosporangiaceae > Nonomuraea > Nonomuraea sp. NPDC050310. The sequence continues at coordinate 258,536 of NZ_JBFAKP010000009.1, read as the reverse complement.
GGGGCCGGGGGTGACGTGGTAGTCGTCGCCGTCGCGCACGAGCTCGGCGCCGAGCGCGCGCAACGCCTCGACCATGAGGTCGGCGTCACGGCTGCGGAGCGCCTGCCGTACGACGCCTGGGCCGTCGGCGAGCGCGGCGAGCAGCAGCGCGCGGTTGGTCACCGACTTGGAGCCGGGCAGCGGGACGGTCGCGGAGACCGGGCCGGTCGCCGTCGGTGCGGGCCAGTGCGGAGCGGGCATGGGCCCAGAATATCGGCAGCGGTACGGCTGGGCCGCCCGCGCTCGCCCCGATCCCGCACCTGACGGGCGGAGGCGGGACGTGGCAGTGTGGGGATATGTGTGGACGGTACGCGTCAGCGCGGAAGAAGCACGAGCTGCTGGAGGAGTTCCAGGTCGAGCTCGACGACGACCCCGAGACCGAGCTGGGTCCCGACTACAACGTGGCGCCGACCAAGAAGGTCTACGCGGTGATGAGCCGGGTGCCGAAGGACGCCGAGCGGGCGGTACGCCAGCTCAAGGTGGTGAAGTGGGGCCTGGTCCCGGTCTGGGCGAAGGACCCGTCGATCGGCTCGAAGATGATCAACGCCAGGCTGGAGACGGTGGCGGAGAAGCCGTCCTTCCGGCAGGCGTTCGCCAAGCGCAGGTGCCTGCTCCCGGCCGACGGCTACTTCGAGTGGATGCCCGTCGAAGGGGACAAGAAGAAGAAACAGCCCTACTACATCCACCCGGCCGACGGCGGGGTGCTGGCGATGGCGGGGCTGTACGAGTTTTGGAAGGACCCCTCGCGCGACGACGACGACCCGCTGAAGTGGCTGGTGACCTGCACGGTCATCACCACGACCGGCGAGGACGAGGCCGGGCGCATCCACGACAGGATGCCGATGATGATCGAGCCGGCGAAGTGGGCGGAGTGGCTCGACCCGAAGCTCACCGACCCGAAGACGGTCAGCGGCCTGCTGGTGCCGGCGGACGCGGGACGGCTGGCGGTGTACCCGGTCTCGACCGACGTCAACAACGTGCGGAACAACAGCCCAGAACTCGTCAAGCCCTTGCCGCCTGAAGAAGAAGTGGCACTTTTCTAAACAGGCGGTGTAAGAACCGCGCCAATTGGGCATCCGGTGAGGAAAGCGATACGCATCGCTTACCTACGCCCCTGAACTGCACCGGGCCGGACCGCCGGGGGGTCCGCGCTCCCGGGCGGACCCCCCATTCCCGGAGGTGCGGACCCGTGGATCTCGCGACCGCTCGTGAGCGGCTGGAGAGCATGCTCACCGACATCGACAGATCGATCGCGGTGCTCCGGGGGGACCCGGTGGCCGTCCGGGACAGGTCGGCGGCCGACGCGGGCTCCGACCTGACCGACAACGACCGGGCCCAGGCCATGCTCACGGTGGCCGCCACCCAGCGCAGAGCCGTCCTGGACGCGCTCAAGCGCCTGGAGGAGGGCACCTACGGGTGCTGCGTGGACTGCGCCAAGCCGGTGCCGGAAGGCCGGCTGGAGGCCCGCCCGGAGGCGGCCAGGTGCGTCCAGTGCCAGTCCAAGCGCGAGCGCCGCCGCTAGCCGGCCCGGCGGGAGCTCAGGCGAGCTTGGTCGCGCTGGCCACCAGATGGATGCCGACCGTGTCGTCGTCGTCCGGGTGGGCGTCGAGCTCGGTGCGCACCAGCCAGGCCAGCGCGCGGGTGTCGGACGCCAGCACGTGGTCCACCGTCGAGGGCGACAGCACGGTGCGCGGCCGTACCCAGTCCACCTCCAGCCCGGCCTCCACCAGCAGCTCGCGCAACTGCCCGCTGCTGAAGCAGCGCGTGATGCTGCCGTCCGGCCACGGCACGAGCATGACCTCGCCGTCGACCCGCAGGTGGTCCCAGCGCTCCTGCTCGGCCAGGATCGCCATGCCGAGCACCAGCGAGTCCACGCAGACCAGCACCCGCCCGCCGGGCCGCAGCACGCGCACGACGTCGCTCATCGCCGACTCGGCCATGAGCTCGATGGACATGGCCCGCTCCTCGGCGACCACCGCGTCCACCGACTCGTCGGGCAGGAAGCCCAGGTCGTCGGCCCGCACCTGGCACACGCGCGTGTCGCGCAGGCGCGGTTCCGAGCGGCGGAAGTCGAGCACCTCGATCACCCGGTGCCCGGCTCGGGCCGCCTGCCCGGACCAGCGGCCCCGGCCTCCGGACAGGTCGAGCACCGTCGACGGCCGGGACGGAAGCCACCGGTGCAACTGCTCGGCGACGACGGCGCGGTAAAAGGTCCAGTACGGCCCGAGCGTCCCTGAGCCGTTCAGCTCCTCGGCCGGAATGGGCAGCACACGCGGCTCCAGGGGGTCATGAGGTGTTCACATAATGGCTACCAGCCGGTACGTATGGTTTTTCCCCGCACCGGGTCGTTCGTCACCTTCCATCTTGCGGGAACAGACGAGAGAGCGGGCGGGTTGCAACGAGCATGCTCACATTGGTCGACCCGGAGGAACGGGTATCCTCCCTTGAGTACGGTGTTCCGCCTAAGCAGGCCACCGATGATCTTAGGGGGGTGGGTCCGGTGCCCGCGACAGGCGCGGAGACTCTGGAGCAGCGCAGCGAGCGGTTCGAACGCGACGTCATGCCGTACCTCGACCAGCTCTACTCGGCCGCGCTGCGGATGACCCGGCACCCGGCCGACGCCGAGGATCTGGTGCAGGAGACGTTCGCCAAGGCGTTCGGCTCGTTCCACCAGTTCCAGCAGGGAACGAACCTGAAGGCGTGGCTCTACCGGATCCTCACCAACACCTTCATCAACAGCTACCGCAAGAAGCAGCGGGAGCCGAAGCAGTCCGGCACCGAGGAGATCGAGGACTGGCAGCTCGCGCGCGCCGAGTCCCACACCTCGGGCGGGTTGAAGTCGGCCGAGGTCGAGGCGCTCGAACACCTCCCTGACGGCGACATCAAGAGCGCGCTGGCCGAGCTCCCCGAGGAGTTCCGCATCGCCGTCTACCTGGCTGACGTCGAGGGATTCCCCTACAAGGAGATCGCCGACATCATGGGCACCCCGATCGGCACCGTGATGTCCAGGCTCCACCGCGGCCGCAGGCAGTTGCGGACGCTTCTCGAAGACTACGCCCGCGAGCGCGGCCTGGTCCCGGCGGCGCCGGCTGAGGGGGGCTCGAAATGAGCTGTGGCGACCCGCACGACAAGGACTGTCGTGAGGTTCTCGATCTGGTCTACTCCTACCTCGACGGCGAACTCGACGAGGGCTCCTCGGGCGAGATCCGGATGCACCTCGAGGAGTGCAGCCCCTGCCTGAAGGAGTACGACCTGGACAAGGCGGTCAAGGCCCTGGTCGCCAAGCACTGCGGCTGCGACCCCGTGCCCGACGATCTGCGCGCCAAGGTTCTGGAGCGCATCGCCCGGGTCCGCTCCGAGCTGGCCTGACCGGATCCGGGTGGTCCGGAAGTCGCCTCCGGTAGTGGCTTGATTACGCTTTGCTTGCGATTCCAGACTCTGCCCACTTCCACGGGCCGCTTTCTGTAGCGTGCTGCTCATGTGGTGCAAGGCATGGCTGGTCGCTGCCGTCCTCGTGGTACTCGTGACGCACGGCGGTGGCGCGGTGCCCCCAGGGGTCTCCTGGACCTGAGATCCCCGGAGGGGCCGCAATGCGTGAACTGCCGTGGCCCGCAAGGGTCTACCTGGTCGCCGTCCTGGCGGCGGCGGCCGTACTCATCAGCCGTTTCAGCGCGCCCGGCGACTGGGACATCCTGCTGGTGCTGGCGCTGCTCTTCCTGGTCTGCGAGTCGATGCCGACTCTGCTGAACGTGGAGCAGTTCGCCGTCTCCGTGAGCTTCTCGGCCTCGCTGGCCGCCGTGGTGCTCATCGGCCCCGAGGGCGCGGCCCTCGTCGGGCTGACCGCGGTGGTCAGCGTACGGCCCGGCCTGCCGCTGGTGAAACGGCTGTTCAACGGGGCCCAGTTCGCCATCTGCGGCTACGCGGCGGGCTGGGTCTACGAGGCGCTCGGCCAGCGGGCCGGGGTGCCGCAGGTGCACCAGTTCGACGACCTGATCGGCCCCTACGCCGCGGCCACCGCCGTGTTCGTGCCGCTCAACATCGTGCTGACGCTCACGATGGTACGGCTGGCCACCAAGGGCGAGGTGCCGCTGCGCGGCATGCTGCAGTTCCTGCTGTCCTACCTCGGCTACGGCACCTTCGGCCTGCTGGTCGCCGGCCTGTGGGCGACGGTCCAGTCGATCTCCGCCGTGCTCGTCCTGCTGCCGCTCTTCGTGGCCCGCTGGGCCTTCGGCCAGTACCACGCCCAACAGCGCTCCTACGACGCCACCATCGCCGCGCTGTGCCAGGCCGTGGAGACCAAGGACTACTACACCCGCGGCCACTGCACCCGCGTCTCGCTCGCCTCCACCATGATCGCCCAGGAGGTCGGCATGGGCATGGAGCGGCTGCGCGCGATCCGCTACGCCGGCATGCTGCACGACGTCGGCAAGCTCGGCGTGCCGACCAAGGTGCTGCAGAAGGACGGCCCCCTCACCGAGGAGGAGTACGCGGCCATCCAGCTCCACCCGATGCGCGGCCTGGAGATCGTGCGCGGCATCGACTTCCTCGACGAGGCCTTCGCCGGGATCATGCACCACCACGAGCGGCACGACGGCAAGGGCTACCCGATGGGGCTGGCCGGCGAGGAGATCCCGGAGTTCGCCCGGATCATCGCCGTCGCCGACGCCTTCGACTCGATGACCTCCGTCCGCTCCTACCGCGGCGCCCGGCCGGTCGAGATGGCGCTCGACGAGTTGCGCAAGGGCGCGGGCACCCAGTTCGACCCGGTGCTCGTGACCGCCTTCATCAAGGCACTGGAGCGCGAGCCCTGGCAGCCGCCGCGGCAGATCCCCGCGGTGCCCGAGGAGACCGCCGAGGCCGCCACCAAGGACCACGACGACCCGACCATGCCCATCGAGGTACTGACCACCTGATGAACGCACCCATGCGCGGGCTCGACTCCGGTCAGCTCCTCCTCATCGCGGCCGCCGGGCTCCTGGCCGTGGCCGGGGTCGCGCACACCGCCGCCGTCGGCCTGCAGCAGCCCGAGGTCGCCCTCGGCTTCGGCGCGCTGATCGCGGTGGGTGAGCTGGCGCGGCTGACCATGCCGGGCAACCGCGAGGTGGCCCCGATCGGCGCCGCCGCCGCGCTGGGGTACACCCTGCTGCTCGACATGAGCGGCACGCCGCTGCAGCACAGCGCCTTCCAGGTGGTCGCGGTGATCTCCGTCGGCATGATCGCCGGGGCGCTCCCGCACCTGGCGGTCGGCCGCCCGCCGCGGCTCGACGCCGTGGCGCGCCGGCTGCTCACCGGGGCGTTGCTCGCCTTCGCCTTCCGTCCGATGGCGCCCTCGCTCTTCGAGATCACCCAGGGGCCGGACGGCAAGTGGTGGCCGGCGCTCGGGGCCATGGTCGTGCTCATCGCGCTGACGTTGCTCGCCGACGTGCTCATCGCCGCGATGCTCCGCGCCGAGCAGGTCCGCACCGCCTTCCGGGTCGCGGTGCGGGACGAGATCAACATGGCCTTCCCGCTGGGCGCCGCCGTGGCCGCCTCCGGGGTGCTCCTGGCGCTGGCCACGCACAGCATGGACATGGTCGCCCTGCTCGTCTTCGCCGCGCCGCTCCTGGTCACGCAGGTCGCCTTCCGCAAGTACGCCGGCATCCGCGCCACCTACCTGCAGACCGTGCGGGCGCTGTCGCGGGTCACCGAGGTCGGCGGCTACGTCGAGCCCGGCCACTCCCGCCGGGTCAGCCGCCTGGCGGTCAGCGTCGGCCGCGAGCTCGGCATGGCCGAACCGGAGCTGCTGGAGCTGGAGTACGCCGCCCTCATGCACGACATCGGGCAGCTCTCCCTGCGCGACCCCATCCCCAGCGGCGCGACCGTGCTCACCGACCCCGGACAGGCCCGCCGCATCGCCGAGCTGGGCGCGGCGGTGATCAAGCAGACCGGGGTGCTCGACCGGGTGGCCGAGCTGGTCCGGCGGCAGTGCGACCCGGTCAAGGACGACCCGCCGCTGTCGAGCCGGATCATCAAGGCCGCCAACGGCTACGACGACCTGGTCGGCGGTTCCACCGATCGCGACCGTGCCGGGGCCGCGCTCGAACGCCTCCGGCTGGGGGCGGGTGGCGAGTACGACCTGCACGTCATCGAGGCCCTGGCCCGAGTCGTCGACCGCCTCACCCCGGCCCACCGCCTCTGACGGCCGGCACGGTCTGCTCAGGGCCGGTCTGTACGGCAGGCGGCCGTTTCCTCCAGGCGGCGCACGACCTCCTCGATCGGCGCCGTGGCGTCGATCTCAGCCGTCGCCGTGGCCCTCAGCAACGGCTCCACGCTCTCCAGATCGCGCAGGACCGCCTCCCGCTCCTCGGGACGCTTGCCGTACGGGTTGGTGGTGCGAGCGGCGATCCTGGCCAGCAGCACCCCCGCCGGCGCGCTCAACAGCACGACGTGGTCGAAGCGCGAATAGAACCGCCCCTGGTTGGACCGGCACCCCGCGACGAAGAGAGTGCCGGTGGTGTGCCCGTCGAGCAGGGCGTGGATCGCCTCCTCGCGCCAGATCCAGTCGGTGCCGCCATCGGGCAGGGGCACCGGACGGGTCCAGTCCCCGTAGTCGGTGTCGACCGTGGCGTGGCCCCGGGCGGCCAGGTGGTGGAGCGCGGTGGACTTGCCCGTACCCGACATGCCGGTGACCAGGACTGTTGTCGCCATGGGCGGCAGTTTAGGACCATGTCCTGATCAACTGAGGAGGGGAACGCATGGCTGAGGTGCGCGCGGAGATGGTGGCCGGCGTGGGAGAGGTCGTCGTCCGGGAGGGGGACACGGTCGCGGAGGGCGACACGCTGGTCATCCTGGAGTCGATGAAGATGGAGATCCCCGTCCTGGTGGAGGAGGGGGAGGGCGGGGTGGTGACTCAGATCAGGGTGGCCCCGGGCGATGTGATCAAGGCGGGTGACCTCATCGCGGTGATCGAGTGATCCCGTGGAAGGTCAGCGGTCGCTGAGCCGGGACAGGAACCGCTCGCGGTCGACGACCGCCCGCTCGATCGTGCCGCGTCCCACGAGCTGCTCGTTCTGGTGGGCCTCGAAGCTGAAGACCAGCCGCCGGCCGTCCACCTCGGTCAGCTTCGCGCTGATCGAGACGTGGGCGCCGAGCGGGCTGGCGGCCAGGTGGTCGAGCTCGACCCGGGTGCCCACGGTGGTCTGGCCGCGTTCCAGGTGCCGGCGGACGGCCTGGCAGGTGGCCATCTCGGCCAGGGCCAGCAGGCGCGGGGTGGCGAGCACGGGCACGTCGCCGCTGCCCACCTTCTGGGCGGTGTCCTCCCGTTCGACCATGATCAGCATCGAGGCGTGGAGGCCGGGCGCGAGGGTCATGGCCGTCAGCCTACTTGCGTGGGTTTGGAAGTGCCTGCGTGGGCGCGACTTCACGCGATAGGGTTTTTAAGCGACTTGTGCTGTTTCGGGAGAGGAATGAGGGACGCAGGCCGTAAACTCTGCCTGCCGTGACCTCCGTGTTACCCGGCTGCGATAAAAGTCCTGTTTGTTGGATTGTTCGGGGGACGCGTGAGAGGCGTGGGGTAGCGGGGGAGACATGACTGGCCAAGGAACGACGCTTGCGGGGCGATATCGCCTGGACACCCGCATCGGCGCCGGTGGCATGGGCGAGGTGTGGCGAGGCGAGGACACGGTCCTGGCCCGCACCGTCGCCGTCAAGGTGCTGCTCCCCGGCCGCATGTCCGACCCCGGATTCGCCGCCCGCTTCCAGGCCGAGGCCCGCGCCATGGCCACGATCAACCACCCCGGCGTGGTCGACGTCTACGACTACGGCGTCAGCGGCGACACCGTCTACCTGGTGATGAAGTTCGTGGACGGCGAGCCGCTCGACCGGCTGCTGGCCCGCCTGGGCCGCATCGCCCCCGAACCGGCCATGGAGCTCATCGCCCAGGCCGCCTCCGCGCTGCAGGCCGTCCACGACCGCGGCATCGTGCACCGCGACGTCAAGCCCGGCAACCTGCTGGTGCAGCGCGACGGCACGCTCGTCCTCACCGACTTCGGCATCGCCCGGCAGGAGGTCGCCAGCCGGCTGACCGACGCCGGCATGGTGCTGGGCACCGCCGCCTACTGCGCGCCCGAGCAGGCCGAAGGCATGCCGGTCACGCCCGCGGTGGACATCTACGCGCTCGGCGTCGTCGCCTACGAGTGCCTGGCCGGGATGCGGCCGTTCGACGGCGAGAGCGCGGTCACGATCGCGCTCAAGCACATCCGCGAGACCCCGCCGCCGCTTCCGCCGGACATCCCCGCTCCCGTGCGCGCCCTGGTCGAGCGGGCGTTGTCCAAGGACCCCGCCGGCCGGTTCCCCACCGCCGCCGCGATGAGCCAGGCCGCGCGCCAGGTCGTCCAGGAGGGCGGGGCGCGGCAGCAGATCACCGACTTCATCCCGGTCACCACCGGGGCCAGCATGGCTCCCCCCGACGTGCCGGCCGGACCGGACAACACCACCGTCGCCACGCCTCAGGGCGCTGCCGCTCCCGGCTCCCGCCGGGGACGCCGGGCCGCCGCCAAGAGCCGGGGGAAGAGCGGGCTGGTCGCCGGGGTGGCGGTTGTCGCGTTCCTGGGGGTGGGCGCGGGGGCCTACGCCATCACGGGCGGGGCCATCCTGCCCACGGCGGCCCCCTCGCCGACGGTCTCCAGTGTCCGGGCAACCGAGTCGCCCAGCCCTTCAAGGACGAAGACCGGGCCGAAGGTCACCAAAACGACCCGTCCGCCGACTCCCACCATCCTGCCCTCGACTCCCAAGGAGACCGAGGAGCCGTCGGAGGAGCCGTCGGAGACGCCGACGACCAAGCCGCCGACCACCAAGCCGACGCCGACGAAGTCCCCGAGCCCCACGCCGAGCGTCAAGATGGCGAAGATCCCGGACATCGTGGGCAAGAAGGAGTCGGTGGCCAAGGAGCTGCTGTACAAGGCGGGCTTCAAGCAGATCAACGGTCAGAACCAGGAGAAACCCGATTTCCCCCGCGAGTGCCTGGTCGTGGGCTCGGTCTACCCGGATCCCGGAACGCCGCACCCGGTGAACAAGGCCGTGGAAGTGGTGCTGATGGGTGACATGTCGTGCATCAACACCCCCACTCCCACCCCGTCACCGTCGAAGTCGTGAGGCAAGGGCGGGACGTCCCGCCCTTGAACCCTCACACCCCGGTGGTGTTCCGCGGGTAGGCGACCTCAGGGTCGGTCGCGATGTTCACCAGGTACGGCACGCCCGAGTCGAAGGCCCGCCGCAGCGCCGGGCCGATCTCGGCCGGGGAGGTCACCAGCTCCCCGCCTCCGCCGAGCGCGGTGACCACCTGGTCGTAGCGGGTCTGCGGCTGCAGTTCCGCGGCGACGTCGTAGCCGTACAACATCTGCATGGGGTGCTTCTCCAGCCCCCAGATCCCGTTGTTGCCGCAGATCATGACCACCGGCAGCTTGTGCCGTACCAGCGTGTCCACGTCCATGAGCGAGAAGCCCGCGGCCCCGTCGCCGAGCAGGAGCACGACCTGCGAGGAGGGCCGGGCGATCCGGGCGGCGATGGAGTAGCCCAGCCCGGTGCCCAGGCAGCCGTAGGGCCCGGGGTCGAGCCAGTTGCCGGGCCGCCGAGGCTCGACGTACTTGCCGGCGTAGGAGACGAAGTCGCCGCCGTCCCCGATGACCACGGCGTCGTCGGCCAGCACCTTGTTCAGCTCGCCGTAGATGCGCATGGGATGGATCGGGTCGGTGTCGGCGGCCAGCAGCTCGGCGTCGGCCTCGACCGCGGAGGCGGAGGCGGCGGCGAGGGTCGACAGCCAGGGCGCGTAGCGGTCGGGCTTGACGCCGTTCTCCCCGCAGGCCGTACCCAGACTCCAGAAGACCAGGGACAGGTCGCCCGCGGCGGTGGCGGCGGGGGTCATGTGCGTGGCGAGCTGGGAGGGCGCGTCGGTGATGTGCACGACGCGGGCCAGCGGGGCGCCGTCCTTGCCGCCGAACCAGCCGTAGCCGAGCCGGAAGTCGAGCGGGGTGCCGACCACGATGACCAGGTCGGCCTGGCCGAAGGCGAGGCCGCGGGCGCGGGTGACGAGCTGCTCGTGCCCGGCGGGCAGGATGCCGCGGCCCTGGCCGTTGGGGATGACCGGCAGCCGCCAGGCCTCGGCGAAGTCGCGGGCGGCCTCCTCGGCGCGGTCCATCCACACGTCGGAGCCCAGGACCAGCACCGGCCGCTCGGCCTCGGCCAGCAGCCGGGCGATGCCGGCGACCGCCTCGGGGTCGGGCTCCAGGGAGGACGGGGTGAGCGGCTCGGCCTGGTAGTCCGGGGCGGGGGAGAACAGGTGGTCCATGTGGAAGTCGAGGAAGACCGGGCCCCGGTGCGGGGCGCTGGCCGTGCGGAAGGCGGTCTCGACGTCCTGGCCGGCGGCGTCGGCGCCGGAGGAGGTGAAGGCGAGCTTGGTGATCGGGGCGAGCAGCGGCGGGTGGTCCATCTCCTGCAGGGCGCCGCTGCCCCAGCGCGACTGCGGGGCCCGGCCGCCCATGACGACCACGGGGGAGCCGTTGAAGTGGGCCGTGGCGATCCCGCTGACGCCGTTGGTGATGCCGGGGCCCGCGGTGAGGACCGCGAGCCCGGGCCTTCGGGTCAGCCGGGCGGTGGCTTCCGCGGCGAAGACGGCGCTCTGCTCGTGCCGCACGTCGAGGATCCGCATCCCCTCGTGCACCGCGCCGTCGTACAACGGGAAGACGTGCCCGCCGGACAGGGTGAACATGGTCTCGACGCCGTAGGCCTTGGAGACGGCAACGGCTGCATCGCCAGCATGCTTCATGCCCGGGAAACTACCACCGGTCAGCGGCAGCACACCTGGACGTAGCCATGGGGATTGATGAGGCTGAGCTTTCGCTGGGAGTCGCCGGACCGGGTGACGTCGATCATCGTCTCCACCGCCTCCACCTCGACGTCGTAGGAGAGCCCCAGCGGCAGCCAGGTGTTCAGCCAGCCGCCGGCCTTCACCACGGCCTTGACCGACGTGGGCGCCTTGTCGAAGCGCATGGTGACCGGTCCTCTGGTCACCTCGACGTCCACGGTGTCGCTGAGCAGGTCGCTCAGGTCGACCGAGCCCTCGGCGCTGCGGGCCCAGATGGAGCCCCACGCCTGGTCCACGTCGATCGAGCCGCTCTCGGTGGTGAGCCGGAGGTCGCCGTGGAGCTCGCGGACCCGCAGGCTGCCGACTGTGGTGGCTTCGAGGTCGGTCTCGACCGGGATGCGCACGACGTAGTGCACCGAGCACTCGCCGTCCTCGGCGCACCCGTCGCCGAGCGAGAGCGTCGAGCCGTCCCACTTCTCGCGGACGGCGGGCTTGTCGCGGAGCCAGATGACCGTGCGCTCCAGGGTGATCCGGCCGGGGGCGCCGCGCTCGATCTCCAGCTCCACCGCGCCGCTTCGCGAGTCGATGGTCAGGGCGGAGCCGTCGAAGGCGAGCCGCGACTGGCTCCGCTCGGAGGGCGCCTCGGCGTCGGCGAACAGCGCCCACGCCCCGGCGGTGGTCAGGAAGAGCACGAGCACGGTCAGCACGCTGCCCGCCAGCAACCAGAGGCCTCTCATACCGGCAACTCCACGGTGATCATCGTCGGTCCGCCCACCGGGCTGGTCAGCAGGAAGGTCCCGTCCACGGCGTGCACGCGCTGGCGCAGGCCGCGCAAACCGGTTCCGGAGTCGAGCGTCGCGCCGCCGCGGCCGTCGTCGTAGACGCTCACGTGCAGGAGTTGCCGGTCGAGCCGGACGGTGATCTCGACGGCGGTCGCCCTGGCGTGCTTGGCCACGTTGGCCAGCGCCTCGGAGACCACGAAGAAGGCGACCGCCTCGATGGTCGGCGAGAGCCGTACCGGCAGGTCGACCCGGAGCCGGACCGGCACGGGGGCACGGGCCGCGATGCCGGAGAGCGCCGCGTCGAGGCCCTGGTCGTTGAGGACGGCCGGGTGCAGGCCGCGCACCAGGTCGCGCAGTTCCTTGAGCGCCTGCTTGGCCTCCTCGTGCGCCTGGTCGATGGCGTCGCGGGCCGGGTCGGGCAGGTCGGTGAGGGTGGCTCGGGCCATGCCGAGGTTCATGGCCAGCGACACCAGGCGTTGCTGCGCGCCGTCGTGCAGGTCGCGCTCGATGCGGCGGCGCTCGGCGTCGGCGGCGTCCACCACGCCGGCGCGGCTCTCGGTGAGGGTCTCGATGCGCTGGCCCAGCTCGGTGTGGCTGGGCCCGAGCAGGCCGCGGGCGATGGCCAGGTCGAGCGAGGCCATCGCGCGGGCCAGCACGCCGCCCAGCACCAGCAGCACGACGCCCGAGCCGGTGTAGGCGGCGGCGATCGCCGGGTCGCGCAGGTTGATCGGGAAGATCCACGGCGCGGGCTGGAGCCACTGGTGCAGGAAGCCGAACAGGCCCACCACCGCGGCGCCCCAGCAGAAGCAGATCAGCAGCCCGGTGGCCATGCTGAAGAACGGCGAGAGCACGTGGTAGCCGAACTGCCGCCAGTAGTGCCCGTCGCGGCGCCGGGAGACGACCTCGGCCGTCGGGATCTCGACGCCCAGGAAGGCCCTGAAGCGGGAGCGCTGCACGCGGGTCAGCCACGGCACCGCCCGCGTGGCCAGCCGCGGCACGAGAACGGTCAGCAGCGCGAGCGTGCCGAGGAGCAGGCCGACCGCGAACCCCGTGACCACGTGCGCCGTGTCCAGCCAGGCGCGACGGGGGATGTTCATGCCCTCGACCCTACGGATCCGGCGGCGGCGATGTCGGTGGTGCTAGCTTCACTTTCACAGCGGGGGCACGGACCACCCCTTCTCCCGGAACAGCGGCGCGTGCTCGGCGTTGACGTACAGCCGGTCCTCCGGGTGCGGGACGCGGAAGTAGCTCTGCGGGTGCAGCAGCTCGCGCGCGTTGTCGGACAGGTCCATGACGTAGCGGTCCGGCGCCCGGCGCTGGGCGAGGAAGCGCAGCTCGAAGGGGAGGATCGCGAGCGGTCCCGCGTGTTCCCACAGGCCGAGCCCGGCCTGCCTGGCCCGCTGTACGGCGTCGCGAGCCCGCCCCAGCGCGCCGGCGGAGGCGAGCTGCAGGGCGCTGCCCGGCGGCGGCACCGCGTCCGACACCCGGCCCTCCTGGCGCACGAAGGGGTCGACGTTCGGCCAGATGAAGTACGGCACGACGTGCCCGGCGGCCAGCAGGCGCTCGTTGTAGGGGTCGGGGCGGGGCTTGAGCTTCTGCTCCCGGTTCACGTAGGCCAGGAGCCGGCCGTACCGGTCGAGGATCTCGTGCGCGAAGGCCAGCCGGAGCTTGAAGGTCTCGCCGGTCAGCCCCTGCTCCTCGATGTCGAGGCGCATCATCTCGCGCAGCGCGGCGGTGGCCGGGACGGAGTGCCTGGCGTGGTTGGGCCCGGCGTCGGGGCCGAGGCGGGCCAGCAGGTCGGCGTGCAGCGCGGTGCGCAGCTTCAGCTCGGGGTAGCCCTTGGCGAACGGGTCGCTCAGGAAGCGGGTCCAGGCCGGGTGCTCGATCTTGACGAAGCTCTTCGGGTCGTCGGGGAAGTCGGGGTTGCGGGGTAACTCGAAGCTGACCTCGGGCGCGTCCACGCCGAGCAGCCGCACCCCGAAGTTGCCGTCGGCGGCGATGTTGATGGTGTCGCCGTCGTGGACGACCTTGTCCAGCGGTTGCGCGGCGCCGCGGGCGCGGGCCAGGAGCCCGTGTCCCACGGTGATGCCCGGCACCGGTTGTTCGATTGCCTTGGCCATGCTCGCATCTTCGCCGAACGAATGGCTCTTGTCGCGCATCTCACACACGGGGAGAGAAGACAGGAGGAATGGTGTTCGTTTCGGTCGTGACCGCGGTCGCCGTGGCGTTCGGCGGGGGGCCGGTCATCCCGAAGGGCTTCCTGACCTGGGAGGCCGAGGCGCGGGGCCCGGAGTGGACGGTGGTGACCAGCAAGAGCACCGCGTTGCAGTTCGCCCCGTGCCAGCGGTATGTGCGCTGGGACAAGGGACGGGTGGCCGCCCGCGTGGTCTCCTACCTGGTCGAGGCGGAGTACTCCAAGCACGAGCAGCTCGTCGTCTACAAGGACGTCAAGGCCGCCAAGGCGGTCATGAAGGGGCTGCGCGCGCAGGCGGCGCGATGCGCGGGCGGGAAGAAGGGCCCGTGGGTCTCGCCGCTCGGGCTCGGCGACGAGGGGCTGCGCATGGGGTCCAACGGCGTGCACAGCGGCCATGCCGACGTGGTCGTCCGCCGGGGGGCGGCGATCATCTCCTACGGCCAGACCACCGCCAGAATGAACAGCGGCCTGCCGTACAGCCGGTTCAAGAAGGTCGTGTCCTGGGCCGAGAACGGCCTGCTGAGCAAGGTCTGCGACCTGCCCGCGGCGCGCTGCTAGAGGTCTACCGGGCCGGCACCGCGGCCCGGTCCCTACGGCCTGCGCAGGCGGGTGACGAACTTGTACCGGTCGCCGCGGTACAACGACTGCGCCCACTCCACCGGGTTGCCGTCGGCGTCGAAGGCGTGCCGGGTGAGCAGCAACATCGGCAGGCCCACGTCGACCCCCAGCATCTGGGCGTCGTACGGCGTGGCCAGCACCGTCTCGATGATCTCCTCGGCGTCGGTCAGCCGCACGTTGTAGGCGTTGTGCAGCGTCTCGTAGAGCGAGGAGTGCACCTCCAGCTCCCGCCGCAGCCGGGGGAAGCGGCGGGCCGACAGGTGGGTGGTGTCGATCGAGACCGGCTCGCCGTTGGCCAGGCGCAGGCGGTGGATGCGCAGCACGCGCCCGCCCGGGTTGATGGCCAGGCGGCGGGCCAGCGCCTCGTCCGCCGAGATGTAGCCGATCTCCAGGATCTTGGTGTCCGGTTCGAGGCCGACGTTGCGCAGGTCGCCGATGTAGGAGCTCAGTTGCAGCACCTGGGCGACCTTGGGCTGGGCGACGAAGGTGCCCTTGCCCTGGATGCGCAGGAGCCGGCCCTCGACGACCAGCTCGGACAGCGCCTGCCGTACGGTGGTGCGGGAGGTCTCGAAGCGGACGGCGAGCGTGCGCTCGGGAGGCAACGACGCCCCGGCCGGCAGGCTCTTGGTGAGCTCCAGCAGGTTGCGTTTGACGTCGTAGTACTTCGGTACGCGGGGACCCTCTTCAGCCACGTCTCACCTTTTACTCTCTGCCACGGCGGTGAGGGCGTGTCTGATCACCGCGAGATCATCGGAACTCAGATTGGCCCGCGCGGTCAACCACAGGCGAGAAGGAAGGATATCCAGACTGGCGAGCGACGCTGCCATCGGATGCCTCCTGACCTTTTGTCTCTCCAAGAGATGCCCAGTTTGGAAATATAGGCAGCCAGCACGCATGATGCACTCGTGCCGACTCTCAGCGACCTCGCGGTCCGACACACCAAGCTGGACGCCGCCGACATCGAGTGGCTGCACACGCTCGTCTCCGACTGGCAGTTGCTGGCCGACCTGTCGTTCGCCGACCTCATCCTGTGGGCGCCGCTCCCCGGCACGGAGCAGTCCAGCACCGGTGTGATGGAGCCGGCGGGCTGGGTGGCCATCGCGCAGATGCGCCCGACCACCGGCCCCACCGTCTACCACGACGACATCGTCGGCTCGATGGTCCCGCCCGGCGAGCGCCAGTTGATCGACACCGCCTGGAACGAGCGCCGCATCTGCCGCGAGGGCGACCCCGACTGGTCCTCGGGCGTGCCGGTCCGCGAGGAGACCATCCCGGTACGGCATGCCGAGGGGCACTTCCTGGGCGTGATCCAGCGCTCGACGAACCTGTCTTCGGCCCGCACGCCCTCCCGGCTGGAGCTCACCTACCTGCAGAGCGCCTCCGACCTGGCGCAGATGGTCGCCGAGGGCCGCTTCCCGTTCTCGGGGGAGCCGCCCATCCTGGTGCGCTCGCCGCGCGTCGGAGACGGCCTGCTGCGGCTGGACCGGGCCGGCCGGGTCACTTACGCCTCGCCGAACGCGTTGTCGGCCTACCGGCGGCTTGGGCTGCACGCGGACCTGGTCGGCGCGGAGCTCGGCCGGCTGACCGCGACGCTCTGCTACTCCGACGAGCCGATCAACGAAGACCTGATGATCGTGGCGAGCGGCCGCGCGGCGCAGGAGACCGAGGTCGAGTCGGGCGGCACGATCGTGCAGCTCCGGGCGATCCCGCTGATCGTGGGCGGCGGTCGCATCGGCGCGCTGGTGCTCCTGCGCGACGTGACCGAGCTGCGGCGGCGCGAGCGCGAGCTGATGACCAAGGACGCGACGATCCGGGAGATCCACCACCGGGTCAAGAACAACCTGCAGACCGTGGCCGCCCTGCTGCGCCTGCAGGCCCGCCGGTTGCGCGTGCCGGAGGGCCGCGAGGCGCTGGAGGAGGCGGTGCGCCGGGTGGGTTCGATCGCGATCGTGCACGAGACCCTCTCCCACGCGCCCGAGGAGTTCGTGGACTTCGACGACATCGCCGACCGCGTGATCGCGATGGCGGGGGAGGTGTCGGCGCCGGAGGCGGCGGTCACGCCGCGCCGGGTGGGCGCCTTCGGGGTGTTGCCCTCGCTGATCGCCACGCCGCTGGCGATGGCGCTCACCGAGCTGCTGCAGAACGCGTTGCAGCACGGGCGGCCGAGGGCGCTGGAGGTGCTGGTCACCTCGGAGTACGGCCTGCATCGGCGCGAGCGGCTGACGGTGGTCGTCTGGGACGACGGGCGGGGTCTGCCGGCCGACTTCGACCTCGACAACAGCACCAGCCTCGGCCTGCAGATCGTCCGCACGCTGGTCGAGGGGGAGCTGTCGGGCAGGCTGGCGATCGTGCCCCGCGACGGCGGCGGGACCGAGGTGACGCTCTCGATCCCGTTGCCGTCGACCTGAGCGCGCTTCAAGCCGGGAAGCCGCGCTCGTCTTCTTCTGGTGGTTTAGAGGATGGCGCGGGCGCGGGCGCGAGCCGTGCGACGCTTGAGCGCGCGGCGCTCGTCCTCGCTCAGACCGCCCCAGACGCCGGCGTCCTGCCCGGATTCCAGGGCCCACTTCAGGCAGCCGTCGACGACCGCGCAGGATCGGCAGACCTGCTTGGCCTCGTCGATCTGCATGAGTGCGGGTCCGGTGTTGCCGATCGGGAAGAACAGCTCGGGGTCCACGTCACGGCAGGCAGCTCGGTGGCGCCAGTCCATGCGTCCACTCCTTAGTAGATGGAGCCTGTGGTTTGACTCCGTGCGGCTTACTACTTTGTGAAGACTTTCACTAACGTGCGCGAACAGTGACCCGAATCTGTTGACCCGGGGTGTCCGTCCGCCGGCGAGGGCCTGAAGGGGTTCGTTCAAAGGTCCTACGTTCCGACGTCGTGTTGAGCCTTTCAGCCACGCAGAGTGCACGCAAGAGGGTTGGCGGGAAGTTTTGGCGGATATGGATGTCGGATGCGTCACACAATGACCGAATGTAACCACCTAGACCAGAACTTGTAACGCATTCGGGATAGACCGGAACGTTACCCACTCGCGTTCGCCCAGGTAGTCGCCGTCGAGCTGGAAAGCCACCGGCCGCTCGGCCCGCAGGGTGAACTCGGCCTCGTCGTGCAGCTCCACCAGATGCTTGCCGCGCGGCCAGTTCTCCCGCTCGCGGTCGAGGAGCTGCCGGATCAGGCCCAGCACCGACGGCAGTCCCATTCGCTTCAGGCCCAGCAGGTCGAGGCCGGTTTCGAAGCTCGCCCACGGGGTCGGGGTGATCGGCCGCGTGCCCAGGTAGGTCCAGGGCGAGGTGTTGGTGATGATCGCCATGAAGACGCCGGGCGCGGCCGGGATGCCGGGACCGCTGATGGTGATCGCCGGATGCCGCTTGTCGGTCAGGAAGTAGTGCCGGATCGCGGTGTTCACGTACCGCACCGGCGTCGCTTTCCGGCCGGCCCCGCGCAGCCCCTCCACCGCGCGGATCACCTCCGCGTCGTACCCCATGCCCGAGCAGAAGGTGAAGTAGCGGTGCCCGTCCTCCCACACCGCCTCGCCCAGCCCGACCGTGCGGCGGCTGCCCTCCCGCAACGCCTCCAGCACCGCGCCCATGGCCTCGGTCGGGTCGTTCGGCAGGCCCAGCGCGCGGGCGAAGACGTTGGCGCTGCCGCCGGGGATCACCGCGAGCGCGGGCCGGCCGCCGTCGCCGTCGACCGGCTCCAGCAGGCCGTTGACGGTCTCGTTGATCGTCCCGTCGCCGCCCAGCACCACCACCAGGTCGTAGCCCTTGGCGTGGGCCGTACTCGCCAGCGTCGCGGCGTGGCCCCGGTAGCGGGTCTCCTCGACCGCGAGATCCACGCCGGCGCCCAGCGCGCGGATCAACACGTCCCGCGTCCGGCGGTTCGTGCTCGTCGCCTTGGGGTTGACCAGCAACATTGCGCGCATATGGCCAGAGTATCCGCTGATCGCCCGATACCTGCGGAGAGCCCCGGGAGTGTGTCCGGGCGCCTGAAGCCCCGTGCGTCACGGACCTGCTGTACGCGTGCCGTACAGGAGGAAGGGGCGGCCGGGGGCGGCGGTAGGGTGGCGGCGTGAAACGTCCGGTGAGTTTGGTCGTCGCCGCGGTGGTCGTGGCCCTGGAAGGGCTGGTCGCGCTGGCGCTGGGTGGCGTGCTCGCGGTGCGCACGATGCTCGGCGAGGCGGAGGCGGTCACGACCGCGCTGGCCGAAGCGGTCTTCGGGCTGGGCATCGGCGCCGGGCTGATCTGGGTGGCCTGGGGCGGCCTGCTGCGGGCCGAGCGGTGGGGGAGAGCCCCGGGCGTGCTGACGCAGATCTTCCTGATCCCGGTCGGCATCACGGTCTGGACGGAGCAGCCGACGATCGGCGCGCCGATCGTCGCGCTCGCCGTGGCGGGCCTGGTCGCCCTGCTGGCGCCGCCGACGACTCAGGCCCTGTACGGCGAGGCGGACTAGTCCTCCGCGGTCAGCCCCTCGCGAAGCTGGGCGAGGGTGCGGGCGAGCAGCCGTGAGACGTGCATCTGCGAGATGCCGAGCTCGTTGGCGATCTGCGACTGGGTCATGTTGCCGAAGAACCGCAGCAGCAGGATGCGCTTCTCGCGCGGCGGCAGCCGTTCGAGCAGCGGCTTGAGCGACTCGCGATACTCCACGCCCTCGAGCGACTCGTCCACGATGCCGAGCGAGTCGGAGACCGCCGGCGCGTCGTCGTCGCCGGAGTCGGGCGCGTCGAGCGAGACGGTGGAGTAGGCGTTGGCCGACTCCAGGCCCTCCAGGACCTCTTCCTCGGTCATCTTGAGGTAGGTGGCGAGCTCGGCGACGGTCGGCGCCCGGCCCTCGCGCTGGGAGAGCTCGCTGATCGCCTTGGTGAGGCTCAGCTTCAGCTCTTGCAGGCGGCGCGGCACCCGGACCGCCCAGCCCTTGTCGCGGAAGTGCCGCTTGATCTCGCCGACGATGGTCGGCGTGGCGTAGGTGGAGAACTCCACGCCGCGGGCGAGGTCGAAGCGGTCGATGGACTTGATGAGGCCGATGGTGGCGACCTGGGTCAGGTCGTCGAGCCACTCGCCTCGGTTGCGGAATCGACGGGCCAGGTACTCGACCAGGGGAAGGTGTAGCTCGACCAGCTCGTCACGGATACGCTGCCGGCGCGGCTCGTCGGGCCCGAGCTCCGCGAGCTCGGCGAAGAGCATGCGGGCACGCACCCGGTCGGGCACGGCGGGCTCGCTGGTGGCCATGGCACCAATCCTTTCCGTCACGACGGCCTCGCTGCGCCTCGGCGCTTGCGCAGGACGATCGCCATGCGGTCGGGGGAGTCGGTCACGGCGTCCACCTCGTCGGCCAGCGCGGTCAGCACCATCCAGGCGAAGTCGTCGCGCTTGGGTGTGCTGTTGCCCACGGTGGCGACCTCCACCCGGACCTGCATCTCCTGGCCGGCGAGCTCGAACTCGGCGGTCAGGTCAGTGCCGGGGACCGACTCGTTGAGCAACATCGCGCACGCCTCGTCGACCGCGATCCGCAGGTCTTCGATCTCGTCCAGCGTGAAGTCCAGCCTGGCTGCCAGCCCGGCGGTGATCATGCGTAGCACGGACAGGTAGGCGCTGTCCGCGGGTAGTCGGGCGCTGACCACATCGCGGATGGCACCCATGCCCTCCACGCGCGTCTCGGTGTCCTCGGTCACGATCCTCCTCGCCGTCATGGTGACGCTGTCTGCAACCTACCGCTATGAGGGACGCCTTGGCTGAGCGAGACTCGCCAAGAGCAGAAAAGGCCCTGGGTGGAAAACACCACCCAGGGCCGATTTGTGCCACTACGCGGCCTTGGTCTCCCAGAAGATCTTGGAGATTTCGTCGATCTTCGCCAGGAGCTCGTCGGCCTGCGCCACGTCGATCTGACCCTTCGCCCCGGCCGCGCCGGCGAGCTTGGTAGCCTCCCAGAACAGCTGGTGCAACTGGGGGTACTGCTCGAGGTGCGGCGGCTTGAAGTAGTCGGTCCAGAGCACCCACAGGTGGTGCTTGACCAGCTCGGCGCGCTGCTCCTTGATGATCAGAGCACGCGTGCGGAAGACCTGGTCGTCCGTGGCGTTGTACTTCTCCATGATCGCCTTGACCGACTGGGCCTCGATCCTGGCCTGAGCGGGGTCGTAGACACCGCAGGGAAGGTCGCAGTGCGCCGAGGCCACATGCTTGGGTCGCAGCAGTCGTGCGAGCATCAGAAAGGTCCTTTCCTCTTGGTCCAGTACCGACCTTACTCGCGTCACGGAGGCTGAACCCATGAGGGTGCGCGTCGAAGGGGACTCCATGCGGCCCGCGCTCCAGCCGGGCGACTGGCTGTTCGTGCGGCGGGGGGCGGCCATCCGGCCGGGAGACCTGGTCGTGGCCCGGCTGCCGGGCGCGCCGGAGCGGCTGATCGTGAAGCGGGCGCAGTGGCACGGCCCCGAGGGCTGGTGGCTGGAGAGCGACAACCAGCGGGCGGCCGGCCGGCGTGACAGCTGGGACTTCGGGCCGGTCCAGGACGTCGTCGGGCGTGTCGTGGTGCGCTACTGGCCACTGCGCCGCCGCCCGGCCAAGACGGACAGGACGGGCCAGGCGGGCCAGGCGGGCTAGCGGGAGGCCGCGGTGCGCCGGCGGGCGCGGTAGGCGGCCACGTTGGCCCGCGTGGCGCAGCGCTCGGAGCAGTAGCGGCGCGAGCGGTTGGACGAGGTGTCCAGGAAGGCGTTGGCGCACGAGGCGGCCTGGCAGCGGCCCAGCCGGTCGGGCCCGAACTCGGTGACCAGGAAGGCCAGCCCGATGACCGCCTTGACCAGCACGTCGTCCCGCTCGGCCAGGTGCAGGTGCCAGCTCTGCCCGTCGTGCCCGGAGATCTCGGGGGTCATGGGGTACTGCCGGAGCAGCTCGTTGAGCCGGCTCACCACCTCCTGCTCCTGCTCGCGTGAGGCGGCGTCGAACACGGCGGCCAGTTCGTGGTGGCCGCCGTCGTTCACGAGCCGGACCGCCAGCTCGGCGTAAGAGGTGAGGTCCATACCCAACTATTACACCGAGCCGGGGCCCTCCGGGCGCGTCCCCTCGTCCCGCTTGGGCGGCTTGGTGCCGAACCACTGCCGGTACAGCCGCTCGTAGCTGCCGTCCTCGCGGGCCTCGGCCAGCGTCTGGTTGACGGTGGACAGGAGCCGCGTGTCGCCCTTGCGGACGGCCATGCCGTACTGCTCGCCGGTGTCGAGGCTGGCGATGAGCTTGAGCTCCTTGGAGAGCTTGAACTTGGTCATCCAGACGGCGATGACCGGGCGGTCCTGGACGAGGACGTCGACCTGGTCGGTCTGCAGGGCGATGAGCTGCTCCATGGAGTCGTCGTACTCCACGGGCTCCAGGCCCTGGCCCCGGACGTAGTCGACGCCGGTGGTGCCGCTCTGCACGCCGACGCGCTCGTCGTCGAGGTCGTCCAGGGAGCTGACCTTGCTGCCCTTGCGGGTGAGGAAGGCCTGGGTGGCCTCGAAGTAGGGCACCGAGAAGTCGACGCGCTCGCGGCGCTCCTCGGTGATCGTGAGGCCCGCGGCGGCCAGCTCGCAGGTGCCCTCGCGCAGGGCCTTGCCGTTCTGGATGTCCTCGAAGGGGATGTTGAGCACCTTGAGCGGCCGGCCGGTCCGCTCGGCGACGAGCCCGGCCAGATCGACGTCGAAGCCGACGATCCGGCCGTCCTGCTCGAACTCGAACGGGTCGTAGGGGGCGTTGGTGCACAGGGTGAGCGCGGCGGTCCGGGCCGGTTCCGGCGGGGTCGCCGCCGAGGTTCCGCAGGCGGCAAGGGTGACCGCCAAAAGCCCCAGAACGGGATATTTCATGACATAAATAGTCACCGATGACCGGGGATGCTCCGGCGCATCCCGCGGCCCCCGGTTCAGCGCTCCTCTGGGTGCAGGACCCGGTGCAGGAAGCTCTTGGTCCGCTCGTGCTGCGGGTCGCCGATGACCTGCGCAGGCACGCCGTCCTCCACGATCACCCCGCCGTCCATGAAGACCACCCGGTCGGCCACCTCGCGGGCGAAGCCCATCTCGTGCGTCACCACGATCATGGTCATGCCCTCCTCGGCCAGCTTGCGCATGACCGTGAGCACGTCGCCGACGAGCTCGGGGTCGAGCGCGCTGGTCGGCTCGTCGAAGAGCATCAGGTTGGGGTTCATGGCCAGCGCGCGGGCGATGGCCACCCGCTGCTGCTGCCCGCCGGACAACTGCGCCGGGTAGGCGTCGCACTTCTCGGCCAGGCCGACGCGGCCGAGGTTCTCCCTCGCCACGACCTCGGCCTCCTTCGCGCCGCGCTTCAGCACCCGCTGCTGCGCGATCATGACGTTCTTCAGCGCCGTCATGTGCGGGAAGAGGTTGAACTGCTGGAACACCATGCCGATGTGCCGGCGCGCGGCGTCGATGTCCACGTCCGGATCGGTCAGCTCGACGCCGCCGACGTAGACCTTCCCGCGCGTCGGCTCCTCCAGGAGGTTCACGCAGCGCAGCAACGTCGACTTGCCCGAACCGGACGGGCCGATCACGCAGACCACCTGGCCGGGCTCGACGGCGAAGTCGATGCCCTTCAGCACCTCGTTGGAGCCGAAGTACTTGTGCAGGTCGCGGACTTCGATGGCGTGGGTCATCGCTTCTCCAACCTGCGAGCGAGGTAGCTGAGCGGGATCGTGACGATCAGGTAGGTCAGTCCGGCCACCATGATCGGCGTGGCGTTCGCGTACTGCGAGGCCAGGTCGTTGCCGAACTTGGTGAGCTCGACGTACTCGCCCGAGACGCCCAGGAAGAGCACCAGCGAGGAGTCCTTGAGCAACGCCACGAACATGTTCGTCGTCGGCGGGATGACGATCCGGATCGCCTGCGGGATCACCACGGTGAACTGCGCCCGCGAGGCGGACATGCCCAGCGAGCGCGCGGCCTCGGTCTGCCCCTTGGGTACGGCCTGCAGACCGGCACGGAAGATCTCCGCCTGGTAGGCGCTGCCCACCAGGCCGAGGCCCAGGATCGCCTGGCCGTAGGTGCCGAACGGCACCTCGAAGCCCGGCAGGGCCAGCGGCAGGAACGTGATCAGCAGGAAGACCAGCAGCGCGGGCACGCCGCGGAAGACCTCGATGTAGAAGATCGCCAGCCACCGGTAGGGGGCCACCTTGGAGATCCGCATCAGGGCCAGGATCAGGCCGAAGACGAACGACAGGATGAACCCGCCGATCGTGTAGATGATCGTGTTCTTCAGCGCGATCGTGAACAGGTCCGGCACGGCCTTGCCGGCCACGTCGGGCTTGGCGAAGTTCTGCGCCAGGCTCGACCAGTCCGCGTACAGGATCACGAAGACGACCAGGCCGGCCAGCACCGTGTACTGGACCGCCCGGACGATCCGCTGCTTCTTGCGGGGACTGAGCCGGGCGGGACCCGGCTCGTCCACCGTCTTCGGGCTGGACATCAGCCCAGCTCACCCGGCTTCTTGCCGAACCACTTCACGAAGATCTGCTCGTAGGTGCCGTCCTTCTTGGCCGCCTCGATGCTCTCGTTGATGGTCTTGAGCAGGATCGGGTCGGCGCCCTTCTTCAGGCCGATGCCGTACTGCTCGCCGGTGTCCAGGCTGGCGATCAGCTCGAACTTCTCGGCGATCTCCGGCTTCTTGAGCCAGGTGAGCACGACCGGGAGGTCCTGGATGATCACGTCCTCCTGGCCGGACTGCAGGGCCAGCAGTTCCTTGGCCGAGTCGGCGTACTCCTTCGGGTTGAAGCCGTTCTTCTTGGCGTACTCCAGGCCCGTGGTGCTGGCCTGCGCGCCCAGCTTGAGGCCCTTGGACTTGACGTCCTCCAGCGAGGTCGCCCCGGTGCCCTTCTTGGCGAGGAGGGCCTGGGTGGCGTCGAAGTACGGCACGCTGAAGTCGATGTTCTGCTGACGCTCAGGGGTGATCGTCATGCCGGCGGCGGCGACGTCGCACTTGCCGGAGGCCATCGCCGCGCCGCTCTTGATGACGGCGAAGTCGATGTCCACGATCTCCTGGGTGAGGCCCAGCTTCTTGGCCGCGAGGTCGACGATGTCGACGTCGAAGCCGACGATCTTGCCGCTGGAGTCCTTGAACTGGAAGGGCTCGTACGGAATGTTGGTGCAGGTGGTCAGCTTGCCGTCGGCGACGAGCTTCGGACCGGCAGCGGCAGCCGTCCCGGTCGAGCCCGGCTGCGCGGTGTTCGTGCCACCGGTTTCGCTGCCACAGGCGCTCAAAGCCAGCACCGCGGCGAAGACTGCGGCACCCATGGCCATGGTTCGGCGATACAAGACGGCCTCCAAGTGGTATGTCTGGTTTCCAGAAGTTTATGGAGGTCACGGGCGCGATTTACCATCCAGCATTTAACAATGTGTCAACGGAAGCGTCGCCGTCCGTATGGCACAATCAAGAAACGGGTGACCCCCGTCCCGATCACGACGACCACTCCTCGTCGCACGTTCCCTTCCGTCCAATGAAGTACTCAGGGGTCGCTGTGGCTGTCACCTCCCTCGAAAATCTCGATCTCGATCCGGCGTTCGCCCTGCACAGAGGCGGCAAGCTGGAGGTCAGATCGACTGTGCCCGTCCGTGACGCGGACGATCTCGCCCTCGCCTACACCCCCGGGGTGGCCCGTGTCTGCACGGCCATCGCCGATTCTCCCGAGCTCGTCAACGATTACACCTGGGTCTCGAATGTGGTCGCCGTCGTGTCCGACGGCACCGCTGTGCTAGGGCTCGGCGATATCGGACCTGCCGCCGCCATGCCCGTCATGGAAGGCAAGTCCCTGCTTTTCAAGCAGTTCGGCGGAGTCGACTCCGTGCCGATCTGCCTCGACTGCACCGGCGTCGACGAACTCGTCGAGACCATCGTCCGGCTGGCCCCGTCCTTCGGCGGGATCAACCTGGAGGACATCAGCGCGCCGCGCTGCTTCGAGGTCGAGGCCCGGCTCCGCGAGCGGCTCGACATCCCCGTCTTCCACGACGACCAGCACGGCACCGCGATCGTCACCCTGGCCGCGCTCCAGAACGCCGCGCGGCTCACCGGCCGCACCCTCGGCGACCTCCGGGCCGTCGTGGCCGGCGCGGGCGCCTCCGGCATCGCGGTCAGCCGCATCCTGATCGAAGCGGGCATCGGCGACATCGCCGTCGCCGACTCCCGCGGCATCATCTACGCCGGCCGTGACGGGCTCAACCCGATCAAGGAGGCGCTGGCGCTCGACAGCAACCGCGCGGGCCACACCGGCACCACCGAGCAGGCCCTCGCGGGCGCGGACGTCTTCGTCGGCCTGTCCGGCTCGACCGTCTCCGAGGCGGCCATCGCCGCCATGGCGCCCGGGTCGATCGTCTTCGCCCTGTCCAACCCCACGCCCGAGATCCACCCCGAGCTCGCGCGCAAGCACGCCGCCGTCGTCGCCACCGGGCGGTCCGACTTCCCCAACCAGATCAACAACGTGCTGGCCTTCCCCGGCGTCTTCCGCGGCGCGTTCGACGTCCGGGCCACCACCATCACGGAGAACATGAAGGTCGCCGCGGCCAACGCGCTCTCCGCCGTGGTCGGCGCCGACCTCACCGCCGACTACGTCATCCCGAGCCCGTTCGACGCCCGGGTCGCCCCGGCCGTCGCCCGGGCCGTGGCCGACCAGGCGCGGCTGGACGGGGTCGCCTCGCGCTGACCCGCGTGACCTAGGAGGGTACGGCTGACGCCAGCCGTACCCTCCTTCGTTTGTTTTGGGAATACCGAAACGGCCTTTACTCTTCGTGTTATAAATGAGGCTCTCTGTAAGGGCTCATCGAGGAGAGCGATGGAACGCGAGCCCAACCGACTGCTCCAGCAGCTCATCGCCGAAGCGGGATTCTCCCGCAAGGGGCTGGCTCGGCGCCTGAACGATCTCGGCACCTCCCGGGGCATCCCGGGGCTGAGATACGACCACAGTTCCGTCCTGCGCTGGATCGGCGGACAGCGACCACGCGAGCCGGTCCCGTGCCTGCTCGCGGAGATCTTCGCTCTCCGGCTCGGCCGGCCGGTCGACCCCGAGGACTTCGGGATGCCGGCCATCAGCAGTCCCCTCCACCTTGGACAAGAGTTCACGCATACGTGGGTGGAGGGAGTCGCGACAGTGACAGCGCTGTGGCGGGCCGATGTGGAACGACGACGATTCCTGGTCGATTCGACCTTCGCGATCGGGGCCGGGGCGGCCGGTGCCGTCCGCTGGCTCACCTCGCCGCCGGGCGGTCGCCCGGTGGGGGCGGGGGCGCGCAAGGTCGGCAGATCCGACGTGACCGCGATCCACGAGGTCACCCGGTCCTTCGGCGAGCTGGACAACCGCTTCGGCAGCGGGCGCGTGCGCTCCGCGGTCGTGAAATATCTGGACACCGCCGTCTCACCGCTGCTGCGGGACGGCTCCTACGACGAGGCCACCGGCCGTACCCTCGCCGCCGCCGCCGCGGAGCTCACCCGGCTGGCCGGGTGGATGGCCTACGACCTCGAACAGCACGGCCTGGCGCAGCGCTACCTCATCCAGGCGCTGCGGCTGGCGCACGGGGCGGACGACCACGCGCTGGGGAGCGAGATCCTCTCCGGGATGGCGCACCAGGCGATCTACATGGGTCAGCCCTCGCACGCCCTCGACCTCTCCCGGGCCGCCCAGCTCTCCGCCCGCCGCTCCGGCCACCGTACCCTCCTGGCCGCCGCCACCGTCCTCGAGGCGCACGCGCACGCGGGGCTGGGGGACTCGCGGTCCTGCGCCCAGGCCCTCAACGAGGCCGAGGCCGCCTTCGAGCGGCGACGGGCTTCGGAGGAGCCGGAGTGGCTGCGGTACTTCGACGCGGCCTACCTTGCGGCCAAGTTCTCCCACTGCTTCCGGGACCTGGGGGACGGGGAGCGGGCTGTGTCCTTCGCTCGCCGGTCTCTGGACATGGACGGGCGCTTTGTGCGGGGACGGATGTTCAACCTCTCGCTGCTGGCCGGCGGCCTGGTGCAGCGTGGTGAGGTGGAGGCCGCCTGTACGGCTGCCCGCGAGGCGTTCTCCTTGGCCGGGGAGCTGCAGTCGGCCCGTACACGGACGTACGTGGAAGACCTGCGGCGCCGCTTCGAGCCCTTCCGCAAGCTGAGCGCGGTACGAGAGCTCTTCGAGCACCAGCTGGCAACGGTCTAGGAACAAGTGAAGGCCCGGTCCTGAGGACCGGGCCTTCTTCCCTTTACTTCATCCCTTTAAGTGAAGGAGTTCCCTATCAGGGTTCAGCCGCGGTTTCGCCGCGTACGAGACGGCGAGAAGACCGTCACCCTGGAGGAAGATCGATTTGGGGAAGTAAAGGCCGAAGGGCTCGGCTAGGCCGAGCCCTTCGGTTTGAAGCTAACAACCCTTAGGGGGAGGTTTGGACCCTCACCCCAAGGTCACCTACCACCGGAGAAACTACGGGAGGATCTTGCCGGAGGCGACGTTCTTGGCGGCGTTGTAGACCAGAGCGGTCTCGCCGTCGAAGTACGCGGAGGTGATGTTGTCGATACGGCCGTTACCGTCGTTGTCCAGGAACAGCGAGGTGATGCCGTTGAGGTAGCCGAGACGCTTGGCGTTGCTGTACTTGAGCAGCCACGGACCACCGTCGTAACCACCGGTCACGGCGCACTTCAGGGCGATCTGCTCCTCAACCTTGTAGGTCGAGGGGGTGACCGGGCCCTTGCCCTGGGTCTTGCCGTAGCACCACTTCGGCGTCACACCGGAGTACGGCTTGGAGCCGTCGGGGTGCTGCGCGAAGGGGTAGCCGAAGGTGCGGACGTACTTGCCGGTCGGCTGGTTCCACGCGAAGCCCTGGCCACCGACGTTGTCGCCGAGGCGACCGACGTGGGCCATGGACAGCTCCACCTTGTAGTACTCACGGAAGTGGTACGTGGTGGTGGTGGACTTCTTGTAGTGCTGGTTGACGAAGAACTCGACAGTCCAGAAGCCGCCAGCGGTCTTGCTGAAGTCGATCTCGCCGGTGCCGAACTTCACCACGCCGGAGGCGGTGGTGTAGGCGTTGCCCAGCTTCTCGCCGGCGTTCTTCGCCGCGACGAAGCTGTTGTACTCCGTCTCGGTGACGCGGGTGACCTTGACGCCCTTGAGGGTGCCCAGGTGGTCGGGGGACAGGTCCTCCTGCCAACGCTGCCCGTTCTGGACACCGTCGGTGGCGGCCTCCCAAGCAGCCTGGCCAACCTCGGTCTTGACGTTGGTCGCACCCGGGTGGTTGTGCGCGACCTTGTCGTCGGGGTTCGCCACGGTCTTCGAGACCACGGGGCCCGCGTTCTCGATCGGCTCGCCCTTGGCGTCGTAGCCGGCCTCGATGCTGCCGCCAGCGTTGTACTTGGCAGCGAGCGCCTTGGCCTCAGCCTCGGTGGCGATCGGCTTCTCGTCAACGAACTTGGAGCCGTTGTACTTGAGGAAGTCGGCCTTCGAGATCTGCGTCTTCTTGGTGGTCTCGCCGTTCTCGCCACCCTTGATGCCGTCGTAGACGGTAACGAACGCGTAGTCGCGGTCGTAGTCCTCGTAGGTGGTGAAGTCGTAGTGGGTGAAGGCCTGCTTGCCCACGTAGATGCCGGCCGGGGTCTTGCCCTGGTAGTACATCGGGACGAACACCCAGCGAGAAACGACTTCCTCGTTCTTCAGGTCCTCGTACACGCAGTGACCAGCGGTGGCCACCAGGTTCTTGTAGTTGGACTGAATCGAGGTGCCGGAGCACCAGTACAGCTTGCCGTCACGGGTCTGGAAGAAGACCTTGCCGATGGTCTTGGGCAGGTTCACGTTGTGAACCTTGACCGCGGCCTTCTTCTCCTCGCCGATGGCGGGGACGACGCCCGGCTTACCGTCGGGGTTGTAGCCGCCCTTCTGGACGATCTTCTTGACGGCCTTGTAGTCGTAGTGGAACGCGGTGGCCTGACGGAGCGCCTCGTTGTTCGACTTCGTCCAGAAGTTGATGGTGTCCTGGACCTCAGCGGCGCGCTGAGCGAGGTGCGCCTCAAGGGTGCCCTCGTCGGGGGCCGCGTTGGCAGCGCCGGCCAGACCAGCAGCCAGCAGACCGGTGGCCAGAATGGCGCCACCGGCGGGGAGGAGGATGCGCTTCAAGGTAACTCCTTGCGCTGTCGTGAGACGCCTCTTGCGTCCCATGCGTCAGTAAAGGGATAGCCAGGAACATACAGTGCCGATCTTGAAAACAGGAACCCGCTTTGAGGGGAAAACGAGGGGCCCGATGGGGCGTGATCGTTCTGTGATGTTTAAGAGGCGTAAGCGCTGAAGGGGTTTCCTGCACCTGCGGTGGGCATTTCCGCAGATCAGCATAAGCTTGGTGTTAGTGGGGCGGATGTGACTGAAGCGACCCCGTGACCGTGGGTCATGTTGTGATGTGACACAGATCACATCGACTCGATGGCACCGGATCGGCCCCCCACGCGTCAAAAGGCCTCACACAAATCGGACAGATCCTCGGCAGGACCGGCGTTTGCGGGCTCTGAGAGAGCCCCAGAACCGCGGATCCCGGGCTACGAACCCCTGCGATAGGTCCTGGGAACGACGAAAGGGGCCCGGCAGAAGCCGGGCCCCTTCGCTTTATTCGCCGTACGGTCAGCCGGTGATCTTGCCGGACCACACGTTGGCAGCAGCGCGGTACACCGTGTTGGTCTCACCGTCGAAGTACGGCGAGGTGTTGGTGTCGACGCGGTCGTTGCCGTCCTGGTCGGCGAAGGTGCTGGTGACACCGTTCACGTAGCCCAGGCGCTTGGCGTTGCTGTACTTGAGGAGCCAGGGGGCGCCGTCGGCGCCCTCGGTCATCGAGCACTTGAGGGAGACGTGCTCCTCGATCTTCTTGGCGGGCGCCTGCACGACCTTGGCCGAGGTCTTGCCGTAGCACCACTTGGGCGTCACGCCGGTGAAGTTCTTGTTGCCGTCGGGGTGTGCGAGCGACGGGTAGCCGAACACGCGCACGTACTTGCCGGTGGGCTGGTTCCAGGCGAAGCCCTGGCCACCCACGTTGTCGCCGAGGCGACCGGCGTCCTTGAGCTCGTGCTCCACCTTGTAGTAGTCACGGAAGTAGTACTTCGTGGTGGAGGACTTCTTGTACCACTGGTTGAGGTAGGTCTTGACGATCCAGTACCCACCCGGGGTGGCGCTGAAGTCGATGGTGACGTCGTCGTCGAACTTCACCTTGCCGGCGGCGGAGGTGTAGGCGACGCCCAGCTCGTTGCCGGCGGCCTTCGAGGCCACGAAGTTGTTGTACTCGGTCTCCGTGACGCGCTCGTACGTGATGCCGTACTCGTTCTTCAGGCCGCTGTTCGGAGCCAGCTTCTCGTTGAAGCGGTTGCCGTTCTGGACGCCCTCGCCCGCACCCTGCCAGGTGGCCAGGCTGACCTCGGTCTTGACGTTGACCGCGCCGGGGTAGTTGTGGGCGACCTTGTCGTCGGGGTTGGGGGTGGTCTTGGAGATGACCGGGCCGGCCCCGTCGATGCTCTCGCCCTTGTCGTTGTACCCCGCCTCGACGTTGCCGCTGGCGTTGTACTTGGCGGCGAGGGTCTTGGCCTCGGCGAGGTCCTTGATCTCCTTCTCTTCGATGTACTTCGCACCCTTGTGGGCGAGGAACTCGGACTTGGAGATCTCGGTGGTCTTGTTGAACGTGCCGCCGATGCCGTTGTAGACCGTCACGAACGCGTAGTCGCGGTCGTAGTCCTCGTAGTTCGAGAAGTCGTAGTGCGTGAACGCCTGCTTGCCGACGTAGATGCCCCACGGGGTCTTGCCCTGGTAGTAGCCCGGGACGAAGACCCACTTGGACATGACGTCCGTGTTGGAGGCGACGTCGTAGACGCAGTGGCCGGCGGTGGCGACCAGGTTCTTGTACTTGGACTGGATCGAGGTGGCCGAGCACCACTTCTTCTCGCCCTTGGCGTTGACGAAGAAGACCTTGCCGATGGTCTTCGGCAGGTTCACGTTCTGAACCTTGGGGGTGGTCTTCTTCTCTTCGCCGATGGCGGGGACGCTGCCGGGCTTGCTGTCGGGCGTGTAGCCGCCCTTGCTCTTGAGCTTGGTGACGTCGGAGTTGTCCCAGACGTTCGAGGCGGTGGCGGCCTTGAGGGCGGCGTTGTTGGAGTCGCTCCAGAACTGGGCGATCTCCTGAGCCACGGCGGCGCTCTTCGCCATCGGGTCCGAGGCGACGTCGGGGGCGGCCTGGGCCGCACCGGCGAGACCGGCGGCGAGCAGACCGGTGGCGAGGACGGCGCCACTGGCCGGGATGAGGATGCGCTTCAAGGGAACTGCTCCTTGCTCTGTCGTGAGGCGAACAGGCGCCTCATGCGTCAGTAAAGGGACAGCAAGGAACATACAGGCGGGATCTTTGCAGGTGGAAGCCGTTCCGCCCTATCCGGAAGGAAGGGTTACCGTCGTTACTTTTCTGTGACATGTCAACACTTCTGTGGAATTTGTGGCGTTTTGACTGCGTGTTAGGGCTTGAGACAGATGGGCAGGGAGTGAAGAACCGCGAATCCTGCGCCGCTGAATGTGACTCAGATCACATGAGATTGATGGCACCGAATCGCGAGATCTTCCGTCTAATCCGGCCGAGTTGATCTCCAGGGCAACGAAAAACCCCGCCGGAAGGCCGACGGGGTCAAGGTTTCTGGGCCCGCTAGGAGGCGTTGGCCGCGCGCTGGTAGACGATCATCGTCCCGCTGTTGAAGTAGGAGGAGGAGACCGCGTCGTAGGTGCCCTTGGCGTCGCGGTTCCAGGTGAGGCTGTTGACGCCGTTGAGCCAGCCCAGCTTCTTGCCGGCGTCGAACTCCAGGAGCCAGGGCCCGCCGCTGGCGCCGTGGCTGAAGTTGCAGCCGGGCAGCTGCACCCCGTGCTCCAGGTTGAAGCTGGGGGAGCGGGTCTTGGTGGTGCGCCCGTCGCAGGTGGCGAGGGTGCGGCCGTCGAAGGGGCGGGTGCCGTCCGGCTGGGCGCCGGAGGGGTAGCCGAAGGCGACGGCCTGGTTGCCGACGCCGCGCAGGATGGTCAGGCCCTGGCCGCCGACGTTGTCCTGGAGCTTGCCGACCGGCACCCGGGTGGGCTTGCCGTCCTTGGTCTCCCAGCGGAAGCCGGAGTGCACGGTGATGAAGGCGTAGTCGTAGTCGTAGTCACCCTCGCCCGACCAGACGTCGTGGATGTTGAGGGTGGCGCCGATGTAGATGCCGTCCGGGGTGGTGCCGCCGGTGCCCGGGTTCGGGACGAAGATCCAGTTGTCCGCGGGGCGCAGGTTCTTCAGGTCGTAGGCGCAGTGCCCGGCGGTGGCGACGACGCTGCGGTTCTTGGCCGCCACGGCGCTCGCCGAGCACCAGTACTCCTTGCCGCTGATCAGGAAGTAGACCTTGCCGAAGGTGCGCGCCGCGCCGCCGGCCGCGGGAGGCGCGGGCGGGACGGTGCGGGCGTCGGGGACCGGGCGCCGGGCCAGGCCGAGGCTCTGGGAGGAGGCGGTCGTGGTCCCGGTGGGCTTGGGGCGGGAGCCGGGGGTGGCCGGGGTGTAGTTCTCGGCCAGCTTGAGCTTCTCCGGCTGCCAGTAGCGCGCGACCGCCTCCATCTGGGCCTCGGTCCTGGCCATGTCGACCGAGTAGGTCGGGTCGGGGGCGAGGGCGGAGCCGGTCGTCGCGGCTGCGGAAGGGGTCCCCGCGAGCGCAGGCAACAGCAGCAGCGCGCCGCTGAGGGCGGCGGCCGCGAGGTGCCTGAGTCGGGGGATCATGAAGTTACCTTCCGTTCTGGGGTGATTTTTCCAGATCAACTGCGGTAATGCAGCTCGGATCGAGATTTGTTATCTGATCAAGCCTGCCGTACCAGCGATAAAGCACCTATCAAGAACGCGCGGAGTGCCGGAGAATCCGGCACTCCGCGCTAAATGATCTACGGCTTCGGCGGGTTGCCGGACCACCGGTTGGCGGCGGCCTTGTAGACCTTGTAGGTGTCGGTGTTGAAGTACGGCGAGGAGATGTGGTCGAACCGGTCGTTGCCGTCGGTGTCCCAGGCGACGCTGTTGACGCCGTAGACGTAACCGGTGCGCGAGGTGTTCTTGTAGTTGTAGACGAACGGGCCGCCGCTCGCGCCGGCGGTGAAGGAGCACTTGAAGCCGATGTGCTCCTGGATGCGGTACTTCGGCGCGGCCGGCATCGGCGCGGTCTTGCCGTAGCACCACTTCATCGTCCGGCCGGAGTACGGCCGGTCGCCGTCGTCGTGCTTGCCGGCGGGGTAGCCGAAGGAGAAGACGTTGGCCTTCGGGCTGCGGTTCCAGGTGAAGCCCATGCCTCCGACGTTGTCGCCGAGCCGGCCGATGTACTTCTTGACCGGCTCCCAGCCGCCGCCGCTGGTCTTCTTCCAGTCGATCTTGTAGCCGTTGTAGACGTTGACGAACGCGTAGTCGAAGTCGTAGTCCTCCTTCACCACGAAGTCGTCGTGCGCGTTGAAGGTCTTGGCCTCGTAGATCCCGTAGGGCGTCTTGCCCTCCCACCGGTTGTTGCCATCCCAGTAGGACGGGATGAACACCCAGTTGTCGTGGAAGCGGTCGTGCTTGGTGTCGTACACGCAGTGGCCGGAGGTGGCCACGACGTTGCGGTACTTGCCCTGGATCGAGGTCGCGGAGCAGAACTTCCACTCCCCGTCGCCGTCGGTGAAGAACACCCGGCCGACGGTGTTGGGCAGGTTGACCTGCTTGACCTTGGGCGACTTGGCGCCCTCCTGGCCGATCGGCGGAACGGAGCCGGGCGGGCCGTCGGGGGCGTTGCCGTTGATCTTGCCGCCGCGCTGGGAGAGGTCCAGCGCGCCGTCGGCGCTCTTGGCGGCCCGGAGCTTGTCCGGGGTCCAGAACGCCAGCGCTGAGCCGGTGGTGCTCTTCGCCTCCGCGGAGACGATGTCGTCGGCGGCCACCGCGTTCGCGGGGGACAGGCCGGCCAGACCGCTGAGGGCCGCGAGAGGAATCGCGATGCCCAGCGCCTTCGTTGCTCGGGACTTCATTGCTGCTCCTTCATCCAGTTCTCGGCGGCCCAGAGCGGGGAACTGTCGCCCCGGATGGGCCAGGAAAACGAGCGAGACGCTAGCGAATGGCGCGAGGCGTAATCCAGGAAACGACGTGAAAAAGTCTGACGCGGTTCCATTCCGTTATTGAAATAGCCATTCCGCATGTATTCGGAAATGGCATCACCCCAGGTCCAGGGCCGAATAAATTCACCCTGACATCACTCGTAACAACCATCACTCAATTTACAAACGGAAGATTGTTCTGCTTAGATGGCGGCATGGATGCCCGCACCCCCTGCCTGGTCGGCGTAGCCCAGTCGACCGTTCGCGACCAGCCCGGACCGGAACCGCTCGACCTCTGGGAGCAGGTCGCCCACGAGGCCGCCCGGGAGGCCCGGCTCGACCCGGCCCGGCTGGATTCGGTCCAGATCGTCTACAGCGACTCCTGGCAGTACGACTCGCCCGCCGACCGGCTGGCCGACCGGCTCGGCGCCGCGCCGCGGCACCGGGTCTACTCCCGGGTCAGCGGTACGGCGCCGCAGCACCTGATCGGCGCGGCGGCGGCCGGGATCGCGGCGGGCGAGATGGAGGCCGCGCTGGTCGTCGGCGCCGAGGCCCTGGCCACCCGCCGGCACTACCGGCTGGCCGGCGAGCGGGTGCCGTGGAGCCACGCCGCCGACCCCAAGCCGCCCTACGGCTGGGAGCGGCCGCCGCATCCGGCCGAGCTCGCCCACGAGCTGTTCCTGCCGGTGCACACCTACGCGATCATGGAGACCGCCCGCCGGGCGGCCCTCGGCCAGTCCGTCGCCGCGGAGACGGCCGAGCGGGGTGCGCTGTTCGCGCCCATGACCGAGGTCGCCGCGGCCAACCGGCACGCCTGGCGCCGCCGCGCGATGTCGCCTGAGGAACTCGTCACGCCGGGGCCCGGCAACCGGTTCGTCGGCTGGCCGTACACCAGGAACACGGTCGCGGTGATCGAGGTGGACCAGGCTGCGGCGCTGGTCCTGGTCAGCTCCGGGCTGGCCGACCGGCTCGGCGTCCCGCGCGAGCAGCGGATCTACCTGCGCGGCTGGGCCTACGCCGAGGAGACGTGGGAGGTGGCCGCCCGGCCCGAGCTCGGCGGCGGGGCGGCGATGGCTCACGCGGCCCGGGCCGCGTTCGACCGCGCCGGGATCGGGCTCGACGAGGTGAGCGCGTTCGACCTCTACAGCTGCTTCGCGGTGGCGGTCCGCCAGGCCTGCGAGGCGCTCAAGCTCGACCCGCACGACCGGCGCGGGCTCACCGTGACCGGCGGCCTGCCGTACGCGGGAGGCCCGTCGAGCTGCTACGTCCTGCACTCGACCGCGACGATGGCCGCGCTGTTGCGCGAGGGCGGCCACGGCCTGGTGACCGGGGTCGGCATGCACCTGACCAAGCACACCTACGCCGTCTGGTCGAGCGAGCCCGGCGGCCGGCTCGGCGACGCGCGCCCGGTGTCCACCGCCGACCCGGTGCCGATCGCCGACACCCACGAGGGACCGGCCGTGGTCGCGGGCTACACCGTGGCCCACGGCCGCGACGGCGTCGCCGAGCGCGGGATCCTCGTCGCCGACCTGCCCGACGGCCGCCGCACCCATGCTCTGGTACGGCAGGCGGACCTGCTCGCCGACGCGGAGCGCCGGGAACTGGTGGGGCAGGCCGTGCACCTGACCACGGACGGGCCGGTGAATGTCGCGACCTGGTGACACAGGTTGCGAACCTGTGATGATTTCGCCAGGTCCGAAGCCTTGCGCGGGCAGGCCCGCTCAACTGGACTGCCGGTGTGGGCGAGCAGTTCGACGTGATCGAGGCGGGCACCCCGCGCCGGCGCCGCCGGTTGGGCGTGGCCCTCCTGGCGCTCGTGGTCGCGGTGCCGCTGGCCGGGTGGCTGATCAGCCGCGACCCCGAGCCGGCGCAACAGGCCGAGCGGCAGCGGCCGGAACCGATCAGCACCCTGGTGACCGTCGGCACGAGACCGAACGTGCTGACGCCCACCCCCCGCCTGGTGGGCGGCGAGAAGGTCCTGGACCTGGTCTTCCCCGACGGCCGCCGCGCGGAGCTGCGCTACCCGGCCGATCTCGACTTCGAGAGCCTCGGCATCCGGCCCTTCCAGGGCGCGGTGCTGCGGGGCGAGACCATGAACCACTACCGCCAGCTCGTCGCGCCCTTCTCCGGCGAGGTCGAGATCACCAAGGGCGGCCAGCCGCTGCGGCACTTCACGCCGAACGTCACGCTCTGGCCCCGGCCCTCCGGCAGCAACCCCGGCCAGGTGCTGCTGTTCGGCTTCGGCGACTGGCGGCTGGCGCTCTACGACCGGCCCAACGGGCTCACCTTCGACCAGCGCATGACCTGGGCGCGCAACCTGAAGGGCACGGTCACCCCGGAGGGCTTCCTCACCCTCTCGGCGACCGGGCCGCTGCGGCTGTCGAAGCCGGGTGAGTACGGCTACGGCCGCGAACCGGCCGGCCCGCAACTGTGGTTCGGCACCTCCACCGGGCACATGCTCGTCCTGGTCCCGCTGCCGGGCTGCCGACGCAACCTGCGGCCGCCGTCGGTGATCATGGGGACCGGCAGCTACGGCTGGGTCTGCCGGTCGGGCGTCTACATCGGCGTCGCCGGGCCACGCCGGTACATCGACCACGCGCTCGAGAGCGTCGAGATCACCGTGAAGTAGGGTGCGGCCATGTTCGCCGTAACCGCCACGCAGACCGATGTCGCGAACCCGCTCGCGGGCCTGACCCTGGGCGAGCGCCCCGAACCGGAGGTGCCGGAGGGGTGGACGACCGTCACCGTACGGGCCGCCGCGCTCAACCACCACGACCTGTGGACGCTCAAGGGCGTCGGCATCCGCCAGGACCGCCTGCCCATCGTGCTCGGCTGCGACGCCGCCGGGCTCGACGAGGACGGCAACGAGGTGATCGTGCACTCCGTGATCGGCTCGGGGCCCGACGAGACCCTCGACCCCAAGCGCAGCCTGCTGTCGGAGACCCACGACGGCACCTTCGCCGAGCGGGTGGCGGTGCCGCGCCGCAACCTGGTGTCCAAGCCGGCCGCGCTCAGCTTCGAGGAGGCGGCCTGCCTGCCCACCGCGTGGCTGACCGCCTACCGCATGCTCTTCGACAAGGCCGAGCTCCAGCCGGGCTCGACGGTGCTGGTCCAGGGCGCGGGCGGCGGCGTCGCCACCGCGCTGATCGCGCTCGGCCGGGCCGGAGGCTACCGCGTCTGGGCGACCTCCCGCAGCGAGGACAAGCGCGAGCGGGCCCTGCAGCTCGGCGCCGACCAGGTCTTCGAGCCCGGCGCCCGGCTGCCCGAGCGGGTGGACGCGGTCATGGAGACCGTGGGCCAGGCCACCTGGGACCACTCGCTCAAGTCGCTGCGGCCCGGCGGGCGCGTCGTCGTCTCCGGCGCCACCAGCGGCGCGGTCCCGCCGGCCGACCTCAACCGGGTCTTCTTCCTGCAGCTGTCGGTGGTCGGCTCGACCATGGGCACCCGCGACCAGCTCCAGCGGCTGGCCGTCTTCCTGGAGCAGACCGGGGTGCGGCCGGTGATCGACCGGGTGGTCCCGCTGGCCGAGGCCCGCGACGGTTTCGCCGCCATGCACGAGGGTGACGTCTTCGGGAAAATCGTCTTCACCGCATAGTGGGTACATCTCGTCCATGGGGCCTG
This sequence comes from Nonomuraea sp. NPDC050310, assembly GCF_040655795.1. Taxonomy (NCBI): domain Bacteria; kingdom Bacillati; phylum Actinomycetota; class Actinomycetes; order Streptosporangiales; family Streptosporangiaceae; genus Nonomuraea; species Nonomuraea sp. NPDC050310. Next base: position 220,396 of record NZ_JBFAKP010000009.1, on the reverse strand, counting down.
GGACGAGATTGTGGGACACGGCGGGTGAATACCGAAATCTGCTGGTCGCCGGGAGCGCGCTGGTCCTCCAGACCATGCACCCGGCGGTCGGCGCCGCGGTCGCCCAGCGCTCCGACTTCCGCACCGACCCCTGGGGACGGCTCAGCCGCACCCTCGGCTCGGTGCAGCGCTGGGTCTACGCCGACGGCGAGGCCGAGGTGCGCCGGCTGCGCGACCTGCACGCCGGGATCAAGGGCGTCGACGAGTACGGCAGGCCGTACCACGCGTTGCAGGCGGAGGCCTGGGCCTGGGTGCACTGGAGCCTGTTCGAGCAGTTCCGCACCCTCGAACGGATCTTCGGCGCTGGGCCGGTGGACGAGCGGGCGATGTTCGACGACTTCCAGGCGCTCGGGCGGCTGCTGCGGGTGCGCTCGCCCTTCGACGACCTGGCCGGGTATGCCGCCTACTTCGACCGGATGGTGGCCGAGCGGCTGGAGGCGCACCCGACCGCGATCGAGGTGCTGGCGACGTTGCGTGCCACGCCCAGCCCGCCGTACGTGCCGGGGCTGGTGTGGAAGCCGGTGGGGGTGCCGGCCAGCGAGCTGAACTACTTCATCACCGTGGGGACGTTGCCGCCTGCCGTACGGGAGAAGCTGGGGTTGCGGTGGTCGGCCCGGCGGGAGCGGCTGCTGCGGGCGATCGGCCGGGCGGCCGCGGCGGTGGCGCCGCGGCTGCCGGAACGGGTGCGGTACATGCCGCTGGCCTACCGCGCCCGCCGGGCCGCCCGGGGCTAGTCCCTCAGCGCCCTCAGCGCCCTCAGCGCCCTCAGCGCCCTCAGCGCCCTCAGCGCCCTCAGCGCAGGGTGTCGCCGATCCGGGCGGCGGCCTCGTCGAGCGCCCGCCGGGCCTCCTCCAGGGAGCGGCGGGTGAGCCGGCCCGCGGAGGCGTCCTGGCGGACCCGGGCGACGAAGTCGGCCAGCAGCTCGCCCAGGTCGGCGTCGAGCTGCGCCCGCTCCTCGGCGTCGTCGTCGTAACCCCCGCCCAGCGTGCTCCACGCGTCGGTCCAGATGCGCCGCCACTCGCGGCTCCACCGGTCGCTCTCGTCCTGCCAGCGGGTCCACTGCGAGGTGCCGCTGCTGCGCACGTTCTTGGCCGCCTGCGCCAGCTCCTCGCGCAGGGACCGGACGGTCGAGCGCACGTCCTCCTTGACCTCGCGCGCGATGTCCTGGACCGAGGCGGAGATCTCCTGCTCCAGCTCGGCCAGCTCGTCGAGGCGCTCGTTCAGCTCGGCGCGGCCCTGGTCGGTGAGCGAGAAGACCTTCTTGCCGTCGATGACCTCGTGCGTGACCAGGCCCTCCTCCTCCAGTCGGGCCAGGCGCGGGTAGATCGTGCCGGGGGAGGGCGAGTAGACGCCCAGGAAGCGGTCCTGGAGCAGCCGGATCACCTCGTAGCCGTGCCTCGGGCTCTCCTCCAGCAGCTTGAGCAGGTACAGGCGCAGCCGGCCGTGCCCGAAGACGGGGCTCATTCCTTGTCTCCCTTGAGCAGGGTCACCCGGCCGGAGACCGACTTGACCGAGAGTTCGGCCATGCCGCCGCCGATCCGCCCGGACAGGTGTTTGGACCCGGGCCGCTGGGAGGCCGACAGCCCGTCGAAGGCGGAGTCGAGCCGGCCCGTGGTCGAGCGCAGGGTGATGTCGGTGTCCACGGTGGGCGGCAGCCGTACCAGGACGTCTCCCGACACGGTGTTGATGGTGACGTGACCGGTCGGGCGCAACCGCAGGTCGGCGGTGATCCGGCCGGAGACGGTCGTCGCCTTCAGCCGGCGCGGGAAGCCGCCGGCGACGGTGAGGTCGCCGGAGACGCTCTTGAAGTTCAGGTCGCCCTCCATCGCGCGGCTCTCCAGCGGCCCCGAGACGGTCTCGGCGGCCACATCGCCGCTGACCCCGTCGAGGGTGACCTCGCCCGAGACGCTGCGCACCCGGGTGCGGCGCTCGAAGCCGGCCACGACCGCCGAGGCGGTCACCACGCCGGCGTTGACCGGGCACGTCTTCGGCACGGTGATGGTCAGGCTGCAACTGCGCTTGGCCGGGCCGCGCAACCAGGACAGCACGCCGTCCCAGGTGAGGTCCTGGTAGGCGATGGTCAGCGTGCCGTCCTCCTCGTGGGTGACGATGAGGGGGGAGCTGTTGATCTCCGTGACCTCCAGCACCGAAGGCCCGTCGTCGCTCGCGAGCACGTCCAGCCGGCCGGCCACGGTGCGCACGTTGAGCGCGGTCACCGAGTCGAAGGTGAGCTGCCCCGGCTCGTCAATGGTCCACTCCATGCATACACGATATGTCGCGTTGCCTGGAAACTCAAGATATATCGCGGATCGCTACTCGTCCTCGTCGTCGTCGAGCCGCGCCAGCCACGTCGCCAGCCGCTCCACGGGCGTCTCGAACTCCGGGTTCAGGTCGACGAACTCGCGCAGCCGCTCGCCCAGCCAGGTGAGGCTGACCTCCTCCTCGCCACGCCGCGAAACGAGCTCCTCGATCCCCCTGTCGGTGAAGTACATGGGCCTCAGCCTACTGGCGGTGAACTGAGCAGATTCGCCAGTCCCTCCACCGGAACCCAGGCGTGCCCGCGGCCGTGCGAGACGCGCAGGAGCAGCCCTCGCGACTCCAGTTCGCGCAGGTCGGTGCGTGCGGTCTGGCTGGCGACATTATGACTGGACGCGTGCGACGCGACGGTGAAGCGAGCCGACTGCTGCTTGATCGCGCGGTCGAGGATCGCGAGCTGCCGGTGATTGAACTCCCCGGCCCGGCCACTCAGCGCGCGGCGCAGCCGGTCGCTCTCCTCCGCCTTGCGCTTGATGTAGTCGTGCAGGTCGGTGATGGCTCGCTTCAAGATCTCCAACTGGTAGACGGTGAAGTAGGTGAGATCGCCCTCGTCGTCTTCGCTGTGCAGGAAGCTTCGACCGTAGCGCGCCTGGGCGCCTTTCAGCAGCCGGGAGATCGAAACGAACTCGATGAGCCAGAAGCCCTGGTTGAGCATGGAGTAGTAGAACAGCGCGCGGGCCGTCCTGCCGTTTCCGTCGCGGAAGGGGTGATCGTAGGCGAGCATGAAGTGCACGATGATCGCCCTGATGGCCGGTGGGACGTACACCCGCTCGTCCTCGCCGTTGGCGAAGGCGCAGAGCCGGGCCAAGCGCTCGGGAAGTTCCTCTGCTGGAGGCGGCTGGTGAAGTACTTCGCCGAGCGTGTCCGCGACCACGACTCGCGGCTCGCCCGGCAACTGGAGGCGGCCGGCTCCGGCGGGATCGTCGAGAGTGTCCTCCGTGACGATTCGATGGATCTCGCAGACCAACTCGGGAGTGAGTCGTTCACCACGCAGGGTGCCGATGTGGCGCATCGCCTGGTAGTTGTTGACGATCATCCGCTCGTCGTGTGTGCGGGGCCGGCGGCCCGTTCGGAGCATCTCCTTGGCCACTGCGAAGGTGGTCGCCGCACCTTCCATCTGACTGGAAGTGATCGCTTCGGCCATGAGGGAGCTGACGATGTACCGATCGCGGCTGTCGTCGGTCATGGCCGAGGGCGGACCGATGATCTGCCCGCTGGAGTGCCTGGTGATCCAGTCGACACTCCTCAACACCTCGTCAGGCAACGCGAAGCTGAACGGTTCCCCGGAGATGTCCATCAGCGGAAGCTCCCGGCGCATGCCCGCCCTCGCGAGCTTGGTCACCGCCCAGTGCTCCTCGGGAGAGAGGCCGGCCGGGGTGGGACGCCGTCGGAACTCATCCCAGGGCCGGTAGGGCGTCTCCGGGCCGACCTGCTGGATATGCGGCAGAAGTCGTGCAGTGATCAGATCGCGCCAGGCGGGAGGGCGTTTGGGTCGTCGCATCGGTACCTGCTAAGTCTGCAACCGTTAGCAGCTAATTAGCTGCTAACAGCTCACAGATTAGCAGCTAAGTGCCTCCGAAAACGAAGAAAGCGCCCCCGCGAACAGCGGGGGCGCCTTCTTTACGGCTGGATCAGCCGAAGAGCTGGTGCAGGATCTCTTCGAGCTCCCGGTCGTGGGCGGCGTGCGAGCCGGCCGCGGGGGAGCTGTTGGGCGTACGGCTCACGCGGCGCGGGCTGCGGCCACCGAACAGGTCGGGGTTCTCGGCCAGCTTGAGCGTGAGGTACGGCCACGGCCCCATGTTGACCGGCTCGTCCTGCGCCCAGACCAGCTCGACGCCGGACCCGTAGCGAGCGAGCTCGGCGTCGAGCTCCTCCTGCGGGAACGGGTAGAGCCGCTCCAGGCGGACGATCGCCACGTCCTGGCGGCCGGCCTTGTCGCGGCCCTGCACCAGGTCGTAGTAGAGCTTGCCGGAGACCATCACGACCTTGGTCACCTGGGCCGGGTCGACGGTGGTGTCACCGATGACCGGCTGGAAGGTGCCCTGCGTGAAGTCGGCCGCCTTGGAGGTCGCCAGCTTGTGCCGCAGCAGCGACTTGGGCGTGAAGACCACCAGCGGCTTGTGCCGGCCCGACTCGACCTGCCAGCGCAGCAGGTGGAAGTAGTTGGCCGGCGTGGTCGGCTGGGCGACGGTCATGTTGTCGAGGGCGCAGACCTGCAGGAAGCGCTCGATGCGGGCGCTGGAGTGGTCGGGGCCCTGACCCTCGTAGCCGTGCGGCAGGAGCAGGACGACGCCCGACTTCTGGCCCCACTTCTGCTCGCCCGAGGAGATGAACTCGTCGATGATCGTCTGGGCGCCGTTGACGAAGTCGCCGAACTGCGCCTCCCAGGCCACCAGGGCGTCGGGACGCACGGTGCTGTAGCCGTACTCGAAGCCCAGCGCCGCGAACTCGCTCAGCAGCGAGTCGTAGACGTAGAACTTCGTGGTGCCCTGGTTGAAGGCCTTGAGCGGGGTGTGCTCGGCGCCGGTGACCCGGTCGACCAGCACGGCGTGGCGCTGGACGAAGGTGCCCCGGCGGGAGTCCTGGCCGACCAGGCGGACCGGGTGGCCGTCGATCAGCAGGGAGCCGAAGGCGATGGTCTCGCCCATGGCCCAGTCGATCTGGTCCTGCTCGACCATCGGGCCGCGGCGCTGGATGATCGGGCCCAGCCGCGGGTGGACGGTGAAGCCCTCGGGCAGGTTGAGCTGGGTGTCGACGATGCGCTTGAGCGTCTCGTCGGAGATCGCCGTGGGCGTGTCGGTGTGCGACCACTTGACGACCTCGGTCGGCGGCACGCGCAGCTCGCCGCTGCTCTCCTGCGGCTTCTTGGCCGCCTCGCGGACCTCGGTGAAGGCCTGCTCCAGCTTGGCCTGGTAGTCGCGCAGCGCCTGCTCGGCCTCTTCGACCGTGATGTCGCCGCGGCCGATCAGGGCCTCGGTGTAGAGCTTACGGGTGGAGCGCTTGGCGTCGATGATGTCGTACATCAGCGGCTGCGTGTAGGCGGGGTTGTCGCCCTCGTTGTGGCCACGGCGCCGGTAGCAGATCATGTCGATCACGACGTCCTTGCGGAACGCCTGCCGGTACTCGAAGGCCAGCTTGCCCACGCGCACGACGGCCTCGGGGTCGTCGCCGTTGACGTGGAAGATCGGCGCCTGGATCATCCGGGCGACGTCGGTGGCGTAGACGCTCGACCGCGAGGAGGCGGGCGAGGTGGTGAAGCCCACCTGGTTGTTGACCACCACGTGCACGGTGCCGCCGGTGCGGTAGCCGCGAAGCTGCGACAGGTTGAGCGTCTCGGCCACGACGCCCTGGCCGGCGAAGGCCGCGTCGCCGTGGACCAGGATCGGCAGGACGGTGAAGCCCTCCTCGCCGCGCTCCAGGAGGTCCTGCTTGGCGCGGACGACGCCCTCCAGCACCGGGTCGACCGCCTCCAGGTGGGAGGGGTTGGCGACCACGGAGGCCGTGATGGCCTTGCCGCTGTGGCCGGAGAACTCGCCGGTGGCGCCGAGGTGGTACTTCACGTCGCCGGAGCCGTGCGCGGTGCGGGGGTCGATGTTGCCCTCGAACTCGCCGAAGATCTGGGCGTAGGACTTGCCCACGATGTTGGCCAGCACGTTGAGGCGGCCCCGGTGGGCCATGCCGATGACGACCTCGTCGAGCGCGTCGTCGGCGGCGGCGTCGATCACCGAGTCGAGCAGCGGGATGAGCGACTCGCCGCCCTCCAGCGAGAAGCGCTTCTGGCCGACGAACTTCGTCTGCAGGAAGGTCTCGAAGGCCTCGGCGGTGTTGAGCCGGCCCAGGATGTGGAGCTGCTCGGCGCGGTCGGGGGCCTTGTACGGCTTCTCCACCCGCGCCTGGATCCAGGCCCGCTCCTCGGGGTTCTGGATGTGCATGTACTCGATGCCGATGGTGCGGCAGTAGGAGTCGCGCAGCACGCCCAGGATCTCGCGCAGCTTGGCCAGCGGCTTGCCGCCGAACCCGCCGGTGGCGAACTCGCGCTCCAGGTCCCACAGCGTCAGGCCGTGCGACTGGATGTCGAGGTCGGGGTGCTTGCGCTGCTTGTACTCCAGCGGGTCGGTCTCGGCCATGAGGTGGCCGCGGACCCGGTAGGCGTGGATCAGCTCGATGACCCGGGCGGACTTGGCCACGTCGTCGTCGTGGGAGGCCGAGATGTCCTGGACCCAGCGGACCGGCTCGTACGGGATGCGGAGCGACTCGAAGATCTCGTCGTAGAAGCCGTCCTCGCCCAGCAGCAGCCGGTGGATCGTGCGCAGGAAGTCGCCCGACTGGGCGCCCTGGATGATCCGGTGGTCGTAGGTGCTGGTGAGCGTCATGACCTTGGAGACGGCCAGGCGGCTCAGCGTGTCGGGGGAGGCGCCCTGGTACTCGGCCGGGTACTCCATCGCCCCGACGCCGATGATCGTGCCCTGTCCGGGCATGAGGCGCGGGACGGAGTGCACGGTGCCGATCGTGCCGGGGTTGGTCAGCGAGATCGTGGTGCCCTGGAAGTCGTCGACGCCGAGCTTGCCGGCGCGCGCCTTGCGGACCACGTCCTCGTAGGCCATCCAGAACTGGCGGAAGTCCATGTCGTCGGCGCCCTTGATGGAGGGCACGAGGAGCTGGCGGTCGCCGTTGCTCTTCTGGACGTCGATCGCCAGGCCGAAGCCGACGTGCTCGGGCTTGACCAGCGTGGGCTTGCCGTCGACCTCGGCGTAGGAGTAGTTCATCTCCGGCATCGCCCGGAGCGCCTTGACGATGGCGTAGCCGATCAGGTGGGTGAAGGAGACCTTGCCGCCGCGACCGCGCTTCAGGTGATTGTTGATCACGATGCGGTTGTCGATGAGCAGCTTGGCCGGGATCGCCCGGACGCTCGTCGCGGTCGGGACCGACAGCGACAGGTCCATGTTCGCCGCGGTGCGCGCTGCGGCGCCCCGGAGCTTGACCTCTTCAGCGCCGGCCGGGATCGGCGTGCTCACCTTCGGCTTCTCCACGGTTGTAGGAGCGGGAGCCGGAGCGGGCGCGGTGGTCACCGGGCCGTTCGCCGCCTCCCTGACCGGGGGTCGGCCCGGTCCGTAGTCAGGGTTGTAGTCAGCGAAGAAGTTCCACCAAGCCTTGTCGACCGACTCGGGGTCCTGGAGATACTTCTGGTACAGCTCGTCGACAAGCCACTCGTTTTGCCCAAAGCTTGCCAGCGGGTTTGTCCGCGACGACTCAGACGACACGGCGGAAATCGCCCTCTTCCGCAGATCGGCGTTGATGTTAGAGAACCTGTCCAAGGCTACTCGCCCGAACTGGCAGGATGCGCCCGAGGAACGTGCCGACCTCGATCCGCCCCCTCAGGACGATCCAAAGTGGTCACGCGCCCCTAGTCAATCCGGGTGGTGCAGCCATTGTCACCATTCGGTATCAACATCGGAAACCCGTGTTTAGTTCCCCGAGGTGATGAGTCTGGTGACGATCCGGACGTCGGGGGACAGCTTGCTCAGGAGGTCGACCAGCTCCTCGCCGGCTTCCTTCAGCTCCTCCATCGACAGCGGTTCGAGCCGCTCCAGGAGGAAGAGCGCGTCGGTGGTCTCCTCGGTGATCCGGGTGCGGGCGACCTGACGCCAGTTCCAGCGGCGGCAGGTGACGCCGACGTCGTCGCGCCAGATGACCTCGCCCGGCTCGGGGGTACCCAGGGCCTCCTCGGAGGCCTCCTCGCCGGTGGCGACGACCAGCCGGGCGGCGCCCTCGTAGTGGCCGAGGTCCTCGCCGCCGATCGGCAGGCAGTGCTTGACGCTGATCGTGTTGTAGGCGTCGACCACCTGGTTGATCTCCGGCAGCGGCAGCCGGCGGGTGAGCGCGTCGACGCTGGGCCGGGTGCGGGAGGGCTTGGCGCCGAAGGTCTTGTACGCCTCGCGCCAGGACTCGATCTTCTCGGCCTGCACGGGGCGGGCCGAGGCCTCCTCCAGCCAGGCGCGGGAGCGCTCGTCGGTGGGGCCGTTGCGCAGGCCGTACGCGGTGATGGCCAGGCAGGCGAAGTCGGGCCGGAGCTGGAAGATCGCCTCGTCCACGCGGATGTCGTCAAGCATGCTTCCAGGTTAGAGCTCCGAACTATCGCAGAATACTCTTTGCAAAATTGTCTTTGCGGTTTACTCTGGGGTCATGGAGCACCAGTACCTGATCAGTGACCCCCAGGTGTTGAAGGTCGTCGCGCACCCGCTGCGGGTGCGCCTGCTCGGCCTGCTGCGCGCCGAGGGCCCGGCCACCGCCAGCCAGCTCGGCCGCAAGGTGGACGAGAGCTCCGGCTCGACCAGCTACCACCTGCGCGAGCTGGCCAAGTACGGCTTCATCGAGGAGGACCCCTCGGAAGACGGCCGCGAGCGCCGCTGGCGGGCCCGTCACCAGTTCACCTCCTGGGACCCGGCGCAGATGTCGGCCACCCCCGAAGGGCGCGAGGCTGTCGCCATCATGGAGGCCCGTCAGCTCGACGGCCTGGCCCGCGCGATGCGGGAACACCGCGACACCGACTGGCCGCCGGAGTGGCGGGCCACGCCCGGGATGTCGGACTTCTTCGCCTACCTCAATCCCGAGGGCGTCCAGCGGCTCTTCGACCGGATCGCGGAGATCAAGGAGGAACTGGAACGGGACTACGCCGAGGGCGCCGAGCAGGTCAGCGTCTACATCGCCGCCTACCCGCGCCGGATGGGCGGTGATCCGTCGTGAACCCGCGCCGCCGCTACGGCCTGGTGAGCTTCCTGCTCTGGTTCCCGGTGGCGCTCTCCATCCCGGTGAGCGTGCTGCTGATGACCTCGCGCGGGCTGAGCCTGGCGCAGGTCGGCCTGGTCATGACCGTCTTCTCGGTCGTCACGCTGAGCCTGGAGCTGCCCACCGGCGGCCTGTCCGACGTGATCGGCCGCCGCCGGGTGCTGGCCGCCTCGGCCGCCTTCGCCGTCGCGGCCTTCCTGCTGACGGCCGTCGCGCAGGACATCTGGGCGTTCACCGCCGCGATCGTGCTCAAGGCCGTCGCCCGCGCGCTGTCCAGCGGCCCGGCCGAGGCGTGGTACGTCGACACCCTGCACGCCGTCGAGGGGCCGGAGGCCGACCTGCGGCCCGGGCTGGCGCTGGGCAACTCGATGGGCTCGCTGGCCCTGTGCCTGGGCGTCGGGCTGGGCGGCCTGGTGCCGCTGCTGGCGCCGGGCGAGGACTCCGCGGTGCTGGCCGTACCGGTGCTGCTCGCCGCGGGGGCCGCGCTCGTCCTGCTGGTCACCGTGCTGTTCGCGCTGCCCGAGCCGCCGCACCCGCGCCGGTCGGCGGCCGCGGTGCTGCGCGAGGTGCCCGCCACGGTGGTCTCCGGCGTACGGCTGGCCGCCCGCGGCCCGGTGCTGCGGCGGCTGGTGGCCTACTCGGTGGTGAACGGCGTCGCCCTCACCTCGGTCGAGCTGCTCACCCCCGGCCGGCTGGCCGAGCTGGCCGGGGCGGCGGGACTGGGCAGCACCTTCTACGCGGTCGTGGCCGCGCTGGGCTTCGCCGGGAGCGCCGCCGGGGCGGCCCTCGCGCCCTGGGCGGGCCGGCTGCTCGGCGGGAGCGGCGCGGGGGTGCGCGGCGTGCTGACCGGCGCGCTGATCGCCTGCTGCGCGCTGTCGGCGCTCGCCCTGACCGCGCACCTGGACGGGACCGCCGGACTGGTGAGCGCGTCGGGCGCTTACGTCGTGCTCTTCGTCGGGCTCAGCCTGGCCGGGTTGTTCGTGCAGGAGATGACGCACCACGCGGTCACCGCCGAGCAGCGCAGCACGGTGACCTCGGTCAACTCGCTGTCGCTGCAGGCCGGGGGCGCGCTGGTGAACATCCCGCTGGGCGCGCTGGCCGCGGCGCAGGGGGTGGCCGCGTCCTGGGCGGTCGCCGCGGGCCTGCTGCTGGTCTCGCTGCTGCTCTTCGTCCGGATGCCGGCGGCACGTGCGGCAGAACATGATTCTGTAACAATGGGTGGATGACGAAGTTCGTGGTGACCCCGGCCAGCGAGACCCAGCGAGCCGCGTGGCTGGGCGGCGAACTGCCCGCGGTGGAGAAGGTCCGCCCCGGCCTGTGGTCCATCCCGGTGCCGATCCCGATCAACCCGCTGCGGTACGTCCTGGTCTACGCCCTGGAGCTGCCGGACGGCGTGGCGATCATCGACGCCGGCTGGAACACCGACGAGGCGTTCGGCGCGCTGTGCGCCGGGCTCGCCATCGCCGGCTACGAGATCACCGACGTCAAGGGCGTGCTGGTCACGCACATCCACCCCGACCACTACGGGCTCGCCGGGCGCATCCGGGAGGTGTCGGGCGCCTGGATCGCCCTCCACCCGGCCGACGCCGGGCTGCTGCGGGAGCGGTACGACGACGAGTTCATCGAGTCGCTGGTGGCGCGGGAACGCGCCCTGCTGGTCCGGTCCGGCGTGCCGGGGGAGACGCTCGACGAGCTGGCCGGGGCGTCGATGATGATCAGGCACATGGTCTCCACGGCGTTGCCCGACCGGCTGATCGAGGACGGCGAGCAGGTCGGCCTGGCCGGCTGGGACCTGCGCGCGATCTGGACGCCGGGGCACTCGCCCGGCCACCTCTGCTTCGTCTCGCCGGGGCGGCGGCTGCTGTTCTCCGGCGACCACGTGCTGGCGAAGATCACGCCGATCGTCGCCGTGCACCCGCAGTCGGGGCCCAACCCGCTGGCCGACTACCTCGACTCGCTGGCCGCGGTGCGCCGCTTCGAGGTGGACGAGGTGCTGCCCGCGCACGAGTACCGGTTCCTGGAGCTGGCCGAGCGGGTGGACTACGTGATGGCCCACCACGAGGAGCGGCTGGCGGAGATCGAGAAGGTCGTCGCCGACACCGGCGGGGCCGACTGCTGGACGATCGCCACCCGGCTCACCTGGTCGCGGCCGTGGGAGACGATCCCGGCGTTCATGCGGCGCGCGGCCAACAACGAGACGCTGGCGCACCTGGCGTGGCTGGAGGCTCGGGGCCGGGTCCGGCATCAGGCCGGTGACGTGGACATCTGGTATTCCATGGAAAGCTAGTAGGAAATGTTGACTTAACGGTCCCCGTTTCGTAGCGTCGTGGGCATGAGCGAGGTTCACCCCCGGCGCGGGCCGCACGCCGCGCGGGCATACGGGCTGGAGGCCGCATGAGTCTCGTCACCGTCGTCGGCAACCCGCGGGCCGGTTCCCGCACCCGCGAGGTCGCGCACCGCGCCGCCGACGCGCTCGCCGCGCGCCTCGGCTACGCCGGGCCGCGCGACACCGTCGACCTGTCCGCGCTGGCGGGGGTGGTGCTCTCGCCCGGCGCGCACCCGGCCCTGGAGATCGCCCTCGAACTGGTCGCCGAGGCCGAGATCGCGATCTACGCCAGCCCCACCTACAAGGCCAGCTACACCGGACTGCTCAAGGCCTTCCTCGACCGGCTGCCGGGCGACGCGCTGGCCGGGCAGAGCGCGCTGCCGCTGCTGGTCATGGCCGACCCCAAGCACTCCCTGGCCGTCGAGACCCACTTCCGTCCCCTGCTGGTCGAGCTCGGCGCGCACGTGCCCACCCCCGGGCTCGCCGTGGCCGAGTCGCGGCTGGCCGACCCCGCCCTGCTCGACGACTGGGCCGCCCGCGTCGCCCCGCAGATCCAGGCGGGAGCGGTGCTGCGATGACCGTCACCGTCGACCGCGACACCTTCCGCAGCGCCCTGGCCCAGCACGCCAGCGGCGTGGTGATCGTCACGGCGCTCTCCGAGAACGTGCCGGTCGGGCTCACGGCCACGTCCTTCTCCTCCGCGAGCCTCGCCCCGCCGCTCGTGCAGTTCTCCATCGACCGCGACTCCACGACCTGGCCGTGGCTCCGGCTGGCCGACCACTTCGCGGTCAACGTGCTGGCGGGTGACCAGGCGGGGCTGGCCACCCGGTTCGCCCGGCGCGGCATCGACCGCTTCGGCGGGCCCACCCGGTGGCGGCCCGGCCGGTTCGGGGCGCCGCTGCTGGCCGGGGCCGCCGCCCACCTCGTCTGCCGGCCGCACGCCAACCACGACATCGGCGACCACGTGCTGGTGGTCGGGGAGGTCATCGAGGCCGAGATCCACCCGGCCCGGCCGCTGCTCTACCACCGCGGGCGCTTCGGCCACTTCCGGGAGAACCCGCTTTAGGTACGGCAAGCCGTACAGAAAGGGGTCAGGCCAGGCGGACGGTGCCCCGGCCGGTGGGCAGGGGCAGGTCGAGCAGCGTGTGGATGCCCGGCGGGGCCGCGACGACCGCGGGCACCGAGTTGACGGCGTGCGCCGCCGCCGCGGCCAGGCCGTGGGAGACCTCCTCCACCTTGAGGGTCATCTGCGGCACCCCCTCGATGTGGATGGTGAAGCCGGGCTCGGCCCAGCGCTCGACCTTGGTGGAGTCGGCCTTGTAGACGCACTCGATGGTCATGAAGGGCCGCCCGCGGACCAGCCCGGAGAAGATCCACCGGGAGGCGCACACCGTGCCCTCGCGGACGAGCCCGGCGGCGATCTCGAACTCCTCGGTGGCGAGTTCGAACTCGTCGGTCTCCTCGACCTCGTCGAGGGTGACACCGAGCGCGTCGGCGACGAGCTCGACGCTCTCGGCGAAGAGAGCGCGCTGGAAGGCGCGGTAGGGGCGCACCGCGGCGGTGTAGTCCTTGGCCGAGCGGGTGAAGCCGATCAGGTCGACGACGATCTGCCGCGAGGGGTGGCCGCGGAAGTCGGAGGACTCGCGCACGTAGAGGTGGTCGATGCGGCTGGACAGGCCGGTGAGGGCGAGCGGCAGGTAGTCGCTCATGAAGCCCGGGTTGATGCCGGTGCCGTGCAGCGAGCTGCCGCCCCGGGCGCAGGCGGCCTCGATACGTTCCACGACGGCCGCGCCGTACGACTTGGGGTAGACGAAGCCGGTGGTGGTGATGACGTTCTTGCCGCTGGCCAGCAGCGCGCAGATGGTCTCGAGGTCGTTGTGCAGGTGGCCGCCGAAGTAGGAGGCGGGCAGCGGCATGTGCAGGACGCAGTCGGCGTCGAGGGCGAGGATCTGTTCGAGGTCGTCGGTGCAGGCGACCCCGGCGCGCGGCATCCCGAGCATCTCGCCGGCGTCGGCGCCGATCTTGTCGGGGTCGTAGACGAGGACGCCGGCCAGTTCGAGATCGGACCGGGCCAGGATGTCACGCAGGGCATATCGGCCCACGGCGCCAGTTGCCCACTGGACCACGCGGAAGGGCATAAGTCCTCCAGCCCCGACGGGGGTAAAGGGGCGCGCCCGCCCCTTTGCGGGGGTCCAGAACTCTAGCAGAGAAAGAGGTGCCCGATCACTATCCGCAACGATCAGGGCCCGTACTAGAATGATGTTCTCTTTCGGCACGGGCTTCGGAGGGTTGCATGTTGCGGTTCGAGGACAAGGTCGCGATCGTCACCGGCGGTGGGCACGGCCTGGGCAGGGCGCACGCGCTGCTGCTGGCCGAGCGGGGCGCGAAGGTGGTCGTCAACGACCTCGGCGGCGCGCTGGACGGCACGGGAGCCTCGGCCGGCCCGGCCGCCGAGGTGGTCGAGCTGATCAGGAAGAACGGCGGCGAGGCGATCGCCAACCCCGACAACGTGGCCTCGCCGCAGGGCGCCGAGGCCATCGTCCAGGCCGCGATCGACGCCTTCGGCCGGGTCGACATCGTCATCAACAACGCGGGCATCCTGCGCGACAAGTCGTTCGGCAAGATGACGGTCGAGGAGTTCGACTCGGTGCTCGCCGTGCACGTACGCGGCTCCTACCTGGTCAGCCGGGCCGCCTACCCCTACCTCAAGGAGCAGGGCTACGGCCGGATCGTCAACACCTCCAGCCCGGCCGGCCTGTTCGGCAACTTCGGCCAGGCCAACTACTCCACCGCCAAGATGGGCCTGGTCGGCCTCACCAAGACCCTGGCCATCGAGGGCGCGCGCAACGGGATCAAGGCCAACGCCATCGCGCCGATCGCCTGGACCCGGATGACCGAGTCGCTGCTGCCGGCCGAGTTCGAGAGCAGGTTCACCCCCGAGCGGGTCTCCGCGCTGGTCGCCTACCTCGCGCACGAGGACTGCGCGGCCTCGGGCGAGGTCTTCTCGGTGGGCGGCGGCCGGATCGCCCGGGTCTTCGTGGCCGAGGGACCGGGCGCGCGGGCCGAGTCGCCCGAGGACATCGCCGCAGGCTGGGAGGCGATCATGGCCGAGCAGCCCTACGTGCTCACCGCCGCCGACTCGATGAAGGCGATGCTCTGATCGTGACCGGCTTACTCCAACGATCGACATAAGTCTGGCGGATATCCGCGAAAGATCCCTTGATTAGGCTGTAAATGTGCCGTTATGGTCGCGGCATGAGCCTCACCTCAGGGGAGGAACGTCCGCTGCCCGGCTCGGCCGGCGACGTTCTGACACTGATCAGCGCGGGTTCCGCCACCACGCGATCGGATCTGGCCAGGATCACCGGACTGGCCAGATCCACCATCGCCCAGCGGGTGGACGCGCTGATCGAATGCGGACTGGTGGAGGAGACGCAGGGCGGCGAGTCCACCGGCGGCCGCCCCCCGCGCCAGCTCCGCCTGCACACCGAGGAGAACGCGGTGGCGGGCGTCGACCTGGGCGCCACCCACTGCCGCATCACCGTCATGGACCTGACCGGCGAGGTCGTCGCCGGTCACCAGGAGCCGCTGAGCATCGCCGAGGGCCCCGAGGTGATCCTGCCCCACGTCGAGCGGCGCGTCAGCGAGCTGCTGGCGAGCGTGGGACGCTCGCGCGAGTCGCTCAAGGCCATGGGCATCGGCGTGCCGGGCCCGGTGGAGTTCGCCACCGGCCGGCCCAACAACCCGCCGATCATGCCCGGCTGGAACGACTACCCCATCCCGGAGTTCTTCGCCGGCACCGCCGTACTGGTCGACAACGACGTCAACGTGATGGCGCTCGGCGAGCACCGCAACGCCTTCCCGCACTTGGACTACCTCCTGTTCGTCAAGGTCGGCACCGGCATCGGCTGCGGCATCGTGGCCGAGGGCCGGCTGCACCGCGGCGCGCAGGGCTCGGCCGGCGACATCGGGCACATCCGGGTGAGCGGCCACGAGGACGCCGGCTGCCGCTGCGGCAACAGCGCCTGCCTGGAAGCCGTCGCCGGCGGCGCGGCCATCGCGCGCCGGCTGAGCGAGCTGGGGCTGGACGCCGAATCGGGCGCCGACGTGGTGGCGCTCGTGCAGAGCGGCAACACCCAGGCGCTGCGCCTGGTCCGCGAGGGCGGCCGGCTGATCGGCGAGGTCCTGGCCGGGCTGGTCAACTTCTTCAACCCCGAGGCCATCGTCATCGGCGGCGTGCTGGCGAGGGTCCACGACCACCTGCTCGCCGGCATCAGGGAGACCGTCTACCGGCGGTCGCTGCCGCTGGCCACGCACCACCTGACCATCGTGCCGAGCCGTACCGGGGAGGACGCGGCGGCGCTGGGCGCCGGCATCCTCGCGATCGAGCACTACCTGTCACCGGGAAACGTCAACCGCCTCGTCAACGCCTAGGACAGAGCATGGCTGAGCTGTTACGCATGCGGGGGATCGTCAAGGAGTTCCCGGGGGTCAGGGCACTGGACGGGGTGGACCTCGAGGTCCGCGCCGGCGAGGTGCACTGCCTGCTCGGGCAGAACGGAGCGGGCAAGTCCACGCTGATCAAGATCCTGGCCGGCGTGCACCGCCCCGACCAGGGCGAGATCGTCTTCCAGGGCGAGCCGATCAGCCCCGCCAACCCGCACCAGGCGCTCCGGCTGGGATTCGCCACCATCTATCAGGAACTGGACCTGGTCGACGGGCTCAGCGTGGCCGAGAACATCTTCCTCGGCCACGAGCACGCCCGCTTCGGCTTCACCCGGCGCGGCCACGCCGCAAGGGCGGCCACGGAGGTGCTGAGCAAGCTGGGCCACCCCGAGATCCGCCCCACCACCGAGGTGGGCCGGCTGCCGGCCGCCGCCAAGCAGGTGGTCAGCATGGCCCGCGCGCTCTCGCACGACGCCCGGCTGATCGTCATGGACGAGCCCTCGGCGGCCCTGGCCCACGACGAGGTGGCCAACCTCTTCCGGATCATCGGGGAGCTGACCGAGCAGGGCGTGGCCGTGGTCTACATCTCCCACCGGCTGGAGGAGATCCGCGAGATCGGCGACCGCGTCACGGTGCTCAAGGACGGCCGGGCCGTCGCCGTCGGCCTGGCCGCCGACACCCCGACCGGCGAGCTGGTCTCGCTGATGACCGGGCGCACCATGGAGTACGTCTTCCCACCGCGCGGCGCCGGGCCGCCGGGCGAGGAGGTCCTGCGGGTCGAGGACCTGACCGGCCCCGGCGTGTCGTTCTCGGTGCGGGCGGGCGAGATCGTCGGCCTGGCCGGGCTGGTCGGGTCCGGCCGCTCGGAGATCCTCCAGGCGGTGTACGGCGCGCGCCGCCCGCACGGCCGCGTGCACTTCGAGGGCCGCCCCTTACGGCGGAGCGGCCCGCAGCACGCCGTGCGCCTGGGCATGGGCCTGGCCCCCGAAGAGCGCAAGAGCCAGGCACTGCTCCTCGACCAGAGCGTCACCGCCAACATCACCCTCGGCAGCCTGCCGGAGTTCGCCAGGTTCGGCTGGCTGGACCGCGCCCGCGAGCGCGCCGAGGCCGACCGGCTGACCGACGCCCTCGGCATCCGCCCGGCCGACCCCGAACGCCCGATCAAGACGTTGTCCGGCGGCAACCAGCAGAAGGCGGTCCTGGCCCGCTGGCTGCTCGGCTCGCGCAAGCTGCTGCTGCTCGACGAGCCGACGCGCGGCGTGGACGTCGGCGCGCGGGCCGAGCTGTACGCGGTGATCAGGCAACTGGCCGACCAGGGCATCGGCGTGCTCCTGGTCTCCAGCGAGGTGCCCGAGGTGCTCGGCCTGGCCGACCGGGTGCTGGTGATCCGGGAGGGCGAGCTGATCCACGAGGGCGCCGCGACCGACCTGGACGAGCACGCCGTCCTCGATATGATCATGGAAGGGAGTGCGCGGGCATGAACGCCAGGCGCGTCTTCGCCGACCTGGGGCAAGCCAGGCATCTCGGGCTGGTCGTCGCGATCGTCCTGCTGGCCGTCGTCGGCCTCGTCACCGTCCCGGACAGCTTCGCCACCACCTCCAACCTGGTCAGCATCCTGTCGCTGGCGGCCACCATCGGCGTCATCACGGTCGGCGCGACCTTCGTGATCATCGGCGGCGGCATCGACCTGTCGGTCGGCGCGATCATGGCCCTGGCCTCGGTCTGGGCCACCACGCTGGCGACCCAGACCTTCGGGCAGGACGTCCTCGAGCTGGAGGGCTCCGGGCCGGTCGTCATGGTCATCTGCGCCGTCCTGGTGGGCACCGGCGCGGGACTGGTCAACGGGCTGCTGATCTCCTACGGCCGGCTCGTGCCCTTCATCGCCACCCTGGCGATGCTGGTCGCCGCCCGCGGCCTGGCCCAGCGCATGTCCGACCGCAAGACCCAGCTCGTCCACCCCGACAACTCCGCCCTGGTCGAGCTGTCCACCACCCGGCTGCTGGGCATCCCGCTGCTGGTCTACATCTTCGCGCTGGTCGTGGCGGTCGGCTGGGTCGTGCTCAACCGCACCACCTTCGGCCGCCGCACCTACGCCGTCGGCGGCAACCCGGAGGCCGCCCGGCTGGCGGGCATCAACGTCAGGCGGCACACGATGCTGCTCTACGCGCTGTCGGGACTGTGCTGCGGCATCGCCGCGGTACTGATCATGGCGCGGACCACCACGGGCTCCTCCACCCACGGAGACCTCTACGAGCTGGACGCGATCGCCGCGGTCATCATTGGCGGCACGCTGCTGACCGGGGGACGGGGAACCATCATCGGCTCGATCCTCGGGCTGCTGATCTTCACTTTGATCACCAACCTCTTCATCCTCAACGGGCTCAACACCAGCGATCAGCTGATCGCCAAGGGTCTGATCATCGTCATCGCCGTCCTTCTCCAGCGGCGGAACCTCAAGGAGCGGTCACCATGAAAGAGAACGTCGCGCGCAGGGGCTTCCTGGTCGGCGGAGCCGTACTCGGCGCCGGAGCCTTAGTCTCGGCCTGCACCAGCAACGAGCCCGCCGCCCAGCCGCAACCGGCACAGAACACCACCGCGCCGGCCGCCGCCGCCACCGGCAACGACCAGCCGGGCCAGAAGGTCGTCATCGGCTTCTCCGCCCCCGCGGCCGACCACGGCTGGATCGCGGCCATCGCCAAGAACGCCGAGGCGACCGCGAAGCAGTACCCCGACATCGAGTTCAAGCCGGTCGAGCCGACCAACGACATCAACGCGCAGATCTCGGCCGTCGAGTCGCTCATCCAGGCGAAGGTCGCCGCGCTGGTCCTGCTGCCCAACGACGGCCAGCAGCTCAACCAGGTGGCGCTGCAGGCCACCGCCGCCGGCATCCCGGTGATCAACCTGGACCGGATCTTCCCCGACAAGCTCGCCTACCGCACCTGGATCGGCGGCGACAACTACGGCATGGGCGTGGCCGCCGGGCACTACGTCGGCAAGAAGCTCAAGGACAAGGGCGTCACCAACCCGGTGATCGTCGAGATCCAGGGCATCGCGACGCTGCCGCTGACCCAGGACCGCAGCAAGGGCTTCGAGGACGCGCTCAAGACCTACGGCTTCAGCGTCACCGCCAAGCAGGACGCCAAGTTCACCGTCGAGACGGGCAACCAGGTCGCCACCAGCCTGCTCCAGGCGCACAAGAAGATCGACGCGCTCTGGAACCACGACGACGACCAGGGCGTCGGCGTGCTGGCCGCGATCAAGGAGTCGGGGCGCAAGGAGTTCTTCATGGTCGGCGGCGCCGGTTCGGCCAACGCCATGCGGGAGATCCAGAGCGGCGGCTCGGTGCTGGAGGCGACCGTCACCTACAGTCCCACCATGGCCTCCTCCGCGATCAAGCTCGCGCGGCTGATCGCGCAGGGCAAGGGGATGAGCGACCTGGTGGAAAACCAGGTTCCGCAGTCAATCACCCTCGCATCCGAGACCATTACCAAGGACAACGTCGAGAAGTACCTGCCTCTGGGGTTCGAATCTTGATGACTGACAGGACGCTGGGCGTGGGGATGGTGGGTTACGCGTTCATGGGGCGCGTGCACTCCCAGGCCTGGCGCAACGTGACCGCCTTCTTCGACCTGCCCGTGGCCCCCGCGATGCGGGTGGTCTGCGGGCGGTCGGAGGAGGCGGCCCGGGCCGCGGCCGACCGCCTGGGCTGGGCCGAGCACGCCACCGACTGGCGCTCGCTGATCGAGCGCGACGACATCGACATCATCGACATCTGCACGCCCGGCGACTCCCACGCCGAGATCGCCGTCGCGGCCCTGGCCGCCGGCAAGCACGTGCTGTGCGAGAAGCCGCTGGCCAACACGGTGGCCGAGGCCGAGGCCATGGTCGAGGCGGCGGCGAAGTCGACCGGCCGGTCGATGGTCGCCTTCAACTACCGGCGCGTCCCGGCCGTCGCCCTCGCCCGGCAGATCATCGCCGACGGGCGGCTGGGCGAGATCCGGCACGTGCGCGCGCAGTACCTCCAGGACTGGATCGTCGACCCCGACTTCCCGCTCGTCTGGCGGTTGCAGAAGGACCTGGCCGGGTCCGGGGCGCTCGGCGACATCGGCGCCCACATCATCGACACCGCTCAGTTCCTGGTCGGCCAGGACATCGTGGGCGTCACCGGCCTCACCGAGACCTTCGTCCGCGAACGCCCGCTGCCCGACGGCTCCGGCACCGGCCCGGTCACCGTGGACGACGCCGCCGCCTGGGTCGCCCGGCTGTCGGGCGGGGCGCTGGGCACCTTCGAGGCCACCCGCTTCGCCACCGGGCGCAAGAACGCCCTGCGCATCGAGGTCAACGGCTCGCTCGGCTCGCTCGCCTTCGACTTCGAGGCGATGAACGAGCTGTGGGTGAACGAGGGCCAGGGCTTCGCCCGGGTCCTGGTCACCGAGCCCGAGCACCCGTACGTGGGCGCGTGGTGGCCGCCCGGCCACGGCCTCGGCTACGAGCACACCTTCACCCACGAGATCAAGGACTTCCTCGAAGCGATCGCCGCCGGCGCCGACCCCACCCCGTCCTTCGCCGACGGGCTGCGCGTCCAGCGGGTGCTGGAGGCGGTCGAGCAGAGCGACGGCGCCTACCGGGAGATTTCATGAGACCAGTCACGCTCTTCACCGGACAGTGGGCCGACCTGCCCTTCGACGAGGTGTGCCGGCTGGCCGCCGAGTGGGGCTACGACGGCCTGGAGATCGCCTGCTGGGGCGACCACTTCGACGTACGGCAGGCCGCCGCCGACCCCGGCTACGTCCGCGCCAAGCGGGCCCAGCTCGACAAGTACGGGCTCAAGGTCTGGGCCATCTCCAACCACCTCGTCGGCCAGGCCGTCTGCGACCACCCCATCGACGCCCGCCACCAGGGCATCCTGCCCGCGCACCTGTGGGGTGACGGAGACCCCGAGTCGGTACGGCAGGCCGCCGCCGAGGAGATGAAGACCACCGCCCGCGCCGCCGCCGCCCTGGGCGTGGACACGGTCGTCGGCTTCACCGGCTCCTCCATCTGGCACACCGTCGCGATGTTCCCGCCGGTCCCGGCCTCGATGGTCGAGGCGGGCTACCAGGACTTCGCCGACCGCTGGAACCCCATCCTCGACGTCTTCGACGAGGTCGGCGTCCGCTTCGCGCACGAGGTGCACCCCTCGGAGATCGCCTACGACTACGTCACCACGAAGCTCACCCTGGAGGCCATCGGCCACCGCCCGGCCTTCGGCCTCAACTGGGACCCCTCCCACATGGTCTGGCAGGACCTCGACCCGGTCGGCTTCATCCTCGACTTCGCCGACCGGATCTACCACGTCGACTGCAAGGACACCCGGGTGCGCGTCGGCGACGGCCGCCGGGGCCGGCTGTCGTCCCACCTGCCCTGGGCCGACCTGCGGCGGGGTTGGGACTTCGTCTCGACCGGGCGTGGCGACGTGCCCTGGGAGGACTGCTTCCGCGCGCTCAACCAGATCGGCTACACCGGGCCCATCTCGATCGAGTGGGAGGACGCCGGGATGGACCGGCTCGACGGGGCGCCCGAGGCGCTGGCCTACATCCGCAAGCTCAACGCCATCACCCCGCCGACGGCGGCCTTCGACGCGGCCTTCTCCTCCTGACCCGCACCCTCAGGGGGTGACGGGCCAGTCGCGCTGGAAGACCCGGGCCGCCTCTTCCGGGAGGTCGAGCACTATGGAGTGGTAGCTCTCGATCCGGGACACGACCGCCTCGCGGGGACCCTCCCGCCAGGCGGCGCTGCCGTAGAACGCCTCCTCCTGCTCGCGGTGCTCGTCCAGCGAGCCGGGCTGCAGGTGGTAGGTGCGGAAGTCGACAATCACAGCCGTCCTCCCGGTGATCGGGTCGCGCGACCGGCCCTACCGGCCGGCTCGCCGTAGGGTCTGGGCATGCGGATGTATCTGTCCTCGTTCCGGATGGGCGAGCACCCGGAGGCGTTGCTGGACCTGCTGGACGGGCGCGCCTCGGGCGAGGTGGCCGTGATCGCCAACGCCATGGACGCCCAGCCTCCGGCGGAGCGGGTGGCGGGGGTCGAGCGGGAGGTCACGGCGCTGGCGGCGCTGGGGTTGCGGGCGGTCGAGCTCGATCTGCGCGACTTCTTCGACCGGCCGGGTAGGGCGGTGGCCGCCGAGCTCGCGCGCTTTCCGGTGGTGTGGGTGCGGGGCGGGAACGTGTTCATGTTGCGGTACGCCCTGGCGCGCAGTGGGGCCGACGCCGCGCTGACCGCGCTGATCCGGGCCGACGCGCTGGTCTATGCCGGGTACAGCGCCGGCCCGTGCGTGCTGGCGCCCAGCCTGCGCGGGCTGGAGGCGTGTGACGACGCGGAGGTCGTGCCCGCGGCGTACGGCGAGCCGGTGGTCTGGGCGGGGCTGGGGATTCTCGACTTCGCTTTCGTCCCGCACGTGGACTCCCCGGGACATCCGGAGTCGGCCGCGCTGAACGCCGTCGCGGCGGCCTACCGGCGCGACGGCGTGCCCCACCGCACGCTCCGGGACGGCCAGGCCCTGGTCGTCAGGGGCACTGAGATGTCACTGATCTGAGTACGGCTTGCCGTACGTGCTGTGGACGCGGACGGCGAGCGCGGCGGGCAGCAGCGCCGCCCCCTCAAGGATGACCGCGGCGGTGGACGCGAAGACCTCGGCGTGCCTGAGCGCGATCCTGGCCGCCCGGCCCTGCACCTCGTAGGAGGCGTGGCCGAAGGCGGCGGCCAGCGCGGGAGCCAGGTCGACGCCGTGCGGCAGCCCCCGTTCGAGCCGGCGCAGACCCTCCAGCGCCAGCCGCGCCTCGGGCCGGAAGATCAGGGCGGCGGTGGCCTCCACGGCCTGGTCCGGCTCCAGCGGGCCGGCCTGCGCGAGCTGGTTGAGGGCAAGGGCGGCGACCGCGGGCGGACCGCCGGGCAGCAGGCCCACGTAGGCGCGCCGGCGCTCGGCCGCCTCCTCCGGGGTGGGGGCGAGCGCCTGGTGCAGCCGGATGAAGAAGCGCAGGTCGATCTCCGCGCCGCCGCGCAGGAAGCGGCCGAGGCAGCCGTCCAGGAGGGCGGCACGGGAGACCCGGCCGTTGGCCGACGCCTGGGGGAGCAGGGCCAGCAACGGGCCGGCCACGCGATCGGAACGTAAGGCCCGCCCGGCCCCTTCGGCCTCGAAGATCCGCGGCAGCAGGGGCGCGAACAGGGGGTCGTCGAGAGAGGGCCGGGTGCGGAGCCAGGCGGCCACCAGGGGGTCGTGCTCGGGCGGCGGTGCGCCGCAGGCCCGCAGCAGGGCCAGCGCCAGCGGGGCCGCGTTGCGGTCGTCGGCGCGGCCGATCTTCCGGGTCAGGCGGGTGGCGAGGTCGGCCTGCCAGGCGGCGGGCCGGGCGGTCAGGACGCGGATCACCGGGGCCATCTCCTCGCTCCAGTGCGCGACGAACTCCCGCCGCGTCAGCCAGGCGGCCACCGCGGCCGGGCCCGGCAGCGCGCCCGCACCCGCGACACGCAGGGCCGCGCCGTGACCGCCGATGCCGTCCCCGCCTTCGTTGTCCTCGTCTCCCCAGGCGTCCGGGTCGGCCTCGTTCAGCTCGTCGCGCAGGGCGGGCAGGTGGCGGGCGACCTCGGTGCGGTCTTCGGGGGACAGGGCGAGCACCAGGCCGGCCACGCCGTGGGGGTCGCGGGCGATGATCCGGTGGCGGATCGGGATCCAGGCCGTCATGCGCGGCACCTTACGGGTCGGTGCCGACAACTTTCACTGGAATGAAGCGTTCCGTTCTGCTATAATGGAATCAATCGTTCCGTTCCGCAAGGATCTGTAGGAGACATCATGACCTTCCTCGTCACCGGCGCCACCGGGACCGTCGGCCGCCTCGTCGTCGCCGAGCTGCTCGAAGCCGGTCACCAGGTGCGGGCGCTGACCCGGAACCCGGCCAAGGCCGAGCTGCCCGCGTGCGTCGAGGTCGTCGGCGGGGACCTGGGCGAGCCGGACACGCTGGCCGGGGTGTTCGACGGCGTCACCGGCGCGCACCTGATCAACTTCGCGGGCGACGACTACGCGCCCCTGCCGTACGGCAAGCGCATCGTGGAGCTGCTCGCCGAGGCGGGCGTGCGGCGGGTCACCGTCCTGGGCGGACGCGAGGACGGCGAGATGGAGGCGGCGCTCGCCGAGACCGAGATCGAGTGGACGCTGCTGCACCCGGTGGAGTTCATGTCCAACACGCTCCAGTGGTGGGCCGACAGCGTGCGCCACCAGGGCGTCATCCGGGAGCCGTTCGGCAGCCGGCTCAGCGCGATGGTGCACGAGCGCGACATCGCGGCGGTGGCGGCCAAGGTGCTGGCCGACGGCGGGCACGGCGGGCGCACCTACACGCTGACCGGTCCCGAGGCGTTGCGCACCACCGAGAAGGTCGAGCTGCTCGCCGCCGCGGTGGGCAAGGAGATCACCTTCGAGGAGCTGAGCGAGGAGCAGGCGCGGGAGATGTGGGCCGGGTTCGGCATGGGCGCGGAGACCATCGAGTTCCTGATCGACGCGCTCGGCAACACCCCGGAGGTCGGCTACACGGTGGTCCCGACCGTCGAGGAGGTCACCGGGCGGCCGGCTCGCTCGTTCGCGGTCTGGGCGCAGGAGAACGCCGCGTCCTTCCGCTGATCGGCCGCTGATCGGCCGCTGATCGGCACGACGGAAACTGTCGGCGGGCGCTCGTATGCTCGCCGGCATGGCTGAGGAACGCTTCAAGGACGGCAAGCTCTCCGGCGAAGGCGACTACGCCCCTGACGGCCGGCGTCAGGGGCCGTGGACGTTCTACTACCGCAACGGGCGGGTGAAGGCCAGGGGCAGCTACCAGGCCGGCCAGCTCGTCGGGGAGTGGGAGTGGTTCCGGGAGGACGGCGGGCCGCTCCAGCGCGGGGCCTTCGTCGACGGCGTCCAGGACGGGCCGTGGCGGCGCTGGCACGACACCGGGGCGGTGCTCGACGAGGGGGTCTTCGTCCTGGGGAAGAAGACCGGCGAGTGGGTCACCTACGACAAGGCCGGCAACGAAACCCAGCGCAAGACCCACCGCCTGCGAAACGCGAGCTGAGGTCGCAGGGCGGCGGGTCCTTCGGGGGACGCACGCGGTGGTGGGAGTGGTTGGCGGCGGGGTTCTCAGGGGCGCACGCGGTGGTGAGGGTGGTTGGCGGCGGGGTTCTCAGGGGCGCACGCGGTAGTGGTAGCGGTAGGCGAGGGTGAAGCCGAGGCCCTCGTAGACCGCGCGTGCCGCCTGGTTCTCCTCCTCGACCTGTAGGTAGAGCCGGTCGGCGCCCTGCTCCACCGACCACCGGGCGGCGGCGGCCAGCACGGCGGTCGCGACGCCCTGGCGGCGGGAGCCGGGGTGGGTGGCCATGCAGAACAGGCCGGTCCAGCCGTCCTCGGAGACGGCCAGGCCCAGGCCGGCGCGGTCCTTGGCGACCAGGGTGGACTTGGGCACGATCCGGTCGATGACCGCCATGGCCGAGGAGTCGCCGGTGACCGCCTCGAAGAGCTCGGCCCAGCGGGTCCGGTCGTCCACGGGGGCGGCGGCTCCGGTGTCGAGGGCGGCGATCGGCCGGGCGTCGGCGGTGAGGATCAGCACCTGCGCGCCCACGGCGTAACCGGCGGCGGCGAGCAGGTCGTCGAGGCCGCGCCGGTGCTCGCTGGGGGTGACCTGGACGATCACCGGGAGGGAGCGGCCGGCGTAGAAGCGGTCGAGGGCGGCCAGGGCGCGCTCGGGGTGGAAGGGCGCGGCGTCGCCGAGCACCTCGCTCAGCGCGGGGTCCGAGCCGAGCTGGGGCAAGGCGGAGTTGCTGCGGCGGCGGGGGACGTCGGGGGTGTGCCGGAGCAGCCAGCCGTCGGCGGTGGTCACCTGCCCGGCGGGCCAGGCGTTGGCGGCACGGCGTTCGATCTGCCACGGCCCCGAGGCCCGGCACAACCGGACCAGCTCGGGAACCAGCCGGCTCAGCAGGGCGAAGTCACCCCCGTCATCCCAGCCCTCCGACACGGTACCGGGATCCGAGATGCCCCCGCCGTCGCCCCCTGCGCCCGAAAGACCTCCGCCGTCGCGGTCGCCTCCGGAAGCCGAGATGCCCCCGCCGTCGCTCCCGGAAGCCGGGAGGTCCCCGCCGTTGCCCTGGTTGCCGGTGCCCGTGGAGCTCTGGTCGACGGAGTCGTCGCCGTCGATCCAGTCGATCTCGGTCGCCGGGTCGGACGGGGCGTACTCGGTGATGCCCAGGCCGACGATCTCGTACTGCTCGGCGATCCGGGCCACCGTCTCGGCCAGGGCGGCCGGGGTGAGGCCGCCGGGCTCGGGGTAGCCCACCGACCGGATGCCCGCCAGCACGTCGAGGTCGATGTGCACGTAGACGACCGCGTCCTCGGGCAACGTCTCCAGGCCGCCGATGCCGGTGTCCCGGATGTAGTCGAGCTCACCGGCGTCCAGCGCCCGGGCGCCGACCAGCGCCACCTGCTCGGGCCGCAACGCGGGCGTGGGCACCAGGTCGGCCGGGCCGTCGCCCAGCAGGGTGCGCAGGACCATGCCGTGAAAGGCCCCGGACGGGGAGGAGGCGGGGGTGTTCAGGTCGCCGTGGGCGTCGAACCAGACGACCGCCAGCCGCGAGCCGTACCGGCGCAGGGCCGCCGCGATGGGTTCGAGCTCGACGCCGCAGTCGCCGCCGATGGTGACGACGAAGCCGTCCTCGGGCAACGCCTGCCGTACCCGGGCGGCGGTCTCGGCCAGCGAGCCGTCGACGGGCACGTGCAGGTGGCGGGCGCCGGGGGCGATCAGTGCGGCCAGGCGGGCGGCGCCCGCGACCAGCCGGGTGGCGGTGGGGGAGCCGGAGCCCTGCCACTGGGGAATCTCGAGAACGGTCAACATGCCTGGTTCCTCCTCAATTCGCCCATCAGTCTCCCGTGCCGTGATCGGCACCGTCCACCGCCCCCCGGCCGAGCCGGTCAGGTACGCCGGATGAGCCTCCTGGCGGTGAGGTCGAGGGCGAGCCAGACGACCACGCAGACCGCCGCGGCCGAGGCCGGGGCCAGCCAGAGCGGGCCTGCCGGCAGCGGCCGGCCCAGGAATCCGAGGCTGAGCGCCATCAGCGGCACGGCACTCAGGGCCAGGCCGATCACCGCGGCGGTGAGCGCGAGGAGCAGCGCCTCCCAGCGGATCATCGACTTGAGCTGGCGCGGCGTGGCGCCGAGGCGCCTGATCGCGGCCAGCTCCGGGCCTCGGGCCGCGGTGGTGGCCACCAGCCGGTTGGCGACGGAGACCAGGACGTAGCCGAGCAGCACCGCCAGGACGGCGAGGTTGATCCACAACTGCGCCGAGTTCTCGGCGGCCCGGGGCGAGACCGCGCCACTGGCGATCTCCAGGCCGGGCCATCGAGCGGCGACCCGGTCCAGGGACGCGGAGTCGTCGAGCTTGACCAGGGCGGTCGCGGGCAGGCCGGTGGTGGTGTGCCCGGCGACCAGGTCCCGCGCCAGGACGACCGGTCCCAGCCCGAGCGCGCGGTCGTAGGTGGCGGCGATCCGGGCCTTGACCTTGGTGCCGTCGCCGAGGATGAGGTTGCGATGGCGTCCGACCTGCGACGGGTCGGCGTCGAGGGCGATCGTGGCGCCCTTGAGGTCGCGCAGGCTGCCGCCGGTGACGCCCAGGTCCACGAGCGCGCCGGCGTCGGGGCCCAGCACGGCGGCCGAGCGCGAGGTCAGGGTCTCCGAGCCGTCGCCCAGGACGAGGTCCTCCGAGATGACCGTGGTCGTGCCCATCGTGGTCACCGCCCGCACGCCCGGCGTGGCCTTGAGGTCGGCCAGGAGCTCGGCGGGCAGGCCGCCGGCCGCGGGCAGGGTGACGACGGCGTCCGCCGTGATGATCTTCGAGCTCTCCTCGTCGGTGGCCCGCATGACCGTGGTGTGCGTGAGCGACATGCTCGTGGTCAGGGTCACCACCATGCCGAGCGCGGCGACCGCCCCGGCGGTCCGCAGGGCGTAGCCGTGGGTGTTGCTCACCGCCAGCCAGACCGGCGCGGGCGTACGGCGCGGCAGCACCCGCCCGAGCACCCCGGTGGCGAACTGCACCAGCCGAGGCCCGGCGAGGGCGAGCCCGACCACCGACAGCAGGGCGGCCATGGTCGGCCCGATCGCGGCGAACTCCTGCCGCAGGAAGAGCGGCAGCGCCGACAGGCCGAAGGCTCCGGCGATGATGACCAGCCCGATGACGAAGCGCGCCTTGGACGGCGTGCGGGGTTCGCTCTGCGAGTCACGCACCGCCGCCGTGGCCGGCATCCGCGAAGGCCCCCGCGAGGCGGCCCAGGCGGCGAGCCGGACCACGCCCAGCAGCAGGAGCGCCGCACCGAGGGCGGGCAGCGGGCTGTAGGTGAGCGGCAGCCGCTCGGGCAACATCTGGACGTGCACCAGCAGGTCGCCGAGCCGGCCGGCCAGCACGTACCCGGCGGCGGCGCCGAAGGGCAGGGCGGCCAGCGCCGCGACCGTGCCCTGGACCGCGACGAGCCGCCGGACCTGCCGGGGCGTGGCGCCCGCGGCGCGCAGCAGGGCGAGGTCGCGGCGCTGCCGGGTGGTGGACAGCGAGATGCCGCCGCCCACCACGAAGCCGACGATGATCAGGCTGATGCCGCCGATCGAACTGGGCAGGGCGATGAGCAGCGTGCGGGCCGCCGCGGTGCCGGGGGACTCGGCGTCACCCTTGGCGGTGCCGGTGCTGACCACATAACCGTCGCCCACGCGGGCACGGACGGCCGTCGCCAGGGCCTCGGCGGAGGTGCCGGGGGCGGCGCGCAGCGCGATCAGGTCGGTGGTGCCGGCTCGGGGGCCGCTGGTACGGCCGGCGAGGCCCGCGGCGGCGTCGTCGGCGAAGTAGACGCCGGGAGCCGAGACCAGGCCGGTCACCCGGTAGGCGCCTCTCGACCCGCCCGCGACCACCTCGACGGTGGCGCCCTGCCGTACGCCCAGATCGGCGGAGACGGCGAGCTCGCGGGGACCCTGCGGCGCCCGCCCCTGGAGGGCGGGCCCGCTCTGGCGGGCCAGCGCGGCCGAGGACCAGCCGTGGCCGGACACCGGCACGGCCGCCGGTCCGGTCAGCAGCGCGGCGGGGAAGCTGAGGTCGGACACGGCGGCGGCGACCCCGGGCAGCTCGGCCAGGTCCCCCGCCAGCGCGGCGGGCACGACGGCCCGCTCGGGCAGGGCGACCGGCAGGTCCTCGGGCGCGCGGACGGTCTGCGGCCTGGACACCAGCACGTCCGCGCCGGTGAGCCGCTGGCCGGTGAGCGGGGAGCGCAGCCCCGATTCGATGATCACACCGGTGCCGGTGACGAGAGCCATGCCGCCGAAGACGGCGAAGAAGGCGACCACGAGCCCGGCGAGGCCGGACATGGCCAGAGCGGTTCTGATCACAGCGCACCCAGCCGGGTCAGCTTGGTGGCCAGCGCGTCGGCGGTGGGCGTGCGGAGCACCTCGACCACCCGGCCGTCGGCCATGACCAGGGCGTCGTGCGCGCGGGCCGCGGCGGCGGGGTCGTGGGTGACCATGACGACCGTCTGGCCGAGGTCGTCCACGAGTGAGCGCAGCAGGTCGAGCACCTGGGCGGCGGCGCGCAGGTCCAGCGCGCCGGTGGGCTCGTCGGCGAAGACGACGTCGGGCCGGCCGGCCAGCGCCCGCACGATCGCGGCGCGCTGCTGCTGGCCGCCGGAGAGCTCGGCGGGCCGGTGCCGGAGGCGGTCCTGGAGGCCGACGCGCTCGACCAGTTCGGCCAGCCATGCCCGGTCGGGACGCCGGCCGGCCAGCCGCAGGGAAAGGGTGAGGTTCTCTTCGACGGTGATCGAGGGCAGCAGGTTGTAGGACTGGAAGACGAAGCCGATGCGCTCGCGGCGCAGTACGGTGCGCTTGGTCTCGGAGAGCGGACCGACGTCCACGCCGCCGATCACGACCGACCCCGAGGTGGGTGTGTCCAACGCGGCGGCGCACTGGATGAGCGTGCTCTTGCCCGAGCCGGAGGGACCCATGACGGCGACGAAACGGCCCTTGGGGAAGGCGATGGAGACGTTGTCGAGGGCGGTCAGCGCGCCGTAGTTCTTGGTCACCCCGGTGAGGGTGACGACGTGGTCGATCATAGGAACAACCCTAGGAAGCGGGCTGACCAGCGGAAATCCTGCCAACCGCCCGATCGGGGTAGGGCTGGCAGGAAGAAATGTCCGGGGGTGCGATGAGTTCCGGCACCCTCGCCGGTCTACCTGGCGAACGTGGACGACAGAGGAGCGGAACCCATGAGCGAGCCCAAGACCTACACCCTGGACGTGCCCGGCGCCGTGCTGACCTACGACGTGCGGGAGCCGGTCACCCCGTCCGACCGGCCCACGCTGCTGCTGATCGGCTCGCCGATGGACGCCAGCGGGTTCACCACCCTGGCCGGCCTGTTCGAGGACCGCACGGTGGTCACCTACGACCCGCGCGGCGTCTCGCGCAGCCGCAAGACCGACGGCGTCGTCGTGTCCACCCCCGACCAGCACGCCGACGACCTGCACCGGCTGATCGACGCGCTCGGCGTGGGGCCGGTGGACATCCTGGCCAGCAGCGGCGGCGCGGTGAACGGCCTCGCGCTGGTGGCCAGGCACCCGGAGCAGGTCCGCGTCTTCGTCCCGCACGAGCCGCCGGTCGTGCAACTGCTGGCCGACCGTGAGACCGCGCTGGCGGCGGTCCGCGACACCGAGCGCGCCTACCAGGAGAAGGGCGCCGCCGCGGGCCTGGCCAAGTTCATGCTCCTGGTGAGCCTGACCGGCGACATCCCGGCGGACTTCGCCTCGCTGCCCGCCTCGTTGCCGCCCGGCTTCCCGGTGGCCGAGGACGACGGCTCGCGCGACGACGCGCTGCTCGGCCAGAACCTCATCACCTGCACGCACTACGAGCCCGACATCGAGGCCCTGCGCGCGGCCTCGACCCGGATCGTCCCGGCGGTCGGCGTCGAGTCGGCGGAGACCCTCGCCGGTCGTGGCGGTGCGGCCGTGGCCGAGCGGCTCGGGGTCGAGCCGGCCGTCTTCCCCAGCCACCACGCCGGGTTCGCCGGCGGCGAGTTCGGGATGGCGGGCGAGCCGGAGGCCTTCGCCGCGCGCCTGCGCGAGATCCTCGACGGGGACCGCTGACCCGCCGCCTCACGCCTGGGCGTAGCGGGCGGCCAGGTCGTGCAGGTAGGCGCGGAGCTCGGGCGGGTCGAGGACGGTGAACGGCACGCCGAGCCCGCCCAGGAAGGCGGCGAGCGACTGGAAGGAGTCGCCGCCGGTCTCCAGCACCCCGTCGTCGTCGAGCAGTCCCGCCGCCGGCGGCAGCAACTCGGCCAGCCGCTCGGCCGGCGCGTGCAGCCGGACCCGCGCCGGATGGCGCCACACCGTCGATCCCACCGAGCGCACCACGTGCTGCCCGGCCTCGCTGGGCGGCTCGCGCGGGGTGAAGCGCGGCCCGTTGGGCGTGCGGAGCGCGATGCGGTCGGTGCGGAAGGTGCGCCAGTCGGCGCGTTCCACGTCCCAGGCCAGCAGGTACCAGCGGCGGCCGGTGAACACCAGCCGGTGCGGCTCGGCGGCCCGCCGGGCGGTGCCGCCCTCCCGCCCGGAGTAGTCGAAGCGGAGTTGCTCGTGGTCGCGGATCGCGGCCGAGATCCTGGTGAGCGTCTCGGCGTCGACAGTCGGCCCGCGACCGGCGACCGAGACCGTCGCCTCGCCGACCGCGTCGAGCCGCCGCCGCAGCCGGGAGGGCAACATCTGCCGCAGCTTGGTGAGCGCCCGCAGCGAGGTCTCCTCGATGCCGGTGACCGTGCCGGCCGCCGCGGCGCGCAGGCTGAGCGCGACCGCCACCGCCTCCTCGTCGTCGAGCAGCAGCGGCGGCAGCGAGTTGCCCGCGCCCAGGCGGTAGCCGCCCGCGGTGCCGGTCGTGGAGTGGATCTGGTACCCGAGGATGCGCAGCCGCTCGACGTCGTTGCGCACCGTGCGGGTGGTCACGCCGAGCCGCCCGGCCAGGTCGCCGCCGCTCCAGCCGGGGCGTGACTGCAGCAGCGCGAGCAACCGCAGGAGCCGGACCGAGGTCTCCAACATTCCGCATTCCTCCTGGCGTTGAGGAACCGGAGGTTCCGCAACGGATCCTATGGTCGTAGAGAGCGAAAGGGGCAACCACATGTTGCGAGGACCGGCCACCGTCAACCTCTGGGCCGACGACATGGAAGCGGCCAAGACCTGGTACAGCGAGCTGCTGGGCGCCCAGCCCTACTTCGAGCGGCCCGGCAACGGCCAGCCCGCCGCCTACTACGAGTGGCGGTTCGGCGACTACGAGACCGAGCTCGGGATCATCGACCGGCGTTACGCCCCTCCGGGACCGGACGCGCCCGGCGGCATCGTCCTGCACTGGTACGTCGACGACGTCCAGGCGGCGCTCGACCGGCTGCTGGAGTTGGGGGCCAAGCCGTACATGCCGCTGACCGAGCAGGGGCCGGGCTTCGTGACCGCCTCGGTCGTCGACCCGTTCGGCAACATCCTCGGCGTCATGCACAACGTTCACTACCAGGAGGTTCTGGGCAAGTGACCGGCCATGGACTGGAACGCGCACCTACGTGACCAGCTCGACTGGCACTGGACCAACCAGCTCCGCCCGCGGTTCGACGGGCTCTCGGACGAGGAGTACCTCTGGGAGCCCGTGCCCGGAAGCTGGAACGTGCGCCGGCGGGAGGCGGCCGACCCTGTCCTTGCGGTGGGGTCGGGCGCGTACGTGATCGACTACGCTCCCGAGGCGGATCCGCCGCCGGTGACGACGATCGCCTGGCGGCTGGCGCACCTCGTCGTGGGGGTCTTCGGCCTGCGGGTGGCCGCGCACTTCGGCGGGCCGCCGGTGTCCTACGACACCTTCGACTACACCGGCAGCGCCGAGCAGGCGCTCGCCCAGCTCGACGCGGCTTACGCGGCGTGGAACGCGGGGGTGGCCGCCCTCGGGGAGGACGGCCTGCTTCGCCCGTGCGGCGAGGCCGAGGGCATGTACGCCGAGCGGCCGCTCGCCGACCTCGTGCTGCACATCAACCGCGAGGCGATCCATCACGGGGCTGAGGTGTCGCTGCTCCGCGACCTCTATCTCCGGCGGTGACCGCCGGGCACAGCGTCCCGGCGGCGGGCAGCTCGCCGCGCAGGAAGTAGTTCTCGACGTGCCGGGCCACGCACGGGCTGGCGCCGGAGACGTAGAGCACGTGCCCGGGGCCGTCCTGGCGTACGGTCACCGACCCGGGGATCCTCCCGGCCAGGCTGCTCGTCGCCTGGTAGTCGGTCCAGGACGCGGTCCCGAGCGCCGCCGGGAGCCGGTCGCCGGGGATGGGCCGCGGCGGGTTCGGCGGCCGGTACGGCCAGCCCGAGCAGATCAGGCCGAGCCACGTCCCCGCCCGCCCGAAGGACGGCGAGTCGGCCAGCGACTCCTCGCGCGTGCGCAGGTAGTCGCGGTAGGTCCGGAGGCCGAAGCCGTCGCCGCACCAGGCGGCCCGGTTCTTGGGCTGACTCGCCATGCCGGACAGTCCCGCCGACTGCATGGCGAAGTCGGAGGCGTCGCCGTCGCGCGCCTTGGCCACGGCCTCGGCGAAGGCGGGCCAGTTGCCGGGCACGACGAAGCCGGTGGCGGCCATCTGCAGGTGGAAGCCGGTCAGCCGGGCGCCGCCTGGACCAGGGAAGGGGTCGGCGTCGGCCCGGGTGATCAGCTCGCGCCAGACCGCCCGCACGTCCTGGCCGTGCAGCCGGCAGGACGGGTTGGCCGCGCACCAGGCGGCGAAGCGGTCGAACATCTCCTCGGCGGCGGTGCCGAACCGCACCGGCCGGGTCAGGTCGACGGTCGAGTCGAGGTGCAGGGCGCTGACGCGGCCGGGGAAGAGCCGGGCGTAGGCGGTGGCCGTGATGCCGCCGTACGACTCCGCGGTGATCCCGACCCGCCGCTCGCCGAGCAGGCGGCGGACCGCGTCGGCGTCACGGGCGGCCGAGGCCGAGTCGGCGTGCGCGATGAGGCCGCCGCCGTCGGCCGCGCACTTGACCGCGAGCTGCTTCAGCGCCGCGGCCTGCCGGGCGAAGTCCGCGCGGTCGCGGGGCTCGGTCAGCAGCGGCGCCGAAGCGGCGCAGGACGGCTGGGGCAGGGCCATCGTCTTCTGGTAGCGCGTCTCGAAGGTGACCACGTCGAAGCCGCGGCGTAAGCCGGCCAGCACGGCCCGGGCCTCTTCCAACTGCTGGATGCCGTCCTTGCCGGGGCCGCCGGGCAGGTAGAGCACGCTGCCGCGGCGTTCGCCGGTGGCCGGGAGCCTGGCGACGCGGAGGGTGAGGGCGCCCTGGCCGGGCCGTGCCCAGTCGACGGGCACCCGCACGGTGGTGCAGACCTGGCCGTCGGGTCCGCAGGGCTGCCAGCGGGGGGCATCGGCCTGGGCCGGGGCGGTCGCGGGGGTGAGGGTCAGAGCGGTGAGTGCTGCTACGAGTCTCATGCGAGTCCTCCTTCTGTGCCTGCCCTTCCAGCGTCTCCCGGAAATTGGGGCGCTATATGGCACAGAAGGAGGATTTGTCGCTTAGGAGCTGGCTCCCAGGCTCAGTCCATGACCACGATCTGGCGGAGCACGTCGCCGCCCTTGAGGGCCGCGACCGCGTCGTTCAGGTCGGTCAGCCGGATGCGGGAGCTGATCATCGAGTCGAGGTCGAGCTGGCCGGACTTCCACAGCTTGGCGAAGTAGGGGAAGTCGTGCCGCACGTCGGCCTCGCCGTACAGGCTGGAGAGCAGGTTCTTGCCCTCGAAGAGCAGGCTGAAGGCCGAGATGGAGACCATGTCGTCCATCGCGCCAGCGCCCACGACGATGACGTCGCCGCCCGCCCGGGTGGCCTGCCACGCGGACTGGATGGTGGCGGCCTTGCCGACCACCTCGAAGCCGTAGTCGAAGCCCGTGCCGCCGGTGAGCGAGCCGATCGCCTCCATCAGGCCCTCGGGGGTGACCGCGTGCGTCGCGCCGACCTTGCGGGCCAGCTCGTGCTTGGACTCCAGCGGGTCGACCGCGAGGATCACCCGGGCGCCGGAGACGCGGGCGCCCTGGATGACCGACAGGCCCACGCCGCCGCAGCCGATGACCACGACCGTCGAGCCCGGCCGGACCTTCGCGGTGTTGAGCACCGCGCCGACGCCGGTGGTGATGCCGCAGCCGATCAGCGCGGCCACCTCGTAGGGGACCTCCGGGTCGATCTTGATCGCGCCCTGCCAGGGCACGATCGACTCCTCGGCCCAGGTGCCGCAGCCGGCCATGCCGTACAGCGGGGTGTCGCCGTTGTAGCGCAGCCTGGGGACGCTGAAGGACTCGATCACGTACTTCATGCACAGGTACGGCTGGCCGCCCACGCACAGGTCGCACTCCTGGCAGGCGGGCCGCCAGTTGATGATCACGTGGTCGCCCGGCTTGACCGAGGTGACGTGCTCGCCGACCTCGACGACCTCGCCCGCGCCCTCGTGCCCGGGCACCAGCGGCATCGGCTGCGGGAGCACGCCGCTCATGGCCGACAGGTCGGAGTGGCAGACGCCGGTCGCCTTGATCCTGACCCGGACGTCGGCCGGTCCCACCGGGGTGAGGGTGACATCGTCGCGGATGTCGAGCTTGTCATCGCCTGCGGCGGATACGACGGCGGCGCGCATGAGGGGTTACTCCTCCAGTGAGAGAGCGGCTTTGGGGCAGGACCGGACGGCGTGGCGCACCCGGTCGGACAGCTCCGGGGGCGGTTCGGGCAGCAGGATGTGCAACTGGTCCTCGTCGTCCACCTCGAAGACCTCGGGCGCCAGGCCCATGCAGACCGCGTTGGCCTCGCAGACCAGATAGTCGACCTTGACCTTCATGCCAGCCTCCGGTGATCCCACGAGACCACTCTGGTCGGCTCCACGACGAAGGCCAGCCGCTTGCGGCCGGTCTGCTCGACGTACGGCAGCAGCGCCTCGTCGTCGACGCCGGGGGTCATCCGGCGGACGATCTCCAGGCCGACGTCCAGCACCGCATCCACACGCTTGGCGACGCCGTACAGCAGCACGCCGCGGAGCTCGTTGTAGTCCTCGCCCGTCTCGATCAGGCAGCTCACCCGGGGGTCGCGCTCCAGGTTGCGGGTCTTCTGCGCCTTGCCGTACGTCCAGAAGCCGATCTTGCCGTCCACCAGGGCGTAGAACATGGTGACCAGGTGCGGCGTCCCGTCCGGGTTGATCGTGGCCAACTGCAGCTTCCTGGACTCGGCGAGGAGGGCGGCGACCTGCTCCTCGGTCATCGCGATGCGGGCGCGCTGATTCACGAGGCCAGTAGAACAGGTTCCAGAATGAGGTTCAAGAGTAATGTTCGGTTGTATGACGGAGATGCCTGCTGACCTGCGCCGCGCCGCCTCGCTCGCCAAGGGCTTCATGCCCGAGGCCGAGGGGCTGGCCCTGTTCGAGACGGCCCTGCGGTACGGCTCGCGCGGGCCGATCTGCGAGATCGGCACCTACTGCGGCAAATCGGCGATCTACCTCGGGGCGGCGGCCCGGCTGGCCGGGTCGGTGGTGATCACCGTCGACCACCACCGGGGATCGGAGGAGATCCAGCCCGGCTGGGAGCACCACGACCCGACGCTGGTCGACCCGCGGTTCGGCAAGATGGACTCGCTGCCGGTCTTCCGCGCGACCATCGCCGAGGCGGGGCTGGAGGAGGAGGTCGTCGCGATCGTGGGCGGCTCCGCCCGGGTGGCCGCGTTCTGGAACACGCCGCTGGCGGTGCTCTTCATCGACGGCGGGCATTCCGAGGAGCCGGTGACCCGGGACTATGAGGGGTGGGCACCGCATGTGCTGCCGGGAGGGGTGCTGATTTTTCACGACATCTACCCCGATCCGGCGGACGGTGGGCAGGCGCCTTACCGGGTCTACCTGCGGGCGCTGAAGGAAGGGTTCAAGGAGGTCCGGGTCGAGGGGTCGCTCCGGGTCCTGGAACGGGTCGGCTGACCAGCGGTTCCTGGCCAGTAGCAAACGTTCGGTCAGCGGCGGGTGAAGGCGCGGCGGGTGTGCGCTCGCCAGGCGAGGTAGTCCTCGGCCGTGCGCGGGTCGTGCCCCAGGCCGATCAGCGCGCGGTCCACCCGGGCCGCCGCCTCGTCGGGCTCGGCCCCGGCCAGCAGGATCGACGCCTGCACGGTGTGCAGCGGCAGGTGTCCCGACCGCAACCAGGCCGCGGCGGCGAAGGCACTGCCCTGAGCCAGGTGCGCGCGGAACCCGTCGGCCGAGGCGTGGAAGGCCAGCGCACAGAGTTCCTCGGAGTCCGCCCCGCCCACCTGTGTCGCCGCGAAGCCCGCCCCGCTCCACAGATCACCCCGGCGCGGCGCCGGAAAGGACCCGATCCGTGCCGCCACGTCGTCGGGCGCCGCGCACTCGTGCACCCACAGCAGCCGCCCGAGCCCCTGGTCCGCCAGGGCCTGCTCGTCGCGCCCGCGCACCCGCGGCTGCACCCGCTCGCCCACCGCCCGGTCGGCGTCGGCCAGGCCGTGCTCGAAGCCGAGCCCGTCCAGCGCGGCCCAGCGATGCAGCGGATGCAACCGCGCGAACCCCGGCCGCAGGGGCAGGCGGGCATACGCCCGCCCCGCCCCGACATACACGGCATGGGGGTGATGTACGGCGGGGCCGGCCAGTAGCTCGTGCAGGCGCCGGCCCCGGGTCAGGGTGACCAGGTCGAGGAGCGCGGACGCCGCCGCGGCGCCTTCGCAAGCGAACCCTCGCTGGTCAGGGGGTAGCTGGTCGATCAGATGCGGTTGTTCGGCGAGCGCCGAGTTGAAGCCGAGGATGCACGACCGCTCGGCTCGCTCCAGGATCTCGCGGGCTGGTCCGGGCCGGAGCCGGAAGCGGCGCCGGGCGAGCCCGGCCCGATCCGCGTCCAAGGCCAGCAGGCGCCGGAGGCCGCGTGGAGCGGCAGGTGTCGGTTCGGTCCAGAGCTGGTCCAAGAGCGATGGTGCGCCCACTGTTCCCCCGAAGACGCCGTTTGTGGCCACTCCCGAAGCTAGTCAGGGCCTGGCCGGGTCGGGCGGCGGCACTCCGGAGGGGAGCGCTAAAGAATCGGCAAAGCGGCTTGCGCTCCGCCCGGCCCGGGGTGCACCCCGTTTGAGCCAGGCACGGTCCTTTTGGGCTAGGCGCGGGCGGGGGTACAGCCGCAGGCGTCCGGGTTCGTTGCGGGGGCGGCAGGGGCGGCGGCGTCGCGGAAGATGCCCGCGGCGGCCGTCAAGCCCTG
The DNA here is from genome assembly GCF_040655795.1 of Nonomuraea sp. NPDC050310. Lineage (NCBI taxonomy): Bacteria > Bacillati > Actinomycetota > Actinomycetes > Streptosporangiales > Streptosporangiaceae > Nonomuraea > Nonomuraea sp. NPDC050310. The sequence continues at coordinate 182,212 of NZ_JBFAKP010000009.1, read as the reverse complement.
CAGCGCGTCGGCGGCCAGGATCACCGCGGCGGCGGTGTACCCCGAGCGCTCGTGCGGGAAGTGCTTGCGGTTGGCGAACTGCCAGCCGGTCCAGTACGACCCGTCCTCGTGCCGCAGATGCTGCATGTCGCCGAAGAGCGCCCGCGCCCGGCCCTGGTCGCCGAGCGCGTCGAGAGCCAGCACCAGCTCGCACGTCTCCGCCCCGGTCACCCACGGCTGGTCGGACACGCAGCGGATGCCGAGCCCCGGCACCACGAAGGTGGCCCAGTCGCGGTGCAGCAGCTCGAAGGCCTCCGGCCCGCGCACCGCACCACCGAGCACCGGGTAGTACCAGTCCATCGAGAAGCGGCTCTTGTCGGCGAACGCCTCGGGATGCGCCCTGACCACGTGCGCCAGCCGGTCGGCCGCCAGCTCCCAGTGCGGCTGCGGGTCGCGCAACCGCTCGGCCAGCGCCACCCCGCACCGCAGGCCCTGGTGGATGGACGAGCAGCCGGTCAGCAGGGCGTAGTCGGAGGCGCGGCCCCGCGCGTCACGCTCCCAGACGATCTCACCGCGATCGGTCTGCAGACCCACCACGTAGTCCAGGGCGAGCTTCACCGCCGGCCACAACCGGGCGGCGAAGTCCTCGTCGCCGGTCACCAGCAGCTCGTGCCACACGCCCACCGCCAGGTAGGCGGCGTGGTTGGACTCGCCGTTGGACTCCAGCGGCTCGCCGTCGTGGAGCTTGGCCGGCCACGAGCCGTCGGGGCGCTGGTGCCGCAGCAGGTAGGCGTAGCCCTGCCGTACCTCGTCGGTCAGCCCGGCCACCGACATGGCCATTAGGCACTCGATGTGGTTCCAGGCGTCGACGTGGCCCTCGGGCCACGGCACGCCGCCGTCGGCCTGCTGGATCGTCGCGATGCTCTTGGCGGTCTGGACGACCTGCTCGGACGAGATCATGGCTTCTTTACGTAGAGCACCACGCTCTTGCCGATGAGCGGGTTGAGCAGCTCCTCGGCGATCCGGGTGACGGCCGGGCGCTTCATGATGTCCCAGACCAGCAGCTCGTGGTAGGCCTTGGCCAGGAAGTGCTCGTCGTTGTCGACGCCGACCGCGCACTTGATCCACCAGTACGGCGCGTGCAGCCCGTGCGCGTGGTGGTGGCCGCCGATCTCGAATCCGGTGGCCTTCAGCTTGGCGCTGAGCTCGGCGAGCGTGTAGATCCGGACATGTCCCCCGGGCGCCGTGTGGTAGGCCTCGTCCAGCGCCCAGCAGATCCGCTCGGGCAGGAAGCTCGGCACGGTGATCGCGGCGGTGCCGCCCGGCTTGAGCACCCGGAACAGCTCGCGCATCGCGGCCATGTCGTCCGGGATGTGCTCCAGGATCTCCGCGGCGATCACCCGGTCGAACGAGGCGTCCTCGAACGGCATCTCCAGGGCGTCGCCGTGGACCGTCTCGGCGCTCGCGCCCCTGGGCGCCTCGCCGGCTTCCTCCATCGCCAGGAACATCGCCTTGACGCTCTCCAGCTCCGCCTGGTCCATGTCGAAGGCGACCACGTCGGCGCCGCGGCGCAACACCTCGAAGGCGTGCCGCCCGCCGCCGCAGCCCAGGTCGAGTACACGCAAGCCGGGCCCCACGGGCAACCTGGCGAAGTCGACGGTCAGCACTTACCGAACTCCTGTCCTCAGGACGATTTCGACGGGGTGGTCTCTAGGGACGCTTCCAGGCGGCGATGGCCTCGCGGTGTGCCTCGACGGTCCGCTTGGCCACCACGTTCCAGGTGTAGCGCTCCATCACGCGGTCGTAGCCCCTCTGCCCGACCGCGGCCCGCTCCTCGGGCGAGTCGTGCAGCCGGCGCAGCACCGCGGCCAGCTCCTCGGCGTCGCCCGGCGCGACCTGCACCGCGGCGTCGCCCACCACCTCGGGCAGCGCGCCGGTGCGGGAGGCGATCAGCGGCGTGCCGCAGGCCATGTGCTCCACGGCCGGGAGCGAGAAGCCCTCGTACAGGCTCGGCACCACGGAGATCTCGCTGGTCGCGATCAGCTCGCCCAGCTCGGTGTCGGAGATGCCGTGCACGAAGCGGACGCGGTCGCTCAGCGACAGCTCCTGCACCAGCTTCTCCGTCGGGCCGCCCGGGGTCGGCTTGCTGACCACGGTCAGGTTGACGTCGCGCTCGGTGGCCAGCTTCGCCACCGCGCGCAGCAACGTCGCCACGCCCTTCATCGGCGAGTCGGCACTGGCCACGGCGACGATCGAGCCCGGCCGCTTGGGCAGGTGCGGGCGCGGGTGGAAGTAGCGCGTGTCCACGCCGAGCGGGATCAGCCGCATGTTGGCCTGCGGCACGTTGAAGTCGCGGTGGATGTCGGCGAGGGACGACTCGCTCACCGTCAGGATCGGGCTCAGCTTCGGCGCGACCTTGGCCTGCATCTTCACGAAGCCGTACCAGCGGCGCATGGTCAGCTTCTTCCAGCCCTGCGCCGCCTCCAGCTCGATGCGCCGGTCGACGCTGATCGGGTGGTGGATCGTGCCGACCACCGGGAACAGCTTCTGGATGCCGAGCAGGCCGTAGCCCAGGGTCTGGTTGTCCTGGACGACGTCGAAGTCGCCCACCCGCTTCTTCAGCTCGCGGTAGGCGCGCAGGGTGAAGGTCAGCGGCTCGGGGAAGCCCGCGGTCCACATCGTCCCGACTTCGAGCCAGTCGATCCAGTCGCGGTACTCGGCCAGCTTCGGGGTGCGGAACGGGTCCTCGTCGCGGTAGAGGTCGAGGCTCGGGACCTTGGTGAGGAGGACGCCCTCGTCGAGCTCGGGGTACGGCTGGCCGGAGAAGACCTCGACGTGGTGGCCCAGCGCGACCAGTTCCCTGCTGAGGTGCCGGAGGTAGACGCCCTGCCCGCCACAGGTCGGCTTGCTGCGGTAGGACAGCAGTGCGATCCGCAGCTTGTCGTCGCTCACGGACACCCCTTTCTCACCGGTAGGCCCCGGGTCCGGGGTGGGTACCGTGGAAGATGACCTTAGTCGGAAAAGGCTACCATTCAGTACGTCACGTGGAATTGTTCCCAGTGGCTGTCGCAGCCCTTGCGAACTGCGACATTGCCTTGACCGAGGGTTATTCTGTGGAACAGGTTCTACTGGGGCCGGATGCTTGATCGACCTCGGTGCCGGTACATTCCGTGCCAACAGACGACAGTGGGAGGACCCCGTTGGCCAGGCGCGCTCTGATCACCGGCATCACCGGCCAGGACGGTTCCTATCTGGCCGAGCACCTGCTCGGGCTCGGCTACGAGGTGTGGGGCCTCGCCCGCGGCCAGGCCAACCCCCGCGTGTCGCGCACCCGCAAGCTCCTGGCGGACGTGCAGATCGTCCGTGGCGACCTGCTCGACCAGGGCTCGCTCATCTCCGCCGTCGAGCGGGTCCAGCCCGACGAGGTCTACAACCTGGGCGCGATCTCCTTCGTCCCCATGTCGTGGGAGCAGGCCGAACTCACCGCCGAGGTCACCGGCATGGGCGTGTTGCGCATGCTTGAGGCCATCCGGGTGTGTTCCGGCATCTCCCGTGGGTCCGCCGCCTCCGGACAGATCCGCTTTTATCAGGCTTCGTCCTCCGAGATGTTCGGCCAGGTCAGCGAGACCCCGCAGACCGAGCGCACCTCCTTCCACCCCCGCTCTCCGTACGGCGTCGCCAAGGCTTACGGGCACTTCCTCACGCAGAACTACCGTGAGTCCTACGGCATGTACGCCGTCTCCGGGATCCTCTTCAACCACGAGTCCCCGCGGCGCGGGGCCGAGTTCGTCACCCGCAAGGTCTCCCTCGGAGTCGCCCGGATCAAGCTCGGCCTTGCCTCCGAGCTGCGGCTCGGCAACCTCGAAGCCCGTCGTGACTGGGGCTTTGCCGGGGACTACGTCCGGGCCATGCACCTCATGCTCCAGGCCGCCACCCCGGAGGACTACGTCATCGGCACCGGCCGGATGAAGTCCGTCCGCGAACTCGTCGAGGCTGCTTTCACCGCTGCCGGGCTGGACTGGGAGCAGTACGTCGTGTGCGACTCCACCCTTCACCGGCCCGCCGAGGTCGACCTCCTCTGCGCCGACCCCAAGAAGGCCCGCGTCCAGCTCGGCTGGGAACCCACGGTGTCCTTCGACGAGCTCGTGGCCATGATGGTGGAATCCGACCTCCACCTCCTGTCGGCCGGCGGCGACCCCGACCAGGACTCCTCCTGGCCCTGACCGCGGCCACTTGGGTGTGCAGGGCCTCTCGTAAGCGTGTTGCTCATCTGCTCGGTGTGGCGGATTGCCGGTCCGCTTGGTGTCAGGGATGAGCGGCCTGATCGACGCGAGCGGCCTGCCCGCTTGGTCTTAGGGGACATGGGAGCTGATCCCCGCTGGCTGATTACCCACTCAGTCCGGGACAAGCGGGGACGATCTCAGCGGGCCGCCGTTCGCCGAGTCCCGTTGGGTGGTTCGCCCGTCACCCGATCGTCCGCTCCCACCTGACCTCACCGTCGTGCCAAATGTCCGTAGGTGCCAGCCCGCACGCCGCGGCCACCGCGGCGGACGCCTCATGCTCGGGATGGACGTGCGCGACGACCACCTGCACCCCCTGCCGACCGAGCCACTCGACAAGCCCGCGAGCCGCTTCCTTGGCGATGCCACGTCCCTGCCACGGGCTTCCCACCACCCATGCGATCTCCGCGATCCGCTCCTCCCCGGCGGGGCTGACCGTCGCCTGTACGGTGCCCGTCAGGCGGGCCTCGTCGCGAAGCCGGATCACCCAGTTCAACCACGTGATCGCCGGATCGGGTGAACCCGCAGTCATGCGCTCATACCGGGCTCTCAACGCTTGGGCATCATCCGGCGTCCCACCGATATAGGCGTGTAGCGCCGGATCCGACAGCACCTCAGCCATCTCCTCGGCGTCCTCCACCCGGAGCGGGAGCAGGTCCAGCCGCTCCGTGCTGATGACCTGGGCTGTGACCCCGTTCACGCCGCCACCCTCTCGTCCCCGCCGCCAACCCACCCGCACCCCATCAGCCGAAACCGCCAACCCTCGGTGCCCTTTGCGCCGCGGCCCTCCAGGGTGGCGTCACCCTCATCCCGTCGCCCGGCAGCGGGTCCTTGGGTGGGTCCTTCCTTGCGAACGACCTCAGGCACTCCGGTAACCCCGGGCACTCTGGTGGTCGGCGCCACTCGGCCTTTCCGACCGACATCGGGTCGCACGTCCTGTCTCGCAAGCATCAGGTGGGTGAACCGGGAAGCTCCATTTCTCACGCCACCATCATCCCGACCGCGCCAGCCGCTGTCTCCCCGCGACCAACCTGGGGCCCACTCCAGATACAGCCGACTCCACCTCGGATGCACCCAATTCCATCCAACTAGCGCCCGCCCACCCCGTCGCCCCATGCCTGTCCGCTCAGCCGCCCGCTCACCTCGCCCGCTCACCCTGCCCATCCACCCCGGCCGCTCCGCCGTACTCCGCTAGCCGCGCTGTGGGCGACCTTAGGCCCACCTGGGTCCGAGTGGCCCGCCGTACTCCGTCTGTGGCCCGTCTGGCTCTATGCGGGTGACGGGCCCGCTCTGTCTTCCTGACGGTCACCCGCTTGTCCGAGGGGCAGCGGTGCGGGTCGAGGGGGCTAGCGGAAGGTGCGCCAGGTTCTGCGGCGGTGGGTGGTGGGGCGGCGGGCGGCGCGGATGCGGGACAGGATGGCGGTCATGCGGGCTGGGCCGGGTTGCCAGCCGCGTTCCATGAGGGCGTCGGTGACGACCTCGAGCAGGTCGGCGGTGCGGGCGGGGAGGATGGTGCGGTCGACGGTGATGACGCGCCAGCCCAGGGCGCGGAGGGCGTCGCGGCGGCGTTGGTCACGGGCGCGGGCTCCGGGGGTGGAGTGGTGTTCGTTGCCGTCGTATTCGACGGCGACCTTGAAGTCCGGCCAGCCGAGGTCGAGGTAGGCGCGGCGGTCCGCGGACAGGGGGACGTGGATCTGGGTGGTCGGGCGGGGGAGGCAGGCTTCCATCAGGGTGACGCGCAGCCAGCTCTCGCGTGGGGAGGCGGCGCCGGCGTCGGCCATGGCCAGGGTGTCGCGCAGGCGCCAGAAGCCGCTGACCTGGCGGGCCAACGTGTCGAGGTCGAGGCCCAGGCGGAGGAACTGGTCGAGGGCGGCTACCGCGGTGTGGCGGGGGAGGTGGCGGGCGCAGTCGAGGGCGGTGCGTTCCTGGGTGGTGACTCGGATGCCGGTGTGGGTGGTGACGTCGGCTTGCGGGAGGGGGTCCTGGTGGGTGCGGCAGCCGGGAATGTCCAGGGGGGTGGGGGTGATCAGGTCTACGGGGATGTCGGTTTCGGGCTTGGACCAAGGGAGGGTGGCCAGGCCCCATACGTGGGCGGCTGTCTGGCGGCAGGCGACGGCCTCGGGGAGGAGGGTGGTGAGGAGGCGGGCTCGGGTCAGGAGGGACACGCGGTCAAGGATGCGGGCGGCGGCGTGGTTGGGATGGGCGCCGAACGGGGTTCTGGGGATAAGGGGGCACCCGAGGTGGATCTGTGGATGAGCAGTGAACGGGGGCGGCCTGGCCAGGAAAGAGGCGGCAGGACAGGGGAACAGGGCCCGAGGTGGTGGAAGGGTCCTGGCAAGAAGGTCAGGGAGCCAAGCGGTAGTTGGTGATCCAGAGGCCGGGGATGACCTCGACGTCGTTCAGCCAGGTGAAGCCGTACCCCTCGTAGAGCCGCCGGGCGGGGGCGTTGTCGCGGCCGGTGGAGACCAGCACCGTACGGCCGGCGGCGCGGTCGAGAGCGGTGGCGACGAGGAGCCGGCCGATGCCGCGACGGAAGGCCGCGGGTGAGACGACGAGCCGGTTGATGTCCAGCGCGTCCTCGTCGGCCTCCCAGGCGATGGCCCCCAGCAGGGCGTCGCCGTCGAAGGCGCCGACCCAGGTGAGCGGCGCGGCGAGCAGGTCGGCGAGGGGCTCGTGCAGGGGCGGGATACGGTCGTCGCCGATGAGGGCGGCCTCGACGGCGTAGGCGGCGCGCTGCAGGTCGAGCAGGCGCTGGTCGGGCGAGATGTCGATGACGTGCACAAGGTCACCCTAGGCGGACGGGCAACTCCTTTATTCCGTTGATGAAGTTCGAGCGCAGCCGCCGGGCTTCGCCGGTCTGCTGCAGGCGGGGGAAGCGGCGGGCGAGTTGCTCGAACAGCACGCGCAGTTCGAGTTTGGCGAGGTGGTTGCCGAGGCAGAAGTGCGCGCCGCCGCCGCCGAAGCCGATGTGCGGGTTGGGGTCGCGGCCGATGTCGAAGACGTCGGGGTCGGTGAAGACGGCGGCGTCGCGGTTGGCGGAGGAGTAGAAGACGACGACCTTGTCGTCCTCCTTGATGGGCACGCCGCCGAGTTCCTGGTCGCAGGTGGAGGTGCGACGGAAGAGGTTGACCGGGGAGACCCAGCGGACGATCTCCTCGGCGCAGGTGCCGGCCAGGCCCGGGTCGGCGACGAGGCGGGCCCACTGGTCGGGGTGGTCGAACAGGGCGAGCATGCCGCCGGAGGCGGCGTTGCGGGTGGTCTCGTTGCCGGCGACGACCAGGAGCAGCACGAAGAGCTCGAACTCGTTGTCGGTCAGCCGCTCGCCGGTGTCGGTGGGCCGCAGGAGCTTGCTGACGATGTCGTCGCGCGGGGCGGCGGCCCGCTGGGCGGCGAGTTCGGCGGCGTAGGCGTAGACCTCCATGGCCGCCGCGCCGCCCTCTTCCGGGGTGCTGGCGTAGTCGGGGTCCTGGGCGCCGATCATGCGGTTGGACCAGGCGAAGATCTTGTCGCGGTCGGAGACCGGCGCGCCGAGCAACTCGCAGATGACGTACAGGGGCAGCGGGGCGGCGACCTGGGCGACGAAGTCGGCCTCGTCGGTGCACTGGTCGAGCAGGTCGTCGCAGATGTCGCGGATGTGCTGCTCCAGCGCGCCGATGGTGCGCGGGGTGAAGCCGCGGTTGACCAGGGAGCGCCGGCGGGTGTGCTCGGGCGGGTCCTGGTTGAGCATCATCATGCGCTGGAGCTCGCGCTGGTCCTCGGGCATCTCGTTGAACAGCGCCAGTTTCCTGGCGGAGGAGAAGAGCTCCGAGTGGCGTGAGACGTGGGTGACGTCTGCGTGCCTGGTGACTGCCCAGAAACCTGGTTCTCCCTCGTGCCAGTAGACCGGGTGGTGCTCTCTGAGCCAGGCGAGCTGCGCCAAGGGCGGGCCAGAGTGAGCATATTGGTCCTGGTCAACGAGGTCGATGTGCATACCGGGCCACCTCACCGCGCTACTTGATCAAGCGCTTGGTAGACTCACCACGTTGTAACGTGTTCTACCTCCGTCCTGTACGACCGTCAAGCGCCGGCCACGATCCGGTAGCCCCGCCCGGCGCCCGCGGCGAAGGTGATCGTCGAGCCGGAACGGGTGTGCCCGACCCGCTCGCCGGCGTCGTCGAGCAGGCGGTAGGGGCCGGTCAGCATGGAGTTCCGCACCAGGAGCGGCCCGGTCGATCCCGTGCGCAGGACAATCTCGCTTGCCGTACCCCCGCTCCAGGTGACGTCCACGGTCACCGCGCCACGGGCGCGCAGCCCGGTCACCGAGCCGGCCGGCCAGGCCGAGGGCAGGGCGGGCAGCACGTCGACGACTCCGGTCTGCGACTGGAGCAGCAGCTCGGCGATCCCCGCGGTCGCGCCGAGGTTGCCGTCGAGCTGGAAGGGCGGGTGGGTGTCCCACAGGTTGTCCAGGGTGCTGCCGCGGAGCTGCTCGGCGAGCATCCGGTGGGCGTGGTCGCCGTCACGGAGCCTGGCCCAGAAGTTGATCTTCCACGCCTTCGACCAGCCGGTGCCGCCGTCGCCGCGCGCGGCCAGCGAGACCCGTGCCGCCTCGGCGAGCGCGGAGCCGGGCTCGATCTGCCGGCCGGGATGCAGGGCGAACAGGTGCGAGACGTGCCGGTGGGTGTCGTCCGGGTCGTCCCAGTCGCCCTTCCACTCCAGGAGCTGCCCCCACCCGCCGACGCGGAGCCCCGGATCGAGCCGGGCCAGCGCCTGCCGTACCTCGGGCTCGTCCTCGCCGAGCGCGGCGGCGGCCTCCAGGACGTTGGTGAACAGGTCGAAGACGATCTGCTGGGACATCGAGGCCCCGGCGGAGAAGTCGCCGTGCTCGGGGGAGTAGCTGGGCGAGACGACGAGCCGGCCGTCGCGCGGGTCGGGGCGCAGGTTGTCCACCCAGAACAGCGCGGCCTCGCGCATGATCGGGTAGACCGTGCGCAGGTAGTCCCGGTCGAGCCCGAAACGGTAGTGGTCGTACAACTGCTGGGTCAGCCACGCGGCGGCCTCGGGGAACCAGAAGGCCGTGGCCCAGTCGTGCACGCCGGTGAAACCGTACGGGTTGCTCTCGTTGTGCACGACCCAGCCGCGCGAGCCGAACATCCCGGCCGCGGTGCGCCGCCCTGGCTCGACCAGCGAGGCCACGTAGGCGTCGTAGGGCGCGGCCGTCTCGGCCAGGTTGGCCGGTTCGGCCGGCCAGTAGGCCATCTGCAGGTTGATGTTGGTGTGGTAGTCGGCCGCCCAGGGCGGGTCGGTGGCCTCGTTCCACACCCCTTGCAGGTTGGCCGGCAGCGAGCCGGCGCGCGAGCAGGCGATGAGCAGGTAGCGGCCGTAGGCGAAGAAGAGCGCCTCCAGCGCCCGGTCGTCGGGCGAGCCGCCGCCGGTGTAGGCCGCCCGCAGCCGATCGGTCGGTACGGCGGGCAAACCCCCGCCCAGATCGAGCGTGACCCGGTCGAACAGCGCCCGGTGATCGGCCACGTGCGCCCGCAGCAGAGCCTCGTACCCCTGCGCCACCGCCGCGTCCACCGCACGAGTCACCCGATCATGCGGATCCTCCCCTCGATACCCGGGGTGGACCGGCGCGTAGTCGGTCCCGGCGCAGAGCACGAAGAAGGCGCTGTCGGCCCCGGCGACCACGACCCGGTCGCCCTCGTCGCGCCGGCTGCCGCCAAGGGCCACCACCTGGACCTGCGCCTCGAAGCGGAGCCCGTTGTCGGCCAGCGCCCCGCGGATGGTCAGCCGCCCGTCGCGAGCCGTCACCCGCTGGTCGTCGCGCGGCGAGGTGTGCCGGAGGGTGAAGGAGAGCCCGCCGGGCCGGTCGGCGGCCAGCCGGCCGGCGATCACGTGGCCGGGGTGGCTGGCGAAGTACTCGCGCGTGTGACGCACCCCGCCCGCCGTGTAAGCGACCCGTGCCACCCCTTCGCCGAGCGACAGCTCGCGGCGGTAGCCGGTGGCGTCGTGGTGGCCGGTGTCGAGGTGCAGGTCGCCGAAGGTCTGGTAGGCGCCGTAGCCGATGCGCGGCCGGCCGAGCATCCGGGCCACCTCCTCGGGCGGCATCCGGCCGTCGCGGTCGAGCCGCGCCTGGACCTCGGCCAGGGCCCCGGGCCGCGGGCTCGTCCAGTCGCCGGAGCTGTAGCCGTCCCGGGAGCCGGGGCCGCCGGTCCACAGGGTCTTCTCGTTGAACTGGAGCCGCTCGCCGGCGACGCCGCCGGAGACGGTCGCGCCGAGCGCCCCGTTCCCGATCGGCAGCGACTGGTTCTCCCACGACGTGGCGGGCTGGTCGTACCAGAGCGTGGCGGCCAATGAATCCTCCGGCGACAGGGGAGCGGGCAGCGGGCGGGGCCCCTGGAAACACGACTGCTACCCGCGTTGTGATCCGATGTATAGCGCACATAGCCCCCGACCTGGGGAGATGTGTCCAACTTTACCCAGGTCACAGATCGGAGGTATCTCCTGTGCGGGTCTTGACATGATTGGTCCGACCATAGCAGCATCAAGCCTCAAGACATCCGATGTATGGGCTAGGGGATGCTGTTGTGAAGTTGCTGCGAGTAGGACCTGCCGGGCAGGAACGGCCGGCCGTGCTGGATGCCGCCGGACGCCTGCGCGACATCGGGGAGGCCGAGCTCGACGGGGCGTTCTTCGCCTCCGGCGGTGTGGAGCGCGTCCGCCGGGCACTGGAGCAGGGGTCCCTCCCGGTGATCGAGGCCGAGGGGCTGCGCATCGGCGCACCCGTGGCCCGTCCCGGCAAAGTGGTGTGCATCGGGCTGAACTACCGCGACCACGCCGCCGAGTCCGGCGCGGCGGTCCCGGAGGAGCCGGTCGTCTTCATGAAGGCGGCCAACACGGTGATCGGACCTCATGACGAAGTCCTGGTGCCCCGGGGCAGCGTGAAGACCGACTGGGAGGTCGAGCTGGCCGTGGTCGTCGGCCGGACCTGCCGCTACTTGGAATCGCGCGAGGAGGCGCTGGCCGCCGTCGCCGGCTACGCCATCTCCAACGACGTCTCCGAGCGCGAGTTCCAGCTGGAGCGCGGCGGCCAGTGGGACAAGGGCAAGTCGTGCGAGACCTTCAACCCGCTGGGCCCCTGGCTGGTGACCGCCGACGAGATCGGCGAGCCCCAGGACCTCGGCCTGCGCCTGTGGGTCAACGGCGAGCTGCGCCAGGACGGCTCCTCCAAGAACATGATCTTCGATGTGGCCGAGATCGTCCGCTACCTCAGCCAGTTCATGGTGCTGGAGCCGGGCGACGTGATCAACACCGGCACCCCGGCGGGCGTGGCCCTCGGCGGCTTCCCCTACCTCAAGGCCGGAGACGTGATGGAACTGGAGATCGACGGTCTCGGCCGGCAGCGCCAGACGGTGGGCCAGGCATGATCACTGAGCTGGTCACGCACGACATCCGCTTCCCGACCTCGCGGGAGCTGGACGGCTCCGACGCGATGAACCCCGACCCCGACTACTCCGCCGCCTATGTGGTGCTCAAGAGCGACGACGGCCTGGAGGGCCACGGCTTCGCCTTCACCATCGGCCGCGGCAACGACGTGCAGACCGCGGCGATCGACGCGCTGCGCCCCTACGTCGTGGGCCGGGAGGCCGACGACCTCGGCGCGCTGTACAAGGAGCTGGTCTACGACTCCCAGCTCCGCTGGCTCGGCCCGGAGAAGGGCGTCATGCACATGGCGATCTCCGCGGTCGTCAACGCGCTCTGGGACCTCAAGGCCAAGCGCGAGGGCAAGCCGCTGTGGCTGCTGCTCGCCGAGCTGACCCCCGAGCAGCTCGTCGACCTGATCGACTTCCGCTACCTCAGCGACGCCCTCACCCCGGAGGAGGCGCTGGAGATCCTGCGCCGGGCCGAACCCGGCAAGCGGGAGCGGATCGAGCACCTCAAGCGGCACGGCTACCCCGCCTACACCACCTCACCCGGCTGGCTCGGCTACGACGACGACAAGCTGCGCCGCCTGTGCAAGGAGGCCCTCGACGAGGGCTTCACCCAGATCAAGCTCAAGGTCGGCGCCGACCTCCAGGACGACATCCGCCGCTTCCGCACCGCCCGCGAGGTCTGCGGCCCCGACTTCCCGATCGCCATCGACGCCAACCAGCGCTGGGACGTCGGCACCGCGATCGAGTGGGTCACCGCGCTGCGGGAGTTCCGCCCGCACTGGGTGGAGGAGCCGACCAGCCCCGACGACGTGCTCGGCCACGCGACCATCGCCCGCGCCATCGCCCCGATCAAGGTCGCCACCGGCGAGCACGTCCAGAACCGCATGATCTTCAAGCAGATGCTCCAGGCGGGCTCCCTGTCCTACCTGCAGCTCGACTCGGCCCGGGTGGGCGGCGTCAACGAGAACATCGCCATCCTGCTGCTGGCCGCCCGCTTCGGCGTCCCGGTCTGCCCGCACGCCGGCGGCGTCGGGCTGTGCGAGCTGGTCCAGCACCTGTCGATGTTCGACTACGTCGCGGTCACCGGCACGATGGACAACCGGGTCATCGAGTACGTGGACCACCTGCACGAACACTTCGTCGACCCGGTCGTGATCGAGAACGGCAACTACCGCGCGCCGCTGACCCCCGGCTTCAGCGCGCAGATGCACGCCGAGTCGATCGCGGCCCACAGCTATCCCGGCGGCGACGTCTGGAGGGACCAATGAGAGCGATCGTGACCGGCGGCGGCTCGGGCATCGGCCTGGCCGTCGTGGAGACCTTCCGTGCCCGGGGCTGGCGGGCCGTGGCACTCGACCTGGTCCCGCCCGCCGACGGCATCCGCTGCGACGTGACCGACGACCAGCAGGTCCGTACGGCTGTCGCCGAGGCCGCCGAGCGCCTGGGCGGGCTCGACATCGTGGTGAACAACGCCGGCATCGGCGCCCAGGGCACCGTCGAGGACAACCCGGACGCCGAGTGGCTCAAGGTCTACGACGTCAACGTGCTCGGGCTGGTCCGGGTCAGCCGGGCGGCTCTGCCGTACCTCCGGAGGTCCGAGCACGCGGCGATCATCAACACCTGCTCGATCGCCGCCACCGCGGGCCTGCCCATGCGGGCCCTCTACAGCGCGACCAAGGGCGCGGTGCTGTCGCTGACCCTGGCGATGGCCGCCGACCACGTCCGCGAAGGAATCAGGGTCAACTGCGTCAACCCCGGCACTGCCGACACCCCCTGGGTGCAGAGGCTGCTCGATTCGGCCACCGATCCCGAAGCCGAGCGCAAGGCACTCAACGCCAGGCAGCCCATGGGCCGCTTGGTCAGCGCGGCGGAGGTCGCCTCGGCGATCGCCTTCCTCGCTGGTCCTGAATCCGGAGCCACGACTGGAACCGCGCTGGCGGTCGACGGTGGCATGCAAGGGCTGCGGCTGCGGCCCGTGGAAGGGTAAGCATGAAGCTCACTTCCGTTCTCGCCGGCGCGGCGATGGTGACGTTGCTGGCGGCCTGCGGGTCCACTTCGGACGGCACCGCGGCGGCCGGCGGCGGCAAGGTCGGCATCGACCACCCGCGCGCCGACTCCGACTTCTGGAACTCCTACATCAAGTACGTGCCGACGATGGCCGGCGAGCTCAAGGTGGACCTGCTCAACGCCACCAACTCGCAGAACGACGTCTCCAAGCTGGTCAGCAACGTGCAGACGCTGACCGGCCAGGGCGCCAAGGCGATCGTCATGGCCCCGCAGGACACCGCGGCCATCGCCACCACGCTCCAGCAGCTCGAGACCAAGAAGATCCCGGTCATCACGGTCGACACCCGCCCCGACACCGGCAAGGTCTACATGGTCGTGCGCGCCGACAACCGCGCCTACGGCACCAAGGCCTGCGAGTTCCTCGGCGAGAAGCTGGGCGGCAAGGGCAAGGTCGTGCAGCTCCAGGGCGCGCTCGGCTCGATCAACGGCCGCGACCGCTCCGAGGCCTTCCACGAGTGCATGAAGGGCAAGTTCCCCGGCATCCAGGTCTTCGACGAGCCGACCGAGTGGGACGGCAGCAAGGCCGCCTCGATGCTGCAGACCCGCCTGGAGCAGCACCCCGACATCAAGGGCGTCTACATGCACGCCGGCGGCGTGCACCTGGCCCCGACGCTGCAGGTGCTGAAGACCAAGGGCCTGCTGGTCGCGCCGGAGGACCCCAAGCACGTCTTCGTCGTCTCCAACGACGGCATCCCGCAGGAGTTCGAGGCCATCCGCAAGGGCGAGATCGACGCCACCGTCTCACAGCCGGCCGACCTGTACGCCAAGTACGCGCTCTTCTACGCCAAGGCCGCGGTGGACGGCAAGACGTTCAAGCCGGGACCGACCGACCACGACAGCACGATCATCGAGCTGCCGAACGGCCTGGAGGACCAGCTCCCCGCGCCGCTGGTCACCAAGGAGAACGTCGACGACCCGAAGCTCTGGGGCAACACGGTCAAGTAGATGAACATTCACGTTGAAGCCCGGTCCATCACCAAGCGCTTCGGTCCCACGACGGCGCTGAACGGCGCCGGCCTCTCGATCGCCGAGGGCGAGACGCACGCCCTCGTGGGCAGGAACGGCGCGGGCAAGTCCACGCTCGTGTCGATCCTGACCGGGCTCCAGCGTCCGGACGAGGGCGAGGTGCTGTTCTCCGGAACGCCCGCGCCCGCCCTCGCCGACCGGGACGCCTGGCGGCGACGAGTCGCCTGCGTGTACCAGAAGTCGACGATCATCCCGAACCTGACGGTCACCGAGAACCTCTTCCTGCACCGGCAGACCACCGGGAGGATCATCAACTGGCGGGCCCTGCGCGCGAAGGCCCGCGAGCTGCTCGACACCTACGAGGTCGACGTGGACGGCGAGCGCCTCGCCGGCGAGCTCAGCGTGGAGCAGCGCCAGCTCGTCGAGATCGCCCGCGCGCTGTCGTTCGGCGCGCGCTTCATCATCCTCGACGAGCCCACCGCCCGGCTGGACGGCCCGGCGATCGAGCGGTTGTTCGTCCGCATGCGGGCGCTCAAGGCGCAGGGCGTGACGATGATGTACATCTCGCACCACCTGGAGGAGGTGTACGAGATCTGCCAGAGCGTCACGGTCTTCCGCGACGCCCGGCACATCATGACCCGCCCGGTCGCCGACCTGCCGCACCAGGAGCTGGTCGACGCCATGACCGGCGAGGCCACCGCGGCCTACCAGGCGCGCAGCCGTACCCCCGGGTCCGGCGTGGTGCTGGCCGCCTCGGGGCTGTCGCTGGCCGGCCGCTACGAGGGCGTCGACCTGGAGGTGCGCTCCGGCGAGGTGATCGGCCTGGCCGGCTCGGCCAGCAGCGGCAAGATCGGCCTGGCCGAGACCCTGGTCGGGCTGCGCCGGCCGGACGCCGGGACGGTCACGGTCAACGGCACCCAGCCCAAACCGGGCGACGTGCCCGCCTTCCTGGCGGCCGGGCTGGGCTTCGTGCCCGAGGACCGGCACCACGAGGGCTTCGTGCCGCTGCTGTCGGTGGGGGAGAACGCCACCATCCCGATCGCCGGCAAGCTCGGCCGGTTCGGCGTGATCAGCCCGGCCCGGCGGCGGGCGCGAGCCGTACAGATGATCAAGGATCTGGACATCAAGACCGAGGGCCCCGAGCAGCCCGTCGGCGACCTGTCGGGCGGCAACGCGCAGAAGGTCGTCTTCGCCCGCGCCCTGGTGGACGAGCCCGCCGCGCTGGTCGTCATGAACCCCACCGCCGGCGTCGACGTGAAGGCCAAGCAGGCCCTGCTCGGCGCGGTGGAGGACGCCGCCGAGCGCGGGGCCGGCGCGGTCGTCGTCTCCGACGAGCTCGACGACCTGCGCATCTGCGACCGCGTCCTGGTGATGTTCCACGGCCGGATCGTGAAGGACGTGCCACGTGGATGGACCGACCACGAACTCGTGGCCGTGATGGAAGGCATCGAAGAGTGACAACACTGACGGCACCCAGGTTGCGCCTGACCAGGTTCAGGGACCTCACGCTGGTCCCGGTGATCGTGCTCCTGCTCATCGTGGGCGCGATCCTGGACCCGTTCTTCCTGACCGCGGGCAACCTCACCAACGTCCTGCAGCAGCAGGCCGCGATCTCGCTGGTCGTCCTGGCCGAGGCGCTGATCCTCATCTCCGGCAAGTTCGACCTGTCGCTGGAGGCGACCGTCGGCATGGCCCCGGCCATCGCGGTGATGCTGGTCGTGCCCGCCTCCGCGGGCGGCTTCGGCCTGGGGCTGCCCGCGGCGCTGGTGATCCCGCTCTGCCTGCTCATCGGCGCGGCGATCGGCGCGTTCAACGGCTTCCTGATCCTCAGGTTCCAGTTGTCGGCCTTCGTGGTCACCCTCGCGATGATGATCGTCATCGGCGGCCTGCAGCTCGGGCCGACCGAGGGCAAGACCCTCTTCAAGCTGCCGGAATCCATCCTCTACCTGGGCAGCACCACCTGGCTCGGCCTGCCCGCGGCCATCTGGATCGCCGCGATCCTGTTCGCCGGCGGCATCTTCGCCCTGGCCTACACCCGCGTCGGCCGCTCGCTGTACGCCATCGGCGGCAACGCCGACGCCGCCCGCGCCGCCGGCATCCGGGTGGACCGGGTGCTCTGGGGCGTCTTCATCCTCGGCGGCGTGCTCGCCGCGCTCGCCGGCATCCTGGAGACCGGCCGGCTCGGCGCCATCGGCTCCGGCCAGGGCGACGGCTGGATCTTCATGGTCTTCGCCGCCGCGGTCATCGGCGGCGTGAGCATGGACGGCGGCAAGGGCACCATCCTCGGCGCCCTCACCGGTGTCCTGGTCATCGGCCTGGTCCAGAACCTCCTGACCCTCAAGGGCGTGTCCGGCTTCTGGCAGCCGGTGGTCTACGGTCTGATCATCCTGATCGCGCTCATCATCAGCCGGGTCGCCGGCGGAAAGGCACAGGACTGATGCAACGCCTGGCCATCCGCACCCGGCTCAAGCCCGGCTGCGAGGAGATCTACGACCGCGAGCACGCCGTCGTCCCCGCCGACCTCGACGAGGCGCTGCGCCGGCACGGCGTGCACGTCTGGCGCATCTGGCGCGACGGCCTCGACCTCTTCCACTACGTCGAGGTCGAGGACTGGGCCGCCTTCCAGGCCGGGATGAAGCACGAACCGGCCGACATCGCCTGGCAGCGGCAGATGAACCGGCTGCTCGACGGCGACTTCGACCAGGAGTCCACCGGGCTCCGGCAGGTGTGGGAGCTCGGGTGATCGACCTGCCCCGGCTCGGGCTGGGCGCCGCCCCCATCGGCAACCTCTACGCCGAGGTGGACGACGCCCAGGCCCGCGCGACCGTGGACGCCGCCTGGGACAGCGGCGTCCGGCTCTACGACACCGCGCCGCACTACGGCCTCGGCCTGTCCGAGCGGCGGCTCGGCGCGGCCCTGCGCGAGCGTTCCGGGTACGTGCTGTCCACCAAGGTCGGCCGGCTCCTGGAGCCCGGCTATCCCGTCGAGCCCGACACCGCCGGCTTCGCCGTCCGGAGCGACCTGCGCCGCCGCTGGGACTTCTCCGCCGCCGGCGTGCGCCGCTCCCTGGAGGAGTCGCTGGTACGGCTCGGCGTCCCGGCCGTCGATCTCGCGCTCATCCACGACCCGGACGACCACGTGGAGCAGGCGCTGGAGGAGGCCTACCCCGAGCTCGACCGGATGCGCTCGGAGGGGCTGATCCGCGCGATCGGCATCGGGATGAACCAGTGGAAGGTCCCGCTCTGGTTCGTCCAGGAGACCGACCTCGACGTCGTCATGCTCGCCGGCCGCTACACCCTGCTCGACCAGAGCGGCCTGCCCCTGCTCGACGAGTGCGCCGCGCGAGGGGTGCAGGTGATCGCCGCCGGGGTCTTCAACAGCGGCCTCCTGGCCACGCCCGAGCCCGCCGGCACCTTCGACTACCTGCCCGCGCCGCCCGCCCTGCTCGATCGGGCCCGGCGGCTGGCGCAGACCTGCGAGCGGTTCGGCGTCTCGCTGCCGCAGGCCGCCATGGCCTTCCCGCTGCGGCACCCGGCGGTCTCCTCGATCGTCGTCGGCGCCAAGTCGGCGGCCGAGATCCGGGCCAACGCGGCGCTGGCCGCGGCGCCGGTGCCCGAGGCGCTGTGGCCGGAACTTTCTTCCGTCTCCAGTGAGTGAGTGAAGGAAAATAGCGCCGACCTGGGGTGCGACAGATATTGCTTAGGAAAGTTTCCTATTTAACAATCTGATCAACAACCCCCAGGGAGGCAGCATGAAGCGCCGGATCCTCACCCTGCTCGCCGCCGGGGCGCTCACCGCCCTAGCACTGCCCACAGCCGCCCACGCCGACACCGTCACCGCCACCCACGGCCCGCTCAGCATCGGCGGGTACTGCAGCTCCCAGGTCAACTCCACGGCCTGGATCGGCTTCTACGAGGTCTACGGCCTCAACTGCTACGCCTCCAAGTGGGGCGGCGGCTTCCAGTTCGTGGGCGCGGGCAGTCCCATGGCCGCGTGTGCCCACCTCATGCCCGGCGTGACCATCACCTCCGCCAGCCGGGCCGCCTCCGACGCCCTCACCTGCACCGGCACCCGCTGACCGCCCACGGGCGCCCCGGCCTGGCAGGGGCGCCCGTTATCCTCAGCTATGCCGTTGGCCTGCCGCGAGTACGTGAGCACGCGCTGCACGGGGGACCGTGCGGCCGACTACGAGATCCTGCTGCGGATGCGCGACCACCTCCGCGCCCTGACCGACCGCCACCCCGACCTCCGCTTCCGAGCCGCGGCCTTCAGCCGGGAATCGGAGCTGGAGCAGGAACTGATCGACCCGGTGCGGGCCCTCGCCGGCACCGGCGGCGTCCTGCCGCTCATCTGGCTCAACCTCACCTACCCGGCCGGGCACGTGCCGCCGGAGGCGTTGCTGGAGCTGGAGGAGACCTTCGAGCTGCGCCTGCTCGGCGAGTTCGTGGACGAGCCGGTCAGCTCGGCAGATGGAGCCAGTGCTTCGACTCACCCGGGACGTACGGGGAATCCAGGCGCTTGAGGACGACGCCGGGCAGGCGCTGCTCCCGGGCCGCCTGCCGGACCGCCGCGAACTCCCCGGCCCAGGCCGGGGCAGTGAGCCAGCGGGGACCCGACACGTCCAGCTCCTCCAGCAGCTCGCGCCGCCGGGTGTACGGCTCGCCGACCAGGCTCACGCCGTCGTCGTAGAGCACGTCGAAACAGACGAAGACCTCCACCCCCTGCAGCGTCACCAGCTCCCCGTCCAGCATCGCCGCGCGGCTGCCGAACCGCTCGGCCAGCGGGCGCAGGAGCTTCACGTTAGTCCGGCCGCCGTCGATGGTGGCGATCGTGCGCCGGCCGCCCCAGGCGAACTCGGCCGCGTACCGCGACAAGTCCTTGGGCGCCCGCGACCGCCGCATCGCGAGCATGGGCTCGGCGGGCGGCAGGGGATCGCGGGTGGCCGGATCCATCCGGTGGATCATCCAGTTCTTGCCGTCGGTCTGGAAGAGCACGAACCGCCCCGACGCGCGCTCCCCGTGCAGCACGATCTTGACCTCGCGGTCGGTCCACTTCTCGGTCTCGTAGGTGCCCCGGTCCCAGATCGACATCGCGCCGCCGCCGTACTCGCCCTGCG
Organism: Nonomuraea sp. NPDC050310; assembly: GCF_040655795.1. Taxonomy (NCBI): domain Bacteria; kingdom Bacillati; phylum Actinomycetota; class Actinomycetes; order Streptosporangiales; family Streptosporangiaceae; genus Nonomuraea; species Nonomuraea sp. NPDC050310. The sequence goes on along the minus strand of NZ_JBFAKP010000009.1, from coordinate 162,395 downwards.
GGATCTCGCCCTCGAAGGTCGCGTACTCCATCGGGTGGTCCTCGGTGTGCACGGCCAGATGGTTGACCTTGGGGTCGGGCGGCAGCCCCTTGGGAATCGCCCAGGAGGCCAGCACCCCGGCCCGTTCGAGGCGCAGGTCCCAGTGCAGGGAGCGGGCGTGGTGCTCGTGGATGACGAAGCTGTCGTCCGAGCCCGGCCGGGGTTCGCCGAAAGGCTCGGGGGTACGGCTGGCATCGCGCTTGTCCCGGTATCGGTCGAGCATGACCGGAGTTGTACCCGCAGAGCACGCACGTATGGCGGAGCGTGACGGGCGCCGCGGAAGGGAAGGTCAGTCGAGGGCCTTGCGCAGCCAGGCCTCTATGCCGGCGACGTGCACCGTCGCCCACGAACGCGCCACGTCGGGCTGCCGGGCGGCGATGGCCTCGTAGATCGCGGTGTGCTGCTCCCGCGTCTTGGTCAGCGCGCCCTCCTGCGTCAGGCCCCGCCACACGCGGGCCCGCTGGGTCGGCCCGGCCAGGCTCTCGATGAACGAGCACAACACGCTGTTGCCCGAGCCGCGCGCGATCCGGTGGTGGAACTTCAGGTCGTTGTCGACGAGCTCCTCGATGGTCGGCTCCTCCGGCAGGGAGTCGAGGATGGCGCCCAGCTCGGCGATGTCCTCGTCGGTCATCAGCTCGGTGGCCATCGCGGTGGCGGCCGGCTCCAGGATGCGGCGCACCTCGAAGAACTGGATGACGCTGTCGTCCCGGTGCAGGTCGAGCACGAAGGACAGGGTGTCGAGCAGGAGGCCCGGCTCCAGGCTGGTCACGTAGGTGCCGTCGCCCTGGCGGACGTCGAGCACGTTGATCAGCGCCAGTGCGCGGACCGCCTCCCGGAGCGAGTTACGTGACAGGCCCAGGTGTTCGGCCAGGTCAGCCTCCTTGGGCAACCTGGCGCCCGGCGCGAGTTCGCCGGAGAGGATCATCTGCTTGATCTTGTCGATCGCAGCGTCTGTGACGGCCACGCCGGACTCCTTCTAGACATCGGATGTCTTGGAGTCTAGACCCTCTCGAGGACGGTGGCGGTAGCGAGCGCGCCCCCGGCGCACATCGAGATCAGCGCGGTGCCCTTTCCGGACCGTTCGAGCTCGTGCAGGGCGGTGGTCATCAGTCGGGCGCCGGTTGCGCCGACCGGGTGGCCGAGTGCGATGGCGCCGCCGTTCACGTTCACGCGGTCGAAGTCGGGGGCGTGCACCTGGGCCCAGGACAGGACCACCGCCGCGAACGCCTCGTTCACCTCGAACAGCTCGATGTCGCTTATCGTCAGGCCGGACGTGCGTAGCACCCGGCTGGTGGCCTCCGCCGGGCCGTCCAGGTGGTAGTACGGCTCCGCTCCGACCAATGCCTGAGCCAGGATCCGGGCCCGGGGGCGCTTGCCGTACCTCGCCGCGGCCTCCTCACTCATCAGCAGCACCGCGGCCGCCCCATCCGAGATCTGCGACGACGTCCCCGCCGTGTGCAACCCACCCGGCACCACCGCCTTCAACCCCGCCAGCCCCGCCTCCGAGGTCTCCCGCAACCCCTGATCCCGCCGCACCTGCCGCATGTCTTCCCTGTGCCCGCCCCTTCCGGCAGCCCCACCACCTCCCGCAGTCCCGCCGCTTTCGGCTGCCCCGCCACCACGGACTGCCCAGGCACCTCGGACACCTTCGCCCACCCGAGCGGCCCGGACATCCCCCCGGCCACCTTCGTCCACCCCAGCGGCTCGCGCGTCCCCCCGGCCACCGGGAGCCTGGGCACCTTGGTCCCCCGCACCTCCCTCGGAGTTCCCGGGGATCGGTGGGGAGGGTGGGCGGGTGGTCGGTGAGACCGGTGAGGCTGAGGCCGAGGCGGTGGTTGAGGTGGTGGCTGGGCTGGTCGGGACGGTGAGGGGGATGATCTCGCGGTCGAAGCGGCCGTCCGCCCAGGCCTTGGCGGCCAGGCGTTGGGAGCGGGCGCCCAGCCAGTCGAGGCGCTCCCGGGTCAACCCACGGCGCCGGGCGATACGTTCGGCGGCGGTGAACTGGTCGGGCAGGTCCAGCGACCAGTCATCCGGCTTGGGGTTGGCAGGCCGTACGTTGCTACCGAGTGGCGCCCGGCTCATCACCTCCACGCCACAGGCCACCCCGACCTCGATGACCCCGGCCTGGATGAGCGCCGCCACCAGGTGGACCGCCTGCTGGGAGGAGCCGCACTGGGCGTCGATCGTGGTCACCCCGGTTTGGTACGGAAGGCCGGCATACAGCCAGGAGTACCGGCCGATGTGGTTGCCCTGTTCCCCGGCCTGGGTGACACAGCCCGCGAACACCTGGTCGACCACGGCCGGATCGACGCCGGACCGCTCGAACAGGCCGGTGAGCGCGGCAGCCAGAACCTGTTGCGGTTTCAGCTCCGCCAGCCAGCCGTTGCGCTTGCCGATGGGGGTCCGGACGGCTTCGACGATCACGGGGGTGCCCATGACCGTGAATGTAACGTGTTCTAGTTAGCTCGGCTAGAGACTCCTTGGGTGGACTAGGGAGGCCGGTCAGGGACGGTTGGGACAGAGACGGTTCGGCCCGTTTCGCCCACCCCGCCGCCGAAGAGGGAGAACACGCCCGCGAAGGCCCCGCTGTCGGCCCCCGCGGGCGAGGGGGCTCACCCGCGTCACCCCTCGGAGTGGTCCGGTCAGAGGTGGTTCGGCCGATGGGAGACCGGTCGGACGCGGGCCGGTCGGACGTGGGCCGGTCTGAGGTTGGCCGGTCGGACGTGGGCCGGTCTGAGGTTGGCCGGTCGGAGGTGGGCCGGTTAGAGGTGGTCGGGCAGGCCGAAGGTCTTGAAGAGGCTCAGGTCGAAGAACTGGCTCACGTGGCTCACCCGGTCGCCCGACAGGGTGAGCACCGGGATGGCGAACGGCTCGCCCTTGAAGTACATGCCGAAGGCCGCCTGGCCGTTGGCCTCGGTCGGGATGAGCCGCAGGTCGCCGGGAACCTTCGCCGGGCACCAGGTGGTGATGAGCCGGACGATGTCCTCCGGGCCTTGGTACCAGCCCTCGAAGGGCGGCATCTCCCAGACCGCGTCCTGCGTGAACAGCTCCACGATCGCGGCGACGTCGTAGTCCTCGAACGCCTTGACGTAGCGGTCGAGGATCTCCTTGCGCTCCTGCGCGGACGGCTCGGCGAGCTCCTCCTCACGCAGCCCCGCCTGCTCCAACTGCGCCTTGGCGCGCTGCAGCATGCTGTTGACCGCGACGGTGGTGGTGCCGAGCACCTCGGCGGTCTCGGCCGCCTTCCACTGCAGCACCTCACGCAGCACCAGGACCGCCCGCTGGCGGGCCGGAAGGTGCTGGAGCGCGGCCATCAGCGCCAGCCGCAGCGAGGAGCGCGAGGTCGCGACGTTGGCGGGATCGACCATGGAGTCGGGCAGCGGCTCCAGCCACGGCACCTCCCGGGTGACCAGCTCGTCGCTGGGATCGGCGCTGGGCGCCCCCAGGCCGGTCGGCATCGGGCGGCGCTGGCGGCTGTCGAGCGCGGTCAGGCAGGTGTTCGTGGCGATCTTGTACATCCACGTGCGCACGGAGGCGCGGCCGTCGAACTTCTCATAGGCCTTCCAGGCCCGCAGGTAGGTCTCCTGGACCAGGTCCTCGGCGTCATGAACGGAACCCGTCATGCGGTAGCAGTGCGCGATCAGCTCGCGCCGCAACGGGTCGGCCAGACGAAGGAACTCCTCGTTGTCCGTCATGCCTCCATGTATATGCCAGGCCACCGACAATTTCGTGCCGCACCCTGCGTTCGGGAAAACGACCTTCGACCTCGGGTTTCCCGGCGGCGGCACCGACCGCCGCGGTAAGGGTTCCGTCGGAAGGGCGGTCAGTGCGTGCGGGCCGGGCGGCGGCGGGCCTCGGGGACGACCAGCGGGGTGCCGGTCTGCGGGTCGGGGATGATCTCGCAACGCAGCCCGAAGACCTCGCGGACCAGGTCGGCGGTCATGATCGAGCCCGGCTCGCCCTCGGCGAGGATGCGGCCGTCGCGCATGACGATCAGGTGGTCGGCGTAGCGGCAGGCCTGGTTGAGGTCGTGCAGGACGGCGACCAGGGTCCGGCCCTGCTCGTGCAGCCCGGCGCACAGGTCGAGGACCTCGATCTGGTGGGCGATGTCCAGGAAGGTGGTGGGCTCGTCGAGCAGGAGGATCGGGGTCTCCTGCGCCAGCGCCATCGCCAGCCACACGCGCTGGCGCTGGCCGCCGGAGAGCTCGTCGACCGAGCGGGCGGCCAGGTCGGTGACGTCGGTGGCGGCCATGGCCGAGGCGACGGCGCTCTCGTCGGCCTTGGACCACTGCCGCATCAGCCGCTGGTGCGGGTAGCGTCCGCGGGCCACGAGGTCGGCGACGGTGATGCCGTCCGGCACGATCGAGGTCTGCGGCAGCAGGCCGAGCCGGCGGGCGACCTCCTTGCTGGGCAGGGAGGTGATCAGCGCGCCGTCGAGGTGGACCGCGCCGGCCTTCGGCTTCAGCATCCTGGCCAGGGCGCGCAGCAGGGTGGACTTGCCGCAGGCGTTCGGGCCGATGATCACGGTGAAGGAGCCGTCGGGGATGGTGACGTCCAGGCCTGTGGTGATGACCCGGCGGTCGTAGGCGAGGGTGAGGTCGGATCCGGTCAAGCGAGCCATCGGTCAGCGGTCCCTTCGGAAGGTGCGGTCGGATCCGGTCGGGCCAGGCATCAGCGGTCCCTTCGGGTCGGGCCGGGCATCAGCGGTCCCTTCGGAGGAGGAAGGCGAGGTAGGCGCCGCCGAGCGCGGCGGTCACCACGCCGACCGGCAGTTCGGAGGGCGCGATCACGCGCATGGCGATCAGGTCGGACAGGGCGAGCAGCACGGCCCCGGTGAGCGCGGAGGCGGGCAGGCTGAGGCCGGCGCCGCGCGTCATCCGCCGGGCGAGCTGAGGCGCGGCCAGCGCGACGAACATGACCGGCCCGGCCGCGGCGGTCGCCGCCCCGGCCAGCAGGACGCCGGCGACCAGCGCGGCCCCCCGCACCCGCTCCACGCGGATGCCGGCCGCGCGGGCGGCGTCGTCGCCCATCTCCATCATCCGCAACGGCCTGGCCAGCACCGCGCAGACCGGGAGCAGTACGGCAAGCGCCAGGCCCATCGGGATCGCGTGGTCCCAGCCCCGCCCGCTCAGGCTGCCGGTCAGCCAGGCGCCCGCGTTGGCCGCGTCGTTGAGGTTGGCCCTGGTCAGCAGGTAGGAGTCGACCGCCAGCAACAACGCGCCCGCGCCGATGCCGACCAGCACCAGCCGGTGTCCCGCCACCCCGCCTCGGTAGGCGACGGCGTAGATGAGCGCGGCGCTGAGGAGGCAGCCCAGCAGCGACCCGGCCGCGATCTGCCAGGCGGCGCCGCCGGCGACGACCATGAGGATGCCGCCGGTGGAGGCGCCCGCGGTCAGGCCGATCACGTCGGGGCTGCCCAGGGGGTTGCGGGTGAGGCTCTGGAAGATCGCTCCGCCGAGGCCGAAGGCCGCGCCGACCAGGAGGCCGGTGACCAGGCGTGGGGCGCGGAGGTTGGCCACGATCAGCTCGGCGATGGGGCTGCCCTCGCCGGTCAGCGCGGCGAGGATGTCGGGGATCGGCACGGTGATCTCGCCGGTGGACAGGGCCAGGGCGCTGACCGCCGCCGCCAGCAGGAGCAGCGCGAGCGTCACGACCACCGCCCGCGGCGCCAGCCGTACCGACCAGGGACCGAAACGGACGATCATGCGGCGGCTCGCTTCCCCGACCCGGTCGACGCCGGCACACCAGTCGCCCGGCCGCCCGCCTTCCGCAGCAACGAATCCCGGAGGGCCCGCTTCATGCGGCCGCTCGCCAAACTCCGGAGCGGCCGGTTCCTACCGCCGCTCGCCGAACTCCTGAGGGCCCGGTTCATACGGCGGCTCGCTTTCCGCGGCGGGCGAGGAACATCAGGATGGGCGCGCCGAGGGCGGCGCACATGATGCCGACCTGGACCTCGCCCGGCCGGGCGATCAGACGCCCGGCGACGTCGGCGGCCAGGAGCAGGGCGGGCGCGGCCAGCGCGCAGTACGGCAGGAGCCAGCGCAGGTCCGGCCCCACCAAGGCCCGTACGGCATGCGGTACGGCCAGCCCCACGAACCAGAGCGGCCCCGCCAGCGCGGTGGCCGACCCGCACAGCAGGGTGACCGCGACCGCGGTGAGCAGCCGGGTCCGCCCGAGGGAGGCCCCCAGCGCCGCCCCCGCCTCGTCCCCGAGCGCCAGGGCGTTGAGCGGCCGGGCCAGGCTCAGCCCCAGCACGACGCCGACGATGAGGAAGGGCGCCAGCCGGGTCAGCACGTCCGGGGTCTGGGCGGACAGCGAGCCGGTGAGCCAGAAGCGCATGCGGTCGAACACCTGGGCGTCCATCCGGAGCAACGCCTGGCACAAAGCGGTGCAGACCATGCCGAAGGCGACGCCGGCCAGGGTGAGCCGCACCGGGCTGGCCCCCGCGCGCCCGGCGGCCCCGAGGGCGTAGACGGCGACCGCGGCCAGCGCCGCCCCGGCGAAGGCGAACCAGACGTACCCGGCCGGGTCGGTGATGCCGAGCGCGAAGAGCGCGACCGTCGCGCCCAGCGCGGCCCCCTGGTTGACGCCCAGCAGTCCCGGGTCGGCGAGCGGGTTGCGGGTGAGGCTCTGCATCAGCGCGCCGGCCAGCCCCAAGGCGGTGCCGACGGCCAGGCCGAGGAGGGTGCGCGGGAGCCGTACGTCCAGCACAACGGTGTGCTCGGCGGTGTCGCCGGGGGTGGTGAGCACGTCGAACACCGTCTGCAGCGGCACGGGACGCGCGCCATACACGATGCTGGCCGTCACCGCCAGGAGCAGCAGGACGGCCACCCCGAGCAGCCCGAGGGGCTTGGCTTTCACAGGACCTCTCTCGTCAGCCACATTTAGGCAAGGCTAACCTAAAGGTGATGTAATGAGGCAAGGCTTACCTTAGGAGCCCCCCATGCCCGTATCCCGCAGGCAGCTACTGCTCGGCGGCGGCGCTCTGGCGCTGCTGTCGGCATGCGGCCAGAGCAAGCCGCAGTCCTCCCAGGCGGCGCCCCAGCCCTCCGGCTCGGCCGGCGGCTGGACCTTCACCGACGACCGGGGCAAGACGATCAGCCTGCCGAAGCGGCCCACCCGGGTGATCGCCCAGGTCAGCGCCGCGGCAACGCTCTGGGACTTCGGCGTGCGCCCGCTGGGCGTCTTCGGCCCGCACCGCCTCAAGGACGGCGCCAAGGACCCCGAGGCCGGCGACATCGACGTCAGCAAGGTCGAGACGATCGGCAACGTCTGGGACGAGTTCAACCTGGAGAAGTACATCTCCCTCCAGCCCGAGCTGCTGGTCGCCGGCATGTACGTCAAGGACCAGCTCTGGTACGTGCCGGAGAAGTCGAAGGACGCCATCGCCCAGGTCGCCCCGACCCTCGGCATCGCGCAGCAGGGCAAGGCGGGCGACGAGCTGATCCGCCGGTACGGCGAGCTGGCCGTGGCGCTCGGCGGCGCGATCGACGCCCAGGCCCAGGCCCGTTTCCAGGCCGCCGAGACCGCCCTCGTCGAGGCGGCCAAGACTAAGCGGAGGCTGCTGTTCTGCGCCGGCTCGCCGGACGGCTTCTGGGTGTGCAAGCCGTCGGAGTTCCCCGACCAGAAGTACCTGGTCTCGAAGGGCCTGGAGATCATCGAGCCGGAGAAGGTGGACGACGCCGGCTACTTCGAGACGCTGAGCTGGGAGAACGTCGACAAGTACGAGGCTGACGCGATCTTCGTGGACGCCCGGGCGCAGTCGATGAAGCTGGAGGAGTACGCCAAGAAGCCGACCTGGACCAAGCTCCCCGCGGTCAAGGCCGGGCACATCTACCCCTGGCGGGCCGAGACCCGGTTCAGCTACCAGGGCTACGCCGGGCAGGTCGAGGAGCTGGTGGCCAACCTCGGCAAGCTGGCCTAGAAGTCGGCCAGCAGGCGCGTGGCGGCGATCTCGATCCGGTGCTGGATCTGCTCGTAGGTCCGCCGCCCGCGCAGCATCTCCAGCAGCTCGTGCACCCAGACGCTGGACAGCGAGCCGGCCAGCGCGTGCTCCTCGTCGGTGGCCACGGCCCGGCCGGAGACGCGCAGCAGCAGCCCGGCCATGCGGTCGCCGAACGGCGTCTCGACCTCGGCCATGATCAGGGACCGGATGAGCGCGTCGGCCAGTTCGGGCTCGCGCATCAGCCCGCGGGTGGCCCGCATGAGCACGTCGACGGCGCGGCCCGAGGCGGTCGTCGCGCTCGGCGGCCGGCGCTCGATCGAGCTCTCCAGCAGGTCGATCTCCTCGCCGACGACCGCGACGACGAGGTCCATCTTGGAGGGGAAGTAGCGGTAGAGGGTGCCGAGGGCGACTCCGGCGCGCTCGGCGACGGTGCGCATCTGCATGGCCTCGACGCCGCCGCGGGAGGCGAGGGCCGCGGCCGCCTGGACGATGCGCTTGCGGCGCTGGTGCTGGCTGCGGGTGCGGGCGCCGGAGGCGCCGGAGTGCGGGTCGCTCTCCATCTCGCCCTCGCCGGGGGACGGCGGGACCGGGGTGGTGGCCGCCGTTGCGGGGGTGCGCATGAGAACACGTTATCTGATGGTTCCGGATCCCCGCTTGTTACTGGCCAGTCACTAAGGAGTGCCATCCACCCATGTCTTCCGGGTAATCAGGATATTTCCTGACTTGACGCTCAGGGTGTCCTCTGGACGCCGTCTAGAATCTGTTCTAGTTTTCCAGGTGTTGACCGAGCGCTTGGTGGAGGTAGCGGATGGGCGAGCGGTTCGCCGACCTCCTGGCCGCCCGTGCCGGCGACGACCGGCCCGGCCTGCGCTTCGAGGGCCGGACCTGGACCTGGCGCGAGTACGTGGCCGGATGCCGGGAACGCGCCGCCCGGCTCGACGCCGCCGCGCCCGGCGGCTCCCTGCACGTCGGCGTGCTCCTGGACAACGGGCCCGAACTGCTGTTCCTCGTCGGCGCCGCCGCGCTGAGCGGGCACGTGGTGGTGGCGCTCAACCCCACCCGCTCGCCCGCCGAGCTGGCCCGCGACGCCGCCGCCACCCACGTGGGACTCCTGGTCGCCGAGGACCCGTACGGCGAGGCCGCCCGATCGGTGGCCGCCGCGCTAGCCCTTCCGAGCGACGGCGAAGGACCGGCCAAGCCCGCCCCCGAGCCCGCGGGCGACCTGGTCATGCTGATCTTCACCTCCGGCACCACGGGCCGGCCCCGGGCCGTCCGGATCACCCAGCGCAAGCTCGCCGTCCCCGGCGCCAGCCTGGGCGCGCTGCTCACCCCGGACGACGCCGTCTACTGCGCGATGCCGCTCTTCCACTCCGGCGCGCTCATGGCCGCCTACGCCCCGGCGGTCGCCTCGGGCGCCACGCTGGTGGTGCGTAGGCGCTTCTCGGCCTCGGCGGTGCTGCCGGAGGTGCGCGAGCACGGCTGCACCTACCTGCACTACGTCGGCAAGGCCCTGTCCTACGTCCTGGCCACGCCGGAACGGCCGGACGACGCCGACAACCCGCTCAAGCTGGTCTTCGGCAACGAGGGCAGCGCGGTGGCGGTCCGCCGGTTCGGCGAGCGCTTCGGCTGCTTCGTGATCGACGCCTTCGGCTCGACCGAGACCGCTGTCTCGATCACCCCCGACCCGGCCGGACCGCCCGGCAGCCTGGGCCGGCTGCCCGAGGGCGTCGAGATCCTCGACCCGGCCACCGGGGCCCGCCGCGAGCCCGCGCGCTTCGAGCGGGGCCGGCTGGTCAACCCGGACGAGGCGATCGGCGAGCTGGTCAACACCACGGGCCTGGGCCTGTTCGACGGCTACTACGCCGACCCCGAGGCCGACCGCGAGCGGATCCGCGACGGCGCGTTCTGGTCGGGCGACCTGGCCTACGCCGACGCCGACGGCTACGTCTACTTCGCCGGACGGGGTACGGAACGGTTGCGGGTGGACGGCGAGAACCTGGCGGTGGCCCCGGTGGAGGCGGTGTTGCGGGAGTTTCCCGGCGTGGTCGAGGCGGCGGTCTACCCCGTGCCCGACGCCGCCGCCGGTGACCAGGTCATGGCCGCCCTCGTGCTGGCCGGGCCGTTCGACCCGGACGCCTTCCAGGACTTCCTCGCCCGGCGTCCGGACCTCGGCGCGAAAGCCGTACCGCGCTATCTCCGCCTGGCCGAGCGGCTGCCGCAGACGCCCTCGCACAAGGTCGTCAAGCGGCTGCTGGCCGAGGAGGCGTGGCTGACCGCCGACGAGGTCTGGTGGCGGCCCGGCCGTACCGGCTTCCGCCCGCTCACCGACGCCGACCGCCGCGACATCGAGGCCGAGTTCGTACGGCACGGCCGCCGACACCACCTGGGGGGCTAGTGGACTTCAGCCTGGACGAGACCCAAAGCGACCTGCGCAAGCTGGCCCGCGAGATCCTCGCGGCGGAGACCGACGCCTGGCCCGCGCTGCGCGAGGCCGGCCTGACCGAGATCTGCGCGCCGGAACCGGCCGGGTCCGGGCTCGGCGCGGTCGAGCTGGCGGTGGTCCTGCGCGAGGTCGGCGCCCGGGCCGCCCCGCTGCCGATGTTGCCGCACCTCGCCGGCACCCTCGCCCTCGCCGGATACGGCCGGACGGTCGACGGCCTGGTCACCGTGGCCACCCGGGGCACGGACGGCCGGGCGAGCAGCGTGCCGTACGCCGCGCAGGCCGACCACCTCGTGGTCGCCACCGGCCAGGAGGTCCTGCTGGTCGGCGAGTGGACGAGCGTCCCGGAGTTCACCTCCACCGGCGAACCGGCCGCGACCGTCGCCTACGCCTCGGGCGAGCGCCTGGGCGACGACGCCGAACGCGTCCGCGACCTGGTGCTCGTCGCCGCCGCCGCGCAGGCGAGCGGCGTCCTGGCCGGGGCGCTGGAGCTGACCACCGAGCACATCAGGACCCGGCGCCAGTTCGGCCGCGCGCTCGCCGAGTTCCAGGCGGTCACCATGCAGATCGCCGACGTCTACGTCGCCTCGCGCGCCCTCGACGTGGCGCTCTGGGCGGCGGCCTGGGGCGGCGACCCGCGCGACGCCGCGCTGGCCGCCTTCCACGTCAGCGAGGCCTTCCGCGCCCTGTACACCTGCCAGCACCTGCACGGCGGCCTCGGCCTCGACGTCACCTACCCGCTGCACCGCTACTTCGCGCAGGCCAAACAGCTCACGCACCTCACCGGAGGCGCCGACGCCCAGCTCGACCGGATGGGAGCGCTCACCTGATGCTGATCGACCTCACTCCCGAGCAGAAGGCGCTCCGCGCCGAGCTGCGCGAGTACTTCGCCGCCTGCCTCACCGCCGAGCAGCGCGCCGAGATCGCGAACGACCCGTTCGGCACCGCCTACATGGCACACTGCCGCCGCCTCGGCCAGGACCGCAAGCTCGGCGTGGGCTGGCCCGCGGAGTACGGCGGAGGCGGGTTCGGCCCGGTGGAGCAGCAGATCTTCGCCAACGAGATCGCCCGGGCCGGCGTGCCGTACCCGATCATCACCCTGCAGACCGTGGGCCCGACGCTCATGCAGTACGGCACCGCGGAGCAGAAGGCGTTCTTTCTGCCGCGCATCCTGGCGGGGGAGTGCCACTTCGCGATCGGCTACAGCGAGCCGGAGGCCGGCACCGACCTGGCCTCCTTACGCACCACCGCGACCCTGGACGGCGACCACTACGTCGTCAACGGGCAGAAGATCTTCACCAGCGGCGCCCACTACGCGCAGTACGTCTGGCTCGCCGCGCGCACCGACCCCGAGGCCAAGAAGCACCGCGGCATCACCATGATGATCGTCGACTGCGCCGACCCGGGCTACTCCTGGACGCCGATCGTCACCATGGACGGCCGCCACCACACCAACTCCACCTACTACCAGGACGTCCGCGTCCCGGTGTCGATGGTGGTCGGCGAGGTCGGCAAGGGCTGGGACCTGATCGTCAACCAGCTCAACCACGAGCGCGTGACGCTCGGCCCGGCCGGGAACATCGCCCAGACCTACGACCGCTTCGTCGCCTGGGCCCGTGCGGCGAACCTGCTGGACCATCCGGACGTACGGCGGGCGATCGGCCGCATCCACGCCTGCTTCCGCACCAACGAGCTGCTCAACTGGCAGGTCGCCGCCTCGATGGACCTCGGCTGGCTGGGCGCGCCCGACGCCTCGGCGACCAAGATCTACGGCTCGGAACGCATGCAGGAGGTGGGCCGGCTGGTCGCGGAGATCCTGACCCGTTACGGCGACCCGGCCGACCCGGCGACCGCCGAGTTCATGGACCGGCTCGACCACGGCATGAAGGGGGCGGTCGTGCTCACCTTCGGCGGCGGGGTCAACGAGGTGCAACGGGAGCTGATCGCGATGCTCGGGCTCAACCTGCCGAGGCCGCCCCGATGAGCGCGGACGAGCTGGCCGAGCTCGCGGCCAAGCAGGCCGCGGTCGGGGAGGTGCCCGGCGCCCCGGCGGCCGATCCGGTCAACGAGCCCATGATCCGGCACTGGCTGGACGCGATGGGCGACACCAACCCGGTCTACCTGCGCGACGGCGTGGCGCCCCCGGCGATGGCGCAGGTCTGGACGATGCCCGGGCTCAAGCGCGACAAGACCGGCAGCCCGGTGGACGACGTGCTCGCCGCCCTGGACGAGCGCGGCTACACCGGCGTGGTGGCCACCAACTGCGACCAGACCTACCACCGCTACGCGAAGGTGGGTGAGCGGCTGGCCCCGGCGACCCGGTTCACCGGGCTGAGCGGGCCCAAGAAGACCGCGCTCGGCGAGGGCTACTTCGTCACCTGGACCATCGCCTGGTACGCCGAGGACGGCGAGCCGGTCAGCGAGATGATGTTCCGGGTCCTCAAGTTCCGGCCACGGGAGCGGCGCGAGCCGTACCCGCTGCGGCCGGCGGTCAACCGGGACACCCAGTTCTTCTGGGACGGCGTGCGGGCCGGCGAGCTGCGCATCCAGCGCTGCGCCGACTGCGGGGAGCGGCGGCACCCGCCGGGCCCCCTGTGCCCCGCCTGCCACTCGGCCAACCGGGACCACGTCGTCGCCAGGGGCGAGGGCACGGTCTTCAGCTATGTCGTCCACCATCACCCGCCCGTTCCGGGAAGGGAGACGCCCTTTGTGGTGGCTGTGGTGGAACTGCCGGAAGGGGTGCGGATTGTGGGCAACATTGTGGACTGCCCGGCGGATGCGGTGGGTATCGGTATGTCGTTGTGCGTGACCTTCCGGGCAATGGACGAAGAACTGATCCTTCCGATGTGGGCACCACGGGAGACGTGATGCGAACGCTGACCGACGGAACGGTCGAGATCGGTTCGGTGCTCCCCGAACTGGCCATCGAGCTCACGCCGACCGTGGTGGTCTCCACCGCGCTGGCGACCATGGACTTCACCTCGCTGCACCACGACGTCGAGGCGGCGCGGGCCCAGGGGTCCAGGGACATCTTCCTCAACATCCTGACCACGATGGGGCTGGTCGAGCGGTACGTCACCGACTGGGCGGGCCCCGAAGCCATGATCAAGCGGATCAACGTCAAGCTCGGCGTGCCCGCCTACGCCGGCGACCGGCTGTGCTTCAACGGCACGCTGGTCTCCCAGGCCGAGGGCGACTACACCGTCGAGGTGCGCGGCAAGGTCAGCCTGGGCGACCACGCGACCGGCATGGTCACCTTCGCGTTGCCCTGGGCCGCCCGTTGAGGGCCCGCGCGGCCATCGCCGGGATCGGCGCCACCGAGTTCAGCAAGCAGTCGGGACGGACGGAGCTGCAGCTCGCGGCCGAGGCGGTCCTGGCGGCGCTGCGAGACGCGGGGCTGACCCCGGCGGACGTGGACGGCCTGGTCACCTTCACGCAGGACGCCAACCAGGAGATCGCGGTCGCCCGCGAGACCGGCATCGGCGACCTGACCTTCTTCTCCCGAGTGCACTACGGCGGCGGCGCGGCCTGCGCCACCGTCATGCAGGCCGCGATGGCCGTCGCCACCGGGGCGGCCCGCACCGTGGTCTGCTACCGCGCCTTCAACGAGCGCTCCGGCCGGCGCTTCGGCCAGCCCGACGCCGGGCTCGGTGGCGAGCCGTCCTCGCAGGGCCTGGAGATGAGCTGGCACGTGCCCTTCGGCCTGATGACCCCGGCGGCCTGGGTGGCGATGACCGCGCGCCGCTACCAGCACCTGTCCGGGGCGCTTTCGGAGGACTTCGGCCGGGTGGCGGTCGCGATGCGGCGGCACGCCGCGACCAACCCGGCCGCCTGGTTCCACGGCCGCCCGATCACGCTGGCCGAGCACCAGGCCTCCCGCTGGATCGTCGAGCCGCTGCACCTGCTCGACTGCTGCCAGGAGAGCGACGGCGCGGTCGCCGTCGTGGTCACCTCCGCCGACCGGGCCCGCGACCTGCCGCATCCGCCCGCGGTGATCACCGCCGCCGCCCAGGGTTCCGGCGCCGGGCAGCAGATGATGACCAGCTACTACCGTGACGACCTCGGCGGCCTGCCGGAGATCTCGGTCGTCGGCCGCCAGCTCTGGGAGCGGTCGGGCCTGAGCCCGGACGACATCCAGACCGCCATCCTCTACGACCACTTCACCCCGTTCGTCCTGATGCAGCTCGAAGAGCTCGGCTTCTGCGGCCGGGGCGAGGCCAAGGAGTACGTCAAGGACGGCGGCATCGAGCTCGACGGCCGCCTCCCGGTCAACCCGCACGGCGGCCAGCTCGGCGAGGCCTACATCCACGGCATGAACGGCATCGCGGAGGCGGTCCGCCAGCTTCGCGGCACCTCGGTCAACCAGGTGCCCGGCGCGGCGAACGTGCTGGTCACGGCTGGGACCGGCGTCCCGACGAGCGGGCTGGTGCTGTCCGGTCAAGATTCTCTCTAGGTACGGCGTCGCGGCAGGCAGGCCAGGGCGAACTGGGTCACGTTGGTGGCGTGAAGATCGATTGGACCCAGATGCCCACCTACAACACGATCATGGCGGTGGCGGCCGGTATCGGGCTGCTCCTCATGGCCGCGCTGGGCCGGGATCTGCTGCGTGGCCGCACCGACGGGCTCACCGGATTCGCGCTCGCCTTCGGCGTGCTCGGGACCATCCTGACCACGACCGGGCTGCACATGACGCTCACCTGGCCGCTGGCCGGGCAGGGCTTCCCGTTCGACAACATCATCTTCGGCGAGCCGTCGCTGGCCTTCGGGGTGATGCTCCTGGCCGCCGCCTTCTACCTGTGGAAGCGCGGGCTCGACCTGCGCGAGAGCGTGGACCTGGCCGGGCACGTCGTCGCGGTGGCCCGGCCGGTGTCGTGGTTCGCCGCGGCCATGGGGCTGGCGTGCTTCGGCATCGCCGCGGCCGGGTGGACCTACACGCTGTTCGCCGCGCCGCCGCAGGAGCCCATCTCCGGGCTTCTGGCCGAGTACCCGCTGGTGGAGGCCACCTTCATCTCCGGGCTGTACGTCCTGGTGGGCGTCGGTGCGGTGCTGCTGCCCTTCGCGCTGGTACGGCGGGGCGGCCTCGCCAAGGTCGTCGGGTGGTGCTGGGGGCTGGCCGGGCTGGCGTTCACGCTCTTCGGGGCGCTCAACTACTTCACCCACATCGGGCTGATCGTGAACACCATGTAGAACTCCGCTTCAGCTCGGCAGGCTGAAGAAGACCGCCATCGCGATCACCACGCAGGCCAGGAAACCGGCCAGCTCCCAGGCCCAGTCGTGGTGGCGGTCGCGTCGTTTGCGGGGGATCGGCCGGTGCGACCGCGGCACCACCCGGACCGCTTCGGGGGCCGCCGCCACGGGCTCGGGCGTCGAGGTCTGGGGGGTCTCGGGGGACTCCGCGATCCGAAAAGTCTCGGCGACCTCCGGTATCTCCGGTATCTCCGGGACCTCGGGGATCTCCGGCGTCTCCGGCTCGGGCGGCATGATGTACACCGGCTCGGGCGGTTGCGGGCGGGGCAGGAAGAGCCGGCCCGAGGCGTCGTCCCGCTCCCCGGCGACCAGCACGTCACCCGGCTCGGACCGGGGTGTCCCCCTGCGGTCGAGCGACCGGCGGGTGTTGTCGACGATCTCCTCGACCTTCGCCCGCACGTCCTCGAACGGCTTGACCGGCACCGGCGCCGCCAGCACCAGGGGCGGCTGGTCCCGCACCTTGGGCATCGGCGCGGTGGCCGCCTCGTGCGCGAACGGCCCCTCGGGCGGACTCACCAGCTCGGCCGGGAACAGGCCGGTGCTGGACAGGTGGTCGATCTCGGCCAGCGGCAACGGCCAGCGCGGGGTGAGCGGCCACAGATTCAGCGGCGACTCGCCGACCTCCTCCGGCAGGTACGGCTCGGCCGTACCGGACAGCGGCTCCGCCGTACCGGACAGCGGCTCCGCCGTACCGGACAGGGGCCCCGCGGCCTCGGCCAGCGGCGGCGGAGCGGGCCACGGCAGGCGGCGCAGGATCTCGGTGAGGGGCGCCATGCGCACCGCGTGGTGCTCGTCGGTCACCAGGCGGACCGCGATCGAGGAGAAGGCCCGGTCGAGCGCGTGCCGGAAGTGCTCGCGCGCGAGCTCGGCCAGCTCGTCGGCGGTGTCGACGGCGACGTCGAGCACCCAGGCCAGCTCCACCCGGTCGAGCCCGCAGACCTCGCAGAGCACGAGCACCTCGCGCTGGTGCGGGCGCAGGTCGCGCACCGCCCGCTCGATGAGCGAGCAGAGCGGGTCGACCAGGGGATCGACGACGGGCGGGGCGTAGACGACGTCGCGGCGCTGGATCTCGCGCCGGGCCAGCGCGTAGAGGGCGGCCCGGGGCGGAGGCTCGACGACCTTGGAAAGGACCGCGGTCACGGCGTCCGCGGCGGAGCCGTGGTCGCCGAGCTGGTCGGCGCAGTAGGCGAACAGCCCCCGGGCATGCGCGAGGTAGAGCTCCGTACGCGTGGTGAGCTGAGAGATCACGGGACCGGATCCTCTGCGGCTGATGCGATGAAAGGAAGGTAGGTCGCCAATCATGCCGCTTCCGTGGGCGTTGCCGCACTACCGGATGCCTATTTGATAGCAAAACAGGTGAACCGCTTCACGTAGGGGTGACGGGACACAACCCTCCGTATCGCCGTAGGGTGGACCAGGGATCATGACCCAGCACGAACGACGAGGTAGCGCATGATCACATTCGAGTCCGTCACCAAGCGCTACGCCGATGGCACCGTGGCCGTGGACCGGCTCTCGCTGGAGGCGCCCACCGGCGAGATCACCGTCTTCGTCGGCCCGTCCGGCTGCGGCAAGACGACCTCCCTGCGGATGATCAACCGGATGATCGACCCCACCGAGGGCCGCATCCTGCTGGACGGCACCGACGTGACCACGATCGACCCGCCGCAGTTGCGGCGCGGCATCGGGTACGTGATCCAGCAGGCCGGGCTCTTCCCGCACCGCAAGATCGTGGACAACGTGGCCACCGTCCCGTACCTGCTCGGCTGGGACCGCAAGAAGGCCCGCGACCGCGCGATGGAACTGCTCGAACGCGTCGGCCTCGACCTCAAGCTGGCCGGACGTTACCCCTTCCAGCTCTCCGGCGGCCAGCAGCAGCGCGTCGGCGTGGCCCGCGCCCTGGCCGCCGACCCGCCGGTGCTGCTGATGGACGAGCCGTTCAGCGCGGTCGACCCGATCGTGCGCACCTCGCTCCAGGACGAGCTGATCCGGCTGCAGAGCGAGCTGCAGAAGACCATCGTCTTCGTCACCCACGACATCGACGAGGCGATCAAGCTGGGCGACCGGGTCGCGGTCCTGCGCGTCGGCGGGCGGCTGGCGCAGCTCGCCGACCCCAAGACCCTGCTGTCGGAACCGGCCGACGACTTCGTGCGCGACTTCCTCGGCCGCGACCGGGGCATCCGGCGGCTGCAGTTCTTCGGCACCGACGGCCTCGAACTGTCGGACCCGGCTGATACCTCTGGGGCGTGGACACTGCGGATGGCCGACGGGCGGCCCTCGGGCTGGGCACGGGCCGACGGCTCGGGGCCCCTGGAGCCCTACGGCACCTTCGTGCCGGGCCGCGACTCGCTGC
Source organism: Nonomuraea sp. NPDC050310 (assembly GCF_040655795.1). Lineage (NCBI taxonomy): Bacteria > Bacillati > Actinomycetota > Actinomycetes > Streptosporangiales > Streptosporangiaceae > Nonomuraea > Nonomuraea sp. NPDC050310. The sequence goes on along the minus strand of NZ_JBFAKP010000009.1, from coordinate 144,371 downwards.
GCACGGCGCTCGACGCCGCCCTGCTGACCCCGGCGGGCGCCGCGGTGGCGGTCGACGGCGACGGCCGGGTGGTGGGCGTGGTCCGCAGGGAGACCCTCGAAGCCGCGCTGGCGGAGGCCGCCGATGAGTAGCCGCCACGACCGGCGGGCCGCCGCCGACCGGCGAGCCGGCGAGCGCACCCCCGGGGGAGGGCCGGCCTGATGGACGAGGAACCGCTCTTCCGCTGGAGCTGGGTGGCCAGCAACTGGGACAACGACACCCCCAACAGCATCGTCAACCTGCTCGGCGCGCACATCGTGATGGCCGGGCTGCCCATCCTGCTCGGCCTGCTCGTCGCGCTGCCGCTCGGCCTGGCCTGCGTGCGCTGGCGCTGGCTCTACCAGCCGGTCGCGGGGCTGATGAACGCGATCTACGCGTTGCCGTCGCTGGCGCTGTTCATGATCCTGCTCTCGGTCACCGGGGCCGAGCGGACCACGGTGATCATCCCGCTCACCTTCTACGCGGTGGCGGTGCTCATTCCCGCCGTGGTCGACGGGCTCGGCTCGGTGCCCGACCACGTCCGGCAGTCGGCCGTCGCGATGGGCTACACGCCGCTGCGCCGGCTGCTGGGCGTCGAGCTGCCGATCGCCGTGCCGGTCGTGCTGGCCGGGCTGCGCGTGGTGGCCGTCTCCAGCATCAGCCTGGTCAGCGTGGGCGCGCTGATCGGCCAGGGCGGGCTGGGCAACTTCTTCACCGACGCCTACCAGCGTGACTTCTACACCCCGGCCATCGCCGGGATCGTGCTGATCGTGCTGCTGGCCCTGGTCGCCGACGGGCTCATCCTGCTCGCCCAGCGCCTGCTCACCCCCTGGGTCCGCGCACGGAGGTCGACATGAGGACGCGAGGCGCTGCGGGCCGGAGGCCGGCATGAACTGGTTGATCGACTTCTTCACCGATCCGGCCAACTGGAGCGGTTCGAGCGGCATCCCGCAGCGGCTGGTCGAGCACCTCGGGTTCTCGCTGGTCGCGCTGGCCCTGGCCGCGCTGATCGGCATCCCGCTCGGGCTGCTGGTCGGGCACACCGGGCGCGGCGGGCTGCTGGTGGTCGTCTCGGCCAACCTGGCGCGGGCGCTGCCGACGCTCGGCCTGCTGGTGCTGCTGGTGCTGCTGCTCGGCACCGCCTCCATCTGGCCGGTGCTGATCCCGCTGGTGGCGCTTGCCGTACCGCCCATCCTGGTCAACACCTTCGAGGGCATCCGCGGCGTCGATCCCGAGCTGCGTGACGCCGCGTACGGCATGGGCCTGCGTGGCCCGCAGGTGCTGCTCAAGGTGCTCGTGCCGGTCGCGCTGCCGCTCATCCTGCTCGGCCTGCGGCTGGCCGCGGTCCAGATCGTGGCCACGGCCGCGGTCGCGGCTTACGTCGGGCTCGGCGGGCTGGGCAGGTACATCATCGACGGTCTGGCCACCCGGGATTACAGCCAGGTGGTCGGCGGTTCAGTACTGATCGTGTTGTTCGCCTTGGCCGCGCAGTCGGTTTTCGCGATCACCCAGAGGCTGACGGTCTCACCGGGGGTGAGCCAGCGAGTTCGTATCCGCTAATCTCTGCAATACCCCCCGCTTAGAAGGGAAATAGGTTCCATGAGACGCATTTTCAGCGCGGCGGCGCTTTTCCTCACCGCAGCGCTCACCTTGTCCGCCTGCGGTTCCGGCGACCCGCTCACCACGAGCGCGACCCCGGCGCCGGGCGGGAGTTCCGCCGCCGGCGGGGGCGGGAAGGTCGTGGTCGGCTCGGCCAACTTCCCGGAGAACGTGCTCCTCGCCTCCATCTACGCCCAGGCGCTCAAGGCCAAGGGCGTGCAGGTCGAGGAGAAGCCGAACGTCGGCAGCCGTGAGGTCATCTACAAGCTGATCCAGTCGGGCCAGCTCAGCGTGCTGCCCGAGTACAACGGCGGCCTGCTGTTCTTCGTCGACCCGAAGGCCACCGCCGCCTCGACCGCCGACGTCAACGCGGCGCTCAAGTCCAAGCTCCCGGCCGAGCTGGAGATCCTCGAGTCCTCCGCCGCCCAGGACAGCGACTCGCTCACGGTCACCAAGGAGACCGCGACCAAGTACAACCTCAAGACCATTGAAGACCTCGCCAAGGTCTCCAAGGAGTTCGCCGTCGGCGGCCCGCCTGAGTTCAAGCAGCGTCGTGAGCAGCAGTTCAAGGACGTCTACGGCGTCGAGTTCAAGGAGTGGAAGCCGACCGGCGACACCACCGCCGACGCGATCAAGGACGGCACCGTCCAGGCCGGCAACGTCTTCACCACCGACCCCAAGATCCTGATCAACAACATGGTGTCGCTGGAGGACCCGAAGAGCGTCTTCAGCGCCCAGAACGTCACCCCGCTGGTGAACAAGGCGGCCGTCAACGACACCGTCCGCACCACGCTCAACGCCGTCTCGGCCAAGCTCACCACCGAGGGCCTCGTCGAGATGATGAAGAAGCTGTCGATCGACAAGCAGGACGCCGCCGCGGTGGCCAAGGAGTGGCTCACCGCCAACGGCCTGGCCTGACCCGGCTCGCCGAAGCTCACTCGCGCTCACGTACCCTTCCAGACGTGAGCGTGAGTGACTTCCGGGAAGCCATGGCACAACTCGCCGCCGGAGTGGGGGTCATCACCGTCCGGGACGGGCGGGACGACCTCGGCTCTACGGTGTCGGCCCTCATGTCGGTGTCCATGAACCCGCCGCTCGTCCTCGTCTCGCTCGGCTCCACCGGCTATCTCAGCGAGGTGCTGCTGCGGCAGGACCGCTGGGCCGCCTCCCTGCTCGGCGCCGGGCAGGCCGCCATCGCCAGCCGGTTCGCGACCGCCGGCCGGCCCAGCGCCCGGCATCTCGTCGCCGGCGTGCCCCACCACCGGGGCGAGCACACCGGGGCCTTCGTCGTCGAGGGCGGGGTGGCCGCGCTCGAACTGGAGACCTCCCAGGTCGTGCCCGCCGGGGACCACACGTTGTTCATCGCCCGGGTGCTGGCCGTGGACTACATCGACTCCTCGACCCAGCCGCTCGTCCGCCTCCGCGCCCGCTACCGCCCCGTGTAGCTTCCTGGGCGGGTGCTATCGCCCGGTATAGGTGACGGCTCGGTCGAAGGCGAGGGTCGCGAAGCGCCCGCCGGTGAAGCCCAGCCGTACGCCGTCGCAGTGCGCGAACGGCGCACCCCAGGAAGCGTGATCCCCGTCCGGGAAACAGGCCGCCAGCGCCAGCTCGATCGCCCCGCCATGCCCGACCAGCAGCGCCGAGCCACCCTCGCCGACCCCGTCGAGCGCGTCCAGGAAGATCCCCCGCAGTTCCCCGGCCACCCCCGCAGCCGTGCGGCCCGCCCGGACGACGGCCGCGAGCCGCTGGTAGGGGTCGGCCCACTCCCACTGCGCGTGCCGGGGGATCTCGTCCGCCACATAGCCCGACGGCCACTCCGCGGTGTCGTCCACCGCGAAGCCCATCGCGACGGCGGTCTCGACGGCGCGCGGAGACGCGCTGGTGACGACCCGCTCATAGGGGCCGGCCCCGGCGCCGATCAGGCGGGCCAGCGCGACGCCCTCGGCGGACAGGTGCGAACCGCGGCCACGGGCCGGGCCCTTCTTGGTCAGACTGTGGCGGCGGACATCCAGCCAGATCATGGGCGGCCCGGGGGTCAGCGCGAGGCCGAGGCGGCGCGCGGGTGGGTGTGCAGGTGCGGCTCGTGCGGGCGGGCGGCGGAGGGGTGGGCGTTCTCGCAACGGCCACTGGGCGTGCACACCGCGACCGCCGCGCGGTCGGCCTCGCACTCCAGCAGGCGGGCGCTGCACATGATCGGGGCGACGGCCACCGCGGCCGGGCCGCTGACCAGCAGGGCGGAGGCACAGTAGGCCGCCGCGGCCAGCAGCCGGGAGCCCCGGCCCAGACCGCCCAGCAGGCGCTCGACCCGGTGCACGACCACCCCTTCGGCGAAGGCGAAACCGGGCGAGGGGGCGGAGGGCGAACCGGGCGAACCGGGGGAGGCGGCGGGCGGGATGGTGGCCGTAGAACCGGTCGGGGTGACCGGCGCGGCGGCGGCCGGGGTGATCATTTGGACGATGGCTCCGGCGAGGACGAGGTCGCCGTGCGTCCGCCGGGCCGAGTCGTCGGCCAGCATCTCCAGCAGCCCGAGCACCGCCTCCCGCGCGACCCGGGCGAACGGCAGCCGCGGGAAGGCGTTGCCCAGCGCGACGAACGGCAACATCACCAGATCGTGCCGCCCCGAGGCGTGCGCCCGCTCGTGCGCGAGTACGGCCTGCAGCTCCTCGGCGGTGAGAAGGTCGATCGTGCCCCGGCTGAGCACGACCCGGCCCGAGACGCAGTAGGCCACCGGCTCGTCCCCCGGCAGCACGTGCGCGTCGTGCGCCGCCGAGTGCTCGGCGACCAGGTCGATCATGAGCCGCTGGCGCCGCTGCTCGGCGCGGGTGCGGACGGTGGTCAGCACGATGTGCCCGGCCAGCCAGCCGAGCAGCCCGACCGACCACACCAGGGCGGCCAGGTGGGCGGGACCGAGACCGGCCAGCCCTTCCCCGGCCAGGAGCTGGTGGGCGAAGGCGTGCATGCCGTGCGGGAAGGCCGCCGCCAGCGGGGTGACCGCCGCGACCAGCCCCAGGCTGACCGCGCCCAGCCCGGCGGCGAAGGCCATCGCCTGCCACAGGACGAGCGCGGCCCGCGGCTGCCGGCGTACCCAGGCGGCCCCGGCCAGGCGGCGGGCGAAGGCGAGCGGCAGCAGGCACAGTCCGGCGAGCAGCGCCCAGCCGATCACGACTGGCCCCGGCGCTCGTCGAGCGCGGCGCGCAGGGCGCTGGCGACCTCGGGGGAGACGGTGCCGACGAAGCGGTTGACCGCCGCGCTGAGGTTGCCCGCCTCGTCGAGCGCGGCCCGCATGGTCTCGGCGACGAAGGCGTCCTTGGTGCCCGTGGCGCGGTAGCGGTGCGCCCGGCCGGCGGCCTCGCGGGTGACCAGGCCCTTGTGCGTCAGCCGTACCAGCACGGTGAGCACGGTGGTCACCGCGGGCTCGGAGGGCACCGCGGCGGCGACCTCCTGGGCCAGGAGGCCGTCGGGGTGCTCCCAGAGGGCTTCCATGATCGAGCGCTCCAGATTGCCCAGCCGCACGGGTGGACCCCCTTCTTCGACAACAAGTAGAAGATTACGCGACAATCGTCTTCTACGTCGTGTAGAAGTAGAGGCATGTCGAGAAAAGAGAAGATCGCGGCGATGCGCGCCCAGGACACCCAGCGCGCGGCACGCAAGCGGAATCTCGCCGTCACGCTCACGGTGATCGGCGTCTTCGCCGTCGTGCTGGCGGCGATCGTGCTCATCAACCGCGCCCCCGTCGCCGAGAGCGGTGGCGGGCCCCAGGCCGTGCGCGCCGACAGCCACCGGCTGCAGACCGCCCCGGACGGCAAGGTCACGTTGGTGGAGTTCCTCGACTTCGAGTGCGAGGGCTGCGCCGCCCACTACCCGGTGGTGGAACAGCTCCGCAAGGACTACGCGGGCAAGGTCACCTTCGTGGTGCGCTACTTCCCGATCGCCAGCCACTTCAACGCCGAGCGCGCCGCGCGCGCCGTCGAGGCCGCGGCGCAGCAGGGCAAGTTCGAGGCGATGTACCAGCGGATGTTCGAGCGGCAGCCCGAGTGGGGCGAGAAGCGGGTGCCGGCCGACCAGACCTTCCGCGGCTACGCGCAGGACCTCGGCCTCGACGTGGCCGCCTGGGAGAAGGCCTACCGCGACCCGGCGACCCTGAAGCGGGTGACCAAGGACGCCGAGGAGGGCCAGGCCCTCGGGGTCGAGGGCACGCCGACCTTCTTCCTCAACGGCACGAAGATCCAGCCGCAGTCCGCCGACGAGTTCAAGGCCCTCATCGATGCCGCACTCAAGCGCTGAGGCCCCGTTCCCGCGGCTGCTGCCGTGGTTGCTGCTGAGCGGCGGCGCGATCGGCCTGCTGGCCTCCTTCGTGCTGAGCGTCGAGAAGATCGCGCTGCTCAAGAACCCCGGCTACGTCCCGAGCTGCAGCCTCAACCCGGTCCTGTCGTGCGGCTCGATCATGCGCACCTGGCAGGCCGAGCTGTTCGGCTTCCCCAACCCGCTGCTCGGCGTGGCCGCCTTCGCCGTCGTCACGACCGTCGGCGCGGCCCTGCTCGCCGGCGCGAGTCTGCCCCGCTGGTTCTGGTACGGCCTGCAGACCGGCGTGAGCCTCGGCTTCGTCCTCGTGCACTGGCTGATCTACCAGAGCCTCTACGAGATCGGCGCGCTGTGCCCCTACTGCATGGTGGTCTGGGCGGTCACCGCAGTGCTCTTCTGGTACGTCACCCTGCACAACCTGCGGCGCAGCGGCTACCACACGGTGCCGATCGTGCTGTGGTTCCTGGCGGTCGTCACCCTGATCCTGGTGCGGTTCTGGAGCTACTGGAGCACTTTGCTCTAGCGGAGCCTGGGATTTCGCCGCGATTCGGGGCACGTGACTGGGCATGATGCTGGTTCTGGGTGCGACGGGAACGATCGGCCGCCGGGTGGCGGCCATGCTGGAAGCCGGAGGGAACGCGATCCGCGTCGCCTCCCGGCACACCCCCATCCCCTTCGACTGGTCCGACCGCAAGACCTGGCGGCCGGCCCTCGAAGGCATCGAGCGCATGTTCCTCATGGCGCCGGACGGCCAGCCGATCGAGCCGGAGCTGGTCGCGCAGGCGGTGCGCAGCGGGGTGCGCCGGATCGTGCTGCTGTCCAGCGGGGGCATCGAGGTCATGCGGGACGAGCGGCTGCTGGCCGCCGAGCGCACGGTCAAGGACTCGGGCGTGCAGTGGACGATCGTGCGGCCCTCGTGGTTCGACCAGAACTTCGACGAGGGCTTCCTGCGCGAGGCCGTGCGGGCCGGGCAGGTCGCGGTGCCGGTCGGTGAGCTGCGGCAGCCGTTCGTGGACGCCGGTGACATCGCCGCCGTTGTGGTCGCCGCGCTCACCCGCGACGGCCACGAGGGGCGTAGTTACGAGGTCACCGGCCCGCGCGCGCTGTCCTTCGCGGACGCGGTGGCCGTCATCAGCCGGGCCGCCGGGCGCGAGGTGCGCTTCGACGGCACGCCGGAGGCCTACCTGGCGGCGATGCGCGCGGCCGGGCTGCCCGAGGAGCAGGTCAAGGCGGACCTGGAGGCCTTCGCCGCGTTGCGCGCGCACGGCGACGCCGAGCCCACCGACGTGGTGCGCCAGGTCACCGGCCGCGACCCCAAGCCCTTCGAGACCTACGCCGCCGAGGCCTCCTGGTAGGCCGACGCGAGCCCCTACCAGCGCTCGACCAGGTGCTCCCGGGCGGCGGGCGGCTCGTAGGGGTCGGGCCAGAAGTCGGTCACCCGCGTGATCAACCCCGCCTCGGAGAACTCGAACCAGGCGCAGGCGTCCTGGTGCTCCGCGCCCACCCGCGCGTCGATCCACGCCGCCGCCCACCGCCCGTCGGCCACCACCCGCCGGGCGGTCAGGTGCCAGTCGCCGGGGTACTCCTGGTTGAACCGCAGGTAGGCCGCCTTCCCGCGAATCCGCTCCCGGGTCTGCGGCATCTCATAGACCACCGCGTCGTCCAGCAACGCCCCGAACCGCACCCAGTCGCGCCGCTCGGCGCTGTCGATGTAGTCGTGCACGGCCTGCCGCGTCCCGGCGGTCACCCTCTCGTCCATGGGCCAGGACGCTAGCCGTACCCACCGACAAAGTCCGCCGGGCTCAGCGGATGACGAGCCGCCCCGGGAGCACGAGCGGCCCCTGGGCGGGCAGGCCCAGCGTGGCGGCGAGGTCGGCGAACGGCCCCCACGCCTCCAGCCGCATCCGGGTGAGGGCCGCGGCGCGGTCCTCGCTGCTGTCGGGCCCGCGCAGCCGCTCCAGCGGGTGCAGGCGCGGGTAGCTGCGGACCGGGGCGTCGGCGCTGAGGCCGGCCCGCTTGCGGGCGATGCCGAGCGCGTCCTCCAGCCCGCCGACCTCGTCGACCAGGCCGCCGTCGCGGGCGTCGGCGCCGGTCCAGACCCGGCCCTTGGCCAGCTCGTGGGCCCGCTCGAGCGGGAGCTTGCGGCCGTCGGCGACCTTGCCCACGAAGTCGTGGTAGATCCGGTCGAGCCAGGCGTTGATCCGCTCCCACTGCTCGGGCGAGAAGCCGCGGGCGGTGGAGAACATCGCCGCGTTGCCGCCTTCGGCCACCACGTCCGAGGTGACGCCGACCTTGTCCAGCAGCTCGGCCAGGACCGGCTTGCCGCCGAAGACGCCGATGGAGCCGGTGAGCGTGCCCGGCTGCGCGACGATCACGTCGGCCGCCATGGCGACGAAGTAGCCGCCCGAGGCGGCCAGGTCGCCCATCGAGACGATGACCGGCTTGACCTTGCGGGTGAGCACGATCTCGCGCCAGACGGCGTCGGAGGCGACGTAGGACCCGCCGGGGCTGTCCACCCGGAAGACGACGGCCTTGATCTGGTCGTCGCGGCGAGCGCTGCGGATGGCCGCGCTGATCGTGTCGGAGCCCATCGCCGCGCCGTCGCCGCCGAGGGGGCTGCGCCCGCTGCGGCCGAGCCGGATCGGGCCGTGCCCGTGGACCAGGGCGATGCCCGCGCCGGGCCGGGCCGGCAGCTTGGGGCCCTTGATGTAGCGGGAGACGAACAGCAGCGCCGCCGACTCGCCCGCGGCCTGCCGTACCTCGTCGTAGACCTCGTCGCGGTAGGCCAGCCGGTCGACCAGGCCAGCCTCGACGGCCTCGGCGCCGATGAACGGGCCGCGGTCGATCAGTTCGCGGACCTTGTCCGGGTCAAGGCGGCGGCCCTCGGCGATGCCGGTGACGATCTGCCGGGTGACCGACTCGGCGATCCGCGCCAGCGACTCGCGGTGCGGCTCGGTCATGTGGTCCTGGGTGAACATGTTCGGCGCGGTCTTGTACTCCTGCCGCTGGCCGCCCTCGTAGGAGACGCCGAGCTTGTCCAGGGCGCCCTTGAGGAAGCGCTGCTCCAGCGCGATGCCGGTGAGGCCGACGTCGCCGCTCGGCTGCAGGTAGACCTTGTCGAAGGCGCTGGCCAGGTAGTACGGCACGGTGCCGTTGCCGAACTCGCCGAAGGTCTCGGAGAAGGCGACGGTGAGCTTGCCGGAGGAGCGGAAGTGGATGATCGCCTGGCGCAGCTCCTGGACCGTGGCGAAGCCCAGCGGGTTGCCGCCGATCTTGACGATGAGCGCCTTGACCCGCGGGTCCTGGCGGGCGCGCTTCAGGCCGGAGAGCACGTCGGCCAGGCGCGGCTTGCGCATGCTGAGCAGGGCGGAGAGCGGATCGGCCGGTGGGCCGGCGGTGAGCCCTTCGGTCAGGTCGAGCTCCAGGACCAGCGGGGCCGTGCGCCGCTGACGGATCCGGTCGAAGGTTTCCATGATCGCCTTGCTCGCGTCCATGGAGCCACCCTAATCGCCGTGGGCCGGTCATGGGCGGGTGGCCTGCCGGGTCGGCAGGAAACGGCACAGATGGTACGGCCGGCGCCCCACGGAGATGGCCTGAGGCGTCGGCCGTACCGGATCACCCGAGGGTAGTGACGGGACCGCCGGTCGACATGCGGTCCCGATCACCGTTATGCACTCTTTACTGCCGATCGGGCGGGGTCAGGCGGACAGCCGGGTCTTCTCCGCCTTCCGCAGCGCCGTGGTGCCGTTCTTGCCGTGCGCCCAGTTGAGCCAGGCGGTCAGCAGGGCCCGGTCCTTGCCCTTCTTGAGCACCTTGTAGGCCGTGCCGAGGGTGGAGGCCTTGGTCAGCTCGGGGAAGACCCGGCTGGCCTTGCCGACCAGCTTCAGGTAGCAGACCAGCGTGGCGTCGGCGATCGTGCCGGTGGAGCGGTGGATCTCCGTGGCCCACTGGGCGGCGCTCAGCCGGGCGCCCGCCGTACCTCTGGTGCAGACGGGGGCGGCGGCCGGGCCGGGCGTGGGGGTCACCGTCACGGTGACGGTCACGGTGATCGCGGGCAGCGGCACGACGGTGGCCGGGGGCGGCGTGGTCGTCTGCTCGTCGGTCGGCTCGTCGGTGGGGTTCTCGTCCGTCGGGTCGTCGGTCGGGTCGTCGGTGCCGTCCGTGCCGTCTCCCGTGCCGTCGTTCGGGTCCTCGTCGCCGGACGGGGAGTCGTCGGGGACGGGCGTGGGCGTGGGGCCGCTGGGCGAGGGGGTCGGCGGGACGCCGGTGATGGCGCCGTTGAGGTCGATGCGCGGCGTGCTCGCCGTACTGTCACCGAAGGGGTAGGTGACCGGCGGGCCGGTGCGCTTGAGCGCGTCCACCAGCGAGTCGACGCTCGCCCCCGGCGTGCGGGCCTTGAGGACGGCCAGGGTCCCGGCCACGTGCGGGGCGGACATGGAGGTGCCGCTGTGCACCGCGGTCAGGTCGTCGGGCACGGCCGACTCCACGTCCACGCCGGGCGCGAGCAGGTCGAGCAGCGGGCCGCGGTTGGAGAAGAAGGCCACGCCGTCGGTCGCGTCGGTCGCGCCGACGGTCACCGCGGAGGAGATGCAGCCGGGGAAGGTGACGCCCTCGAAGGACTCGTTCCCGGCCGCGACCACCGGCGCGATGCCCTTGGCCAGCAGCGCGTCGAACTTCGGCTTGAAGACCGCGTCGTCACAGGCGCTCTCGTACGGCTGGCCGCCCAGGCTCAGGTTGACCGCGGCGAGCGGCACCGGCACCTGCGCGGTGGTGAGATAGTCGATCGCCTGGAGCAGCGACGACTCGTACGCCAGCACGCACGGCCCCTCGTCGCCGCAGACGTCGGGGGAGTCGTGCCGGGAGAAGATCTGCACCGCCACCAGGCTCGCGCCCGGCGCGACGCCGGAGGCGATGCCGGCCACGTGGCTGCCGTGGTCGCACAGGCTCGCGCACAGCGCCGTCTCGGCGTCGGCGGCGCCCTCGCCGGTCTGCGTGGTCTGGCCGTTCGGGCAGAGCGAGCGGGCGGTGTCGTCGGCGGCGGAGAAGCACGCCTCGCCGACGATCTTCCCGGCGAAGGCGGGGTGGTCGCGGTCGATGCCGGTGTCCAGGATGGCGATGGCCTGGCCGGCGCCGGTGAAGCCGGCCGCGTGGGCCTTGTCGGCGCCGATCTGCGGCAGGGTGTTGAGCGCGGCGGGCGGGAAGGCGCGGTCGCGGCGGATGCCGGTGACGCGCGGGTCCTCAGCCAGTTCGGCGAGTTGCTCGGGGGTGCCTTCGACGACGAGGAAGGGCTTCGGCTCCACCACGGGAGCGGGGGCCGCGGTGGGGCTCTGGGTCGGGGAGGGGGACGGTAAGACCGTGCCCGAGGGCGTGGCTGAAGGAGCGGCCGAGGGAGTGGCCGAGGGGGCGGGGTCGGACACCGGGGCCTGCACCAGCACCTCGGCCGTCGACTCCGCCGCCACCGGCGCGACCGCGGCGGAGTCGGTGACCTCGACGATCACGCGGACGGGACCCGTGCCCAGCCCCTGCTCGATCTTGGGATCGTCGGCCAGGGCGGGGGTGGCGGGAAGGGTGAGACCCACCAGGAGTCCCGCCAGCAGCAGTCGAAGTCGCACAAATCCTCCGAAGGATGATCTCTCGGAGTCTAAGGCGACACGTCCGAGACGCCTAGGCCTCGCCGGGAGCAGGCGGCGGAACCGCCGTCCCAGAGGCCGGCGCCGGCGGCGGAACGACCGTCCCCGCACCCTGGCCGGAAGCCGGAGCCGGTGGCGGGACCACCGATCCCGAAGCCGGGGCCGGCGGCGGGACCACCGTCTCGTCGGCGTCTGCGACCTGCACCAGGACCGGCTCGGTGAGCACCTCGACCGCCGGCTCGCCGACCTGCGGGCTGCGCAGCCAGATCGCCCCGAGCGGCGGCACCCGCAACACCGCCGAGTACGGCAGCCCGTGCCAGGCCGGCCCGGACGCCTCCACCGCCCCGAGGTTGCCCACCCCGCTGCCGGCGTACTCGAAGGCGTCGGTGTTGAGCACCTCGGACCACTGCCCGGCCTCGGGCAGCCCGATGCGGTAGTCCTCGTGCGGCTCCCCGCTGAAGTTCACCACGCACGCCAGCGCCGACCCGTCGGCCGCGTACCGCAGGAAGGACAGCGTGTTCCCGGAGGCGTCGTCGGCGTCGATCCACCGGAACCCCTCGGGCGTGTGGTCCAGCTCCCACAGCGCCGGGGTCTCACGGTAGACCCGGTTGAGGTCGCGCACCGCCTTCTGCACGCCCTGGTGCCCGTCGAACTGCAGCACCCACCAGTCGAGCCCGCGCTCCTCCGACCACTCCGAACCCTGGCCGAACTCGCCGCCCATGAAGAGGAGCTGCTTGCCCGGATGCGCCCACATGTAGGCGAACAGCGCCCGGAGCTGCGCGAAGCGCTGCCACTCGTCGCCCGGCAGCTTGCCGAGCAGGGAGCCCTTGCCGTGCACGACCTCGTCGTGGGAGAGCGGCAGCACGAAGTTCTCGCTGAAGGCGTACATCAGCGAGAAGGTCGCCTGATGGTGGTGGTACTGCCGGAAGACCGGCTCGTGCTTCAGGTAGGCGAGGGTGTCGTGCATCCAGCCCATGTTCCATTTGAAGCCGAAGCCCAGCCCGCCCAGGTAGACCGGCCGCGAGACGCCCGGCCAGGCGGTCGACTCCTCGGCGATGGTGGCGATGCCCGGCACCCGCCGGTAGCAGACCTCGTTCAGCTCCTTGAGGAACTCCACCGCGTCGAGGTTCTCCCGTCCGCCGTGCACGTTCGGGGTCCACTCGCCCTCGCGCCGGGAGTAGTCGAGGTAGAGCATCGAGGCGACCGCGTCCACCCGCAGCCCGTCGATGTGGAACTCCTCCAGCCAGTAGAGCGCGTTGGCGACCAGGAAGTTGCGCACCTCGCGCCGCCCGAAGTCGAAGACGTAGGTCCCCCAGTCGGGGTGCTCGCCGCGGGCCGGGTCGGCGTGCTCGTACAGCGGGGTGCCGTCGAAGCGGGCCAGCGCCCAGTCGTCCATCGGGAAGTGCGCGGGCACCCAGTCGAGGAAGACGCCGATGCCCGCCTGGTGCAGCCGGTCCACCAGGAAGCGGAACTCGTCGGGCGTGCCGAACCGCGAGGTCGGCGCGTAGTAGGAGGTCACCTGGTAGCCCCACGACCCGCCGAAGGGGTGCTCGGCGACCGGCAGGAACTCCACGTGCGTGAAGCCCATCTCGTGCACGTAGTCCACCAGCTCGGTGGCGAGCTGCTCGTAGGACAGGCCCGGCCGCCAGGAGCCCAGGTGCACCTCGTAGACGCTCATCGGCCGCCGCTGCGCCTGGCTCTCGGCCAGCTCGGCCCGCCAGTCCGCGTCGCCCCAGGCGTAGCCGGAGGCCTCCACGACCGAGGCGGTCTGCGGCGGCACCTCGGTCCGGCGGGCCATCGGGTCGGCCTTGTCGCGCCAGACGCCGTCCACGCCCAGGATCTGGTACTTGTACCGCTCGCCCGCGCCCAGGCCGGGGATGAACAGCTCCCACACGCCGGAGCGGCCCAGCGAGCGCATCGGGTAGTCGGTGCCCCAGTGGTTGAAGTCGCCCACCACCCGCACGCCGCGGGCGTTCGGCGCCCACACGGCGAAGGCCGTGCCCTCGACCTCCTCGTGGCGCATGACCCGCGCGCCGAGCGCCTCCCACAGCCGCTCGTGCCGGCCCTCGCCGATGAGGTGCAGGTCCACCTCGCCCAGCGTCGGCCAGTGCCGGTAGGGGTCGTGCGCGATGTACGGCTCGCCCCCGGCGTATCGCACCTCGAAGGTGTAGCCGGGCGCCTTGTCGAGCCCGGCGACGGTGGCCTCGAACACGCCGTGCGCGACGTGCTCGGCCTCGTGCCGGGTACCGTCCTCGAAGATCACCGTCACCCGTTCGGCCAGTGGCCGGAGGGCGCGGAAGCTGATCCCCTCCGGGCCCGGGTGGGCCCCCAGGATCGAGTGCGGATCGTGGTGGGCCCCGCCCGCGAGGCGCTCGAACTCTGTGTTCACCGACATGTCCCCAACCCTGCCCGACTCGGCTCTTTCCATGTGCCTCAACCCACTGTGGCAGGGGTATCCGACCGTGGGACAGAACATCTAGGGTGTCGCGGGTGTTAAATCCTTCCGTGCTCGTCGAATACCGAAACGGCAGGACAGCGCTGGTCGTGTCCGGGATCTACGTCGTGGCGGCCGTGGCCGCGCTCGTCGCCGGATACGTCTCGGCCGATTTCGCCCACGCCTGGCGGCTCGGCACCGCGCTCGACACCGGCGTGCGGCCCGACGTGGCCGGGCTGCTGGTTCTGCTGGCGGGTGTCGCCGGGCACGCGTGGATGCTCTGGCGCGTCGTGCGCGACCCGTTCACGCTGCCTCCGTCCGGCCGGCCCCGCATCCTGGCCCTCGTCCTGTACGGCGTGGCCGCCCTGGCCGTGGTGCAGGTGCTGTTCGACCCCGGGCCGCTGGAGTTCGCCGCCACCCTCGCGCTCGCCGTCCTCCTGCTGCTGGAGCTGCGCTGCCCGGCGTGGATCAAGGCGGGCCTCGTCGTCGCGCTGCTGGCGCGGTTCCTGTACTTCCCCGCGGCCATGGCGCAGATGGGTTTCCCGCACTCCACCCCGCTGTGGGTGGCGGTGCTGGTCGCGGTGGCCCTGGCCGGCAACGAGCTCGGCGTTCCTGGCTGGCGCGCCTTCGCCCTGGCCGGGCAGGCCAAGGACGGGCGCTTCCGCCGCTCCACCCGGGTCTTCGGCTGGATCTACGTGGCCGCGCTGGTGGCGCTCATGCCGATGACCCCGCCGGTCGAGCTCTACGACCCCGGCCTGGCCCTGGGCGCGCTGACCGGGGTCGTCTACTCCGTCTTCCTGCCGCTCTGGGCCGCGGGCTCGGCCCGGGACCTCGCTCAGCCGGCGTAGGGGTTCTTGGCCGTCACGTCGCGCGGCGTGACGCGGAAGCCCTGCCAGTGCACCGGCATCGGATCGGCGTCCTCGTCGCGGGCGACGTGGTGGAAGCCGACGTTGACCCAGAGCACCGGGTCGGTGAGCCGCTCGCGGCCGGTGTAGGCGTCGACCGACTCCTTGCACCTGGGCGCGGAGTTCATGCTGGCCAGCCGCTCGCAGGCGCGGTACTGCGTCACGTAGACGTCGGAGTGGGTGAAGCCCTCGTCCTTCGGGCCGCGGTACTCCGAGCTGTCGGAGTTGTTGATCTCCCACGAGACCGGGTGCCGGTCGGCGTTGAGCACCCTGGGGTCGACCACGCGCCACCAGCGCATCCGCTGGTTCAGGGCCTTGGTCTCGCGCTTGAAGACCGTGCGGGCCATCGTGCGCTTCTTGGTGCCGTTGCCGGCGAAGTCGTACTGCTCCACCACGTCGCGGCCCTTGCCGTTGAGGTCGAAGTCGAGCCGCCAGAAGATGTTGTGGCTGTGCGACTCCTCGAAGTGCTTGCGTCCCACGCCGATCGGCCAGCCGTGCTTCGGCGCGGTGGTGAAGCCGGCCAGCGAGCCGGTCGCGCCCACCCGCGGGGTGATCGAGCCGTCGTCGCCGAGGATCCACTCGGCGATGTAGGTGTACCAGCCGACCTGGTAGGCGCTCAGCACCACCAGCTCGCGGCCCTGCGCGGACCTGCGCTGGGCGGCGTCGCCGTACCCGTCCTTGAGGAAGGCGTGCCCGCGCGGCCGGGTCAGCACGCAGACCTTCTGCTCGCGCCGCTCGCCGTCGGGGCAGTCGGCGTCGGTCAGCGCGATGGCGCTCGGGCCGAGCGCGCCGATGTCGTGGAAGCGCGGCTCGCCGCTGTCGTAGGGGACGTGGATCTGGGCCAGCGCCGCGGTGCGCAGCACGCGCACGGCCTTGGAGCCGGCCGGCGTGTAGCTGACGCGGGTGATCGCGAGCCCCTCGATGTTCCGCATCTCCCAGCAGAGCCGCCAGCGCGCGCCGTTGGGCAGGGTCTGCTCGACCAGGTACGGCGAGCTGCACTCCTTGGCGTCGGGCGCGGGCGCGGCGGCCGGCGCGGTCAGGAGCGTGGCGGCCAGCGCCAGGGGGAGAATCACGTCACCACTCCAGGATGTGAACCGTCTTGGCGGACAGGTCGACGACGATGCGGCTGGTGTCCAGGAAGCGGCCGTCGGGCAGGCGCACGAACAGCCGGACACACCGGTGCGTACGGCAGGCCCCCTGCTTGTCGCGGAAGATGAGCCCGCGCAACGACAGGTCGGCGGCCGAGCGCAGCTCCCGCCCCGCGGCCTTGCGGAACTCCGAGCGCACGCCCTTGCCGAGCTTGGGGTGGGCCAGCAGCAGCTCGGCCGCCCTGACCTCCTCGCGCTTGGAGGGCGGCGGCTGCACGCCGGTGCCCTTGCTCTCCCGCACGACCGTGCCGCGGCCCAGGTCGACGGTCCGCACGATGACGGCGTCCTCGGCGTAGTCGTACAGGTAGGCCTCGGCCCGCCGGTTCGGCTCGGCGGCCTTGTCGTCGTCGCGTTCGACGTAGAGCAGTTCCACGCGGCCGGCGGCCATGTGCGCCCGCGAGGAGGCTCCGGCGATCTCGCCGGCGCGGCGCACCTCGTCGGGGGTGAGCGGGTCGCCGGGGGCGGGGGTGACCCGGGCGACCTGCGCGGCTTCGGGCGCCGCGCCGCCGGTCAGGAACATGGCCGCGCCCGCGACGGCCGCGGCCCCGAACCCCGCGGCGCCGAGCACCAGGCTTCGCCGCATGGCGTCTCCTTTACTCTACGTTGACTTACGCCAACGTAGAGTAAAGGCGGCGTGTCGCCCGCCGAGGGGGAACAGTGATTTGCGGCTAACGCACCCCTCGCACCAGATTGACGAGCGGCGCGGCGGCGAGCGTGACGAGGCCGCAGGTCAGGAAGAGCAGGAAGTAGTTCGGTCCGGCGGCGAAGGGGTCGCTGCCGATCGCCAGCACCACCGGGGCGAGCGCCGGGGCCACCGCGCTGGGCAGGTGCTTGGCCATCGAGAAGGCGCCGAGGAAGCGGCCGGCGTCCCGCTCGTCCGGCAGCACGCGGGTGACCAGGCCCAGGTCGACCGCGTAGTAGACGCCGGTGGCCGCGCCGCTGACCACGGTGACCACCAGGACCACCAGCACGCTGGCCGTGGCCGCCTTGAGCACCAGCATCGCGGCCAGGATCAGCGTCGCCCAGAGCACGAACGGCTTGCCGCGCCCGGTCCGGCCCGCCCACCGGCCGCCCAGGTAGGCGAACAGGCCGGACAGTCCGGTCCCGAGCAGCGTCGTCACCCCGACCAGCGAGACCGCCTCGGCGGTCGGCATCGCCAGACGGCTCTGCAGGTAGTACAGCGAGTAGGAGGAGATCAGCGCGAAGCCCACGCTGACCAGGAGCCGCTGCACCCACAACAGCCGGAAGTCGCGGGCCTGGCGGGGCAGGATCAGCAGCGAGGCGGCCAGGCTGTGCAGGCTCACCGGCCGGCGTTCGGCGGGGTCGAGCCGGCGGTCGGGCAGCACCGCGCAGAGCACCGCCGCCGCTCCCACGGCCAGCAGGCCGCAGAGCACGACCTGCGCCAGCAGCGACGACTTGAGCACCTGTGAGATGAGGATGGCCGGGACGACTCCCACCACGTTGCACATCGAGAACACGCCGGCCACGCGCTGGCGGCGCTCGGGCGGGAACTGGTCGACGACGGTCGCGGTCAGGCCGGCGACCATGGCCTGGTAGCCGCAGACCGCGACGACCCAGCCGAGGGCGACCAGCGCGACCGTGCCGGCCAGGGCCAGCACGGCCAGGCCGGCCAGGCCGACCAGGGAGCCGCCGAGGATCCAGGGGCGGCGCATGCCGTACCGGCTGGTGGTGCGGTCGGACAGGTGGCCGCTGATCGGGTTGGCCAGCACGGTGGCCAGCCCGCCGAGGGCGGTGACCAGGCCGAGCACGGTCTCCTTGCCGCCGGGGGCGAGCTCCTGGATCTTCAGGCCGAGGCCGAGGATGAGCGGCAGGGCGCCGGCGGCGGCGTAGAAGAGCTCCGCGAAGCCGATGGCGGCCACCAGGCCGCGGCGGGGACGGAGGGGAGCGGGAGGCGTGTCGGGCGCGAGAGTGGACATGCTCAGCCGGCCAGCGGGGCAAGTGCCGGAGCGCCGGTGAGGGCGGTTCGCAGGCGGTCCACGTGGGCGGGGGCGAGGCCGTGCGGGGCGAGCAGGGCCTGGGCGCCGCCGGCCTCGCGCAGCGCCGCGAGGGCCGCGCGGATGGCCTCCTCGGGGGCCTCCAGGAAGGCGGCGGGCGCCCCGGCCGTGGGCAGCGCGGCGAGCACCTGCGGGAGCTGCTCGCCGGTCCTCAGGTAGTCGGCGACGATCGCCTCGTGCTCGACGCCCACCAGGTCGAGCACGAGCGCCACGACCAGCCCGGTGCGGTCCTTGCCGGCCGCGCAGTGCACCAGCGCGGGCAGCCCGCCCGGCCCGGCGAGCTCGGCGACCACCCGGGCGAACCAGGCGGCGCGGTGCCGCAGGAGCAGGACGTACAGCTCGCCCAGGGTCAGCCCGGGCGGCAGCTCGGCCATCCCGGTGGGCGAGCCCTCGCCGCCCAGCCGGACGACGGCGACGCCGGGCAGCTCGGCCCAGTCACCGTGGACCCGCTCGGGTTCGGCCCGCAGATCGACGACGAGACGCACGGCGTCGAGTTCGGCGGGCAACTCGGCGGCACCGGCGCCCTGCGGCTGAGCCGAACGGAAGAGCACACCCGGACGGACGCGGCCGGTGGACAGGCCGACGTCACGGAGGTTCAGAAGAGGCATGAGTCATCTATATGAGTCGCCGATGAACGGTGAAATGTCGGAAAAATGAACTTCGGTGCAATCCTCTAAGGTGACTTCCATGCCGCGTGAAGCCCGCTACCGAGTCATCGCCCGGCGGCTCGGCGACCTCATCCGGCAGGGCGAGCTCCGCCCCGGCCAGCAGCTCCCCACGGAGGACGCGCTGGCCAGGGAGTACGGCGTGCACCGCCTCACCGCCCGGCAGGCCGTGCTCGAACTGCGCCGCACCGGCCTGGTCGAGACCCGGCACGGCGCGGGCAGCTTCGTCCGCCTGCTGCCGCGCCGCGTCGAGGTCACCGTGGACCCGGCCACCCGGCGGCACCGCCCGGCCGACCTGGAGGGCGTCTTCACCGAGGAGCGGCCGGTCCGGCAGGGCCACGTGCCCGATCCGGTGGCCGCCGCGCACCTGGGCCTGACCGGCGCCGACGTCCTGGAGGTCGTCACACTGCTCGGCCTCGACGGCGGGGCGGGCGTCTCCAGCCGCTACCACCTGGCCCCGCAGGACGGCTTCGCCTGGCAGGGCAGCGTGCTCGGCGCCCTCGAACCCTTCGAGTACGCCTGGCACGCCGTCTCGGCCGACCTCGCCGGGCTGGAGGACGCCGAACTGCTCGGGGTCGAGCCGGGCAGCCCGATCCTCGTGCGCGAGGGGCTCGTCCGGCGGGCCGGCGAACCCCTCTGCCACATCGTCCGGCGCTGCCGGGGCGACCTGGTCTCCTTCGTCACCCGCTATGACTGACCAGATGGCTCAGTAGCCGCTCCGTGGCGAGCTCGTACACCGGCGGCGCCTGGGTCAGCGGCACCACGGTGATCAGCGGCCCGTCCGGCCCGAGGTCGATCCGGGTGAACGCCTGCACGTTCAGCGCGCGGGTGATCCCGGCGGGCGGCAGCGTGTCGGCCCCGTAGGCGTTGCCCGGCCCCACCCACACCGGGATGCCCGCCAGCGTCCCCCAGGTCGCCGAGTGGGTGTGCCCGGCCAGCACCAGCCGGACATCCGTGCCGGCCAGCACCCCGGCCAGCTTCTCCGGCTCGCGCAGCCCGATGCCGTCCATCAGCGGCAGCACGCTGCGGATGGGCGGGTGGTGCAGCACCAGCACGGTGCCGTCCGGCGCGGGCTCGGCCAGCACCCCGGCCAGCCGGTCGAGCTGCGCCTCGTCCAGTTCCCCGTGGTGGGCGCCCGGCACGGTGCTGTCCAGCGTCACCACGCGCAGCCCGCGGATCCAGCTCACCCGGTCGTACGGCTCGTCAGACGGCTCCTCGCCGAGCAGCGCCGAACGGAAGGCCGCGCGCTCGTCGTGGTTGCCCATCGCGGCGATCATCGGCAGTCCGGAGCCCTCGACCACCTCGCGGAGCGTCCGGTAGGACGCCTCGTCACCCTGGTCGGCCAGGTCGCCGGAGAGTACGAGCGCGTCGATCGGCGTGCCGGAGGCGCTCGCCGCGGCCACCGCGGAGCGCAGCGCGGCGAGCGAGTCGGCGGCGCCGTGCAGCAGGCCGCCTGGAGTGATGTGCACGTCGGTGAGATGCAGCAGCGTGTAGGTACTCATCCCGCCACGCTCGCCGAGCCGGGCGAACGCCACGAGTCATCTATATGACCGGGCGGCGAAACGCGGATTGCGCTAACAACCGCCATACATCTAGCGTCTTAATGTACTAGGACATTAGATAAATGGAGAAAGCCAATGATCCGGTTCCACCTGGACGGCCGGTCGGGCGTCTCGCCGTACCTCCAGCTCAAGCAGCAGGTACGGCACGCCCTCCGGCTCGGCCTGCTGCGGGAGGGCGACCAGCTCCCCACGGTCAAGGACGTGGTCGCGCAGCTCGCGATCAACCCCAACACCGTGCTCAAGGCCTACCGCGAGCTGGAGCACGACGGCCTGGTCGCCGCCCGCCCCGGCCTCGGCACCTTCGTCACCCGCACGCTGACCGGCACCGCCTTCGCCGCGCAGGCCCCCCTGCGCCGCGAGCTCCAGCGCTGGATGACCAAGGCCCGCCAGGCGGGACTCGACGACGAGAGCATCGAGGCGCTCTTCATGACCACCTTTCGGGCCGACGCTCAGGAGGACATAGCGTGAACCCCGTCTTAGCCGCCCAGGACCTGGGCAAGAGGTACGGCCGGCGGTGGGCGTTGCGGCACTGCGGCCTGGAGATCCCGGCCGGTCACGTGGTCGGCCTGGTGGGCCCCAACGGCGCCGGCAAGACCACCCTGCTGAAGCTGGCCGGCGGCCAGCTCGCCCCGACGGCCGGAACCATCAGCGTGCTGGGCGGCACCCCGGGCGCCGGCCCCGGGCAGCTCGCCCGGGTCGGCTTCGTCGCGCAGGACACCCCCGTCTACGCCGGCCTCACCGTCGCCGAGCACCTGCGGCTCGGAGCCGGGCTCAACCCCGCGTGGGACGCCGGCCTGGCGCACGACCGGACCGCCCGGCTCGGCCTCGACCCGAAGCAGCGCGCGGGCCGGCTCTCCGGCGGCCAGCGCGCCCAGCTCGCCCTCACCCTGGGCCTGGCCAAGCGCCCCGACCTGCTGATCCTGGACGAACCGGTGGCCGCGCTCGACCCGCTGGCCCGCCGCGAGTTCCTCCAGGGCCTGATGGAGGCGGTGGCCGAGCACGAGCTCAGCGTGCTGCTCTCCTCCCACCTGGTCTCCGACCTGGAACGCACCTGCGACTACCTGGTCGTCCTGATCGACTCGCGAGTCCGGGTGGCCGGCGAGACCGACCGGCTGCTCGCCTGCCACCACCGGCTCACCGGGCCGCGCCGCGACCACCTGCCGCCGGAGCACCACGTGGTCTCCGCGCAGCACACCGAGCGGCAGAGCACCTTCGTGATCCGCACCGAGGCGCCGATCCACGACCCCGCCTGGACGGTCACCCCGCTCACCCTGGAGGACCTGGTCCTGGCCTACATGGCCGAACCCGTCCCGGCCCGCGAGCGCGTCACCCTGGAGGTGCGGCGATGATCTGGCTCACCTGGCGTCAGTTCCGCGGCTCGGCCGCACTGATGGGCGCCGTGCTCACCGCGGTCGGTCTCATGCTCGTCCTCACCGGGCCCGGCCTGGCCGACGAATACGCGGCCGGAATCGCCGACTGCGCCGTCAACGGGCGGTGCGACCGCTTCTACTCCGCCTTCTTCGGCAAGCACGATCTCGCCTTCCTGAGCGTCACGCTCGTCGCGCTGCTCCTGCCCGCCCTGGTCGGGCTCTTCTGGGGCGCGCCGCTGATCACCCGTGAGCTGGAGTCGGGCACCCACCTGCTGGTCTGGAACCAGAGCGTCACCCGCACCCGCTGGCTCGCGGTCAAGCTGGCGCTCATCGGCCTGGTCGTCATGGCCGCCACCTGCCTGCTCGGCCTGGCGGTGACCTGGTGGTCCGGCCCGCTGGACCGGTCGGCGGACGACGGGTGGGCGCTGATGAGCCCGCTGGTGTTCGACGCGCGGGGGATCGTCCCCATGGCTTATGCGGCCTTCGGCTTCGTGCTCGGCATCGTGGTCGGCCTGCTGGCCCGCCGTACGCTCGCCGCGATGGCGCTCACCCTGCTGATCTTCACCGGCGTGCAGCTCGCCGTGCCGCTGCTGGTCCGGCCGCACCTGCAGCCGCCGATCCGGGCGAGCGTCGAGCTGACCGCCGCCAACGTGGACGGCTTCAGCCGTGAGGCCGACGGGCTCGGGCTGCACCTGCGCAACCAGGTGCCCACCGACACGGGGGCCTGGGTGCTGTCCAGCCGGCTGGCCGACCCGGCGGGCCGGGTGATGGCCGAGGGCGAGGCCATCTCGCTGAGCGGTGACCTCGCCCTGGCCTGCACGCCGAGCGGCCCGCCGCCCGAGGCCGGCCGTGCCGACCCCATGGCGGCGTGCTTCGCCGAGCTCAACCGGCTGGGCTACCGGCAGGCGGTGACCTACCACCCGACCAGCGCGTTCTGGCCCTTCCAGTGGATCGAGACCGGGATCTACGCGCTGTTCACCGCGGGGCTGGCCTGGCTGTCCTTCTGGCTCATCAGGCGGCGGGCCTCATGAGCCCCCGAGGCCCCGCGGCCGGGCCGGCGCGCGCCCGGGCAGCCGCGGCAGGGGGTGTCAGGGCCGCCGCGGCGGGCTTCGTGCTGGTGCTGGCGGCGGCGTGCACCGCGCCGGAGCCCCCGCGCAGCCAGGCCGGCGGCACCCCGGTCGCCGGAGCCGGGATGTCCACCTGCCGGCCGCCCCAGCGTGGCGTGACGCCGCCCGCCGAGACGCCCACCACCATCGACGTCGTCGAAGAGGCCTACTACTGCGTCCTGGCCCACCATTACAGCGGCGCCACCCTCGACGCCCGGGCCCTGCTCACCGCCGGCTTCGCCGGGCTGACCCTGGAGCTCAACCGCAACGACCGGGACGTGGCCGCCGCCTCCATGCCCCCGCTGACCGGCGAGCGCTGGACCGACTGGAAGAGCTTCGAGGCCGCCTTCCGCACCCTGGCCGCCGGCCTGCCGGAGGAGCTGACCGGGAAACTGGCCGTGGCCACCCTCGAAGCCATGCTCGGCCACCTCGGCACGAACCACACCACCTGGACCCACGACGCGCCGCCGCGCAACCCCGACGCCTACAACGGCGACCTGTACGGGCTCGGCCTGCGCGCCAACCTCAGCGGTCCCCAGGCCCAGGACGACCGGGGCGGCGCGCAGCCCCCGCTGTACGTCGCCACCGTGCTCGGCGGCGCAGCGCGCGAGGCCGGGCTGCGCCCCGGCGACGTGATCGAATCGGTCGACGGCCGGCCGCCCTTCGCGGGCGGCCGGGTCGACGCGGGCGCGGTCGCCGCCCTCTATCCCGCCTACCCTGACACCCGGCCGGTACGGCTCGGCCTGCGCCGCGAGTCCACCGGCCGCCGCTGGACCGTGGAGCTGCGGCCCGGCCTGTTCCAACCGGACCTCGCCCTGCTCCAAGGGGTGACCGCCAAGCTGCTGGGGGAGCGCGTCGCCTACCTCCGGGTGGCGGCGTTCGCCCCGCAGGTCGCCGACCGCGTCTTCCGCGTCCTGGCCCGGATGCGGGCCGGCCGCAGCCTCGGCGGCGTCGTCCTCGACCTGCGCGGCAACACCGGCGGCTCGCCCGTGGAGGTCAACCGGCTGCTCGGCGCCTTCGCCCACGGCAAGGTCACCGGCCACCAGTGCACCCCCGACGGCGAGTGCCGCGAGATGCGGACCGACGACACGGTCGCGCTGCTCGGGCTGCCCCTGGTCGTGCTGACCGACCGCGGGTGCGCCTCGGCGTGCGACCACTTCGCCTCCGCGGTGCGGGCGCACGGGCTGGGCAAGCTGGTCGGCACCCGGACCGCCGGCGTCGTCTTCGGCCTGCCGGCTACCTACTTCCTCAGCAACGGCACCACGCTGGGGCTCCCGGCCACGCACTTCCTCGGCCCGCGCCGCGAGGAGATCGACCGGATCGGCGTCCCGCCCGACGTCCACCTGCCGCTGACCGCCGCCGACGTCGCCGCCGGCCGTGACCCCGCGGTGGACCGGGCCCTGTCCTTGCTGGGCAGCACCTTTACCGGGGGCCCGTCATGAAGTCCACGTCGATCACCTGCCGCGCGCTCGCGCTCGCCGTCGTGCTCGCCGCCTCCGCCTGCACCGCCCCGGTCCAGCCGCGCTCGGCCGTCCCGGCCAGCCCCACGCCCAGGCCCAGCGGGGTGGCCGCCCTGCCCGCCCCCACCGGGCGGCACCCCGTGGGCCACGACATCCTGCACCTCACCGACCGCTCACGGACCGACCCCTGGGAACCCGCCGCGGGCGCGCGAGCCCTCCGGGTCACCCTCTGGTACCCGGCCAGGACTCGGGAGGGGGCGGCTGCGCCGTACATGAGTGCCAAGGAGTCGGAGCTCCTGCTCAAGGGCGGCCGCGTGGGCACCGCCGCGGCGTGGGACGTGCTGAGCCGGACCAGAACCCACGCGATCAAGGACGCGCCCCCGGCGGGCGAGCCGGGGAGCCTCCCGCTCGTGGTGCTGTCGCCCGGCTGGACCAAGCCGGTCAGCACGCTCACCGCGCTGGCGGAGGAGCTGGCCAGCCAGGGCTACGTGGTGGCCGGCATCGACCACACCTACGAGAGCTACGCCACCACGCTGGCCGACGGGCGCATCGCCGAGTGCGTGGCCTGCGACTTCGACACCGACTTCGGCTTCCAGTCCCGCGTGGTCCGGTCGCGGGCCGCCGACGTCTCCTTCGTGCTCGACCGGCTCACCGGCTCGGCCTGGTCCGGCTCCGGCCTGATCGATCCCGGCCGGATCGCCATGGTCGGCCAGTCGCTCGGCGGCGCGAGCACGATCGCCGCGATGACCGGTGACCCGCGCGTGCGCGCCGGGGTCAACATGGACGGCACGACCTACGCCCGTATCCCGAAAACCGGCCTGGCGCGGCCCGTCCTCTTCCTCGGCAACCCCGCGCACACCCCCGGCGGCCGGGACCTGTCCTGGGAGCGCGACTGGAAGCTGCTCACCGGCTGGAAGCGCTGGCTGGTGTTCAGCGGGGGCGAGCACCAGAGCTTCACCGACACCCCGCTGATGGGGACCGCCCTCGGGCTGAGCTCCACCGCCGTCCTGACCGGGCCGCGCGCGGTCGAGCTCACCCGGACCTACGTGACCGCCTTCCTCGACCGGCACCTGCGGGACCGCCCCGGCCCGCTGCTGGAAGGGCGGTCGGCGGCCTACCCCGAGGTCACCTTCTGCTCGGTGGCGGCGAAGAGCTGCAGGTGAGGCCGTAGGGTGGGGTGGAGGACGCGTTCGCCGCCCTGGGGGTGCTGTTCTTCCTGGTCCTGCGCCGGCGGAACCTGCTTGTGCTCGGCGTGCTCGTCGCCGTCACCTCGGTCCTCTTCACGTTCTACGAGGAGATTCCGACCCCGCTCGGCCTCCTCGGTTCCCTTTGGCACCTCGCCTGGTACATCGTGCTCTTCCGTGCCCAGGCGGCGGACGGGCGGTGGCGGAGGACGACCGTCCGGTACGGCTGGCTGATCTTTCTCTCGCTGCTCGGGGTGATTCCGGCCACGATCGCCTTCGGACTCCTCGGCGCGGAGCTCTTCAGCCTGGGAACCCTGGCCGGGTTGCCCTCCATCGTGTTCCTCGGCGTGTGGGCGGCGTGCTCGGCCGCCGACTTACGTGAGGGGGCGGCCGAAGGCGGCCAGCGGGATGGGTAGCCAGTGCGGGCGGTTGCGGGCCTCGTAACCGACCTCGTAGACGGCCTTGCCGTACTCCAGGGCCCGCAGCAGCGCCGCGTCGGCGTCGGTGAAGCGGCCGCCGCCCCGGGTGTAGCCGTCGAGGAAGGCCTCCCGGTTGCGGGCGGTCCAGCCGGCGGCCCGCTCCTCCAGCTCCTCCGGATTCGGGTGGTCGAGCAGCAGGTGGCGGGCGGCGTAGTCGAAGGAGCGGAGCATCCCGGCCACGTCACGCAGCGGTGAGGCCAGGGCGCGGCGCTCGGCGAGCGGCTGGCCGGGCTCGCCCTCGAAGTCGAGGATGATCCAGTCGGTGGCGGTCCGCATGACCTGGCCGAGGTGGTAGTCCCCGTGCACTCGCTGGACCGGGACCACGCCGGTGCGCTCCTCGACCTCGCGGAAGGCCGTCTCGACCGCCGGGGCGTAGGGGCCGAGCTCGGGGACCTCGGCGACCATCCGTTCGAGGTTGCGCTGGAAGGCCTCGACCATGCGCTTGACCTCGGCCGGCTCGACCACGTCGGTCGGGAAGGCGGCGGCCAGCTCGCGGTGGATCTCCGCGGTGGCCGCGCCCAGCCGGCAGGCCTCGGCGCTGAAGTCGCCGCCCGCCTGGCCCGGGTCCATGCCGGGCAGCGAGCCGTACAGGTCGCGCACGCTGGCCAGGGCGAGGTCCCAGCCGTCGTTGGCGGTGGACAGGAACTGCTGCATGATCGCCAGGGTGGTGGGCTCGTCGTCCAGCTCGGTCTCGATCCACCCGTACGGCTCGGCGATGTGCTTGGCCCGCCGCTCGGCCAGCGCCCGGGTGATCTCCAGCTCCGGGTTGGCGCCGGGCGTCAGGCGGCGGAACAGCTTGCAGATGTAGGCGTCGCCGTACACCAGCGAGGTGTTGGACTGCTCGGCCCCGAGCACGAGGCTGCGCGGCGAGGTGTCGATCTCCACCCCGGGCAGGTGGCGGAAGCGCAGCGGGCCGTGGTCCTCACCGCCGGCCATCGCGACCAGGAGCAGGTGCGTGGAGTCGGGATCGTGCGCCGCGTCGAACAGGTCGTCGGCGATGCGGGCGTGCCGGAGGCGGTCGGGCAGGTCCCGGCGCTCGCCGAGAAGGAGCTGGTAGCGCTCGACCGAGCCGCCCTGCCGGACGGCGAGGATCAGATGCCGCAACCCGTCCCGCAGGGGTGTGTCGGTCTCGACACGGAGGGTGTCTATGGGACGCCCCTTGCCCGCGAACCATCGTTGATGGGGGATCCAGCGGGCAAGGAGATCCTCGATCATCGGCTACTCCAAGGGCGGCAGGGTGAACCAGTAGAAACCATGCCCAGGAAGCGTCAAAAGATACGGAAGCTCGCCAATCGGTGGGAAAGGCACGCCGCCCATCGTCTCGACCGGTGAGACGCCGGTGAAACGCCGCAGGTCCAGCTCGACCGGCTGGGGGAAGCGGCTGAGGTTGTTGACGCAGAGGATGCGGTCGTCGCCCAGCTCGCGGACGAAGGCCAGCACGCTCGGGTTGCTGGAGTTCAGTTCGGTGAACTCGCCCAGGCCGAACACGGGGTGACGCTTGCGGATGTCGATCATCCGCTTCGTCCAGTGCAGCAGGGAACCGGCGTTCTTCTGCTGCGCCTCTACGTTGAGCCCCTGGTAGCCGTAGATCGGATCCATGATCGTCGGCAGGTAGAGGCGGCCCGGGTCGCAGTCGGAGAACCCGGCGTTGCGGTCGGGCGTCCACTGCATGGGGGTGCGCACGCCGTCGCGGTCACCGAGCCAGATGTTGTCCCCCATGCCGATCTCATCGCCGTAGTACAGCACGGGGCTGCCCGGAAGGCTGAGGAGGAGCGCCGTGAAGAGCTCGATCTGATTGCGATCGTTCTCCAGCAAGGGGGCCAGACGGCGGCGGATGCCGACATTCGCCCGCATGCGAGGATCTTTCGCGTATTCGGTGTACATGTAGTCGCGTTCTTCGTCGGTCACCATTTCGAGCGTCAGCTCATCGTGGTTCCGGAGGAAGATCCCCCACTGGCAATGTTCCGGAATTTTCGGGGTTTGGGCGAGAATTTCGGAAATGGGGTAGCGGGATTCCCGGCGCACGGCCATGAAGATGCGCGGCATCAGCGGGAAGTGGAACGCCATGTGACATTCGTCACCTCCGCCGACCGGGTCGCCGAAGTACTCCACGACGTCGCTCGGCCACTGGTTGGCCTCGGCGAGCAGCACCCGGTCGGGATAGATCCGGTCCACCTCGGCCCGGACCCGCTTGAGGTACTCGTGGGTGCGCGGCAGGTTCTCGCAGTTGGTGCCGTCCTCCTCGAACAGGTAGGGGATGGCGTCCATGCGGAACCCGTCGATGCCCAGGTCGAGCCAGAAGCGCAGCACCTCCAGCATCGCCTCCTGCACCCGCGGGTTCTCGTAGTTGAGATCCGGCTGGTGGCTGAAGAAGCGGTGCCAGAAGTACTGCCCGCGCACCGGGTCGTAGGTCCAGTTGGAGGACTCGGTGTCGACGAAGATGATCCGGGCGTCCTGGTACAGCTCGTCGGTGTCGGACCAGACGTAGAAGTCGCCGTAGGGCCCTTCCGGATCGTGCCGGCTGGCCTGGAACCAGGGGTGGGCGTCACTGGTGTGGTTCATGACCAGGTCGGCGATGACGCGCATGCCACGCTTGTGCGCCTCGTCGACCAGCTTCACGAAGTCTCCCAGATCGCCGAACTCCGGGAGGATCTTCATGAAATCGGAAATGTCATACCCGCCGTCGCGCAGCGGGGACTCGTACAGCGGCAGCAGCCAGAGGCAGTCGACACCGAGCCACTGCAGGTAGTCGAGCTTGCTGATCAGGCCCTTGATGTCGCCCGTGCCGTCGCCGTTGGAGTCCTTGAACCCCCGGATGAGCACCTCGTAGAAGACCGCGCGCTTGTACCAGTACGGATCGCGGGGCTTGTCCTCGTCGAAGGTGTTGGGAATGGGGGCGGAGCTCATGTTTCAGCGCTTTCAGACACGTTGAAGCCTCCCCGGAGTGGTTCGTGTGAAGATCTACCGATTCCCGGCTCGCACCGTGAAGATGTGAGCCGGGTGGATGTGGGGGTCGAGGCGCACGTAGTTGTGCTGACGCCAGTGGTAGGTCTCGCCGGAGAGTTCGTCGTCTACGACGAACTGCGCGTTCCAGTCCAGACCCAGAGCGGGCATGTCCAGCTCGACGGTCGCCTCGTGGGTGTGGTGTGGGTCTAGATTGACGACCGCTAGGACAACGTCGCCCAGTCCGTGCCGTCGTGTGGCCGGATCGTAGGCGCCGGGCAGCCGCTTGGAGAAGCAGACCATGTCCGGTTGGTCGATCCTGTGGAAGTAAAGGTTACGCAATTCCTGGAGGGCCGGGTGGGCTCTTCGGAACAAATTCAGATGCGTGATGAAGGGCGCGAGACTTCTGCCTTCTCGTTCCGCCGCTTCCCAATCGCGCGGTCTGTACTGATATTTCTCACTATCGAGGTATTCCTCGCTGCCGGGCCGTACCGGCTGGTTCTCGGCGAGCTCGTAGCCCGCGTACACCCCCCAGCTCGGGCCGGTCAGGGCGGCGAGCACCGCGCGGATCTTGAAGGCCGGCACGCCGCCGTGCTGCAGGTACTCGTGCAGGATGTCCGGCGTGTTCACGAAGAGGTTGGGCCGCAGGTAGGCCGAGGTCTCGTGGGACAGCTCGGCGAGGTAGTCCTCGACGTCGCTCTTGGAGTTCTTCCAGGTGTAGTAGGTGTACGACTGGTGGAAGCCCACCTTGGCCAGGGCGCGCATCATCGCCGGGCGGGTGAAGGCCTCCGACAGGAACAGCACGTCCGGGTCGGTCGCGTGGATGTCGGCCATCAGCCGCTCCCAGAAGCTGACCGGCTTGGTGTGCGGGTTGTCCACCCGGAAGATCCGCACGCCGTGGTCCATCCAGTGCCGCAGCACCCGGCGGATCTCGGCGTAGATGCCCTCGGGGTCCCTGTCGAAGTTGAGCGGGTAGATGTCCTGGTATTTCTTCGGCGGGTTCTCGGCGTAGGCGATCGTGCCGTCGGCGCGGATGTTGAACCACTCGGGGTGCTCCTTGACCCACGGGTGGTCGGGGGCGCACTGCAGCGCGAAGTCGAGCGCCACCTCCAGGCCGAGCTCCTTCGCGCGGGCGACGAAGGCGTCGAAGTCGGCGATCGTCCCCAGGTCGGGGTGGATCGCGTCGTGGCCGCCGTCCTCGCTGCCGATCGCCCACGGCGAGCCGGGGTCGTCGGGGCCGGGGGTCAGGGTGTTGTTCGGGCCCTTCCGGAAGCTGCGGCCGATCGGGTGGATGGGGGGCAGGTAGACCACGTCGAAGCCCATCCGGGCGACGGCGGGCAGGCGCTTGGCGGCGGTCTGGAAGTTCCCGGACTTGGTGACCCCGGACTCCTCCACGATCGCGCCTTCCGACCGGGGGAAGAACTCGTACCACGAGCCGTACAGCGCGCGGCGGCGGTCGACCCGGACGCGCCTGGGCTCGGCCTCGGTCACCAGGTCGCGCAGGGGGTGGGCGGCCAGCAGTTCGGCGGTCTCCGGGAGCTGGGCTACCGACAGCCTGGCGCGGGGGTCGAGCGTCTCGTCCCGCAGGGTGGAGGCGACCGCCAGGAGGGCGGCGCGGTGGCCGCAGGGGGCCTCGCCGTCGCCTTGGCCCGCCGTACCCGCTCGTCCCTTGGCCGCGGCTGCCGTGGAGGAGGGGGAGGATGAGGCGGCGGCTGCCGACGAGGTGGCGGCGGCGGTGGGGGAGGCGGATGAGGCGGCGGCTGCCGAAGAGGTGGCTGTGGTCTTGGACGTGGGGGGCCGGACGGCGGGGCGCTTGCCGTTCTGGAAGGCGGGGCAGTCGTCCTGCCGTACGGCCTGCGCGGCCCGCTCGAACAGCCGGGCGCCCTCCTCGCACATGAGGTCCACGTCCAGCCCGCGCGGGATCTTGATCGCGGCGTCGTGCAGCCACGTCCCCAGCGGATCGCTCCAAGCCTCGACCCGGAACTGCCAGTCGCCCTCCTCGGGCAGGCTGACCGTGACGCCCCAGCGGTCGGTCCCGGGGGCGAGCTCGCGCATCGGTTTCAGGCGGAGCTGCTCCCCACCGGGCGCGATGAGCACCACCCCGGCGGCCACCGCGTCATGGCCCTCGCGGAAGACGGTGGCGCTGATGTCGAAGGTCTCGCCGGCCACCGCCTTCGCGGGCCATCGCCCGCAGTCGACCACCGGCTGGATGTCCGAAATGGGGATACGTCCGATCATGGGTCTTTGATCTCTCCTGGTCGACTCCGCGGCTGGTCTACTTGATCCTCGCACTTCATGCTGAGCGGCTGCGGAACCCGGGCATATTGGGTGAGTTGCCCCGAAGCTCCGGCTCTATGCCTCCCCCGCGCGTCGGTCTCGAAGCGTGAGACGCGACGGCGATGTCGGCCGGCGGGTGTTTGAGCGCGGTGTCGGGGGTGAAAGACAGATCCGGAGTCCCCCGGAAGTCATAGGGTCGTTAACCGTGAGAGCAATCCGCAGGTTCACCGTCCGCACCGTCCTGCCCTCGGAGCTGGCCGCCCTCGGCGAGCTCGTGCACAATCTGCGCTGGTCCTGGCACCCGGAGACGACAGATCTGTTCGCCTCCGTCGATCCCGTGCTGTGGGAGCGCGTGGGCCACGACCCGGTGGCGCTGCTGGGCGCCGTCGACCCGGCCAGACTGCGCGAGCTGGCCCAGGACCGGCGCTTCCTGAGACGGCTGGCCGACGCCGCCGACGACCTGCGCGAGTACATCACCGCACCGCGCTGGTACCAGTCGCTGCCCGGCGCCGCCGCCGCGATCGCCTACTTCTCGCCCGAGTACGGCATAGCCGCCGCGTTGCCCCAGTACTCCGGTGGCCTGGGCATCCTCGCCGGCGACCACCTGAAGGCCGCCAGCGATCTCGGCGTGCCGATCCTCGCGGTCGGACTGCTGTATCGCCACGGCTACTTCACCCAGTCCCTCTCGCCGGAGGGCTGGCAACTGGAGCACTACCCCTCGCTCGACCCCGGCGGCCTGCCGCTCAGCCTGCTGAAGGACGTGCGCATCCGCATCGGCCTGCCCGAGCGCCGCACGCTGCACGCCCAGGTGTGGGTGGCGCAGGTCGGCCGGGTGCCGCTGCTGCTGCTCGACTCCGACGTGGCGGAGAACGACTCCGCCGCCCGCGACGTCACCGACCGGCTGTACGGCGGCGGCACCGACCACCGGCTGATGCAGGAGCTCCTGCTCGGCGTCGGCGGCGTGCGCGCCATCCGCGCCTACTGCGAGCTGACCGGCCACCCCGAGCCCGAGGTCTTCCACACCAACGAGGGCCACGCCGGCTTCCTCGGCCTGGAGCGCATCCGCGAGCTGACCGAGGCCCGGCTCACCTTCGACGAGGCGCTCGAAGCGGTCCGGGCCGGCACGGTCTTCACCACGCACACCCCGGTGCCGGCCGGCATCGACCGCTTCCCGAAGGACCTCATCGAGCGGCAGTTCGGCGGCGACAACGCCTGGCCGACCGTCCCGGTCGAGCGCATCCTGGCGCTCGGCGCCGAGGAGGACCCGAACCGCTTCAACATGGCCGCCATGGGCATGCGCCTGGGCCTGCGCGTCAACGGCGTCTCCGAGCTGCACGGCGAGGTCAGCCGGGAGATGTTCAAGGACCTGTGGCCCGGCTTCGACCTCGACGAGGTGCCGATCGGCTCGATCACCAACGGCGTGCACGCGCCCACCTGGGTCGGCCGCGAGATCATGGAGCTCGCCGGGCGCGAGCTGCCGTCGCTGATCGACCGCTCGCAGGGCTGGGAGGGCGTCCAGAAGATCTCCGAGGAGGAGATCTGGGCCATCCGCGGCAAGCTGCGCCACCGGCTCATCGAGGGCGCCCGCACCCGGCTGCGCCAGTCGTGGCGCGACCGCGGCGCCTCCGACGCCGAGCTCGGCTGGGTCGACGAGGCGCTCGACCCGAACGTGCTCACCATCGGCTTCGCCCGCCGCGTGCCGTCCTACAAGCGGCTGACGCTGATGCTGCGCGACCCGGTACGGCTGCGCAAGCTGCTGCTCGACCCGGAGCGGCCGGTCCAGATCCTCATCGCCGGCAAGGCCCACCCCGCCGACGAGGGCGGCAAGAAGCTCATCCAGCAGATCGTGCGCTTCGCCGACGCCGAGGACGTACGGCACCGCATCGTCTTCCTGCCCGACTACGACATGGCACTCGGCCAGCTCCTGGTCCAGGGCTGCGACGTCTGGCTGAACAACCCGCTGCGGCCCTTGGAGGCCTCCGGCACCTCGGGCATGAAGTCGGCGCTCAACGGCGGGCTCAACCTCTCCATCCGCGACGGCTGGTGGGACGAGTGGTACGACGGCACCAACGGCTGGGCGATCCCCACCGCCGACGGGGTGGCCGACGCCGACCGCCGCGACGACCTGGAGGCCGGGGCGCTCTACGACCTCATCGAGCACGAGGTCGCCGACCGCTTCTACGACCGCGCGGCCGACGGGCTGCCGCGGCGCTGGCTGGAGATGGTCAAGCACACCCTGGCCTCGCTCGGGCCCAAGGTGCTGGCCGGGCGGATGTTGCGCGACTACGTCGTCGGCCTCTACCTGCCGGCCGCCTCCTCCGCCCGCGCGCTGTCGGCCGACGGCTACAGCCAGGCCCGGGCCTTCGCCGCCTGGCGGATGCGCGTCACGCAGGCCTGGCCGGGCGTGCGGGTCGAGCACGTCGAGGCCTCCGGCGTGGGCGACACGCCCGAGGTGGGCGCCTCGGTGGAGCTGCGGGCGACGGTCAACCTCGGTGACCTGGGGCCGTCCGACGTGCTGGTCCAGGCGGCCTACGGCCGGGTGGGGGCGCACGACGAGCTGCTGCATCCGGCCTACCTCACGCTGGAGCCGGTCAGCGACGGCGACGACGGCAAGGCGTACTACGCCGGGGTGGTGCCGCTCGAACGCACCGGTGCTTTCGGGTACACCGTCCGGGTCGTCCCCGACCATCCGCTCATGGCGTCGCACGCCGATCTCGGATTGCTCGCCGTACCGGAAGAACCCGCTGGTATGACCAACGGCACACTTAGGTGACACAGGCCGCATAATCAATTCGTGGACGACAACAGCCCTCGCGCCGACACGCTCGTTGCTACCGTGCGCGGGGTGCTGCCGTCCCTGACGCCTGCCGCGCAGACGGTCGCCAAGCTCATCCTCGAGGACCCGGCGACCGTGGCGCGGAGCACCATCACCGAGCTGTCGGCCGCGTCCGGCACGAGCGAGGCCACCATCGTCCGCACCGCGCGGCTGCTCGGCTTCGCCGGGTACCCGCAACTGCGGCTCGCGCTGGCCGCCGCGGCGGCGCAGACCGACCGGCTGGTGCCCGGCGACCTCGCGCCCGACGACCCGCTCTCCGAGGTCATCCTCAAGGTGTCGCGCGCGGAGTCCGAGGCGATCAGCGACACCGTCGCCCAGCTCACCTCCGAACGGCTCGGCCTGGTCGTCGACGCCATCGCCGGGGCGCGCCGGATCGACTCCTACGGGGTCAGCGCCTCGGGGCTCGTGGCGGCGGACATGGCGCAGAAGCTCATGCGCATCGGCCTGTCCTGCCACGCCTTCAACGACGCCCACCTGGCCCTGACCAGCGCCGTCCTGCTCAAGCCCGGTGACGTGGCGATCGGCATCAGCACCTCGGGCGAGACCCCCGACGTGCTCGAACCGCTGCGCCGGGCGGCTGAGGCCGGGGCGACCACGGTGGCGATCACCAACAACCCGCGCTCCACGATCGCCGAGCTCGCCGAGCACGTGCTGATCTCGGCCGGCCGCGAGACCGAGTTCCGTCCCGGGGCGCTGGCCAGCCGGATCAGCCAGCTCCTCGTGGTCGACTGCGTCTTCGTCGGGGTGGCGCAGCGGACCTACGAGACCTCCCAGGACGCGCTGCAGAGCACCCGGGACGCGGTGGCCGACTTCGTCCGGAAGCGCTAAGGGTCACACCCTGACTTCCCCCTGATCCCCGGCCCGGGACCTCCCGTTCGAGGCCGCGGAGCCCTACGGTCGAAGACATGGCACGCATCCTGCTCATCATCGCCGCCGTCATCGTCGCCCTCATGCTCATCGGACCGATCCTGGGCGTGGCGCTCTTCCTGCTCAAGTGGGCGCTCATCATCGGCGGTGTCGCGCTCGCCGTCATGTTCGTCACCCGCTGGGCCAAGAGCCGCACCTGACCGGCCGCCGCGAAGCCGGGCCCGCCGGAGCGATGAGTTCCGGCCGGGGCACGAGTCTTCCTCGATGACCCGCCGCCGGGCGGCGTTCGACGCCGCCCGGGGGACGACATCACGGAGGACACCATGACGAACCAGCCCGGCGACCTGCCCGGCCGCCCGCCCGTCGTCGACCTGGCCACCTGGCAGGCCGCCCGGGACGAACTCCTGATCCGCGAGAAGGCCCACACCCGCGAGGGCGACGCCCTCGCCGCCGCCCGCCGGCGGCTGCCGATGGTGGAGTTCGACGGGACGGCCAAGGTGGTCGGACCGGACGGGCCGGTCCCCTTTATCGACCTGTTCCAGGGCCGCGAGGAACTCGTGGTCTACAAGCACATGTGGCACGACGGCGCGCCCCACCAGGGCCAGTGCGAGGGCTGCACCGTCACCGCCTGGCACCTGCGCGACTCGGTCTACCTCAACGTCCGCGGAGTCTCCTTCGCCTTCCTGACCACGGGGGAGTGGCCCGAGGTGGCCTCCTTCGTGGAGTTCATGGGCTACACCCAGCCGTGGTACTCGGTGCGCGGGCTGCCGGAGCCGGTCGGCGGCGAGATGGGCCACCTGACCTCCTACCTGCGCGACGGCGACCGTACCTTCCTCACCTACGCCACGACCGGCCGCGGCATCGAGCCGGTCGACCCGGTCTTCGGCCTGCTGGACCGGACGCCCTACGGCCGGGGCGAGGCGTGGGAGGACCAGCCCGAGGGCCGGCCGGAGGGACGCCACGCGTGCTGGTACTGGCGCACCGACGCGCACGGCGAGGCGGGCTGGGGCCCGGCCAGCCGTCCGGCGCCGCAGTGGACGCGGCCCGGCGTGACGCCCGCCGACACCCTCGGCCGGAGCGGCCACCACCACTGATTCGCCCACCGGGACCGGTTCACCACCCGGCTGGAAGTAGGCTTCCTCCGACGCCCTGTGCGCCCCCGCCTGCACCGGCCGGGGCCCGGGACCGGAAGTCGCCCCCCAGATGGAGGAGACCGGGATGTCGGTGTTGGAGGTGAGCCAGTTGGTCGGCCGTGCCGGTATCCGCGCGAGCGGCGAGATCAGCGTGGTGACGCGTCCCTCCTGGGAGCGGGCTCTGGCGGAGCTGGCCCGGGGGCATCGGGACGTGTCGTACGTGGAGCTGTCCGCGGTGGAGTTCGTCGACGTGGCCGGGGTGACCGCCCTGGCCATCACCGCGCTGAACCTGCCCGACGGACGCGTGGTGGTCGAGCATCCGCCGCCCCAGCTTCCGCGGGTCCTCGACCTGCTGTGGCCCGGGCAGCTCCGGATCGAGGTGGCGGGGCGATGAACGCGATGCCGGTCGAGGAGACCTTCGAGCATCCGGCGCTGTTCTACCGCGACGCCGCCGACTACACCGAGCAGACGGTGGCCTTCGTCCGTGCGGGCCTGGCCCAGGGCGAGCCGGTCGCGGTCGCGGTGCCCGGCCCCAACCTGCGGTTGATCAAGGACGGGCTCGGCCCGGACGCCGAGGGGCTGCTGTTCCTCGACATGACCGAGGCCGGCCGCAACCCGGGGCGGATCATCCCGGGCGTGTTGCGGAAGTTCGCCGACTCGCACGCCGACCGGCGGGTGCGGATCATCGGCGAGCCGATCTGGGCCGGGCGCAGCGCGGTGGAGTACCCGGCGTGCGCGCAGCACGAGGCGCTGATCAACGCCGCCTTCGAGGGCCGCGCGGCGACCATCCTGTGCCCGTACGACGAGTCGAAGCTCACGGCCGAGGTGCTGGCCGACGCCCGGCTCACCCATCCCACCCTGATCAGCCGGGGCCGGGAGGAGCGCAGCGACGCCTACGACTGGGAAGCGATCGTCGCCCGCTACAACGAGGAGCTGCAGGTCCCGGCCGACGCGGCGCGCTTCGCCTTCGACGCCGACACGCTGTCGGCGGTCCGGGCGTTCGCGGCCACGCGGGCCGAGGAGCTCGGGCTGACCGGGCTGCGGCTGCTGGACGCCGAGCTGGCCGTGGGCGAGCTGGCGGCCAACAGCCTGGTGCACGGCGGCGGCCGGGGCACCCTGGCGATCTGGGCCGAAGCCGGCCAGGTCGTGGCCGAGGTCAGGGACGCGGGCCGGCTGAGCGACCCGCTGGCCGGCCGCCGGCCGCGCCGCGAGGACCAGACCGGCGGCCGCGGCCTGATGCTGGTGCACTTCGTGGCCGATCTGGTGCGCGTCCACACGACCGAGGACGGCACCG
The DNA here is from genome assembly GCF_040655795.1 of Nonomuraea sp. NPDC050310. NCBI lineage: Bacteria > Bacillati > Actinomycetota > Actinomycetes > Streptosporangiales > Streptosporangiaceae > Nonomuraea > Nonomuraea sp. NPDC050310. The sequence goes on along the minus strand of NZ_JBFAKP010000009.1, from coordinate 107,144 downwards.
CGATCCGCTTCTACCTGACGGTGTGAACGCGGCCGGGGGGGCGGCGGCCCAGGGCCGACGCCGGCACGGCGGGGGTCCGGTCCGGCAGTCCTACATCGGGGTGGCGTTCTAGATGCTGATGTCGGAGCTGGTGTGGT
>NZ_JBFAKP010000009.1:0-106997 GCF_040655795.1 Nonomuraea sp. NPDC050310 | reverse complement strand
CCACCGCGCTCCGCTTCTACCTGATGTTGTCAAGGAGTCCGGGAGCCCTCGCGAGGAGGGCGCCCGGAAGCGGGGTCAGTTCCAGGAGAGGACCACATCGTCGGCCTTGACGAACATGATCCGGTGGCCGAACTGGATCTGGTAGTACTTCGTCTTGCCCCGGACCACCTTGTGGGAGGCGGGGTCGATGGTCACCGCCCGGTAGTACTCACCGAGCTGGACGCCGGCGAAGGTGTACTTCTCCCCGGCGGAGAACTTGTACTGCAGGGGCGTGATCGGCTGGTAGGGGATGCTCCCGTCGGCCGGGTAGGCCTCCTGCTCGGGGTAGGCCCTGCCGTACACGGGGACGGTGGCCAGGCCCGGCTTGGGCGTGACGACCAGGCCCATGGACGGGACCGCCGAGGAGGCCTCGAACCAGCCCTTCTGCCCGAGGTACCAGATCGCGACCCAGCCGTCACGGCGCTCGGCGACCGCGTAGCGCTGGCCGGTGGTGGCGCGGGCGCTGTGGTCGTAGACGCTGTAGGTGCCCGGGTTCTTCTTGCCGATGTCCCCGATGAGCGGGGCGTCGGCGCGCGGCTCGGTGCGCAGCCAGACCGTGGAGGCGCTGGTGGGCGGGCAGTCGAGCGCGGGCTGCTTACGGTCGCAGCCGAAGAAGTAGGGCTTGTTGGTGGCGAAGTCCGGCTTGATCATGACCGAGCCGGAGTTGGGGCCGCCGAAGGGGTGCAGGGGCTTGCCGAGGAGCTGGAAGTAGCGGTCCCAGTCCCAGAAGGGCCCGGGGTCCTCGTGCATGCCGCGCACGGTGGTCGGCAGCGTGCCGGGCACGTTGTCGTGGCCGATGATGTGCGCGCGGTCCAGCGGGACCAGGTGCTTCATCGCCAGGTAGCGCACCAGCTTGGCGGAGGTGCGGTACATCGCCTCGGTGTACCAGGAGCCCCGCTCGGCGAGGAAGCCCTCGTGCTCCAGGCCGATGGACTTGGCGTTGATGTACCAGTTGCCGGCCTGCCAGCCGACGTCCTTCGTCTTGATGTGCTGGGCGATGTGGCCGTCGGAGGAACGCAGCGAGTAGTGCCAGCTCGCCGCGCGGGCCGGGTTGAGCAGCAGGTCGATGGACGGGCGCCAGTAGCCCTCCATGTCGTGGATGACGATGTAGTCGACCTTCTGGTTCCACGGCCGGTCGGAGGTGTCGAAGTTGCCGTAGTTGCCGTTGGGCAGTTGCGCCTGCTTGGCCGGGATCCACTCGCAGGAGATCGTCGGCGGGCACTCCACGCCGTCGCGCTGCGGCGGCTTGAGCCCCAGCTTCTCCAGCCACTGCTTGACCGCCTCCAGGGACGGCGCCGGCGGCAGCACGACCCGGTGGCCGTCGTCGGTGGTGCGCTGGACGCCCTGCTTGATGGTGGCGAAGACCTCGTCGGCGAAGAAGCCGGCGGCCTGCTGCTCGGTGGCGCCGGAGTAGCGGGCGACCGCGCCGTACCACTGCGCCGGGTCGTCGCTGAGCGGGGCGCCGAGCGCCTTCTGGTAGGCGGCCAGCAGGGCGGCGCCGCCGCGGATGTTGGCCGCGGGGTCGGTGCGCAGCTTCTCGTGGCTCTCGCCGGTCAGCTCGGCGGCCTTCTCCATGGTGCGCAGCGACTCGGGGATCTCGGTCGCCGGTGGCGCGTCCTGGGCGGGTACGGCGGGGCGGCTCTCGTCGCCTCGCGGGTCCTCGCGCTCGCCTTCCGAGCCGGGTTCCTCGTGGTGGTTGGAGCCGCTGTAGGCGGCGGCGTCGGTGAGGTGCATCGGGCCGAAGCCCGCGTCGGTGCTGGGCCGTCCGGCGTTGGCGTCCCACCGCGACTCCAGGTAGGAGACGCCGAGCAGCACGCTCTCCGGCACCTTGAACTCGGCGGACGCGGCGGCGAAGGCCTGCTGGCGGTCGTCGGGCTCGGCGGCGGAGGCCTGCACGGGCTGGAGGGACAGTAGCGCTAAGGGGAGCACAGCGATCAAGGCTCTGCGCATGAACGCTCCTTGGCTGGGGGTTGGTCGACTCACAGTCTGACCATGCTTTCCTTCATTCGTCGAGTACATTGCGAAGGAATTTTTCAGCCTTTAACGGGTGCGGTCCCCGGTATGCGGCCGGTCATCCCCGGGGCAGGACCGTCCGGCTCCGGCCTCCGCCGGCCGGGTGGTGCTGTTCTACGCTGGGGCGCATGGGTGAGTTCGTACGTGTCGAAGTGGCTGACCGGATCGCGACCATCAGGCTGGACCGGCCGAAGATGAACGCCCTCAACGGGCAGGTCCAGCGGGAGATCGGGGAGAGCGCCCGAGCGGTGTCGGAGGACCCGGCGGTCGCCGCCGTGGTGATCTACGGCGGCGAGCGCGTCTTCGCCGCCGGGGCGGACATCAAGGAGATGGCCGACATGTCCTACGCGGAGATGGCCGCCCACTCCGCGACCCTTCAGGACTGCTTCACCGCCGTGGCGCGCATCGGCAAGCCGGTCATCGCCGCGATCACCGGCTACGCCCTGGGCGGCGGGTGCGAGCTGGCGCTCTGCGCGGACTTCCGGGTGGCGGGGGAGGGCGCCAAGCTCGGCCAGCCGGAGATCCAGCTCGGCATCATCCCCGGCGCGGGCGGCACCCAGCGGCTGCCGCGCCTGGTCGGGCCGGCGAAGGCCAAGGACCTCATCTTCAGCGGGCGGCACGTGAGCGCCGCCGAGGCCCTGGCCATCGGCCTGGTCGACCGGGTGGTGCCGGACGCCGAGGTGTACCAGGCGGCGCTGGAATGGGCCGGCACCTTCGCCGGCGGGCCCGCGGTGGCGCTGCGCGCGGCCAAGCAGGCGATCGACCACGGGCTGGAGGTCGACCTGGACACCGGGCTGGAGATCGAGCGGCTGCAGTTCTCCGGGCTGTTCGCCACGGACGACGCCAAGATCGGCATGCGGGCTTTCGCGGAGAAGACGAAGGCCAAGTTCACCGGCCGCTGAGCATCACCGGCTGCTTGGTTCTCCGGATCATTCCGGTCGTTGAGGGAAAGGGGAGGGCCCGCCGTTGCCGCGGCGGGCCCCGCTGCCGTTGACCTGCCTGCGCGAGCGGCGCCAAGGGCGTCCCCATTCTCCAGGACCGCGCCTCACCCGCCCCAGCGGCCCCGGACATCTGTGAACGCCACCGAACACCGCTGAACAGCACCGAGCGCCGCCGAACCCCAGCAAACGCCACCGAATGGCGATACAGCCTGAATTTGGAAAATCAGCGTCATATGTCGAATTTCGTCCGGTTTTCCGAAGGCCGCGTCCCGGCTGCGGTTTGAGCCATTATGGTGCTCCCGCTCGGCCGAGACAGGGTTGCCGCCCCCGGCCGGCGGATTCGACAAACTCCTGCCTGCGCAAGGCGATATCCGAAAGCGGTGCTGTATGAGCACACAGCTTGCCCCCGTCCCGCCCCGTCGCGGGACCTCCCCGGTCTACCGGCTGATCCTCATCGTCATCCTCCTGGCCTTCGCGCTCGCCGCCCAGGCCGCCGGGATGGCCACCGAGGTGGCGGTCCTGCTGATCAGCACGGCCGGGACCACCGCGCTCCACGTCCTCGGCCGCCCGCTCCCGCGATGAGCTCGGTCAATCCGCGGCTCGTCCTCCGCATCGAGCTGCAGCGGCTGCTGACCCTCCGGGGCCTGTACACCAGCGAGGACGTGGTCCGGGTCACCGGGATGGCGCGGGCCCAGGTCGAACGGGTCCTGAACGGCAACGGGCGGGTGCCGCGCCACCTGCTGGACGAGATCCTCCAGCGGATCGACGCCGTCCAGCCCGAACGCCGTCCCGTCGTGGACGCCTGGCGCCGGCTCGAAGCCGCCCGGGCCGAGACGGAGGCCGCCGCGCCGGAGCCGCCGGAGGCCGCCGACCCGGCGGGGCTGCACCGGCTGCGCGAGGACGCCGCCGGGTACACCCTCAAGCCCAGCCCGCTGACCGCCACGTCGAAGGAGGAGTTTCTGGCGGTGATGCGGGAGTTCCACATCTGGGCGGGGGAGCCGTCCTATCGGGAGATCGCGCTCAAGGCCCGGAAGAGCGTGGGGGCCAGCACGTTGTGCGAGGCGCTCGACCCCAAGCGGCCGCCCCGGCTGCCGACGTTGAAGGTCGTGACCGCGTTCGTCTACGGGTGTGGTGGGGGTGAGGAGGACCTCACCACCTGGACCACCGCCTGGCGTCAGGTCCGCCTGGCCCGCACCGCCGACCCCGCCACCACCGCCCGGCCCCGCTACATCTGACCGGTTTCCCCTTCCCCCTGGCTCGGGAGCTCGCCCGGTTCTCGGGCCGGGGTGGACAGGGGAGAGGGAGGGACCCAGCGGCCACCCAGCGGAGAGGCGGCCACCCGCCGGAGCGGTGGCCGCCCGTGAACCCGGGCCGCCTGGGAACCCGGGCCGCCCGGGGACCGCGGGGCCGCCCCGCTAACTCGGGCCACCCGCCAACCTCGGCCACCCCTGAACCCCCGGCCACGCCCGCCCGGAACCTCTCCTCTGAGGCCGGTTTCTGGGCGGGGGGTACGGGGGTGTGGGGGCCCTTGTAGGGTGACTTGTCATGATGGGCCGCCTTACTCCCTCCCGGGTCCGATCGTGGCTGGACGCCCGGTACGCGGCGAGGATCGAGCTCGCCGAGGCCCGCAAGGAGATCGACGAGCTCCGCGCGAGCGTCGCCGAGCTCCAACGGCAGGTCCAAGCCCTGAGCACGGCCAAGCCGGTGGACCAGGAGGCGAGGCGGCTGGCGACCGAGACCGCCGAGGCGCTCGACGCGCTCCTGCAGAACGAGGTGCTCCTCTGGCAGGCGGTGGAGCGGGCATGAGGGTGTCCTGGCAGTCCGGCACCCTGACCTTCCGCCTGGACGCCGAAGACGAGATCACCGGCGAGGCCGCCGACGGCTACCCGGTCAAGCTGCGCACCAACTCCTGCACGCTCAGGGGCGTCCCGGACGACGCCCACCCCGACCTGTTCGCCGTCGCCGCCTGGACGATCGTGGCCCCCTGGACCCGCAGGCGGATCGTGTTCGACCGGGCGATCTCCGCCGGGCTGGCCGAGGCGCTGCACGCCGGGTGGGGGATCGAGGCCGGGCCGGTGGGTGCGGAGACCCGCCCGGCGGGCCGGACGCTGGCCGTCTCCTACAGCGGCGGGGCCGACTCCGTGGCCGCCGCCGCCATGCTGCCGGACGCGCCGTTCGTGCACTTCCAGCGGGTCTCGCACCCCCGCGTGCCGAACCGCTGGACGCACTACCGCGCCGATGTGCTGGCCAAGCTGGCCCGCGAGACCGGCCGGCCGCTGAGCACGGTCCAGTCCGACCTGGAGTTCACCCTGGCCGAGCCGCGCCCCGGCTACCCCGAGCACCACGCGGTGGCCGCCGGCGCGTTGCTGCTGGCCGACCGGATGGACCTGGGCGGCCTGGCGTTCGGCTACGAGCTGGGCTCGCGCTGGCTCGGCGGCGACCGCTACCTGCTGCGGTACACGCCCGACAACCCGATGTGGGCGCCGCACGGCGCGTGGGGCCGGCTGTTCGCCGCCGCCGGGGTGCACATCGTGCTGCCGGTGGGCGGGGTGAGCGAGGCGGTCACCATGCGCCTGGCACTGGAGTCGCCGCTCAAGGCCCAGGTCCGGTGGTGCCTGCGCGGGTCCGGCGGGCCCTGCCGTACCTGCGGGAAGTGCCTGTACAAGGAGCTCATCCAGGCCGCGGTGGAGCGCCGCCCGCTGGACACCCCGATCACCCCCGAACGCCCCGTGGCGCGCAAGTGGCAGGACCCGCCCCCGTACGGCGGGCAGGAGATGATCGAGTACGGCTGCGCCCGCGTCCCCGGCATCGAGCAGGGCGTCTTCGCTCGCGCGGCGGCGCACCTGGGGGCCACCGAGGAGTCCACGGAGTGGCTGGAGCGCTGCTACCCGCCGGCGATCGAGGAGATCCCCGAGCCGTGGCGCGAGCAGGTGCGCGAGTTCGTGGTGGCGAATGTCGGACTGATGACCCCGGAGCAGGCGCGCCGGGTGGAGGAGTGGGGCGTGTGAGGGTCTACCTGTCGGTCGACATGGAGGGCGTGACCGGGTTGACCGACCCGGAGGAGATGCACGCCGGCAAGCGCGGCTACGAGCGCGGGTGCGAGCTGATGACCGCCGACGCCAACGCCTGCGTCGAGGGCGCGTTCCTGGGTGGGGCGGCCGGCGTGCTGGTCAACGACGCGCACGGCTCGACCAAGAACCTGCGCATCGACCTGCTCGACCCGCGCGCGACGCTGATCCGCGGGCCGGGCAAGGCCCAGCGCATGGCCCACGGGCTCGACTCCTCCTTCGCCGCCGCCTGCTTCGTGGGCTATCACGCCAGGGCCGGGGTGCCGCACGGCGTCCTCAACCACACGTGGATGGGCAAGGAGATCCAGAACGTCTACCTGAACGGGGAGCTCTGCGGCGAGACCCGGCTGGTGGCCGCGTGCGCGGGCTTCCACGGCGTGCCCGTGGTGCTGGTGACCGGGGACGAGGCGGTCGGCGAGGAGGCGCGCGAGCTGCTCGGCGACGTGGAGACGGTGGCGGTCAAGAAGGGTATCGACAAGTTCTCCGCCGAGCTGCTGCCGCCTTCGGTGGCGCAGGCGGCGATCCGGGAGGCGACCGCGCGGGCGCTGGGCCGGTTGAGCGACTTCACGCCCTACACGGTGGCTCCGCCGTACACGCTGGGGGTGGAGTGGAACTCGACGGCGATCGCGGCGGCGGTGTCGCTGGTGCCGGGCGTGAAGGCGGTCGGGGCGCGGGAGACCGAGTTCACCACGGACGACTTCGGCCAGATCATGGCGCTGTTCGGGATCTTCGCCACGATCGGCGGGCAGATCTCGTGCGGCAGCGGTCCCTATGGGTGAGCTGACCCGGCGGGGCCTGCTGGTCGGGATCGGCGCGGCGGGCGGGGCCGGGGCGATGTACGCGGCGATGGGGGCGCTCGGGCTGGCCCCCGCCGAGCAGGAGCGGAGCTTCACCCCGCCGCAGGCGGGCGATTTCACGCTGCGCGGGCGCTCCAGCGCGAGCGTGGTGATCCTGGGCGCGGGCGTGGCCGGGCTGACCGCCGCCTACGAGCTGGGCAAAGCGGGCTACGACTGCACGATCCTGGAGGCGCGGCCCAAGGCGGGCGGGCGCAGCCTCACGCTGCGCGGCGGCGACCGGCTGACCGAGGCCGGCGGGCAGGCGCAGGACGTGCGCTTCGGCGAGGGCGCCTACTTCAACGCCGGGCCGGGGCGGATCGCGCCCTGGATGGTCACCATGGACTACTGCCGCGAGCTGGGCGTGCCCATCGAGACCTTCGTCAACAACAACGCGGCCGCCTACGTGCACACCAACGGGGTGACCGTGCGGGCGCGGACCGCCCGCGCCGACCTGTACGGCTACATCTCCGAGCTGCTGGCCAAGGCGACCGACGCCGGGCGGCTCGACCGCAGGCTGACGGCGGAGGACCGCGAGCGGCTGCTGGAGTTCCTGCGCCGCTTCGGCGACCTCGGGCCCAAGCTCGACTACGAGGGCTCGCCGCGCCGCGGCTTCCTGGAGTCGCCCGACATCGACGGCGGCGTCCCGATCGAGGGGCCCGGCTCACTGCGCCAGGTGCTGGCCGCCGGGACCGGCCGGGCGATCACGAACGACTTCGGCTACGACCAGGCGACCCCGATGTTCCAGCCGGTCGGCGGCATGGACGCCATCGTCACCGCGCTGCTCGACCGGGTCGGCGCCGGCCGCGTCCGGACCGGGATCAAGGTCACCAAGATCACCAGCCTGGCGGACGGCGTCGAGGTCGAGTGGGCCGGCGGCCGGCTGAAGGCCGACTACTGCGTCGCCGCGCTGCCGCCGCACATCCTGGCCAAGATCCCGCACAACCTCGGCGCCCAGGTCGGCGCCGCGCTGGCCACGCCGGTGCCGGTGGCCGCGGGCAAGATCGGGCTGGAGTACGGCAGGCGCTGGTGGGAGCTGGAGGACCGGATCTACGGCGGGGTGACCGAGACCGATCTCGACATCACCCACATCTGGTACCCCTCGCACGGCTACCACGGCAAGACCGGCATCGTGGTCGGCTACTACGCCACCGAGGAGCACGCCGAGCTGTACGGCGCGCTCACCCCCGAGGACCGCAGGCGCCGCGCGCTCACCCAGGGCAAGAAGATCCACGGCGACAAGTACCGGAACGACCTGCTGTCCAGCGTCTCGATCGCCTGGGAGCGCCAGGAGCACATCATGGGCGGCTGGGTGCGCTGGCCCAGCATTGATTCGTCCTTCACTCTTCTGCAACGCCCCGCCGGAAGGGTGTACTTCGCCGGTGACTGGCTGACCCATCTGATCGCCTGGCAGGCCGGTGCGATGGAGTCGGCCAGGAGCGCGGTGACCCAGTTGCACCAGCGCGCGCTGCAGTCCCCCTGATCGCGCGCACGCGTCCCTGGGTACGGCGTAGGGTCCCAAGCGGGAGCGGCAACTCTCCCAACCGACGGGAAAGGGGACACGATGTCGCTGGTGTGGACGCCGGCCGCGGACCGGCTCGACCTGCTCGCCGAGCCGGTGGCCAAGGCGGTGCTGGATCTCGACGGCGTCCGGGTGGCGGAGATCGACCCGGGGCTCGCCGACACCGCCGCCTTCTGCGAGCACTACGGGGTGCGGATGGAGGACGGCGCCAACTGCGTGGTGGTGGCCGCCAAGCGGGGTGGCCAGACGATGTACGCGGCCTGCATGGTGCTCGGCTCGATGCGCATCGACGTCAACGGCGTGGTCCGCAAGCGGCTGGACGCGCGTAAGGCCAGCTTCGCCCCGATGAGCGAGGCGGTCGAGCTGACCGGCATGGAGTACGGCGGGATCACCCCGCTGGGACTGCCCGAGGGCTGGCCGATCCTGGTGGACTCGGCGGTGGCGGCCCATCCCGGCCTGGTGATCGGCAGCGGCGTGCGCCACTCGAAACTGTCGGTGCCGGGCGCGACACTGGCGGGGCTGCCGGGAGCAGAGGTCTTGACCTTGGCGAGCTGACCGTGACCAATGTGAGACCGTCGATTGGGAAACCGACGGTGCCGACCCGAACGTTAAGCAAGTGGGAATGTGACCTCATGGTTCATCTCTGGGTGAGGTTTAAGCCGGTATGGTGCTTCATGCCATGAATCAGGACGACCGACTAGGCCCGTACCGCCTGCTCAGGCGGCTCGGCGAAGGCGGCATGGGTGTGGTCCACCTCGCCGTCGACTCGCAGGGCCGGCAGGTGGCCGTCAAGGTCCTGCGCTCGGAGGTGGCCGGCGACGACGTCGCGCGGCGGCGTCTGTCGCGTGAGGTCGAGACGATGCGGCGCGCGCGCAGCAAGTTCATCGCCGAGGTGCTCGACGCCGACGTGACCGGGCACCGCCCGTACATCGTGACCCGCTACGTCCCCGGCCGCCCGCTCGACGAGATCGTCAAGGAGGACGGCCCCCTCGACCTGCCCGCGCTCATCCGCCTGGCGCACGGCGTGGCCTCGGCGCTCTCCTCCGTGCACGCCGTCGGCGTCATCCACCGTGACCTCAAGCCCGGCAACGTGCTGCTGCTCGACGGGCAGCCGGTGCTCATCGACTTCGGCATCGCCCAGGCGGTCGACGCCACCCGGCTCACCCAGACCGGCATGTTCATCGGCACCCCCCAGTACCTCGCGCCCGAGATCATCGAGGGACACGAGGCGGGTCCCGAGGTGGACGTGCACGCCTGGGCCGGCACGCTGCTGTTCGCGGCCACCGGCCAGCCGCCCTTCGGCAAGGGCACGCTGGAGATGATCTTCTACAACATCACCGCCGGCAAGGCCGATGTGAGTGCCGCGCCGTCCCAGCTCCAGCCGCTGCTCAAGGCGGCTTTCCAGCGCAACCCGGCCAAGCGGCCCAAGGCCGCCGAGCTGGCCGAGCAGACCGCGTTGCTGATGCCGCGCCAGCCCGGCGTGCCGGACGAGGTGTCGACTGTGCCGCGGGCCGACCGCCGGATCACCGAGGCGCCGCCGATGCCGCCCGCGCCGTCGGGCGGGCCGTACGTCTCGCTGCTGCCCGGGCAGGGCCAGCCGCACGCCGGCCAGCCCGCGCCGCACCCGTCCGGCCCGCACCAGCCGCTCCAGCATCCGGGCGGCCCCCACCAGCCCGTCCAGCAGTCCTCCGGCCCCTACCCGCCCGTCCAGCACCCCGGCGGCCCGCTCCCCGGCAGCCACCAGGGGACAGGCCCGGGCGGCCACCAGCCCACCGGCCCCGGAGGTCACCAGCCCACCGGGCCGGGTGGTCACCAGCCCACGGGTCCGGGAGGTCACCAGCCGACCGGTCCGAGCGGTCACCAGGCGACCGGTCCGGGTGGTCAGCACGCCACGGGGCCGGGTGGTCAGCACCCGTCCGGGCTGCAGCAGGCTCCCGGGCAGGCCCAGCCCTACCCGCCGCAGGCGCCGCACCAGCCGGGCCGCCAGCAGACCGGGCCGGGCGCCGGCGACCCCTTCCCCACCCGCAGGGTCAGCCCCGAGGAGATGCGCCAGGTCCGCGAGGAGCACCAGCAGGGCTGGCCGCAGCAGGCCGCGCCCATGCCCGGCTACGACGTCCCCACCCGGCGCGTCCGCACCGACCTGCCCGAGTACGGCAGGCCGCCCTCGCCCTACGCGGCCCAGCCCCAGACCCCCTATCCGCCGGAACCCCCCACCAAGCGCGAGCCGTACATCCCGTCGGTCCGCCCGGGCAACGCGCTGCAGTACTCCCGTGCCTACGCGGTGACCGGCGCGATGATGCTGATCATCATGATCGTGCTCGCCGCGCTCGCCCCGGTGATCGTGGCGGCCGTGGCCATCCCGGTCGCGGTGCTGCTGCGCGCGGCCGACCTGGCCCAGGCCCAGCTCGCCGGCCGGCGCGGCGGCGGCAGCGCGGCGCTCGACGTGCTGCGCGTGTTCGCCCACCCCCAGGCGCTGCTCAAGTCGCTGGGCGTCACCCTGGCGCTCACCCTCTACGCGGCCATCCTCGGGCTCCCGGTCACCCTCCTGCTCACCGTGGTGCTCAAGATGGACTCGGCGAACGCCCTGGCCTGGGGCGTCGCGGTGGCGCTCTGGACCGTCTGCGCCGGACCCGGCGTCGAGGGCCCGAGCCGCCAGATGCGCAGAACGCTCGCCTCCCTCGTACCCTCGAGGCAGGTGGCCATGGTGCTCGCGGGCGTCCTGGCCGCCGTCGCGGCCGGCTCGTTGTGGCTGGCGTACGGCACGGCGGATAAAAATTCCGGTCGAGAGGCGAACTGGAACCCGGTCAACGTGGATCTCATCACTGGGAAGCTCGATGGGCTCAGAGGGGGAGATGACGGCTAGATGAGCACAGGCAACACCCAAGCACCCGAACGGCTAGGTCCGTACCGTCTGGTCAGGAAGATCGGCGAAGGTGGCATGGGCGTTGTCCACCTCGGTCTCGACGAGGCCGGCAGGGAAGTCGCCATCAAGGTGCTGCATCCGCACGTGGCCGCCGACCTGAAGGCCAGGGACCGGTTGATCCGCGAGGTCGAGACGATGCGCCGCGTGCGCAGCCCGTTCGTGGCCTCCGTGCTCGACGCCGAGCTGGTGGGCGGCCAGCCGTACGTGGTGACCAGATTCGCCCCCGGGCGCACGCTGGAGGACACCGTCCTGGCCGACGGGCCGCTGGAGGCCCGCGAGCTGATCCGCCTGGCGCAGGGGCTGTGCCAGGCGCTCGTGGCGATCCACGCGGCCGACGTCATCCACCGCGACTTCAAGCCGTCCAACGTCATGCTGGTCAACGGCGAGCCGCTGGTCATCGACTTCGGCATCGCGCACCTGGTCAACGCCACCAGGCTCACCCAGACCGGGATGTTCGTCGGGACGCCGGGCTACCTGGCCCCGGAGATCATCCGGGATGCCGAGATCACCCAGAAGGCCGACGTGCACGCGCTGGCCTCCACCGTCTTCTTCGCCGCCACGGGGGTGCCGCCGTTCGGCACGGGCGCCTTCGAGGTGGTCTGTTACAACATCATGGAAGGGCGCCCGCAGATCGACAAGGCGCCGGTGTGGCTGCGCGGCTGGCTCAGCCGGGCGCTGGCGGTCGACGTCGACGACCGGCCGGGCGCGCAGGAGCTGCTGCGCATGGCGCGGGCGCTCGACCCGCGGGTCACCACCTTCAACGAGGCGCCGCCGCCGCGGTCGGGCACCAAGGTGCTGCCCAGTGCGCCGGCCGAGCCCGGCAGGGGCGCCAAGTCCGGCAAGCCGGTCAAGCCGACCTACTCCGACGTGTTGCCGCCGGTCGAGTACGGCCGCGCGCCCGCCCAGCCGCGCCCGCAGAAGCCGGTCAAGCAGTCGCGGCAGGACAAGGCGGCCCGGCAGGACAAACCGCCGCCCTACGTGCCCGCCCCGGCGGTGGCGAGGTCGGCCCCGCCGCCCTATGCCGACCAGCGGGTGGCCGGGTATCCGGCGCCGCAGGCCGCGCCGCGGCCCTACACGCCGCCGGCCTACACCCCGCCGCGCGAGCGCAAGAAGTACCTCGTCGGCAGCCAGCTCGTCGGCGGGCTGCTGCTGGCCGTGCTGATCGGGCTGACCGTCATGATGCCGGTGACCTTCGGCGTCACCGCGCTGGCGCTCGCGCTGGTGCTGCGGATGGGCGAGTACCTCTTCGGCGACCTGGTCCAGCGCCGCCAGCTCCGTGGCGGCGGCAGCGCGGCCGACCCGCTGCTCGTCATCGTCGGCACCCCGTGGGCGCTGGTCAAGGCGGTGGGCGTGACCGTGGCGCACTCGCTGCTCGCGGTGCTCGGCGGCTTCTGCGTCTACGGCATCGCCAAATGGGGCGGCGGCTTCGACGTGAACCAGTCGGTGGCCTACGCCGCCGGGGCGTTCACCGCCGGGTTGTTCGTGCTGCCCGGCTCAGGGGCGCCGCGCAAGGCGGTGACCCGCTCGCTCACCTCGGTGCTGCGCAGCCCGGGCGCGGCGCTCGTCGCGGCGGTGCTGGCCGGCACGGCGGCGGTGATGGTGGTGATGTTCGCGATGGGCCAGGAGCCGTCCTGGGAGCCGTGGCGGGCACCTGAGACGGTCATCCGCGAGCTGACCCGCAGCGCGCGGGAGAGCACGATGGGCCTGATCACGGGCCTGCTCGACGATCTGCTGCGAAATCTAGGCCTCGGGTTCCTTTCACCCTGGTCCTGACGGGGCAGGAGGAGGGGTATGCGGGAGACCTTGGGCCCCTACCGGCTGCTGTCCGAGCTGGGGGCCGGCGGCTTCGGACAGGTGCATCTGGCGCTCGACCCCGAGGGCCGGACCGTGGCGATCAAACTGCTGCATCCGCAGGTCGCCGGCGACCCCTCGGCGCTGGCCAGGCTCGCCCGCGAGGTCGAGACGATGCGGCTGGTGCGGGGGCCGCACGTGGCGGAGGTGCTGGACGCCTCGCTCGACTCCGCCGAGCCGTACCTGGTGACCAGGTACGTGCAGGGCCGCCCGCTGTCGGCGGTCACGCTCCCGATGCCCGACCTGCCGCGGCTGGCCAAGGGGCTGGCCGAGGCGTTGCTGGCGATGCACGAGGCGGGGGTCGTGCACCGCGACCTCAAGCCGGCCAACGTGGTGATCTCCGAGGGCGATCCGGTGGTGATCGACTTCGGCATCGCCCGGGCCTTCGACTCCCTGGCCGCGACCGCGCCCGGCGCGGTGATCGGCACCCCCGGCTACCTGGCCCCCGAGGTGATCGAGGGCCGGCCCGCCGGTCCGGCCGCCGACGTCTTCTCCTTCGGGGCGACGCTCGCCTACGCCGCCACCGGCCGCCACCCGTACGGCGACGGCCCGCTGTCGGCCGTGGCCTACCGCGTGGTGCACCACGAGCCCGACCTGGAGGGCACGCCCGAGTGGCTGGAGCCCCTGCTCCTGGAGTGCCTGCGCCGCGACCCGGCGGCCCGGCCGACCGCGGCGCAGATCTGCGCCCGGCTCGGTGCCGACGCCCCCGTCCTGGTCGGTACGGCGGAGCCGCCCGTGGCCGTGCACCGCGAGCTCGACGAGCTGGCGACCACCGAGTGGCGGCCGGAGAAGAAGGCCCGGCCCCGCTCCATCGAGGAGACCCGCGAGCGGCACCGCGAGAAGGTGCGCCGGCGCTGGGTGATCGGCTCGGGCCTGTTCGTCTCGCTGCTGGCCGCGGCGGCCCGTGCGCCGCTTCCGGAGGCCTCGCTCTTCCTGATCTCGGCCTACTCGCTGGTCGTGCTGGTCGACGCCGGGGTGGCGCTGGCCTCGCGCAGCGCGCTGAAGCGGGGCAGGATCGTGGTGGACCTGGCCGGGATCTTCGGGACCGGGGCGTTGTGGCTGGTGATGAGCAGCGTGTTCAGCCCGCTCACGCTGGGGCTGTTCGCGATCACCGCGCTGGTCGTGGCGGTCGTCTTCCTGCTGAGCGCGTGAGGGTGGTGGCGGGTGTTTCGCCACCGAGCGCGTAGAATATTGTTCTAGCGGGCTGCCTGCCGTACGACCTGCCGGTTTGCGGTGAAGCTACCCATGGGTAACATAACGGGCGTGGCCTCCGGGCCACCCCCTGTCACGGGCCCCCGGGGAGACCTGGCAGTCTGTGGTGCAGCACTAGGGCACATTCCGAGCATGCGATAACGGGAGGTCGGCTACCGGCCATGAACATCGTCGTCTGCGTGAAGCAGGTCCCCGACACGGCGACCGAGCGCAAGCTCCGGTCGGATGACAAGACGCTCGACCGCGACGCCGCCGACGGCGTGGTGAACGAGCTTGACGAGTACGCGGTCGAAGAGGCCCTCAAGCTCAAGGAAGCCCATGGCGGTGAGGTCACCGTCCTCACCATGGGCCCCGGCAAGGCCACCGAGACCATCCGCAAGGCCCTGGCCATGGGCGCCGACAAGGCCGTGCACCTCAGCGACGACGCGCTGCACGGCTCCGACGCGGTGGGCACCTCCTACGCCATGGCGCAGGCGCTCGGCCGGATCGGTTTCGACCTGGTGATCCTCGGCTCCGAGTCCACCGACGCGCGCACCGGCATGCTGGCCGCGATGCTCGCCGAGCGCCTCGGCGTGCCCCAGCTCACGCTGGCCAACAAGGTCGAGATCGGCAAGGGCGGCATCGCCATCCAGCGCCTCACCGACTACGGCTACGACAAGGTCGAGGCCACGCTGCCCGCCGTCGTCTCCGTGGTCGAGAAGATCAACGAGCCGCGCTACCCGTCCTTCAAGGGCATCATGGCGGCCAAGAAGAAGCCGGTCGAGACCCTCTCGGTCGCCGACGCCGGCATCGACGCCTCGCAGGTCGGCCTGTCCGCGGCCTGGTCCGAGGTCGTCGACTTCGCCGCCGCCCCGCCGCGGGCCGCGGGCACGATCGTCAAGGACGAGGGCGACGGCGGCGCCAAGCTGGCCGACTTCCTCGCGTCGAAGAAGTTCATCTGAGAACGGGGGTTTGCTGTCAATGTCGGAAATTCTCGTACTCGTTGAGCACGTCGACGGCGAGGTCAAGAAGGTCACCCTCGAGCTGCTGACCCTGGCCCGCTCGCTCGGCACGCCCGCCGCCGTCTGGGCCGGTCCCGGCTTCTCCGCCACCGCCTCCGCGCGGCTGAAGGAGTACGGCGCGGACAAGATCTACGTCGCCGACTCCGCCGAGATCGTCGACTTCGTCGTCGCGCCGAAGGCCGAGCTGCTGGCTCAGCTCGTCGGCTCCGCCGCCCCGGCCGCCGTGCTGGTCGCGGCCACGGCCGAGGGCAAGGAGATCGCCGGTCGCCTGGCGGTCAAGACCGAGTCCGGCGTCATCACCGACGCCGTCGGCCTCGGCGAGGGCTTCGTCGCCGACCAGTCGATCTTCGGTGGCGGCGTCAACGTGCACTCGCGCGTGACCAAGGGCACCCCGATCGTCGCGGTCCGCCCCAACTCCACCCAGCCCGTCGCCGCCGCAGGCGCCGGTGCGGAGGAACAGGTCACCGTCGCGCTGTCGGACGGCGCCCGCGCCGCCCGCATCGTCGACCGGGTCAAGCAGGAGAAGGGCGCCCGCCCCGAGCTCACCGAGGCGGCCATCGTCGTCTCCGGCGGGCGCGGTGTCGGCTCGGCCGAGAACTTCTCGGTCATCGAGGGCCTGGCCGACGCGCTCGGCGCGGCCGTCGGCGCCTCCCGCGCGGCCACCGACGCCGGCTGGTACCCGCACCAGTTCCAGGTCGGCCAGACCGGCAAGACCGTCTCGCCGCAGCTCTACATCGCGGCCGGCATCTCCGGCGCCATCCAGCACCGGGCCGGCATGCAGACCGCCAAGACCATCGTGGCGATCAACAAGGACCCCGAGGCTCCGATCTTCGAGCTGGCCGACTACGGCGTGGTGGGCGACCTCCACCAGATCGTGCCGCAGCTCACCGACGAGGTCGGCAAGCGCAAGTAGCACGACGCCCGCGAGGCCCGGAGGCACGCCGCCTCCGGGCCTCGCGGCGTCGTCAGCCCTTCGGGCAGAAGACCTCGACCGCCAGCCCCATGACCTCGGCGGTCGAGGGGTTGCGCGTCGACGGGTTGATCGACAGGGTCAGCGACCGGCCCGAGTCGGCGCGGAAGGCGAAGGTCAGGTAGCCGATCAGCTCGCCGCTGTGCCCCCAGACCGTCCCGCAGGGCAGGGCGTAGGCCTGCAGGCCGAGCCCGTAGCCGAAGCCCGCGCCGGTCTCGACGGTCGTCCGCATCGCCCGCAGCGACTCCGCGCTGATCAGCTTGCCGCCCAGCAACGCGCCCATGAACCGGTCGAGGTCGGCCGTGGTCGAGATCATCTCGCCGGCCGCCCAGTCGAGGGAGGGGTTCATCCGCGTGGCGTCCACCAGGTCGGGCAGCGGCTCGTACCCCTTGGCATGTGGCGCGGGCAGGCCCGGCCGGTCGCCCGGCACCAGCGTGTGGCGCAGCCCCAGCGGCCGCAGGATCCGCCGCGAGACCTCCTCCCCGTACGGCCGGCCGGTCAGCTTCTCGATCAGCAGTCCGAGCACGACGTAGTTGGTGTTGGAGTAGTGCCACTTGCCGTCGTCGGGCAGCTTCTTGGCGAAGGCCACCTTGAGCAGCTCCCGAGGCTGGTAGGAGCGGAAGCGCTCGGCCCCACGCCAGCGGTTGGTCGAGTACCCCGGCTCGCTCATGTAGTCGTACAGCCGGCTGGTGTGGTTGAGCAGCTCGCGCACGCTGATCTCCGCGCCACCGGGCACCAGGCCGGGCAGGTGGCGCTCGATCGGGTCGTCGAGGCCGACCTCGCCCTCGTCCACGAGCTGGAGCAGCACGGTCGCGACGAAGGTCTTGGTGACGCTGCCGATGCGGAAGTGCCCGTTCGGGGCCGGGCGCCCGCCCCGGTCGAGATCGCGCACCCCGGCCGTGCCGGTCCACGTCCGCCCGCCGTCCGAGACCCGGGCCAGGGCGGCGGTGGCGCCCTTGGCGTCCACGATCCGCTGGAGGTCGGCGCTGAGGCCGCCGCCCGGCCCGGTCATCGCCACAGCCGCCGCCACCAGGGCGTTCATCAGGGTGTTCATCATGGGGACCACGCTAGGGAGCGGCGGTTCGCGGCAGAATGCGGTGCGCCGCCCACTCCTGCTGGGGAAAACCACAGGGTGAGCGATGAGTTTCCGCCCGGGCCCGGGTCTTCCCCTGCGACGGCAACGAACTGGAGGGCCTCGAATGAGCACGCCACTGGACAAGGACTTCACCGCACCCCTGCTCAAGAGCGAGGCGAAGGGCGGCTGGACCTACGTGAAGATGCCGGGGTCGGCCGAGTTCTTCGGCACCAGGGGACTGGTCAAGATCCGGGGGACCATCGACGGGGAGCCGTTCGAGAGCTCCTTCATGGCCCTCGGGGACGGCACGCACAAGCTTCCGGTCAAGGCGGACCTGCGCCGGCGGATCGGCAAGGAGGAGGGCGACACCGTCACGGTGCACCTGTCCGAGCGCCTCGCCTAGGCGGGGTCGTCGAGGCCGCGCGCGGTGAGGGCCTCGCCGAGCAGGTCGGCGTACCGCAGCACGCCGACGACCAGGGGCACCGCGAAGGCCCGCACGTCCCAGCGCACCCCACGGGCCCGCTGCGCCTCGCGGACCCGGGCGGCCAGGTCGGCGATGATCGGCACGCTCCGCAGCGTCAGGGACAGCACCAGGGAGAGCCGGAAGGGGTCCACCCCCAGCCGGCGCAGCGGCCCGAACAGCCGCTCCAGCCCGGCCAGCAGCGCCGAGGTGCTGGTGGTCAGCGTGACCAGCCCGGCCAGCAGGACGGCCAGCACGATCCGCGAGACCGAGGTGAGCGCGGTGGGCAGGTCGGCGATCAGGACCTGCGTGCCGAACAGCACCAGCGCGAACCAGCGCAGCGGACGCACCTGCGCCCACGCCGCCCGCGGCCCCTGCCGGGCCAGGGCGTAGCAGGCCACGACCACGGCCAAGCCCGCGAGCGGGTGCACGAGGATGACCGCGCAGCCGACGGTCAGGCCGAGCAGCTTGGCCCAGACCGGCAGCCGGTGCACCACGGTGCCGGTGGAGCCGGCGGCGGCAACGGCGGTCATGTCATCAGCTCGCGGTAGCGCTTCAGGGCGGTGCGCGGCTCGTCGTCGGCGACGATCCGGCCGTCGTCGAGCACCAGCACCCGGTCGAAGTCCTCCAGCAGCGGCAGGTCGTGGCTGACCACGAGGAGCTGCTGCGGCAACTCCCGCAACACCTGGGCGATCCTGCGCGAGTGCCGCAGGTCGAGCAGGGTGGTCGGCTCGTCCATGACCAGGATGTCCGGTTCGAGGACCAGCACCGAGCACAGCGCGAGGAGCTGCTTCTGGCCGCCGGAGAGGTGGTGCGCGGGATGCTCGGCGTGACCGGCCAGCCCGTACTCCGCCAGCACCGCCCGCACCCGGCGGTCGAGCTCGGCGGCGGGCAGCTTGGCGCGGCGCAGGGAGAAGGCGACGTCCTCGGCGACGGTGGGCATGACGATCTGCGCGTCCGGATCGGCGAAGACGAAACCGACGCGGCGCCGGATCTTGGCGGCGGCCTTGGCGGTGTCCTCGCCCAGGACGGTGACCCGGCCCGAGGTGGGCAGGGCCAGGCCGTTGACCAGCCGGGCGAGGGTGCTCTTGCCGGAGCCGTTCGCGCCGACGACGCCGATGCGGCGCTCGGTGAGCGTGGCGGTGACTCCCTTGAGCACCTCGCGCTCGCCGAGCCGTACCCGGACCTCGCTCAGCTCGATCACTCACACCACCTCGAACAGCGCGGCGATCCCCATGCCGCCGCCCACCGCAGCCGTGGCCAGGCCCAGCGTGCCCGGCGCAGCCCCCGAGCGTACAAGGCGGCTGAACAACCTGGTGACGGCGACCGCGCCGCTGGCTCCCCACGGGTGGCCCAGCGCCAGGGCGCCGCCGCCGGTGCAGACCCGGCCGGGGTCGAGCTCCAGGGCGTCGGTCACGGCCAGCACCTGGGCGGCGAAGGCCTCCACGATCTCGACCGCGGCGAGGTCGGCGACGCCGAGGCCGGTCCGGTCCAGCAGCCGCCGTACGGCAGGCACCGGGCCCCAGCCGGGCAGCGCCGGGTCGCAGCCGACCACGGCCCCCGCGAGCAGCGCCAGCCCGGGCCGCCCGGCGCGCGCCGTCTCGGGGACCATGGCCACGGCCGCGGCTCCGTCGCTGATCGGCGAGGAGTTGCCGGCCGTCACCGTCCCGCCGGGCACGAACGCCCCCGGCAACCTGGCCAGCGACGCGGCACGCAGCACGCGCGGCCGCTGGTCGCGACTCAGCAGCGGCTCGCCGTTCCCGCGCGGATGCGGGTGGAGCGGGACGAGCTCGGCGGTGAAGTCGGTGGCCAGCGCGCGCTCGTGACTGTGGCGGGCGTAGTCGTCCTGGCGCTCGCGGCTGATCCCGCGTGCCTGGGCGAGTGCCTCGGCGGCCGGGCCCATGTCCGGGTCGGGGAAGCCCTCCGGCGCGAACGGGGCCCGTGGGTAGGGCGTGTCCGAGCCGCGGCGGAACCGGGCGGGGGCTGTGGAGGCGCTCTCCACCCCGCCGGCCAGCACCAGCCCGGCCTCACCGGCCCGGATCGCCTGCCCGGCCTGGAGGATCGCGGCCAGGCCGCTGCCGCACTGCCGGTCGACCGTGGCCCCCGGCACCTCCTCGCCGAGGCCGGCGGCCAGGGCGGAGACGCGGGCGAGGTTTCCGCCCGGGCCCATGCAGTTGCCCAGGATCACGTCGTCCACCGGCAGGCCGTAGGGCGCGCACTCCTCGGCGAGCACGCGCAGCACGGGGGCGGCCAGGTGGTGGGCGTCGAGGTCGCGGTAGGCGTGCCCGGCGGTCCCGATGGGCGTGCGCCGGGCCGCCAGGACGACGGGCCGGGTCATGCCAGCTTCCGCAACGCCGGGTCGCCGGTGGCGGCCAGCGCGCTCACCTGGCCCCGGGCCGGCTTGCCCGCCGGGGTGCGGGGGAGGGCGGGCATGGCGTACCAGAGGCGGGGCCGCTGGGCCGGGTCGAGCCCGGCGCGGGCGACGGCCTCCAGCTCGTCCCGTGCGGGCCGGCCTTCGACCACGGCGGTGACCACGGAGCCCAGCACCGGGTGCGGCGAGCCGACCACGACCACGTCGCGCACGCCGGGCGCCTCGCGCAGGACCGCCTCGACGTCCTCGGGCACCACGGTCGCGCCGCCGGTCTGGATCGCGCCGTCCCCCCGCCCCCGCACCCGCAACACCCCGCCGCCCGCCCGGCCGTCCGCGCGGCCGCCCGCCCCGCTCTCCGCTCCGTCGTCCGCGCGGTCGCCCGCCCCGCTGTCCGCCCGGCTGTCCGCCGGCCCGTCGTCCGGCCCGTCGTACGGCTCGGCGACGTCGCCGACGGACATCCAGCCGCGCTCGTCCACCCGCAGCGGCCCCGCCCCGTCGGCCAGGTAACCCTCCGACAACCACGGCGAACGCGCCCACACCTCGCCCAGCGGTCGCCCCCGCACCTCGATGTCCACCTCGGGAAAGGCCCGCAGCCCGGTCCCGTCGACGTCGACCGCGACGAAGGACAGCTCGGTGGCCCCGTAGTAGGCGAGCACCCGCAGCCCGGCGCGTTCGGCGGCGGCCCGGCTGCCGGCCGGCAGGGAGGCCCCGCCGACCAGCACGGTACGGAGCGGGCCGCCCGGCATGGCCTCCAGGAGCGCGGGCAGCGCGTGCGGGACGAGGTGCGCCACGGTGGCCTCACGCAGGTGCCCGGCGAGCGCGGCGGGCTGCCAGCGGCCGGGTACCAGGGCGGCCGCCCCGGCGGCGAGGGCGTGCACGGCGGCGAAGCCGAACAGGCTGGAGACCAGGGGCCCGGGGACCAGGACGGTGTCGGCGGAGGTCACCCCGGCCAGGCGGTCCACGTGCGGGAAGGACCCGGCCCACGAGGCCCGCGTGCGGACGACGGCACGGGGGCGGCCGGTGCTGCCCGAGCTGAAGCAGGCCCAGACCCGGTCGTCCGGGGCCGGGCGGGGGACGATCGGCGCGCCGGGGGTCTCGGCGAGCGGGGCGTCGAGCCGGCCGTCCACCGGGACGGCCTCCAGGATCCGCTCCCGCCGCGCGGCGTCCCACGACGGGTCGCACAGCAGCGGGGTCACCCCGGCCAGGTCCGCGGCCAGCGCCGCCACCAGCACCTCGACCGGGTCGGCCAGCGTCACCGCCAGCACCTTCGACCCGCCCAGGGAGCCGCGCCGGTCCCGCGTCGCCAGCAGCGTGCGGGCGGCGCCCTGGACCCGCGCCGCCAGCTCGCCGTAGCTGAGCGACCCCGACGGCCCGCGCAGGGCGAGCGCGTGGGGCCGGGCCGCGGCGTGCCGGAGGACCTGCGGGGCGACGGGCATCAGCGGTCCCTGCCCGGCGCCGCCGCCGGGTATGCGCGCCGTACGCCGTGGGCCACGAAGGCGGCGACCACGGCCTTGAGCAGGTCGCCGGGCAGGAAGGCGGAGCTGAGCAGCGCGGCCTTGCCCAGCGGCAGCCCGGCGACGAGCGCCTGGGCCGGGACGCCGAACAGGTAGACGACCCCGATCCCGCCCGCGGCACAGGCCAGGATCAACCGCGCGATCCCGGGCGCCTTCCCGCCGCGTTCGACGATCCAGCCGGTGACGAAGGCGCCGGGGATCCAGCCGAGCAGGAAGCCCACGGAGGGCCCGGCGAAGACGCCGAGCCCGCCCCGCCCGCCGGCCAGCAACGGCAGGCCGGCCGCGACCAGCAGGACCAGGACCAGAACGGCCAGCGCGCCCCGGCGGCTGCCGAGGATCGCGCCGGCCAGCATGACGCCGAGCGTCTGGAAGGTGAGGGGCACGGCGTTGCCGAAGAGGTTCAGCGAGCCGGGCAACCCGAGGGCGGCGATGAGCGCGGCGAAAGCGGCGACCCTGGCCAGGGTCGCCGCTCCGAGGGTGTTCTGCTTCTCAGTCACGGATCCGATTGCACCCTAGGCGAGGCCGGAAGGTGGTGGAGGTATCCGACAAACTTGCTCACGCCGCTCTGGCCAGTTCCTCTTGCTCGCGGGGCCGGGTCGGCCGGGCGAGCAGCCGCGGGCGCGGCAGGAACCGGGCCAGCACGGCGATCGCGAGGCCGAGCACGACGGCCAGGCCGAGCGCGGTGTGCAGCGAGGTGGCGTCGGACAGGAAGCCGATGACGACCGGGCCGAGCAGCAGCCCGGAGTAGCCCATGGCGCCCGCCTGGGCGATGGCCGGGCCGGGGTTGTCGGTGGCGTTGCCGGCCAGGGACAACGTCATCGGGGCGATGGTCGCCACGCCCATGCCGACGAAGAACATCGCCGAGACCGCGACGAGCGGGGTGCCCGCGGTGAGCACCAGGGTGAAGAACGCCGCCGTGGCCAGGCCGGACACGGTCATCAGGCCCTTGACGCCGAAGCGGGTGCGCAGCCGGTCGCCGGTGACCCGGGCCAGCAGCATGCCGGCCTCGAAGACCGGATAGCCCAGCGCGGCGACGGCCTCGGGGGCGCCGAGGGTGTCGCGCATGAACAGGCCGTTCCAGTCGGCGACGGTGCCCTCGACCATGAAGGCGAAGAACATGATCACGCCGAGCAGGTAGACGACCGGCGGCATGCGGCGCCGGGCGGCCCGCTCGCCCGCCTCGGCGGCGGTGGGCTTGCCGGGCAGGTAGGTGCGGCCGATCAGCACGATGAGCGGGAGCGAGACCAGCGCGACGATCGCCAGGTTGGCGGTCATCGACAGGCCGAGGGCGATGGAGAGCGAGCCGATCAGGCCGGCCGCCATCGCGCCGACGCACCAGCCGGCGTGCATGCCGTTCATCAGCGGCCTGCCGTACGCCTGCTCGACCGTGGAGCCCTGCGCGTTCATGGCCACGTCGACGATGCCGAAGGCCATGCCGAAGACGGCCGCGGCGGCGATCAGGATCGGCAGGTTGGGGGCGAAGGCGAGGCCGAGCATGGCCAGCGCGGTCAGCGGACCGCCGACGCGCAGGACCGCCTTGCTCCCGGCGCGGGCCATGATCCCGCGCATGGACTGCATGGTGATCAGCGCGCCCAGGCCCCAGGCGAGCAGGATCCCGCCCACCGCCGAGTCCGACAGGCCGAGCTTGTCGGTCATCGCGGGGATGCGCACGGTCATCGTGCCCACCATCAAGCCGGCCAGGACAAAGGTGAGGATCGCCCCATAGCGGGCGGTCCTCAGGGCGCGCGTCATCACGAACTCCTAGAGGTGTCTTGCGAAAGGAAGGTTTTTACGAAGCGAGCAGGCCGAGCAGGCGCTGCTCCAGCGCCACGAGCTCGGGCTCCGGATACATCGCCGGGTCGTGCGAGGCGACGTCCCAGAGCCCCTCGCAGGCCAGCCGGACCACCTGCGCGGTGATCGGGTCGGGCTCGGACTCCAGGCCCTCGCAGTGCCAGCGGGCCATGGCCTCGCGCAGCGGCGCGAGCAGGTAGAGGTTGCCCGAGGCGCCGGTGACCACGGCCCAGCGTCGCAGCCGGCCGGTGCGGATCGCGGCCATGGTGGCGGCCAGGTAGCGCTGGGTGTAGGTGTCACCGGGCTGCGCCGCCATGAGCTGGTCGAAATCGTCGATCAGCCGCTCGGCCATCGCCTTGATCAGGGCTTCTTTGGTTTTGAAGTGGTAGAGCAGGCCGCCCTTGCTCACGCCGGCGCGGTCGGCGACGGCGGCCAGGGTCAGCGCGTCCGAGCCCTGGTCGCAGAGGAGGGCCTCCGCGGCATCCAGCAACTCGTCTCTACGCATATCTCTACTGTACCGTCCGGACGGTACAGTAGCAAACGAGATACGCTGATCCGGTGACCGCATACCTTGATCACGCGGCGACCACGCCGATGTTGCCCGAGGCGATCGAGGCGATGACCGAGCAGCTCGGCCAGGTCGGCAACGCCTCCTCCCTGCACGCGGCCGGCCGGCATGCCCGCCGCGTGGTCGAGGAGTCGCGCGAGAGCATCGCCGAGGCGCTGGGCGCCCGGCCGAGCGAGGTCGTCTTCACCGGCGGCGGCACCGAGGCCGACAATCTGGCCGTGAAGGGCCTGTTCTGGGCACGAGCCCCGCGCCGGCGCGTCCTCATCAGCTCGGTCGAGCACCACGCCGTCCTCGACCCGGCCCGCTGGCTGGCCGACCACCAGGGCGCCGACCTGGAACTGCTCGACGTCGACGAGCAGGGCCGGGTGCATCCCGACACGCTGCGCGCCGCCATCGAACGCGACCCCGGCAGCGTGGCGATGGTCAGCGTCATGTGGGCCAACAACGAGGTCGGCACGATCCAGCCGGTCCACGTGCTGGGCGCCATCGCCCACGATCACGGCATCCCGTTCCACACCGACGCCGTCCAGGCGCTCGGCCAGCTCCCGGTCGACTTCGCCCGCTCCGGCGCCGACGCGCTCACCCTCACCGGCCACAAGATCGGCGGGCCGCTCGGCGTCGGCGCGTTGCTGCTGTCGCGCAAGCTCACCCCGCTGCCGGTCATCCACGGCGGCGGCCAGGAGCGCGACGTGCGCTCGGGCACCCTCGACACCCCGGCCATCGCCGGGCTCGCCGCCGCCGTCCGGGTGGCCGTGCGCACTCAGGAGGAGCAGTTCGCCCAGCTCACCGCGCTGCGCGACGACCTGATCACCCGCGTACGGCAGGCCGTCCCCGGCGTCGTCCTGAACGGCGACCCCGACAACCGGCTGCCCGGCAACGCGCACTTCTCCTTCCCCGGCTGCGAGGGGGACGCGCTGCTGATGCTGCTCGACGCCAAGGGCGTGGAGTGCTCGACCGGCTCGGCCTGCTCGGCGGGGGTGGCGCAGCCGTCGCACGTGCTGCTCGCGATGGGGGCGGACTCGTTGCGGGCCCGGGGATCGTTGCGCTTCAGCCTGGGCCACACCTCGACGCAGGCGGACGTGGACCGGCTGATCGAGGTGCTGCCCGCGGTCGTCGAACGTGCCCGCCGCGCGGGCATCAGCTAGCCGCCGTCCCGCGGGTTCAGTTCGGAAGCGGCGGGTTCAGCTCAGGAACGGGGAGACCGCGATCCAGCCCGGGTCGTGGTCGACCTCCACCTTGGCGCCGCCTTCCTTCCACCGCCCCGCCAGCTCCCGCGCCAGCTCGGCCGCACCCCCGGCGGGGTCGGCGTACAGGTGCGCCACCCGCAGCCCGTCCGCGCTCACGTGCGCGGCCAGCACGGCGTCGCCGCCCTTGGCGAGCTGCTTGGCGAGCTTGTCGTCGAACTCGCGCAGCGCCCGCTCGGAGGCCCCGGCCGGCAGCCCCTTCTCGTCGCGGTGCGTGTACGGCAGGGTGATCTCGATGTGCTGGTCGAAGAGCGGGTGGTCGACCGGCCGCAGCGGATAGCGGGCGGTGGCGACCAGCGCCGCCCCGCCGGCGGCCTGCCCCTCCAACATCACCCACTGCTCCTCGGCCCACTCGCCGGCCACGTCCGCCACCACCGCGGGCAGGTGCACCGCGGCGACGGCGTCGATCGGCTGGAAGGTGGCCGGGGTGATCTCGCCCACCCACCGGGCCACCTCGTCCTCGCCGAGCAGCCAGTCGAGGGCCAGCAGGGTGGCCTCCATCCGGGCGTCGGCGTCGAGGTCGGCGAAGAGCGGGTGGTAGGCCGAGATGTCCACCCGCGGCGTGCCGTGCGGCACCCGCAGCCCGAACATGAGCTGGTCGAAGGCGAAGTCGGCGCCGCCCACCTCGACGGTGAGTTCCATCACCCGCGGGTTGGCCTGCCGCGAGGGGAAGAACTCCCACATGAAGTCGCCCTGCGGCGCGGAGGCGGCCCAGCGGTGCGCCAGCGAGCGCAGCTCCGGATCGCCCGCGGCGGTGATCACCAGGGACTGCACCGCGTTGCGTCCCGGCCCGATCTCGGCTACCAGCCCCGGGTCGAGCGCCGCCACGGCGGGCGCCAGCAGCTCGGTGGCCCCCTGGGTGTCGCCCGCGGCGAGCAGGGTGTCGAGCTGGGGCCTGAGCTGGTCCCAGGTCACCCAGAACTCCGCGATGCGCTCACCGGACAGGCCCTCGGGCTCCTGCCCCTCATCGTCCTTGCGCCCGAACAGTCGCATACCGAAGTAGCCTAGTGGGGTTATGAGGCTTCGCGTGCTTGCCGCCATGTCGGGCGGCGTCGACTCCGCCGTGGCCGCCGCCAGGATCGCCGAGGCGGGCCACGACGTCACCGGTGTGCATCTGGCGTTGTCGGCCAATCCGCAATCACACCGCACCGGCGCCCGGGGCTGTTGCACGATCGAGGACTCGCGCGACGCCCGCCGGGCCGCCGACGTCATCGGCATCCCGTTCTACATCTGGGACATGGCCGAGCGCTTCCAGCGCGACGTGATCGAGGACTTCGTCGCCGAGTACGCCGCGGGCCGCACGCCCAACCCGTGCCTGCGCTGCAACGAGAAGATCAAGTTCGAGGCCGTGCTCGACCGGGCGCTGGCCCTGGGCTTCGACGCGGTCGCCACCGGCCATCACGCCAGGCTGGCCGACGGCGTGCTCAGCCGGAGCCCCGACCAGGCCAAGGACCAGTCCTACGTGCTCGGCGTGCTCACCCGCGAGCAACTGGCCCACGCCATCTTCCCGCTCGGCGACTCCACCAAGGCCGAGGTGCGCGAGGAGGCCGCCCGGCGCGGCCTGACCGTGGCCGACAAGCCGGACAGCCACGACATCTGCTTCATCGCCGACGGCGACACCCGCGGCTTCCTGGCCGAGCGGCTCGGCAGCGCCGAGGGCGCAATCGTCGACGAGGACGGCACCGTCCTCGGCAAGCACGAGGGCGCCTACGCCTACACCGTCGGCCAGCGCAAGGGTCTCCACCTCAACCGGCCCGCCGCCGACGGCCGTCCCCGCTACGTGCTGTCCATCGAGCCGGTCTCCAACACCGTGACCGTGGGGCCGCGCTCGTCGCTGGAGGTCACCACCATCACCGCGACCCGCCCGATCTGGAACGGCCCGGAGATCCGCGAGGGGCTCAGCGTGCAGTTGCGGGCCCACGGCGAGGTGTACGGCTGCCGCGTCGTCGACGGCGGCGACGAACTGGTCATCGAGCTCGACTCGCCGGCCAGGGGAGTGGCCGCCGGGCAGGCGGCCGTCCTCTACAGCGGCGACGTGGTGGTCGGCTCGGCCACCATCGCTAGCTCAGCGTGACCGACTCGCCGGTGGCCAGGCGGCGGATGTCGGTGCCCTGCCGCTCGGCCTCCATCCTCAGCCAGTTGTCCACCAGCCCGAGACCCGTGTCGTTGTAGAGCGCGTCGTGGGTGGAGTAGGCCCGGGCCGGCTTCACCTCACGCAGGTAGCCGATGGTCTCGGCCAGCCGCAGCCAGGGCGCTCCGGTCGGCGCCAGCAGCGTGCCGACGCTCGCCTCGGGCACGGTGAAGGCGTCGCCGGGGTAGAAGACCTCCTCCTCCACCAGGAAGCCGACGTTGTCCACGGCCGGCACGTCGGGGTGGTTGGCGGCGTGCCACTCGCCGAACACCCGTACGCCGAAGCCCGCGGCGTCGAAGGCGTCGCCGTGCCGTACGGTGTGGACGCGGGCGGCCAGGTCGGCGGCGGCCTCGGCCGCCACTCCCGCGCAGGTGTAGACCTCGGCGGTGGCCGGAAGGGTGAGCAGCTTCTCCCGGTCTGCGTGGTCGAAGTGACTGTGGGTGATCAGGACTACGTCGGCGCCGTCGAGCGCGGCGGCCTCGCTGAGCGTGCCCGGGTCGATGACCAGGACCTTGCCGTCCTTCTCGAGGCGGACGCAGGCGTGGCTGAACTTGGTGAGCTTCACCTTCCCGAGGATAATCCCGCCACATATGGAGAAGTTAGCGAGGCTTGTCGCGTTCGCTGTGCTCAGCGTGGTGATCGCCGCGGTCTACTTCGGGCTCGGCGCGCTCTCGGTGGACGGCCTGCTCGCCGCGCTGGTCGCCGGGGCGATCTTCCACCCGCTCCGGCTGCGGCTGCAGGACCTCGCCGACCGCCTCCTGCGGGTCGAACGCGACCCCTACCGGCTCGTCGACCGGCTGGCCCAGGGCGTGCAGCGGGCCGGCGACCCCGGCGAGGCCCTGGCCACCGGCGCCTCCACCGTACGGCAGGCGCTCCGGGCCGGCGGCGTGGCCGTGGAGGTCGCCGGGACGACCACGCTCACCGACGGCGAACTCGGCGCCGAGCGCTTCGAGACGGCCCTGGTCTGGCATGGCCGCCCGGTCGGCCGGCTGGTGGTCTCCGCCGAGTCGCCCGACCCGGCGCTGATGGAGATGCTCGCCCGCCACCTCGCCGAGGTGGCGCATGCCGTACAGCTCACCGGGGACCTGCGGCAGGCCCGCGAACGGCTCCTGGCCACCCGCGAGGAGGAACGCGCCCGGCTGATGAGCGTGCTGCGCGACGGCCTGGGCGCGACCCTCGTCTCGCTGCGCGAGCAGCTCAGGAACACGCCGGGGGCCGACGGCCTGGCCCGGGCGCGCGAGCGGCTCGCCGAGGCCGTCGCCGAGGTGCGCGACCTGGTCTACGGGCTGCACGCGAGCACCCCTGGGCTGGAGGACGAGCGCCGGCCCGCGCACCGGGTCGACCCCGAGCCCTGGCGGCCGGTGTCGCCGCGCCGCCGGCTGGTGGTGACGCTCGCCTGGGCCGGCGGGGTGCTGTCGCCGGCGGCCGTGCTGGCGTCGGTCTGGCTGGCGGCGGACAGCGACTACTCCGGCTGGCTGCAGCCGATCGACCCGATCGGGATGCTCTACCCGCTGGCCGGCGCCTTCCTGATCCACTACCGGCCGCGGCTGCTGGTGCCCTGGCTGCTCTGGGGCACCGGCGTGTCCTGGGCGCTGTACGAGTACTGCCACCTGCTGGCGCACTGGCTCTACAAGGTCGACCCGGGCAACCCGCTCTTCGTCCCGGCCGCCTGGGTGTCGATCTGGCTGTGGATGGTGCCGCTCAGCATCATGTCCGGCTATCTCCCGCTGTTCTTCCCCGACGCCCGGCTGCCCAGCCGCCGGTGGCGGCCGCTGGTGGTGGCGGTGACCGTGCTGTTCGTCGGGCACTCCACGCTGATGGCGGTGATGCCCGATCCGGAGCCGGAGATCGGGCTCCCGCTGGACAACCCGCTCGGCATCGAGGCGCTCGGCGAGCTGCCGTGGCTGGTCGAGACGTACATCGGCTGGGTCATGGTCCCGGTCTTCACGCTCTCCGTCGTCTCCCTGATCTTCCGCTACCGCTCCGCCGGCACCCGGGTGCAGCGGCAGATCGCCTGGTACATCGGCTCGATGGCGGTGTACATGGCCTGGTGGATCCTGCGCCTGCCGCTCGGCGAGGACATGGACCACCCGGCCGTGGTCGCCGTCCAGATGACGCTCAGCGGCGGCATCCCGCTGGCGATCGTCGCCGCCGTCCTCCGGCGCGGGTTCTACGGGATCCGCATCGTGGTCAACCGGACCCTCGTCTACGTCACGCTGGCCGCGCTGCTCGGATTCGGCTACCTGGTGCTCATCTGGGCCGGCAACCAGCTCGCCGAGGGCTTCGGGCCGCTGGCCGGGCTGGTCGCGGCGATGGCGGTGGCCGTGCTCTTCCACCCGGTACGGCTCCGCCTGCAAGGGTCGGTGGACCGCCTCATGGACGTCGAGCGCGACCCCTACCGGGCCGTGGACCGGCTCAGCCGTACCGTCCAGGAGGCGGGCGACCCCGCCGAGGCACTGGCCAGCGCGACCGCGGTGCTGCGCTGGGCGCTCGGCGCGCGCGGCGCGGGCGTCGAGGTGGACGGCGAGCTGTTCGTCGACGGCGCGCTGGGCGACCGGCCGCGCACGGTCGAGCTGTCCTGGCACGGCGAGCCGGTCGGCCGCCTGCTGCTGTCCGGACCCCGGCAGTACGGCCAGCAGCTCCAGGTGCTGGCCAGGCACCTGGCCGAGCTGGCCCACGCGGTACGGCTGGCCGAGGACCTCCGGCGCTCGCGCGAGCGCATCCGGGCCACCCGCGAGCAGGAACGCCGCCGGCTGGCCCGCGAGCTGCACGACGGGCTCGGGCCGGTGCTGACCGGCGTCATCCTCACCCTCGACGCGGCGCGCCGCGACCCGGACCAGGCGGCCGGCCTGCTCGCCCGGGTGGACGCCGACCTGGGCACGACCGTCGTGTCGGTGCGCGAGCTGGTCGCCGGGCTGCGGCCGGCCGTCCTGGACGACCTCGGGCTGGCCGGGGCGCTGCGGGAGGCGGCCTCGTTGCCCGGGGTCCGGGTGGAGCTGGAGGTGGAGCCGGGGGCGATCCCGCCGCCGGTGGAGCTGGCGGCCTACCGGATCGTGCTGGAGGCGCTGACCAACGTGCGGCGGCACGCCCGGGCCGGGTGGGCCTGCGCGCGGGTGCTGCGGGAGGGGGCGGCGTTGCGGGTGGAGGTGCTCGACGACGGGATCGGGCTGGCGGAGGGCGTGACGGCCGGGGTGGGGCTCACCTCGATGCACGAGCGGGCGGCCGAGGTGGGCGGGACCTGCCACGTCGCCGCCCGGCCCGGCGGCGGCACGTCGGTAGCGGCTTTCCTCCCCCTCCAGGCGGAGTCCGGCGCGGAGGCCGGCGCGGAGGCCGGCGCGGAGTCCGGCGCGGAGGCCGGCGTGGAGGCCGGCTCGGCGGGTGGGCCGGGGTCCGGGGCGTTGCAGGCGGAGGCGGGTTCCGCGGCGGGGCCGCTCTAGGCTGGGGGCATGTTCTCTTCCACCGGCGTGGGCTCGCATCCCGGCACCGACCACCTGGAGGCGGCCCGGGTCGTCTTCGGCGAGGCGCCCGGCCTGCCGTACCTGCCCGAACTGCCCGCCCGCGGCGTCGGCGCGGACCTGATCGGCCGCACCGCCGCCCTGCTGGTGGACCTGCCGGCGGAAGTGCAGCCGTCCGGCTGGCGGCTGACCGGCCGCCCCGGACGCGACCACCGGCGGGCCGCCGACCACCTCGCCCGCGACCTCGACGGGCTGGAGGAGGTCGGCCACGCCTACGAGGGGCCGCTGAAACTCCAGGTCGCCGGCCCCTGGACGCTGGCCGCCGCGATCGAGCTGCCGCACGGCGACAAGATCCTCGCCGACGCGGGAGCCGTACGCGACCTGGTGGCCTCCCTGGCCCAGGGCGTGAGCGAGCACGTCGCCACGGTCCGGCGGCGGCTGCCCGGGGTGACCGAGATCGTGCTCCAGCTCGACGAGCCCTCGCTGCCCGGCGTGCTGGCCGGCACCGTGCCCACCGCCTCCGGTTTCGGACGGCTGGCCGCGGTCGAGCCGTGGGCGGCCACCCAGGCGCTGCAGTCCTTCGACGCGCCGCTCGTGCACTGCTGCGCGCCCGAGGTCCCGGTCGATCTGCTGCGTACGGCAGGCGCGCGCGGCATCTCCCTGGACCTGACGCTCCTGCGGCGGCGCGACGAGGAGGCGCTCGGCGAGGCGGTCGAGGCCGGTCTGACGCTCTTCCTCGGCGTGGTGCCCGGCACCGACACCCGGCTCCCCGGCCCCGCGGCCATCGCCCGGCCGGCGCTGGAGCTGTGGCGGCGGCTCGGCTTCGATCCCGCGCAGGTGGCCTCCCAGGTCGTCCTCACCCCGTCCTGCGGGCTGGCCGGAGCCTCCCCGGCGTACGCGCGCAAGGCCCTGGAGGCCGTCCGGGCGGCGGCCAAGGTGCTGGTGGACGACCCGGCCGCCGAGCTCAGCGGGCAGCACGGAGGTTAAAGCCGTGGTCGTGGCCGGGGGATTGGGCGGTGAACCCGGCGGGGCTCGGAGATAGTTTTCTCCTATGAGTAGCGAGGTCTCCGGCGTCCCGGTCGACGCGATGAAGCGCCATGCCGAGCTCAGCGAGCAGGTGGAGGACGCGCGCTGGCGGTACTACGTGCTCGACCAGCCGACGGTGAGCGACGCGCAGTTCGACGCGTGGTTCAACGAGCTGCTGGCCCTGGAGCGGGCCCATCCGTCGCTGGCCACCCCCGACTCGCCCACCCAGAAGGTGGGCGCGCCGGTCTCGGGCGACTTCGCCAAGGTCGAGCACCTGGCCCGGATGGAGTCGCTGGACAACGCCTTCGACGCCGAGGGCATGGCCGCCTGGATCGGGCGCGCCGAGCGGCTGGCCGAGGGGGATGCCGGGCCGTACCTGTGCGAGCTCAAGATCGACGGGCTGGCCGTGGCGCTGGTCTACCGCGACGGCCGGCTCGAACGCGGCGCCACGCGCGGCGACGGGGTCACCGGTGACGACGTCACGCCGAACGTCCGCACCATCCACGGCATCCCGCACCGCCTCACCGGCGACGACGTGCCCAGCCTGGTCGAGATCCGCGGCGAGGTCTACATCCCGGTCGAGAGCTTCAAGCAGCTCAACGAGCAGCTCGTCGGCGAGGGCAAGCCGCCCTTCGCCAACCCGCGCAACGCCGCCGCCGGCACCCTGCGGCAGAAGGACCCGCGGATCACCGCCCAGCGTCCGCTGCGCATGCTGGTCCACGGCATCGGCGTCTGGCAGGGCTCCGCCGCGCCGCCGCAGCGCCAGTCGGAGGTCTACGACCTGCTGCGCTCCTGGGGGCTGCCGGTCAGCGACCTCTACCAGGTGGTGCCCGGCCTCGACGAGATCAACTCCTACATCAGGCACTACGAGGAGCACCGGCACGACCCGGCCTACGAGATCGACGGCGTCGTCGTCAAGGTCGACCGCTTCCAGGTGCAGCGCGAGCTCGGCTCCACCTCGCGGGCTCCACGCTGGGCCATCGCGTTCAAGTACCCGCCCGAGGAGGTCAACACCAAGCTCCTCGACATCCAGGTCGGCGTCGGCCGCACCGGGCGGGTCACTCCCTTCGCCGTCATGGAGCCCGTCGTCGTCGCCGGCTCCACCGTCGAGCGCGCCACCCTCCACAACGCCGCCATCGTGGTCAAGAAGGGCGTGCTCATTGGGGACACGGTCGTCCTGCGCAAGGCCGGCGACGTCATCCCCGAGATCGTCGGCCCGGTCGCCGCGTTGCGCGACGGCAGCGAGCGCGAGTTCGTCATGCCCACCCACTGCCCCGAGTGCGGCACCGAGCTGGCCTACGAGAAGGAGGGCGACGCCGACCTGCGCTGCCCCAACGCCCGCGCGTGCCCGGCCCAGATCCGTGAGCGCCTCTACTTCGCCTCCGGCCGCTACGCCCTCGACATCGACGGCCTCGGGTACGTCGCCGCCACCGCGCTGACCCAGCCCGTCCCGCCGCAGGAACCCGCCGTCCGCACCGAGGCCGACCTGTTCGACCTCACCCTCGACAAGATCACACCCATCCGCTCGGTCGTCCGGGACCAGGAGAGCGGGCTGCCCAAGCCCGACCCCAAGACCGGCGAGCCCAAGGTCGTCTCCCTCTTCGCCAACCTCGGCGGCGGGCCCTCGCAGCTCGCGCTCAAGCTCATGGACGAGCTGGAGCGGGCCAAGCAGGTCGACCTCTGGCGGGTCCTCGTCGCCCTCTCCATCCGGCACATCGGCCCGCCCACCGCCCGGGCCCTGGCCAACGCCATGCGCGACATCGACACGATCATGAACGCCTCCGAGGCCGAACTCGCCGCCGTCGAAGGCATCGGCCCCCGCGTCGCGGCCACCATCCGCGAGTGGTTCGAGGTCGACTGGCACCGGGAGATCATCACCCGCTGGAAGGCCGCCGGCGTCCGCATGGCCGACGCCCCCGCGCCCGAGAAGGGTCCCCAGACCTTGGAGGGGCTCACCTTCGTCGTCACCGGCTCCCTGACCGACTTCACCCGCGACTCCGCCGCCGAAGCCCTCACCAGCCGTGGCGGCAAGGTCTCCTCTTCGGTGTCCAAGAAGACGTCCTTCCTGGTGATGGGGGAGAACGCCGGCTCCAAGTACGACAAGGCCGTCTCCCTCGGCGTGCCCATCCTCGACGAGGCGGGCTTCCACATCCTCCTCACCCAGGGCCCCGACGCCGCCACCCAAGCCGCCGTCACCGACCAACCCTGACGTGGTTCCACCCATCGCCTTTTGACGGCTCCCCGTCGCCCTGGGGCCCGCCCTCCTTCGGGCCCCGAGGTGGCTGCCTGGATCAGGCGTCGCCGAGCACCTCGTCCAGCTCGGTGGCCGTCGCGGCCCGGGTCAGCCAGACCTTGAGCTGATCGACCTCCTTGCAGGCCATCACGGTGGCGCACTGCTCCTCACTGAGGACAAACCCGCGCACCTCCAGCAGGGTGAGCACCGACTCCGCGAGACCCTCGGCCTTGCCTTCCTCCTTTCCTTCGGCCCTGCCCTCAGCCTTGCCCTTGGCGCGGCCTTGGGCTTCCCAGCGGCGGGTGAACTCGTTGTCGATGAGCTCGAACGTCACTGCCATCTGCTTCTCCAGTTCCTCTCGGATGGGCCCCGGCAGGCAGGCTGCCAGGTATGAGTAGTACAGCGGCCCCCTCTCATCACTCATGGTGACAAGAGTTCGCGCCACCGCGAGGGAGTCCTCGAGATTCGGCCGGGCGACGGCGGCGAGGGTGGCCATTTCGGGGGAGGCGAGCACGTCCTCGGCCTCCACCATGTGCAGCAGCCGCTCCGGCCCGACGACCACGGGGCGGAGGATCAGGCAGGAGTGGTCGGGCTGGAAAGCCTGGTCGTAACCTGCGGCGACGGCGGGTTCCGGGCAGATGACGACGAGGATGACCGGCTGCTCCCGCCGCCCCATGAGGGTGCCGACGTAGGAGCACCACCGCCACCACTTGGCCGCGTCGTACTTGAGCTGCACCTCGACGATCACATACAGCCGGCGGCCGTCGCCCTGGGGGATCGAGACCGAGGTGACCGAGTCGGCGGCCCGTTCGGTGGGCTGGATCGAGTTGAGCTCGATCGTCTCGACCCGGACGTCGCCGTACTCCGAGGTGTCCACCCCGAGCGCGACGGCGAGCAGTTCGAGGACGAAAGCCGGCCGCCGATGGATCATGTCGAGGGGGATCTCGTGCCGGACACCTGGCGACATGGCACACCTCCTTCCTTTCTGTGGTGGATCATTTACTGACGGTGGCCAAATTTAGCCGATCGCGAGTTCGATTACCGAGCGTTCGCTCGAAAGGAAAAACGCATACGAAATCCGCAGTTGCGCACACTGTTCCGTGTGCGTACAGTGTGCGCAAGACGAGCACGACGTTCACGACTTCCCGAAAGGTCCCCCATGAACCCCCGCGATCCCCGCCGCTGGCTGATCCTGATCGTGTTGTGCCTGAGCACCCTGGTCCTGGTGATCGACAACATGGTGCTGACGGTCGCCATCCCGCCCCTGGCCGCCGATCTCGGGGCGGACGCGCAGGACGTCCAATGGATCATCGACTCCTACATCCTGGTCTTCGCCGGCCTCCTGCTGACCGCGGGCAGCCTCTCCGACCGGTACGGCAGGCGAAAGGTGATGGTGATCGGCCTGGTGCTGTTCGGCCTGTCCTCCCTGGCCGCCACCTACGCCGCCTCCCCGGAGATGCTGATCGCCGCCAGAGCGGTGATGGGCATCGGCGGCGCGTTGATCATGCCGAGCACGCTCTCGATCCTGATCACCGTCTTCGACGAGCAGGAGCGCCGGAAGGCGATGGGCGCCTGGAGTGCGGTGGCGACGGTGGGCTTCGTCGGCGGCCCGGTGCTGGGCGGCGCGCTGATCGGGTGGTTCTGGTGGGGCGCGGTGTTCCTGATCAACGTCCCGGTCACCGTCCTGGCCGTGATCGCCGCGCTGGTGCTGATGCCGGAGTCCAAGGGCCCGCAGGTCAAGGCCGACCCGCTGGGCGCGGTGCTGTCGGCGGTGGGCATGACCGCGCTGGTCTGGACGATCATCGAGCTGCCGCACGGCCTGTCGGTGCCCGCGCTCGCCCTGGCCGTGGCCGCGCTGGCCGGGTTCGTGGTGTGGGAGCTGCGCACGCCGTACCCGATGGTGCCCCTGCGCCTGTTCCGCGACCGCACCTTCAGCGGCGCGAGCTTCTCCCTGACGCTGGTGCAGATCGGCAACGGCGGGCTGCTGCTGGTGCTGACCCAGTTCCTGCAGTACGTGCTCGGCTACAGCGCCACCCAGGCCGGCCTGGCGTTCATCCCGATGGCGGTGGCCTCGCTGCTGTTCAACGGGCTCGGCGCGACGCTGGGCGCGCGGGTCGGCAACCGGGCGATGATCGCCACCGGTCTGGTCGTGTCCGCCGTGGGATTCGGGCTGATGGCCTCGCTCTCGGCCGACGCCGGGTTCGTGCTGCCGGCCATCGCGCTGTTCGTGCTGGGCGCGGGCGGCGGCCTGGCGATGCCGTCGGCGATCGCCGCGCTGATGGGCACCGTCCCGCAAGAGCACGCCGGGGTCGGCTCGGCGCTCAACGACACCATCCAGCAGGCCGGCGCGGCCCTGGGCGTCGCGGTGCTGGGCAGCCTGCTGGCGAGCAACTACGCCGCCGCGCTCCCGGCTGAGGCTCCCGAGCAGGCCAGGCGCTCGATCGGCGACGCGATCGCCCTGGGCGACCCCGGCCTCGCGCAGGCCGCCCGGGAGGCCTTCACCTCCGGGATGTCCGGCGCGTTCGTGATCAGCGCGGTCGCCGTGCTGGCCGCGGCGGTCCTGGCCGTCGTGGTCATCCGCGACCGCAGGCCCGCCCCGGCTGACCAGCCGGAAAACCGGTTGGCGGCGCACGAGACGGCCTGAATAATGCCCGGGTGTTCACTGATGACGACGCGGCCGAGCTCTACGACCGGCTGAACCCCTGGGACCCCGCCGCCTGGCCGAGCGACGCCTTCTACGACGCCCTGGTGGCCGCCGCCGACTCCGTTCTGGACGTCGGCTGCGGCACCGGGGCGATGTTGCGTCTGGCCCGGGCCGGCGGGCACACCGGCCGCCTGGTGGGGATCGACCCGGACGCCTCGGCCCTGGCCCGGGCGCGGAGCCGTACGGACATCGAATGGGTGCACGGGGTGGCCGCGGACGTGCGGTGGGACGCGGAGTTCGCCCTGGCCACCATGGTCAGCCACGCCTTCCAGTGCCTGGTGACCGACGCGGAGGTGCGCGCCTCGCTCGCCGCCGTGCGGCGGGCGTTGCGGCCCGGCGGCGTGTTCGCCTTCGAGACCCGCCACCCGCAGGCCCGGGCCTGGGAGTCCTGGAACCCGGAGAACGGCTCGGAGGTGGTCGACGGCCGGGGCCGCAAGCTCTGGGTCGAGCACCGGGTGGAGCAGGTGGACGGCGACGTGGTGACCTTCACCGAGACGACCAGCGTGGAGGGCGAGGTGGCCCGGGTCGACCGCACCAGCCTGCGCTTCATGGACGTGGCCACGCTCAACGGCTTCCTGGCCGAGGCCGGGTTCGAGGTCGAGGCGCAGTACGGCGACTGGCGGCGCGGCCCGATCACCGAGGAGAGCCGCGAGATCGTCACGCTGGCCAGGCGGCCCTGACGAACCCCGCAAACCCTGCCTCATCCGCCCCACCACTCCCAATCCTTCGTAGAAAGTGACGGAACGTACGCGACTGGTTTCGCGAAGTGGAGCAAAGGCCGTACCCTCCCATAGTGACCGCTTGGGGGTTCTGCTTCCGATGACCGACCCGAACGACACCCGCGACACCGGACCGCGCGTGGGCTCGCCGCTGTGGGCCTACCTTGTCGCGGTCTCCGTGATCGGCCTGACGGCCCTGGTCGTGGCGCAGCTCCGGCTGGGCCCGCAGGAGCTGGCGCTGGTGAGCGGGCTGCCCCTGTTCTGGGTGCTGGGCGTGCTGGTGCTGCTCGGCGAGTTGCGCCCGGTGATGCTCTCCTCGCAGGCGCCGGTCGGCGGCACGTATCCCTCGACGATGTTCACCTTCGCGGCGCTGCTGCACTTCGGCCTGCCCGTGGCGGTGCTCATGCAGGCCGTGGGGGTGGTGGTCAACGGGATCGCGGTCCGTAAGGCGTGGCATCGGGTGATCTTCAACATCGCGCAGGCGACGCTGGCGCTGACCGCGGCCGCGGTGGTGCTGGGGGTGTTCGGGATCGTGCCGACGCCGGTGGCCACCTGGGCGCCGACCGGCGCGGACCTGCCGGCGATAGCGCTGGCGGGCGTGGCCTACTTCGTGGTCCGTGCGCTGCTGGTCTCGGGCGCGGTGGCGCTGCACGAGCGGCGCTCGATCACCCGCGTGCTCAAGGCCACGATGGGCCCGCAGGCGCTGGTGTACGCCGGGCTGCTCGGCCTCGCGCCGCTCGTGGTGATCGTGATGGAGGACTCGCCCGGCCTGGTGCCGCTCTTCGTGGCGCCCCTGGTCGCGGTCTACTTCACCGCCACGCTCTCGATGCGCCGCGACCACCAGGCCATGCACGACGAGCTCACCGGCCTGCCCAACCGCAAGCTGCTCAGCGTCGCCACCGAGGAGGCGCTGGCCGAGGCGCGGGTGGGGGAGAAGGTCGGCTTCTTCCTGATGGACCTGCACGGGCTCAAGCAGGTCAACGACACCCTGGGCCACCCGGTGGGCGACCGGCTGCTGCAGCTCATGGCCCACCGGCTCACCCACACCGTACGGCCGGGCGACGTCGTCGCGCGGCTCGGCGGCGACGAGTTCGCGGTGCTGCTGCCGAAGGTGCGTGACGTGCAGGCCGCCCGCGAGGTCGCCGCGCGGCTGCGGGTGGCGCTGACCGAGTCGGTGCGCTTGGAGGGCATGTCGTTCGACCTCGACGGCTCGGTGGGCATCGCGCTCTACCCCGACCACGCGCCCGACTTCGAGCTGCTGCTGCAGCGCGCCGACGTGGCCATGTACCAGGCCAAGGAGGCCCGCACCGGGGTCGAGCTCTACCAGGCCGACAAGGACCGCAACTCTCCGGAACGGCTCGGCCTCTTCGGCGACCTGCGCCGCGCCCTCGACAACCGGCAGCTCCGCCTGCACTACCAGCCCAAGATCGGGCTGGAGGACGGCTCGGTCGTCGGCATGGAGGCGTTGCTGCGCTGGCGGCACCCGACCCGCGGCTCGATCCCGCCCTCGGAGTTCGTGCCGCTGGCCGAGCAGTCCTATCTGATGCGGCAGCTCACCGAGTACGTGATCGAGGGCGCGCTGGAGCAGGCCGCCCGCTGGTGGCACACCGGCCTGCGGGTGCAGGTCGCGGTCAACGTCTCGGCCCGCGACCTGCTCGACTCGGCGCTGCCCGAGCAACTGGAGCTGGGCCTGGCGCGCTACCGGCTCCCGCCGGAGGCGATCCAGCTCGAGGTCACCGAGCGGGTGCTGACCGGGGAGCAGGCGCACGACACCATCAAGGCGCTGGCCACGCTGGGCGTCCCGCTCTCGCTCGACGACTTCGGCACCGGCTACTCCTCGCTCATCCGGCTGCAGCGCCTGGCGGTGTCCGAGGTCAAGATCGACGCCTCGTTCGTCAGCCGGATCGTCGACTCCCAGGACGACGAGCGCATCGTGCGCTCCATCGTCGACCTCGTCCGCTCGCTCGGGCTGCGCTCGGTGGCCGAGGGCGTGGAGAGCGAGGCGGTGGCCGAGCGGCTGGTCGAGATGGGCTGCGACATGGGCCAGGGCTGGCTGTTCAGCCAGCCGATGCCGGCCGCGGCGGCCACGGTGTGGTTGCGCGAGCATGCCATCGCCCGCGCCGGCGTGGAGACCCCGGTCTGAAGGGTCACTCCTCCAGGAAGGCCGCCGGGTAGACCGCGGGGCCGGCGAGGTCGGTGTACGTGATCGCCTGGAAGGCCTCGGCCGGCCAGCCGTACGCCTGGGTGATCCGGTGGTCGGCGGTGAAGCCGAAACGGCCGTAGTAGCCAGGGTCGCCGAGGACCACGACGCCGGGCACGCCGAGTGCCTCGGCGCGGGCGAGCCCCGCCCTGACCAGCGCGCCGCCGACGCCCCTGCCCTGCACCCCGGGCTGTACGGCGAGCGGCGCGAGCGCGAGCGCCCGCCGGTCGCCGACCGGCAGCCAGGTGAACAGGACATGCCCCACGATGCGCCCGTCCAGCTCGGCCACGAGCGAGAAGGCGGTGTCGTCCGCCAGGCGGCCCACCAGGTCGGCCTCCGCGGTGCGGCCGAAGGCGTCGGCCTCGACCTGCCACACCGCCGCCCGGTCCTCGGGCCGCTCGTCCCTGATGTCCGGCTGGTAAACGGTTCGGTCGCTCTCCGTCATGCCCCCTAGGATGACAGGTGACCGTGTGACCGAGCTTGCCGAGGTCACGACAAATCGCTGCCCAACCACGAAACGGGTTCACCGACTCATGTCCGCCATAACCCGCGACGAGGTCGCCCACCTGGCCAAACTGTCCAGATTGGCGCTCACGGACGACGAACTCGACCACTACGCCACCCAGCTCGATGTGATCATCGGGTCGGTCGCGAAGGTGGCCGAGGTCGCCGCCGAGGACGTGCCTCCGTCGTCGCACGCGCTCCCGCTGACCAACGTCTTCCGTGCCGACGAGGTGCGACAGTCCCTGACGCCTCAGCAGGCCCTGGCCAACGCGCCGGCCGTAGAGGACGACAGGTTCAAGGTGCCGCGGATCCTCGGGGAGGAGGAATGAGCTTGATCCACAAGACCGCAGCCGAGCTCGGCGCCCTGGTCGCCGCGGGCGAGGTCTCCGCCGAGGAGATCGCCGCCGCGCACCTCGACCGCATCGAGGCGACCGAGCCGAAGGTCAACGCGTTCCTGCACGTCGACCGCGAGGTCACCCTGGAGCAGGCCCGCCAGGTCGACGCCCGCATCCGCGCCGGCGAGAAGCTCGGCCCGCTGGCCGGGGTGCCGATCGCGCACAAGGACATCTTCGCCACGCGCGACATGCCCACCACCGCCGCCTCCAAGATCCTCGAAGGGTGGCGCCCGCCGTACGACGCGACCGTGACGGCGCGGCTGCGCGCGGCGGGGCTCGTCATCCTGGGCAAGACCAACCTCGACGAGTTCGCCATGGGCTCCTCGACGGAGAACTCCGCCTACGGCGTCACCCGCAACCCGTGGGACCTGTCGCGCATCCCGGGCGGCTCCTCCGGCGGCTCCAGCGCGGCCGTGGCGGCCTACCAGGCGCCGCTGTCCACCGGCACCGACACCGGCGGCTCGATCCGGCAGCCCGCCGCGGTCACCGGCATCGTGGGCATGAAGCCGACCTACGGCGGTTCGTCCCGCTACGGCCTGATCGCCTTCGCCTCCTCGCTGGACACGCCCGGCCCGTTCGCGCGCAACGTCCACGACGCGGCGCTGCTGCACGAGGCCTTCTCCGGCTACGACCCGATGGACTCCACCTCGATCGACGCCCCGGTGCCGTCGGTGGTGGCCGCCACCCAGCAGGCCGACGTCTCCGGCATGCGGATCGGCGTGGTCAAGGAGTTCGGCGGCGAGGGCTACCAGCCGGGCGTGCTGGCCCGCTTCAACGAGGCGGTCAAGCTCCTGGAGTCGCTCGGCGCCGAGATCGTCGAGGTCTCCTGCCCGACCTTCGGCACCGCGCTGCCGGCCTACTACCTGATCGCGCCCTCCGAGTGCTCCTCGAACCTCGCCCGGTTCGACGCCATGCGGTACGGCCTGCGCGTCGGGGACGACGGCACGCGCAGCGCCGAGGAGGTCATGGCGCTCACCCGCGCGGCCGGGTTCGGCCCCGAGGTCAAGCGCCGGATCATGCTCGGCACCTACGCGCTGTCGAGCGGCTACTACGACGCCTACTACGGCCAGGCGCAGAAGGTCCGCACGCTCATCGCGCGCGACTTCGAGAACGCCTACCAGCGGGTGGACGTGCTCATCTCGCCGACCACGCCGACCACGGCGTTCGCGATCGGCGAGCGGGCCGACGACCCGATGGCGATGTACCTCGCCGACCTGTGCACCATCCCGTCCAACCTGGCGGGCAACGCGGCCATCTCCGTGCCGTGCGGCCTGGCCGACGAGGACAACCTGCCGGTCGGCCTGCAGATCATGGCCCCGGTGCTGGGCGACGACCGCTGCTACCGCGTCGGCGCGGCCCTGGAGAAGGCTTTCGAGGCCCGCTGGGGCGGTCCGCTGCTGAAGGAGGCTCCCGCACTGTGAGCGTGATGGCTTTCGACAAGGCTCTGCAGAGCTTCGAGCCCGTGCTGGGCCTGGAGACGCACGTCGAGCTGGGCACCGAGTCCAAGATGTTCTGCGGCTGCGCCACCGGTTTCGGCGAGCCGCCCAACACCCAGGTCTGCCCGACCTGCCTGGCCTTCCCCGGCGCGCTGCCGGTGGCCAACGAGGCGGCGATCGAGGCGACCATCCGCATCGGCCTGGCGCTGAACTGCTCCATCGCCGAGTGGTGCCGCTTCGCCCGGAAGAACTACTTCTATCCGGACATGCCGAAGAACTACCAGATCTCGCAGTACGACGAGCCGCTGTGCTCCGACGGCTACCTCGACGTCGAGGTCGGCGGGCGGACCTTCCGCGTCGAGATCGAGCGCGTGCACCTGGAGGAGGACACCGGCAAGTCCACCCACGTGGGTGGCGCGACCGGCCGCATCCACGGCGCCGACTACTCGATCGTCGACTACAACCGCGCCGGCATCCCGCTGGTCGAGATCGT
This sequence comes from Nonomuraea sp. NPDC050310, assembly GCF_040655795.1. Classification (NCBI taxonomy): domain Bacteria; kingdom Bacillati; phylum Actinomycetota; class Actinomycetes; order Streptosporangiales; family Streptosporangiaceae; genus Nonomuraea; species Nonomuraea sp. NPDC050310. The sequence continues at coordinate 64,305 of NZ_JBFAKP010000009.1, read as the reverse complement.
CACCAAGCCGATCACCGGCACCGGCGAGCTCGCCCCCGAGGTCGCCAAGGCCTACGGCATCGAACTGCGCGAGATCATGCGCTCGCTGGGCGTCTCCGACGTCCGCATGGACCAGGGCTCGATGCGCTTCGACGTCAACGTCTCGCTGAACAAGCCGGGCGAGCCGTGGGGCACCCGCACCGAGACCAAGAACGTCAACTCCTTCCGCTCGGTCGAGCGGTCGGTGCGCGGCGAGATCGAGCGCCAGGCCTACCTCCTGAGCGAGGGCGGCAAGATCACCCAGGAGACCCGCCACTTCCACGAGGACACCGGCACCACCACGCCCGGCCGTTCCAAGGAGGAGGCCCAGGACTACCGCTACTTCCCCGACCCCGACCTGGTGCCGATCGCGCCCGACGTGGCCTGGGTGGAGTCGCTGCGCGCCTCGCTGCCGGAGCTGCCGCGCGTCAAGCGCCTGCGGCTGCGGGAGGAGTGGGGCGTCTCCGAGCACGACATGGAGTCGATGACCAACGCCGGCGCGGTCGACCTCGTCGAGGCGACCATCGCCGCGGGCGCCCCGGCGGCCGACGCGCGCAAGTGGTGGATGGGCGAGCTGGCCCGGCGGGCCAACGAGTCCGGTACGGCTCTCGCCGACCTGGCCATCACGCCGGCCGACGTCGCCCGCGTCACCGAGCTGGTGGCCTCCGGCGCGCTCAACGACAAGCTGGCGCGGGCGGCCCTGGAGGGCATCCTCGCGGGCGAGGGCACTGCTGACGAGGTCGTGGCCAAGCGCGGGCTCCAGATCGCGGACGAGGGCGAGCTGGCGGGGATCATCGAGCAGGTGCTGGCGGACAACGCCGACGCGGCCGAGAAGGTCCGGTCGGGCAAGGTTGCTGCGGTGGGGGCTTTGGTGGGTGCCGTCATGAAGCTCAGCCGGGGTAAGGCGGATGCTGGGCGGGCACGGGAGCTCATCCTGGAGAAGCTCGGCGTCTCCTGAGCTAACTGCTCGGCCCTTCGCCGGGGTGCTCGCGCTCGCACCCCGGCTTCGGTCTGTGTCCATCGGGGGTGAGCCTGTCGGCCCACCCCCAAACCCCCGGGCGGGTGGCCTTGGCGGCCACCCGTGCTCCTCAGGGGTTGCCCTCCCGCACGCTTCTGACGGCGGAAGGCAGGTTTCTCACGCGCAGGCTCCCGGCGGCGGGTTGCTGCGCGCCGCGCTCCTGCGGCGAGTCTCGGTGTGCGGGTTTTCCTGCGGCGGGCCTTCTCCGGGTGGCGCGGCCGCTGGTCCGGCGTCGGCGGTGCCGTGGTGTGCGCACGGGTTCCGTGGTGTGGTGCGGGCCCGCCGCCGTGGAAACCTCCGGGTTGGCCGACCGTTCCCGACGGCGAGGCGGAGGCGCTCGCGATCGGCCGAGGTAGGTGTTCCAGGTGGCCGGGGTCGGCGGGGCGGCGTGCGGTGGCGTCCCGACGATCCCGGCCACCCGGGGGAAGCACGGCTGCTGAGCAATCCCAGCCGCGAGGGATCCCGGGCTCTGGCGGAGGCCGGGATCCCTGGGGGAGGGGTCAGCCGGCGGGGAGGGCGATGGCGCGGTCGAGGGCGGGCGGGGTGAGGGTGCCGGCCTTGCGCAGGTAGGTGCGGAATGCCTCGTAGTCACGCTCGCCACGGATGGCGTCCGTGTATCCCGCGAAGGCCGTGTAGCCGTCGGCGCCGAGGAGGGTGTAGGCCAGGGCGGCCAGGCGGTAGGTCTTGGCGGGGTCGAGCGGCTGCCCGTTGATCAGCACGTTCTGCGGCAGCACCCGGTCACCCACGGCCTTGGACAGGTCGTAGGAGAAGCGCACGTTGCCCGAGACGGCCAGGGGAGCGAAACGGACGGTGCCGTTGGCCTGGGTCTGCCACTGCTGCTCCAGGGCCTGCTCGATCTGGGCGCCGGTCACCGAGACGGTGAGGACGGGGTTGGCGTACCCCCAGGCGGCCCAGGCCTCGCCGAACAACACGGTCCCGTCGCTGTCGGCCGGGTTGGCGCCCTTGGCGTACAGCAGGTCTCCGCGCAGCGAGTTGGAGCCCTTGACCGGGGCGACCGCGACCATGGCGAGGTCGGCGCCGCCGCCGGTGGTCTGGCCGTCGGCGTAGGCGGCGTCGGCGACGGTGTTGCCGAGGGTGCTCTCGCCGTCGGCGTCGCGGACACGGGTCAGGTCACCGGTGATCTTGGCGACCGGCCGGGCGTAGGTCTCCTTGGCCTTGGCGTTCCAGTAGTCGACCATGGTGACCATCTCGGGGTCAGGGGTCACGTCGCGGGTCACGGCGTGGTTGACCGAGACGATCGAGTCGCGGATGACGTCCTTCGTGCGGACGTCGATCTTGAGGTTCATCTCGTTGAGAAGCCGCCCGTGGTTGGAGGCCTCGACGACCGGGCGGGGGTTGCCCGCGGGGTCCGGGATGGAGCAGTTGAAGGCGGCGTGCCAGTGCCCGGTGATGATCGCGTCGATCTCGGGTGAGGCGTTCTTGGCGAAGTCGGCGACCGGGCCGGTGAGCGCGCTGTTGCAGCCGTTGAAGTCGGTGCCGGCGGCGCCGCCCTCGTGCAGGTTGACCACGATCGCCTTGACGCCGCGCCGGCTCAGCTCGGCGGCGTACTTGTTGGCCGTCTCGACCAGCGGCAGCTCGCCCAGCGAGGGCTGGTAGGAGGTGGAGCCGGTCACGGTGGTGGGCGTGGTCAGGTTGATGAAGCCCACCTTGACGTTGCCGAACCGCTTGATCAGGTAGGGCGCGAAGATCGGCTCGGTGGAGCCCTTCATGGTGATGTTGGCGGAGGAGGTGGTGAACTTCGCGCCGCCGAACATCTGCCCGTCGGAGTCGAGGAAGCAGCTGTCCTCGCCCACGACGCCGAAGCACTCGCCCTTGCCGATGTGGTCGCGCAGGAACTCCAGCGAGCGGTCCAGCTCGTGGTTGCCGACGGCGTTGAAGCTCGTGCCGATCTTGTTCATGAACTCGATCGTGGGCTCGTCGGCGTGCTGGGAGACCTCGACCGGCCAGCCGCTGAAGGCGTCGCCGGTGGAGAAGGTGATCGTGTTCCGCTTGCCCTCCCGCAGCCGCTTCAGGTGGGTGGCGATGTACGGCGCGCCGCCCACGATCAGGGTGTTGCCCTGGGCGTCCTTGATGGTGCCGTCGTTCACGTTGTTCATCGGGGTGATGTAGCCGTGGAAGTCGGTGTACGACAGCAGTTGCACGTCCACGGGCCGGGGCTTGGCGGCCGCCGGGGCGCCTCCGGCGGCGAGCGTCGCGAGGGCGACGCCCGCGGCCAGGGCATAGCGAAGCAGGGGGGAGCGCATGCAAAAACTCCTCAGAGGGGGTGATTGGGGGATAAATGAGGAGAAAAGACTGGCGGGCTAACCCTTCGATCCGGTGAACGCGATACCGGCGATCAACTGCCGTTGCATGACCACGAAGAGAACGATCACCGGCAGCGAGGCCACGATCGACCCGGCGAAGAGGATGGGGAAGTTGGTCAGGTACTGCCCGCGCAGCGAGGCCAGCCCGGCCGAGAGCGTCATCATCTCCGGGTCGGTGTTGACCACCAGCGGCCAGAGCAGGCTGCTCCACGACCACATGACGGTCAGCAGCCCGAGCGCCAGCAGACCCGGCTTGACCAGCGGGAGCATGATGTACCAGTAGATCTGGATCGGATTGGCCCCGTCCAGCCGGGCCGCCTCGTCCAGCTCCTTGGGCAGGGAGAGGAAGAACTGCCGCAGCAGGAAGACGCCGAAGGCCCCGAAGATGCCGGGCGCGGCCAGCGCCTGGAGCGTGTTGAGCCAGCCGAGTCCCTGCATGATCTCGTACCGCGGCAGCAGGAACAGCTCGCCGGGCACCATCAGCACGGTCAGGAAGAGCGTGAAGATCAGGCCCCGCCCGGGGAACTCCAGCCGCGCGAAGGCGAAGGCCGCCAGCGAGCAGAGCAGGAGCTGCCCGGCGGTCACCGCGATGGTGACCACCACGGTGTTGAGGAACTGCCGGCCCAGCGGCACCGTCTGGAAGATGTCCACGAAGTTGTGCCACTGCCACGACGGCCAGAACTGCGGCGGCGTGCGCATCGACTCGGTCACCGTCTGCAGGGAGACGACGATCTGCCAGACGAACGGCGTGATCATGATGATCCCGCCGAACAGCAGGGCGAGGTGGACCGTCCACCGCCTACTCATAGTGGACCCACTTCTTCTGCAGCCGGAACTGGATGGCCGTCAGGACGAGGATGATCGCCAGCAGGACGACCGCGATGGCCGCCGCGTAGCCGCGGCTGTGCTCGACGAAGCCCTTCTGGTAGAAGAGGTAGACGATCGAGCGGGCGCCGGGCATGCCGGTTCCGCTGTCGTCGATCATGAGGAAGATCAGGTCGAACACCTGGAACGCGTTGATCATCGTGATCACCACGACGAAGAAGGTGGTCGGCGTGAGCAGCGGCAGCGTGATGCGGAAGAACTGCCGCATCCGGCTCGCCCCGTCGATCTCGGCGGCCTCGTAGTAGTGCTTGGGGATGCCCTGCAACCCGGCCAGGAACAGCACGGCGTTGTAGCCGACCGAGCACCAGATGCCGACCACGCCGATCGCGAAGATGACGACGTCGGGATCGGAGACCCAGTAAGGCCCCTCGATCCCGACCAGCGACAACGCGTAGTTGATCGGCCCGAAGTCGCCGTTGTACAGGTAGCGCCAGGTCAGGCCGATGGCCGCCGGCATGGTGACGACCGGCAGGAAGTAGAGCGTGCGGTAGAAGCCGAGCCCGCGCAGCTTCGGCACGTTGAGCAGCGCGGCGATCACGATGGACAGCGGCACGCCGGCCAGCACGATCAACGCGTAGACCAGGCTGTTGCGCAGCGCGCCGTGCATGTCCTCGTCGGCGAGCAGGTCGGCGAAGTTCGCCAGGCCCACCCACGTCTCGCCGCCGAACGGGCCGGTCTCGTTCAGGCTCAGGTAGAAGGTCTGGACGATCGGCCACAGGTAGAAGACGGCGAGGCCGAGGGCCATGGGCGCGACCAGCGCGTACCCCCAGAGCCACTCCCGTCGCGGCGGCCGGCGCCCGGTCGGGGCCGTCGCCTTGGCGGCGGCCCGTTCCGTGGTGAGAACCATCGTTATTCCTTGGCCAGGATCTCGTTCATCTGCGTGGCGATCTCCTTGGCCACGTCGGCGGTGGGCCGGGTGCCCGCCCAGGCCTCGGGCAGGAGCTTGTCCTGGACCGCGAGCCACTTGGCGGTGTTGATGCTCACCGGGAAGGGGACGCCGTTGGGCACGGAGGCGTCCACCATCTCCTTGAGGTGGTAGTCGGGGAAGCTCTTGTAGTAGGCGTCCCGCGCGCTGGGCAGGGCGGGCAGCGAGGCGCCACCGGACTCACTGAGGATCTTCAGCGCCTCCTCGGTGGCCAGGAAGCGGGCGAACTCGGCGCTCTGCTCCTGGTGCTTGCCCTTGGCCCACACCACGTTCGACAGGCCCATCATGACGGTGGCCGCCTTGGCCGGGCCCTTGGGCAGCGGTGCGATGTCGACCTTCTTGCCGGTCTCGGTGTTGGCCTTGTAGAGCGCGCCGAACCACGAGCCGCCGAAGGCCATGGCGTACTTGCCGCTCATGAACAGCGCGAGCAGGTCGCTGTCGCTCATCACCTGGGCCGACGGGCTGACCTTGTCCTTGGCGATCAGGTCGGTCCAGAACTCCAGGCCCTTGATGGTGTTGGGGTCGTCGTAGCCCGACTTCTTGCCGTCGGGGGAGATGACGTAGCCGCCGGCCTGGAAGATCGTGTTGTAGAAGCCGCCCTGGTCCCAGCGGTAGCTGAGGAAGCCGTACTGCTTCTTGTCCGGGATGGTGAGCTTCTGCGCGGCGGCGCGGAAGTCGTCCCAGGTCCAGTCGGCGGTCGGGTACTTCACGCCGGCCTGGTCGAACAGCTCCTTGTTGTACCAGAGGCCGGTGACGCTGAGGTCGCGCGGCGTGCCGTACAACTTGCCCTCGTAGCGGTGGCTGTCGACGATCGGCTGCGGGAAGCCGGACAGGTCGATCTTGCTCTCGTCCACCGGCAGGATCACGCCGCTCTTGGCGTACAGGCGCAGGTTGAGCGGGTTCATCCAGAAGACGTCGGGCGCCGCGCCGCCGGTGACCGCGGTCTGGAGCTTGGTCCAGTACTGGTCCCACGGGGTCACTTCGAGCTTGACCTTGATGGTCGGGTTCTTCTTCTCGAAAGCCTCGATGATCTTCAGCGTGCCCGGCTGGTCGTTCTTGTCCCAGATGGCGTAGCTGATCTCGGCCTTCTCCGACGTGCCGCCGGAGGAGGCGCCGGAGTCGCCTCCGGAACCCGAACCGCAGGCGCTGAGCAACAGCGACAGCGCCAATATGCCGGCAATTCGGCGGTTAAGGCTCATGTGAGCCTCTCCTTTCGTGGGGGTGGGGGGTGTTACGACGATCTCCGCAGCAGCGCCGTCCAGCTCTCGAGCTCCGCGTCGACCTCGGCCCGGGTGCGGGGCCGGCCGGGTGCGTCCGGGCGCCGCTGCCAGGGCAGCGGGCCGTCCTGCGGCCGGAACTCCACGCCGAGGGCCCGCAACCTCTCCTCGTGTACGGCAAGCCGTACAAGGAAGTCCTCGTAGTCACGGCCGCCCGTCCAGACCGCCTCGGCGAAGGCGGCCAGCCGGGGGAAGGCCATGTAGTCGAGCAGCCGTGGCGAGTCGATGTGCTCGGTCCAGAGCGCCGCCTGGGCGCCCAGCACGCGGGCCCGTTCCTCGTCGTCCAGCCCGTCGGGCACCGGGTCGAAGTCGTGGACCGACCGCAACGAGGTGACGCTGCCGATGGGCACCGGCTCGTCGGGGGAGTCGGACTGGCGGAAGTCCAGGTAGGTCGCGGTGAAAGGGGACACGACGACGTCGTGCCCGGCCCGCACCGCCAGCCGGGTGACCGGCTCGCCGCGCCAGGCCGCCACCGCGGTGCCCGGCGGGACGCCGCCTTCGAGCAACTCGTCCCAGCCGAGCGGGACGCGCCCGCGCTCGACGAGGTAGTCGGTGAAGTGCCGGACGAACCAGGTCTGCAGCTCCTCGGGGGTGGCCAGCTCCAGGTCGGCCATGCGTTGCTTGGCGTCCAGGCTCTCCACCCACTGCACCTTGCGCGCCTCGTCGCCGCCGACGCAGACGTAGCGGCTGGGGAACAGCTCCAGCACCTCGTCCAGGACGTCGAGGAAGAAGGCGATCGTGGCGTCGGAGACGTTGAGCACGTGGTCCTGGACGCCCCAGCGGGTGCCGACCTCCAGCGGCTCGGCCAGGTTGCCGAGCTCGGGGTAGGCGGCGATGGCCGCCTGGGTGTGGCCGGGCAGGTCGATCTCCGGCAGGACGGTGACGAAGCGGTCGGCCGCGTAGGCGACGATCTCGCGGATGTCCTCGCGGGTGTAGTAGCCGCCGTGCGGGCGGCCGTCGAAGCGCTCGTGCACGATGGAGCCGATGGGCGACTCGCGCCGCCAGCCGCCGACCTCGGTGAGCTTCGGGTACTTGGCGATCTCCAGGCGCCAGCCCTGGTCGTCGGTCAGGTGCAGGTGCAGCACGTTGAGCTTGTGCATGGCGAGTAGGTCGATGTAGCGCAGCAGGTCGTTCTTCGGCAGGAAGTGCCGGGCCACGTCGATCAGGCAGCCGCGCCAACCGTAGCGCGGGCGGTCGGAGACGGTGAGGGCGGGGAGGGTCCAGGTCTGCTCGGCGATGCGGCTGGCGCGGAAGGCGGCCGGGCCGAGCAACTGGCGCAGGGTCTGCGCGCCGTAGAAGCCGCCGGCCGGGTCGCTCGCCTCGACCAGCACCCGCTCCGGGGTGATCGTCAGGCGGTACTCCTCGGGGCCGAGGCCGGTGATCTGCCGGATCTCGACGCCCCCCGGCCCCTCGGGCAGCGGGAGGCCGGTGGCGGGGGTGAGCGTCTCGCGCAACCACGCGGCGGCCCGCGCCAGCGCCGGATCGGCGGTCAGCGGGGTGTCCGGGGTGAGCGCGAACCGCCCGTCGCCCGCCTCCACCTCGGCCGGGCAGGGAACCGTGGTCATGGGGCGGTCACCGTCCGGGTCTCGCGGGCCCGCTCGGCGGCCCAGACCACCAGGTGCCCGGCCAGCGCGTCGGCCGCGGTCGCGCCGAGCCGTTCCTGCTCGCCCGAGGTCACCGCGTCGAGGAAGGCCCGGATCAGCCCGGTGTCGCCGCCGCCGTGCCCGTCGGCCAGCGAGGCCCCCGCGCCGGTGGCGGTGTCGATGATCTGCTCGGTGGCGGTGGCGAAGTCGACCACCCGCAGCATCCGGCCGTCACCCTCGGCGAAGCCGTGCGAGCCGAAGACGCGCGTCTTGCGGTGCTCGAGCGGGGTGAAGGCGGTCATCGTGAACGAGGCGGTCGCGCCGCCGGCGAACTCCAGCATGACGACCTGCTGGTCGACGACGTCGTTGTCGCACAGGTAGGCGCACCGGCCGTAGGGGCCGTTCTCCAGGGCGTGCAGCACGCCCTCGGTGGTGGCGTCGGTGGTGACCGGGCCGAGCGGCCAGAACTCGCGCTTGGGGTCGCCCAGGCAGCTCAGGTACAGCCGCTTGGCCGAGTAGGGGCAGGTGGGCTCGACGGCGCAGCTCGTGCAGCGCTCGCCGGCGCCCTCCGGGTGGTTCTCCTTGCGGAAGTGGGTGAGCGAGCCGAAGGAGGCGACCCCGGTGGGGACGTCGTCCATGACGTACAGCAGCCAGTCGAGGTCGTGGCAGGACTTGGTGAGCAGCATCGGGCCGGACTCGGCGCTGTTGCGCCAGGCGCCGCGGACGAAGGAGTGCGCCTGGTGCCACCAGCCGACCGGCTCCAGGTGCTGGATGCTGGACAGGGTGCCCAGCCGGCCGCCGGCGATCAGTTCCTTGAGCGCCTTGGTGTAGGCGGTGTAACGCAGCACGTGGCAGACGGCGAAGATCACCCCGGCCCGCTCGACCGCCTCGGCGATCCGGCGGGCCTCCGGCTCGGTCGGCGCCATCGGCTTCTCCAGCAGGATGGCGTAGCCGAGGCCGGCGAAGGCCACCGCGGGCTCGACGTGCATCCGGTCCTGGGTGGCGATCACCACGGCGTCGGCCAGCTTGGGCTGGGCGGCGAGCTCCGTCCAGTCGGCGAAGCAGGCCTCCTCCGGGATGCCGTACTCGGCGGCCAGCAGTCCCCGTCTGGCCGGGTCCGGGTCGGCCACGGCCACGACCTGCCCCCGGCCGTCGGTGACGGCCTCCCGGGCGTAGATCTGGCCGCGCGAGCCCGCGCCCACGATCGCCAACGTCACACTCATTCGCTCACTCCCCGATACTTATTATGGAGACCATGATTAGTCCCCCTCCCGATGTCAGGTCAAGGGCTTGAAGACGCTGGCTTTCCATGCATGTCTGGGGCCATAATGAGGAGTCCAGCAATAGTGGGGAGGGGTTCGTGCAGGTCAGCGGTGGCGACCTTCAACGGTTGCGCCAGCTCAACTCGCTCGGCAGCATCCGGGCGCTGCGCGAGGCGGACGGACCGCTCACCCTCACCGAGCTGGCCACCAGGACCGGGCTGTCCCGTCCCTCGATCGGCGACGTGATCACCGATCTGCAGGAACGCGGCTGGATCGCGGAGGTCGAACCGGCGGCGGGCGGCATGGGCCGGCCCGCCAAGCGCTACCGCTTCCGCGCCGACGCCGGGCACGTGCTCGGTCTCGACATAGGGGTCAACAAGGTCCTGGCCCTGGTCACCGATCTCGCCGGCCGTACCGTCGCCAGCGGGCGCACGGCGGTCAGCCGGGGCACCACCCGCCAGGAGCGGCTCGACGCGGTGAACCGGGCGATCGACGCCGCGCTGGTCGCCTCCGGCCTGACCCCCGACCGGGTGTGGAGCGTCTCCGCCGGCACCACCGGCGTGGTCGACCGCCAGGGGCGCGTCACCCGGGTCTGGGAGCTGCCCGACTGGGTCGGCGTCGACCTCGCGGGCTATCTGGGGCAGCACCTGCCCTGCCCGATCACCATCCAGAACGACAGCAAGCTCGCCGCCCTCGCCGAGCAGCGGCTGGGCGTGGCCGCGGGCGTGCACGACCTGGTCTACCTGCATGTGGGCCGCCGGCCCGGCGCCGCGCTCATGATCAACGGCATGCTGTACCACGGCTTCAGCGGCGCCACCGGCGAGATCGGGCTGATGGAGCTGACCGGCTGGACCACCATGGCCGGGGAACTGGAGAGCTGCCCGGTGGCCGAGGGGGTGCCGCCCTCGGCGGCGGCCGGGACGGTGTTCGCCGCCGCCCGCACCGGCGACCCCGAGGCGCTGGCGGCGGTGCGCCGCTACGCCGGTCACCTGGCGGTCGGCACCGCCGCGATGATCATGACGCTCGACCCCGAGCTCGTGGTCCTGGGCGGCGGGTTCTCGCGCTCGGCGGACGTGTTGCTGCCCGCGCTGCGCAGCGCACTCGAACCGCACTGCCTGCGGGTGCCCGAGATCCGGCCCTCGTCACTGGGGGAGGAGTGCGTGGCGCTCGGGGCGGCCTGCCAGGCGCTGGAGCAGGTCGAGCGGCACTACTTCTCCCCCGAGGGCTCCCTCGCGCGGCCGGTGGCCCCGGTCCGCTGAGGAAGCTCTTCACCGGCCGAAGAAGTCGCCGAAGTCCACGGTGTCCTCGCCGTCGGAGGGCGGCGACTGGTCGCGCTCGGGCTGGCGCGGCGCGCACCCGGTGCTGCAGCCGCCGAAACGCTGCAGATCGGGCGGGGTGAACGAGGTCGCAGGGGTGCCCGCGAGCGCGCCCAGCATCGACTGCTTCCAGATCGGCCCCGAGATCGTGGCGCCCTGCACGTACCCGTAGGGCCGCCCGCCGATGGTCACCCCGATCAGGTCGTGCGAGAACGCGCCGCGCGGGTCGCCCAGGCTCACCGCGGCGGCCAGGTCGGGGGTGTACCCGGCGAACCAGGCCGCGGTGTAGTTGTCGGTGGTGCCGGTCTTGCCCGCCGCGTCCCGGCCGAGGCCGCCGACGCCGCTCATCGTGCCCTTGGTGAACACCCCGGACAGGATGTCGTTGACCGCGTCGGCCACCTCCGGCTCGATGTTCTGCCGGCAGGAGGGCCGGTTCTTGACCACCTTGCCGCTGCGGTCGTCGCGGATCTCCAGGATGGCCATCGGCCGGCAGTACCGGCCGCGCGCGCCGAGCGCGGCGTAGGCGGCGGCCACGGTGACCGGGTCCATCTCGTCCGCGCCGAGGGTGAAGGTCTCGAACTGCCTGACCGGCTTGCCGTCCGCGCGCTTGATGCCGAGCTTCTCGGCGACCTTGACCGTCTGGCAGAGGCCGACCTTCTCCTCCAGCGCCAGGAAGAAGGTGTTGACCGAGCTCCAGGTGCCGGTCTGCAGGGTCTTGAAGCCGCCGCCGCCCTCGCTGGAGTTGCGCACCGGGTGGGAGGGGTCGCCGACCGCGTTGCCCTTGCAGTCGCGGAAGGCCGAGGCGCTGGGCGCGTGGTAGGCCGCGCCGGTGGTGTTGCCGTCGCCGAAGCGCATGCCCTGCTCCAGGGCCGCGATCAGGGTGAAGACCTTGAAGGTGGAGCCGGCCTGGAAGCCCGCGCCGCCGCCGTGCCGGCTGTCGCCGACCAGGTTGTAGCCGATCTCGTTCTTGGCCGCGTCGGAGCCGAACGGCCGGCTGGCGGCCATCGCGGTGATCGCGCCGGTGCCGGGCACGACCATGGCCTCGGCGGCCACCGGCTTGTCCTTCCTGGAGACGTACTGGCGGATCGCCCGGTCGGCGGCCTGCTGCATCTTGGGGTCGAGCGTGGTCTTCACGGTGAGGCCGCCGCTGGTGAAGGCGCGCTCGCCGAGCTTGGGGTCGTTGAGGATCTCGTGCCGGACGTAGAGGCAGAAGTAGGGGTAGCGGCTCTGCTCGCAGCCCTGGGTGTAGGTCTTGCCCAGGTAGCCGAGCGGCCGCTTCTTGGCCGCGGCCGCGGCGGCCGGGGTGATCTTGCCCAGCTCGGCCATCCGGTCGAGGACGGTGTTGCGCCGCTCCAGCAGCCGGGCGCGCGCCTGCTTGCCGCGGCTCGGGTCGGTCACTCCCGGGCTCTGTACGGCTCCCGCCAGCGTGGCCGCCTCGGCGAGGTCGAGGTCGGCGGCGTTCTTGGCGAAGAAGCGCCGCGCCGCGGCCTGCACCCCGTAGGCCCCGGCCCCGTAGTAGGCGATGTTGAGGTACTTCTCCAGGATCTGCGGCTTGGTGTAGGTCTGCTCGACGTACAGCGCGTAGCGCAGTTCCTTGAGCTTGCGCCCGACGGTCGTCTCGATGGCCGCCTTCAGCTCGGCGTCGGTCTTGGCGCTGTTGACCAGCACCTGCTTGACGTACTGCTGGGTGATCGTGGAGCCGCCCTGGTCGACGCCGCCCTTGGCGACGTTCTTGGCCAGCGCGCGCATGGTGCCTTCGAGGTCGATGGCGCCGTGCTCGTAGAAGCGGTAGTCCTCGATGGCGACGATCGCGGTCTTCATCTCCTCGGCGACCTGGTCGAGGCCGACGGAGGTGCGGTTCTGGTCGAAGAACTGGGCGAACTGCTCGCCGTTCTTGTCCAGCAGGGTGATCTTCTCGGCGAGGGGTGGCTCCACCAGCTTCACGGGGCGCAGGTCAAGGTCTTCCAGGGCCGCCTTGACGATCACGCCGCCGCCGCCCACCGTGGGCAGGGCCAGGGCGGCGACCAGCACGCCGCCGGTCAGCGCCGCGGTCGCCAGTTTGGCCAGTGCGCCTCGTGCAGAGTCATCCCGTTTGCCCCAAGTCCCCATGTAACAAACGTAGCGTTCCTTCACAACTACCCCAGACACGCCGAGGCCCCGCCGGTGGACAGGGCCGGCGGGGCCGTGACGTCGCGTTCCTCCCGAGAACCTCTCCCGTGATGCCCGCAGGAGGAGGGCCTACTCCTGCTGTGACGAGGTCGTGACCGCATCGCCGCTGCGCCGTGCCCATAGGCGGCGGAGCAGCGGCGTGAGCAGCGCCAGCAGGGACAACGCCAGCAAGGTGACCGCCACCGGGCTCTTCACCAGCACACTCACGTCGCCCGCGCCGATGGCCAGCGCGCGGCGGAGCTGGATCTCGGCCATCGGCCCGAGGATCATGCCGATCACCGCGGGTGCGACCGGCAGGCCGAAGCGCCGCATCGCGAAACCGAGCAGGCCGAGCAGGAACAACACCACCAGGTCGACCACCGAGCCGTTGAGCGCGTAGACGCCCAGCGCGGCGAAGACCACGATGCCGGCGTAGAGGTAGGGACGCGGGACGTGCAGCACCTTGGCCCACATCGGCGCCAGCGGCAGGTTCAGCACCAGGAGCATCGCGTTGCCGATGAACAGCGAGGCGATCATGCCCCACACCAGCGCCGGGTTGTGGTCGAAGAGCTGCGGGCCGGGTTGCAGGCCGTACTGCTGGAAGGCGGCCAGCAGGATCGCGGCGGTGGCCGAGGTGGGCAGGCCCAGCGTCAGCAGCGGGACCAGGGTGCCCGCGGCCGAGGCGTTGTTGGCCGCCTCCGGACCGGCCACGCCCTCGATGGCGCCCTTCCCGAACTCGTCGGAGCGGGCCAGCCGCTTCTCCGTGGCGTACGACAGGAAGGTCGGGATCTCCGCGCCGCCGCCCGGCAGGGCGCCGAACGGGAAGCCCAGGGCGGTGCCGCGCAGCCACGGCTTCCAGGACCGCGCCCAGTCGCTGCGGCCGAGGAAGGCCCGGCCGACCGGGATGATGTCCGGCGGCGTGTGCCGCATCCGGGAGGCGACGTAGAGCGCCTCGCCCAGGGCGAAGAGGCCGACCGCGACGACGACCACCTCGATGCCGCCGAGCAGTTGCGGCAGGCCGAAGGTGAGCCGGGCCTGGCCGGTCTGCTCGTCGATGCCGACCAGGCCGATCACCAGGCCGAACCCGAGCGATGCCAGCCCGCGCACGACACTGCGCGACATCACCGACGAGACCGCGGTGAAGGCGAGGACGGCCAGCGCGAAGTAGTCCTCCGCGCCGAAGGAGATGGCGAAGTCCACCACCAGCGGCGCGGCCACCACGAGCAGCGCGGTGGCGAGGGTGCCCGCCACGAACGAGCCGATCGCCGCGGTGGCCAGCGCCTGGGCGGCCCGGCCGCGGCGGGCCATCTTGTTGCCCTCCAGCGCGGTGATCATGCTGGAGGACTCGCCGGGCGTGTTGAGCAGGATCGAGGTCGTCGAGCCGCCGTACATGCCGCCGTAGTAGATGCCGGCGAACATGATGAAGGCGCTGGCCGGCTCCACGGTGAAGGTGATCGGCAGCAGCAGCGCGACGGTCATCGCCGGGCCGATGCCGGGCAGCACCCCGACCAGGGTGCCGAGGGTGACGCCCAGCAGGGCGTAGAGCAGGTTCTGCGGGGTGAGGGCGGCGGCGAAGCCGTCCATCAGGAGCTGGAACGATTCCATGTCAGAAGGGGCCTCCGGGAAGGGTCACGCCGAGGCCCTTGACGAAGACCAGGTAGGTGGTGACGCCGAGGACCACGCCGATCAGCGCGGCTCGCAGCTTGTGCTCGGCGCCCAGCGCGACGGCGAGGGCGAAGAAGAGCAGCGAGGCGGCGATCATCCAGCCGGCCAGCGGCAGGATCGCGACGAAGGCCAGGAAGATGCCGCTGACCAGCAGCACGCTGCGCCAGTCTGCCGGGGCCCCGGCGTCGACGTCCTCGGTCTCCTCCGGGTCGCCGTGGCCGCCGCGCAGCACGTCGGCGACGTAGAACAGGCCGATCAGCACCATCGCGCCGCCGACCAGCAGCGGGAAGAAGCGCGGGCCCAGGCCGAGCGCCGAGGCCGAGGCGGTGACGTCGAGCGTGCCGAGGATCACCAGCACCCCGAGGCCGAGCACGACGAGGGCGAGGACCAGTTCGGGCCGCGCCCACCAGCGGGTGCGGCCGGCGGGAGGCTCCCGCCGGCCGGCCGACGGAACGCTCATCAGGAGACGAGACCCATCTCGGCGATGACGCCCTTGATCCGGGTCTGCTCGGCGGTCAGGAACTGGGCGAACGGCTCGCCCGCCTGGAAGGCGTCGATCCAGCCGTTCTTGGCCACCGCGTCCTTCCACGCCTTCGAGTCGTGCATCTTGGTCACCAGGTCGATCAAGGCCTTCTTGTCCGCGTCGGACAGCCCGCCGGGGGCGACCATGCCGCGCCAGTTGGCCAGCACGACGTCGAGGCCGCCCTCCTTGACGGTGGGCGCGTCCAGGTTCGGGAGCCGCTCGGGCGAGGTGACGCCGAGCGCGCGCAGCTTGCCGGACTTGACGTGCTCGGCGAACTCGCCGACGCCCGAGATGCCGATGCTCACCTTGTTGCCGAGCAGCGCGTTCAGCGCCTCGCCGCCGCCGGAGTGGGCGATGTAGTTGACCTGCTTGGGGTCGACGCCGGCCGCCTTGGCCATGAGGCCGGCCGCGATGTGGTCGGTGCCGCCGGCCGAACCGCCCGCGACCGACACCTTGGCCGGATCGGCCTTCCAGGCCGCCGCCAGGTCGGCCATCGTCTTCAGCGGCGACTCGGCGGGCACGACGACGATCTCGTACTCCTCGGTCAGCTTCGCGATCGGCGTGGTCTCGGCGAGGGTCACCTTCGACTTGTTCTGCTCGATGGCGCCCACCATCACCAGGCCCATCGTCATGAGCATGTTGCCGTTGCCCTTCTCGCCGGCGAGCTGGGCCAGGCCGATGGTGCCGCCGGCGCCGTTGACGTTGAACACCTCGACCTTGCGGTCGGGCGCCACCGACTTGATGGCCTGCTCCGCCGTACGGGAGGTCTGGTCCCAGCCACCGCCCGGCGCGGCGGGCGCCATGATGCGCAGGGAGCCGCCGCCGGAGGCGCCGGTCCCGGCGGTGCCGCCGCACGCGGTCAGGGCCAGGGCGGCCACGGCCGCGGCCGCGGCGATCTTCGTGATGCGCATTGCTCTCTCCACAGGAAACTCACGGGGGTGTGCAAGCGATGGTGAGATGCGACCGCCCTGACGTCGATGCTTAACCTGTTTGAGGTCGTATTGGTCGTAGTGTTCACGGCGTGAGGCTCGGAACCCAGCTCTACGTGCTGCAGACGGTGATCGTGCTGCTCGCGACGGCCGGGACGGCGGGAGTGTGGGCCCGTGACACCCGCGACCGGCTCGACCAGCACTACCTGCAGCGCGCCCTCGGCATCGCGCAGGCGGTCGCCGGGATGCCCGAGGTCAGAGCGGCCTTCGACGACGCCCGCCCCGAGCTGTCGCTGCAGCCGCTGGCGATGGGCGTGCAGCAGGCGACGCAGGCCGACTACGTGGTGATCGCCAACCGCGACCAGATCCGCTACGCCCACCCCAACCGCGAGCTGATCGGCCGGCGGCTCTCGACCGACGGCGCGCCCGTGCTCAGCACCGGGGAGAGCTGGACCGGCATCGAGACCGGCACCATCGGCCGGACGCTGCGCGGCAAGGCGCCGATCTTCGACCTGGAGGGCAACGTCATCGGCATGACCTCGGTCGGCGTGCTCGAACGCAAGGTCGCCGGCGAGTTCGACACGCTGCTGATGCCGCTGCTCTACACCGGGGTCGCGGTGCTGCTGGCCGGTTCGGCCGCGGCGGCGCTGATCGCCGCGCGGGTGCGCCGCCAGACCTTCGGCCTGGAGCCCAAGGAGATCGCCGCGCTGCTGGAGCAACGCGAGGGCGTGCTGCACGGCGTGAAGGAGGGCGTGCTCGCGCTCGACCTGGCCGGGCGGGTGACGCTGGTCAACGACGCCGCCCGCGAGCTGCTCGGCGAGGTCGCCGCGGGCCAGACCCTGGACGTGCTGCCGGTCTCGGAGCGGCTGCGCGACGTGCTCGGCGGCGCCGACCCGGGCGAGGACCGCATCGTGCTCCACCGCGACCGGGTGCTCGTGCTCAACCGCACGCCGGTGGCCGTCCGCGAGCACCACCGCGGCTGGGTGGTCACCCTGCGCGACCGCACCGAGCTGGTACGGCTGTCGCGGGAGCTGGCCGAGGCGGGCAGCACGGCCGAGGCGCTGCGCGCGCAGGCGCACGAGTTCGCCAACCGCATGCACACCGTCGTCGGCCTGCTGGAGCTGGGCGAGCACGACGCGGCGATCGGCTACATCACCAGCTCCACGCTGAGCCCCTACGCCGTGGGCATCCGCGAGCGGGTGGGCGACCCGACGCTCGCCGCGCTCCTGCTGGCCAAGTCCGCCGAGGCGGCCGAGCGCGGCGCGACCCTCGTGCTGGCGGCCGACACCGACGTGGCCGGCGCGCTGCCCGACCCGCACGACGCGGTGCTGGTGGTCGGCAACCTGGTGGCCAACGCGATCGACGCGCTCGACGGCGCGGGGGGCACCATCGAGGTCTCGGTCCGCCTGGAGAACGGCGGCCTGCACGTCCGGGTGCGCGACACCGGCCCGGGCATCACCCCCGAGCTGGTCGAGGAGGTCTTCCGCGAGGGCTTCACCACCAAGGCGGCCCGGTCGGGCCCGCGCGGCCTGGGCCTGGCACTGACCAGGCAGGCGTGCCTGCGCCGCGGCGGTTGGGTGAAGGTGCGCAACGAGGGTGGCGCGGTGTTCACCGCCCTGCTGCCATGATCAAGGTCCTCGTCGTGGACGACGACTTCATGGTGGCCCGCATCCACAGCGGCTACGTGGCGCGCGTGCCCGGGTTCCAGGTCGTGGCCACCGTGCACAGCGGGGCCGAGGCGCTGCGCGCGGTCGCCGAGCACCGGCCCGACCTGGTGCTGCTCGACATCTACCTGCCCGACCGCTCCGGCCTGGAGGTGCTGCAGGAACTCCAGCACGTGGACGTGTTGATGATCAGCGCCGCCCGCGATGTGCCGACCGTGCGCGCGGCGATCCGCGGCGGGGCGATCAACTACCTGATCAAGCCGTTCTCCGCCGCCGCGCTGGCCGAGCGGCTGGAGCAGTACGCCGAGGCCCGGCGCCAGCTCGAGGGCTTCGGACCCGAGGTGCGCCAGGACGAGGTGGACCGGCTCTTCGGCGCCGGACCGCGCGCCCACCTGCCCAAGGGCCTGTCCTCGGCCACCTGCGCGCTGGTCGCCGAGGCGCTGCGCGCGGCGGGCGGCGACCTGTCGGCCGCCGAGGCCGCGGAGGCCACCGGCCTGTCGCGGGTCAGCGCCCGCCGCTACCTCGAATACCTGTGCGCGGCCGGTCGCGCGGAGCTCCGTCCCCGCTACGGTACGGCAGGCCGCCCCGAGCACCGATATCGATGGATCAGTGTGTAGATCCCATGACATTTCCGCGTTTGCGTGCCTTACTGTTACGGGAGAGTGACTGAGGCAACAGACACGCGGGAGGAGACTGGGGCGTGCGCAACGCCGGACCGATCGAGTCTTCGACCGACCCGTTCAGCGCGGTGCCGTTACCCGAGGCTGCGCCCCTGCGGCGCCCCCGCATCGAAGGCCTGCCCCCGGGCGTGCTGCCCGACCTCAGCCCCGAGATGGAAGCCCAGGTCAGGCTGCCCGCCGTGGCCCAGCCGCCGCAGCCGTGGCCGCTGGCGATGGAACAGGTCAAGGAACCCCCGCCCCCGCCCGCTCCGGTCTTCGGCCTGGTGCCCCAGCGCGAGAGCTCGGCCCGGCGCCCCGCCGCGCCCCCACCTGCCTCCCGAGCCGGCCGCCGGCTGCTCAAGATCGTGCTCGGCCTCGCCCTGCTGCTGGCGACCGCCTACCTGGTGCCCGCCATCATCATGGCCGGCACCATCCTGCCGGGCACCCGTGTGTCCGGCATCGACATCGGCGGCCTGACCGTCACCGACGCGGCCGACAAGGTGCTCACCGAGCTCAGGTCCACCGTCGAGCGCCCGATCCTGATCGAGATCGACGGCCGGCAGAAACCCCTGCCGCCGGAGGCCGCCGGAGTCACCCTCGACGTCGTCGCGACCATCAACCAGGCGCCCAGCGGCTTCCCCAGCCCGGCCCAGGTCTGGCGCGGCCTCACCGGCGTCACCGAGCTCCAGCCGCGCATCTCCATCGACGGCTCCCAGCTCGCCCGCAGCATCGAGAGCCTGGCCCAGTCGGTCGACCGCCAGCAGCGCGAGGGCGAGGTCGCCTTCCGCGGCCTGACCCCGGTGGCCACCCTGCCCAGGGAAGGCGTGCTCCTCGACCGCGAGGAGAGCGCCCGGCTGATCCGCGAGGCCCTGATCGCCGACCGCGGCACCGTGGTCCTGCCGGTCAAGCTCGCCCGCCCCACCACCAGCGCCAACGAGGTACGGCAGGCCACCGAGCTGGCCCGCAGAGCGGTCGCCGCCCCCATCGTCCTGACGCACGCCGGCCGCCAGGCCGTGCTGACCCCCGAGGTGCTGGCCGCCCGGCTCACCTTCGGCCCCGACGGCAAGGGCGACCTGGCCCCGAAGTTCGAGACCCGCGGCGCGGCGATCGACCTGGCGGAGTCCACCCTCATCACCGCCGCCCAGGCCCCCCGCGACGCGGGCTACGACGTGGTCGGCAGCCGCCTGGTGCCGGTGCGCGCCCGGGTGGGCCGCGGCCTCGACCGCACCAAGCTCGCCGCCGACGTGGCCAGGGTGGTCAGCCGCGGCGGCCCCCGCACGATCGAGGTGTCGCTGGCCACCGCCCGCCCGCGGGTCACCGACGAGATGCTCGCCGGGCTCGGCATCGAGACCCAGGTGGGGTCGTCGACCATCCCGTTCGACTGCTGCGCCGCCCGCGTCACCAACATCCGCCGGATGGCCGAACAGCTCGACGGCTACCTGGTCAAGCCCGGCGAGACCTTCTCCCTCAAGGAGGTCGTCGGCGAGCCGACCCCGGCGGCCGGGTACGTGCCCGCGCCGCAGTACGTCGAGGGCAGGGTCACCACGATCATGGGCGGCGGCGGCTCGCAGGTCGCCACCACCATGCTCAACGCCGCCTACCGCGCCGGCTTCGAGATCGTCGAGCAGCACCCCTTCGACATCTACATGAAGCCCTACCCGCGCGGCCTCGACACCATGTTCCGCCACCCCGGCCTCGACCTGCGCTGGCGCAACGACTCCGAGCACGGCGTCCTGATCAAGACCGCGTCGACGCCCACCTCGGTCACGGTCACCCTGTACAGCACCAAGCGCTACGACCAGGTCGAGGTCATCGTCTCCGACGAACGGGACGTGATCGCCTTCCCGATCGAGACCAGCACCTCGCCCGGCTGCACGCCGCTGGACGGCGTGCCCGGCTTCACCGTGGACGTCACCCGCGTCTTCCGCGACGACGGGCGCGAGGTGCGCCGGGACCGGAAGCTGACCACCCAGTACCGGCCCCGGCCCCAGGTGGTCTGCACCGTCATGGGCCGGGGCTGACCGTCACGATCCGGTCGTCGCCCGGCTTGGGATCGCCGCGGCCGTCGTGGTTGCTGGTGCCGACCCACAGCTCGCCGCCGGGGGAGAGCGCCACCGCGCGGAGCCTGCCGTACTCGTCCTCCAGGTGGGCGACCGGCTTGCCGGCCGTACCGTCGGCGGCCAGGGGGACCTGCCACAGGCGGGTGCCGCGCAGGGCGGCCACCCACAGCGAGCCGTTGGCGAAGGCCATCCCGGAGGGGGAGGCCTCGCTGGTGCTCCAGGTGAGGATCGGGTCGGTGTAGCGCTTGTCGCCCGCCGGGTCCTTGCCCTCGACGTCGGGCCAGCCGTAGTTGAGGCCAGGCTTGATCAGGTTGATCTCGTCGAAGGTCGACGCCCCGAACTCCGAGGCGTACAGCCGGCCCTGGTCGTCCCAGGCCAGGCCCTGCACATTGCGGTGGCCGTAGCTGTAGACGAGGCTGTCGAACGGGTTGCCGGGCGCGGGCTTGCCCTCGGCGGTCATCCGCAGGATCTTGCCGGCCAGCGAGTCGCGATCCTGGGCCAGCGGGCGGTCGCCGACCTCGCCGGTGGTGGCGTACAGGAAGCCGTCGGGGCCGAAGGCCAGCCGGCCGCCGTTGTGGATGCCGCCCTTCGGGATGCCCTCGACGATCACCTGCGCCTCGCTCAGCCCGCTGTCGCCCAGGCGGTAGCGGACGATGCGGTTGTCCTGCTCGGCGGTGTAGTAGAGGTAGACGTGCGGCGCCTTGACCGCGACGCCCATCAGGCCGCCCTCGCCGTCCGGCCGCACTTCCGCGATCTCGGCGAGTTCGGTGGCCTTGCCGCCGGTCACCCGCAGCAGCCGCCCGGTGTCGCGCTCGGTGACCAGGGCGCCGCCGTCGTCGAGGAAGGCGATCGCCCACGGCACCTCGAGACCGGTCACGACGTCGGCGCGCGTGCCCGACGGCGGCGGCGAGGCGGTGACCTGCGCGGTAGGCGTGACACCGCCGCCGGCCGGGGCCGAGCAGCCCGCGGCGAGCAGGACGGAGATGATCCAGAGTCGCTTCATGACACCCATACTTGTCCCATGTTGATTTGGGTTCCATCGGAGGCGGTCGCCGGAGTCCTCACCGACCTGCCCCGAGTCGAGTGCGTCGTGGAACGGCCCGAGAAGCTGGACGAGGTCGAGGTGTGGATCCCGCCGCTGGTCCCGCCGCCGGACGTGGCCGGACTGCTGGGCGAGATGAGCGGCCTGCGGCTGCTCCAGACGGTCACCGCCGGCGTGGAGCCCTACGTCCCGCACCTGCCCGAGGGGGTGACCCTGTGCAACGCGCGCGGGGTGCACGACGCGGGCACCGCCGAGTGGGCCGTGGGCGCGATGATCTCCGTGCTGCGTGACTTCCCGGGTTTCGTGCGCGCCCAGGAACGCGGCGAGTGGACCTACCACCACACCGACGTGCTGGCCGACTCGACGGTGCTGATCGTGGGCCACGGCTCGATCGGCGCGGCGGTGGAACGCCGGCTGGCCGGGTTCGAGGTCGAGGTGGTGCGGGTGGCCAGGAGCGCCCGCACCGGCGTGCACGCCATGGAGGAGCTGCCCGAGTTGCTGCCGAAGGCGGACGTGGTGGTGCTGCTCGTGCCGGCCACCCCGCTCACCGCCGGCATGGTGGACGCGGCCTTCCTGGCCCGGATGAAGGACGGCGCGGTGCTGGTCAACGCCGCCCGCGGCGGCGTGGTGGACACCTCGGCCCTGCTCGCCGAGCTGCAGAGCGGCCGGCTGCGGGCCGCGCTCGACGTGACCGACCCCGAGCCGCTGCCGGGCAGCCACCCGCTCTGGACCGCCCCCGGCGTGCTGATCACCCCGCACGTGGCCGGCAGCACCCCCGCCTCGGTCCGGCGCACCCTCAAGCTGGTGCGCTCGCAGGTCCTGCGTTACCTCGCCGGAGAGCCGTTGAACAACCTCATCACCGACACCTATTAGTGGCTGGCCCGTGACCTTCGGTGCGTACGGTGGGCTTCTACCAAGGATTCTTGACTCCCAGTCAAGAAG
Source organism: Nonomuraea sp. NPDC050310 (assembly GCF_040655795.1). Lineage (NCBI taxonomy): Bacteria > Bacillati > Actinomycetota > Actinomycetes > Streptosporangiales > Streptosporangiaceae > Nonomuraea > Nonomuraea sp. NPDC050310. The sequence continues at coordinate 42,065 of NZ_JBFAKP010000009.1, read as the reverse complement.
GTTCCCTGGGGACAAGTGGTCTGTGTGGTTATCAGATCGGTGACGACATCGGCGTTGTCACCACCCGCGCGCCCGGAACCGCACACACTGGCGATGTGGCAACGGATGGGCTAATACATTGATCCGCTGGCGTGATCCACGAACGCCGCTCGTCGCCGCCGCGGCGACGGGAGCGGTGGGGTTCGCGGCCGCCCTGCTGTCAGGGGCGCCCGCCTCGGTCACCGGTGCGGTGGCCGGACTGCTGGCCGCGCTGCTCGCGGCCGGGTCGCTGCTGCTCGGCTCGCGCGCGATGACCGCGCACCGGCCGGGCGCGCTCGCGGCTCGCTGGCTCGCCGGCGGGACGCTGGTGTGGAGCGCGGGCGTCGGCGTGCGCCCGATCGCCGACAGCTCCAGCTTCGTGGTGACCGTCACCGACGTGCTGGTGCTGATCGGCGCCACCATGCTGGCCAGCGGCTGCGTGCTGGCCGCCCGGCGGGCGCCGGCGGCGAGGGCGCTGCTGCGCCGGCTGGTCGACGGCTACGTCGCCGCGGTCGCGCTGTTCGTCATCGGCTGGGTGGTGACGCTGCACCAGATCACCACCCCGGCCTTCGCCTTCGTGCTGCTGGCGCCGATGATCTGCCTCCTGGTGACCTGCACGGTCATCCCGGTCGTGCTCACCGGGCGCTCAACCGCCCGCCCGCTCGGCCTGGCCGGCGTGGGCGTGCTGGCCGCGGTCTCGCTCGCCGAACTGGCCGCCGGCGTGGGCCGGCTGACCGGGGACGGCCCGCCCGCCTGGAGCGCGGCGCTGCCGCCGGTGGCCTTCCTGCTGCTGGCCGCCATCCCCTGGACCGGGCTGCGCGAGGCGAGCTCCGAGGACTCCCGGCCGCACGTCGGCCCGGTCTTCGTCCACCTGCTCGCCGCCGTCCCGGTGGTCCTGGTGGTCGCCGCCACCGGGGCGATCCTGCTGCACCTGGCCCGCTGGAACGGCCGCCCGCCGACCACCCCGGTCGTCGTGCTGGCCGCCTCCGTCGTGCTGATCCTGGCTCTGCGCATGGTCGGGCTGCTCATGAGCAACGCCCGCCTGCGCGGCCTGGTCACCCTCGGCGACCGCCAGCTCAGGGAGCTGGCGGAGAGCACCGGCGACGTCGTGCTGCTGTGCGACTACGAGGGTTTCGTGCGCGAGATCGGCGCCGGGGTCGAGGTGACGTACGGCTACCGCCCGGAGGACGTGCTCAGCCGCTCGATCTTCGACTACATCCACCCCGAGGACGTCCCCGGCATCCAGGCGGCGCTCCAGACCATGGGGCTCGACGCTGAGGACGCGGCCGACTCCGGCGCCTGCCTCATCGCCTGCCGCGTCCGCGCCTCCGACGGCACCTGGCGGCCCACCGAGTCGGTGGCCACCCGGCACGTCGGCGGCGAGGACCTGCTGCTGGTCACCACCCGCGACATCAGTGACCAGGAGGCTTTGCGCAACCAGGTCGCGCACCTGACCTTCCACGACGGCGTGACGGGCCTGCCCAACCGCGCCTACTTCGAGGAGCGCACCCGCGAGGTGGTCGACGGCGGCCGCACCGGCGTGGCCGTGATCTTCCTCGACCTCGACGGCTTCACCGCGGTCAACGACTCCGTGGGTCACGCCAGCGGCGACTACCTGCTCGGGCAGGCCGCCCGCCGGTTGCGCGGCGCCGTACGCTCCGACGACACCCTGGCCCGCTGGGGCGGCGACGAGTTCGCCGTGCTGGTCGAGACCGAGGCGCAGTCGGCGGTCGACCTGGCCGAGCGGCTGGTGCGCGCGGTCTCCCAGGAGCCGTTCCGGGTGGCCGACCGCGACGTGGCGCTCACCGCCAGCGTGGGCGTGGCCTTCGCCGAGGAGGACGTCAGCCCCGGCGACCTGCTGCGCAACGCCGACGTGGCGATGGCCAGGGCCAAGGACCTCGGCGGCCGGCGCGTGGAGGTCTTCGCCGCGCACATGCACGCCGACGTCGTCCGCCGCCTGGAGCTCGCCGCCGACCTGCAGCGGGCGCTGATGGAGCAGCAGTTCGCCATCGAGTACCAGCCGGTCGTCGACCTGGCCACCTCCCGGGTGACCGCGGTCGAGGCGCTGGTGCGCTGGTGGCGCGGCTCGGTCTTCATGGCCCCCGACCAGTTCCTGGGCGCGGCCGAGGCGACCGGGCTGATCGTGCCGCTGAGCGAGTGGATCCTGCAGGAGGCCTGCCGGGAGGTCGCCGCCTGGCGCGCCTCCTCATGGGACATCGGGCTGTCGCTCAACCTCTCCGCCCGGCAGATCACCGCCCCGCGCTTCGTCGAGACGGTCGAGCGGGCGCTGGCCGACAGCGGCCTGCCCGCCTCCGCGCTGACCCTCGAAGTGATCGAGGAGATGCTGGTCGAGGACGCCGAGGAGACGATCAGCCGGCTCTCGGAGCTGCGTGCCCTGGGCGTACGGCTGGCCATCGACGACTTCGGCACGGGCTACGCCTCGCTGGCCTTCCTGCGCCAGCTCCCGGTGGACATGATCAAGATAGACCCGTCCTTCGTCAGCGGCCTGGGCCGCGACGACACGCTGACGCTGCTGACGCGCACCATCGTGCGGCTGGGCCACGACCTCGGCCTGATCGTGGTCGCCGAGGGCATTGAGCGCCCGGAGCAACTGGAGCTGCTGCGGGAGATGGGCTGCACGCGCGGGCAGGGCTTCCTCGTGGCCCGGCCGATGGCCGCGCGCGGGGTGGATTCGCTTATGCGCACGAGCCTGCAGTCAGCGCTGTGACCAGTGCCGGTCTCGAATAGCGAGACCGGCGTTCCATCAGATTGACACTCATGCCCCAGGACAGGCTAAGGTGGCTCCATGCTTCGCAGTGAGATTCTCGTAGTACTTCGCCGGCGCGCAGGCCGATAGCGAAGCACTCCGACCTGCGCGCCGCCCCGGTCCCGCCCTTTCGGTGGGAGAGGGGCCTTTTTTATGCACGGCAATCATTGTCCGGGAGCCAAGGGAACGAGCCGATGACCGAACGGATGACAGGTGCACAGGCCCTCGTGAGGGCGTTGGAGCACGTTGGTGTCGACACCGTCTTCGGGATCCCCGGCGGGGCCATCCTCCCCGCCTACGATCCCCTCTTCGACTCCACCAAGGTCCGGCACGTCCTTGTACGGCACGAGCAGGGCGCGGGGCACGCGGCCGAGGGCTACGCCCAGGCCACCGGCAAGGTGGGCGTCTGCATGGCGACCAGTGGACCGGGTGCGACCAACCTCGTGACCCCCATCGCCGACGCGTACATGGACTCGGTGCCGATGGTCGCGATCACCGGCCAGGTGCCGAGTGGCGCGATCGGCACCGACGCCTTCCAGGAAGCCGACATCTCCGGCATCACCATGCCGATCACCAAGCACAACTTCCTGGTCACCGACCCCGCGGAGATCCCGCGGACCATCATGGAAGCCTTCCACATCGCCTCCACCGGGCGCCCCGGCCCGGTCCTGGTGGACATCGCCAAGGACGCGCTGCAGGCGACGACCGAGTTCCACTGGCCGCCGACCATGCAGTTGCCGGGCTACCGGCCGGTCACGCGGCCGCACTCCAAGCAGATCCGCGAGGCCGCCAAGCTGATCGCCGAGTCCCGGCGGCCCGTGCTGTACGTGGGCGGCGGCGTGCACAAGGCCCGCGCCTCCGCCGAACTGCTCCAGCTCGCCGAGCTGACCGGCATCCCGGTGGTCACCACGCTGATGGCCCGGGGCACCTTCCCCGACAGCCACCCCCAGCACCTCGGCATGCCGGGCATGCACGGCAGCGTGGCCGCGGTCGGCGCGCTGCAGCGGGCCGACCTGATCATCGGCCTGGGCGTGCGCTTCGACGACCGGGTCACCGGCCAGCTCTCCACCTTCGCGCCGTACGCGAAGATCGTCCACGCGGACATCGACCCGGCCGAGATCTCCAAGAACCGCCACGCCGACGTGCCGATCGTGGGCGACTGCCGCGAGGTGCTCAACGACCTGCTCGGGGCGATCGACCGCAAGGGCGACTACGCCGACTGGTGGACGCAGCTCAACGGGCTGAAGAGCACCTACCCCCTCGGGTACGACGAGTTCGACGACGGCTCGCTGGCTCCGCAGTACGTCATGCAGCGGTTGAGCGCCCTGGTCGGACCCGACGCGATCTACTGCGCGGGCGTCGGCCAGCACCAGATGTGGGCGGCCCAGTTCATCGACTACGAGAACCCGGGCACCTTCATCAACTCCGGCGGCGCGGGCACGATGGGCTTCGCCGTCCCGGCCGCGATGGGCGCCAAGATGGGCCGGCCGGACACCACGGTCTGGGCCATCGACGGCGACGGCTGTTTCCAGATGACCAACCAGGAACTGGCCACCTGCGCGCTGGAGGGCGTGCCGATCAAGGTCGCCGTCATCAACAACGGCAACCTCGGCATGGTCCGGCAGTGGCAGACGCTCTTCTACGAGCAGCGCTACTCCAACACCGATCTGAAGTCCGCCCGGCGTATCCCCGACTTCGTGAAGCTCGCGGACGCCTATGGTTGTGTCGGTCTCCGGTGCGAGCGTCCCGAGGATGTGGACGCGGTCATCAAGGAGGCCATGGAGATCAACGACCGCCCGGTCGTCATCGACTTCGTCGTCCACCAGGACGCGATGGTCTGGCCGATGGTCGCGGCGGGCACCAGCAACGACGACATCAAGATCGCCCGGGACATGGCGCCGGTTTGGAGCGAGGATGAGTAAGCACACGCTGTCGGTGCTCGTCGAGAACAAGCCCGGCGTCCTGGCACGGGTCTCCGCGCTGTTCAGCCGGCGCGGCTTCAACATCGACTCGCTGGCCGTCGGGCCGACCGAGCACGACGACATCTCGCGGATGACCATCGTGGTCAACGTCGAGGACCTCCCGCTGGAGCAGGTCACCAAGCAGCTCAACAAGCTGGTGAACGTCCTCAAGATCGTCGAGCTGGACACCGCCCAGGCGGTCCAGCGCGAGCTGATGCTGATCAAGGTGAAGGCCGACGCCGACACCCGATCCCACGTCCTCGAACTGGTCTCGCTCTTCCGCGCCCGCTGCGTCGACGTGGCCTCCGACGCGGTGACCATCGAGGTCACCGGCACGCCCGACAAGCTCGACGCCTTCATCAAGCTGCTCGAGCCCTTCGGGATCCGGGAGCTCGTCCAGTCGGGCATGGTGGCCATCGGCCGCGGCGCCCGTTCCATCACCGACCGGTCCCTCAGGGCACTGGACCGTACCGCCTGAAAGGTTTTTCACAAGTGACCGAGATTTTCTACGACGACCAGGCCGACCTGTCGATCATCCAGGGCCGGGTCGTGGCCGTCATCGGGTACGGCAGCCAGGGCCACGCCCACGCCCTCTCGCTTCGCGACTCGGGCGTCGACGTCCGCGTCGGCCTGCCCGAGGGCTCGAAGTCGCGGGAGAAGGCCCAGAACGACGGCCTTCGCGTGGTCACCCCCGCCGAGGCCGCCGCCGAGGCCGACCTCATCATGATCCTCGCGCCGGACCACCTCCAGCGCGACATCTACGCCAACGACATCAAGCCGAACCTGCAGGAGGGCGACGCGCTCTTCTTCGGCCACGGACTCAACATCCGCTACGGCCTCATCGAGGCCCCCGAGGGCGTCGACGTCGCCATGGTCGCCCCCAAGGGCCCCGGCCACCTCGTGCGCCGCCAGTTCGAGGCCGGGCGCGGCGTGCCCTGCCTGGTCGCGGTGGAGAAGGACGCCTCCGGCAAGGCCATGGAGCTCGCCCTGTCCTACGCCAAGGGCATCGGCGGCACCCGCGCCGGCGCGCTCAAGACCACCTTCACCGAGGAGACCGAGACCGACCTGTTCGGCGAGCAGGCCGTCCTGTGCGGTGGCGTCTCCGAGCTGATCAAGGCCGGCTTCCAGACCCTCATCGAGGCGGGCTACCAGCCCGAGGTCGCCTACTTCGAGTGCCTGCACGAGATGAAGCTCATCGTCGACCTCATGTACGAGGGCGGCATCTCCAAGATGTACTGGTCGGTCTCCGACACCGCGGAGTACGGCGGCTACAGCCGCGGCCCGCGCATCATCACCGACGAGACCCGCAAGGCGATGAAGGAGATCCTCGCCGAGATCCAGGACGGGCGCTTCGCCGACGAGCTCATCAAGGAGTTCGACGGCGGGCAGAAGGAGTTCACCCGCTACCGCGAGGAGCTCGCCAAGGACCCGATCGAGGAGACCGGCGCCAAGCTCCGCCCGATGATGAGCTGGCTCAAGGGCTGACCTGCCCCGTCGTACGGCTCGGCGCCCCCGTGGACTCCACGGGGGCGCCTCTCGTCTCCGCTCCTGGGGCCGCTCATGCGGGCCGGCGCCCGTCGCGCAGCGTCCAGGCCAGCAGGGCCGACGCGGCCAGCAGTACGGCCAGCCCCGCGGTCAGCCCGCCCCCGGCGAAGTAGGCGATGCCGGTGACCGTCACGCCCAGCACCCCGCCGAGCTCCTGGACGGTGCCGAGCACGCCTGCCGCGGCCCCGTCCCGCCCGTCGCCGCCCGCCTCGCCGAGCACCTTCGAGAGCAGCGGCGACATCACCATCCCCATCGCCGCCCCCGCGACCAGCAGCCCGGGCACCGGCGTGCCGAGCTGGGCGATCAGCACCAGCCCCGCCGGCAGGGCCAGCGCGCCCACCAGCAGCGCCTTGAGCCGCGAGCCGAGCAGGAAACCGGCGTTCAGCGCGGTGAACACCGCCGCCGACTCCACCGGCCCCATGCCCTCGGCCTCCTGCAGGTGCAGCGCCAGCACGAAGGTCAGCCCCGCCGACCCGCCGAACAGCAGCGCCACCGAGACCAGCCCCCGGGTGAAGCGCCCGGTGAACAGTTCGCGCGGCACCATCGGGTCGGCCTGGCCGCGCTGCCGGGTCCAGAACCCGCCCAGCAGGGGTACGGCAAGCGCCAGGCTCAGCCACGACCACACCGGCCAGCCCTGCTCGCGGCCGAGGGTGAGCGGCAGGACCAGCGCGATGAGGCCCAGCGTGACCAGCGCCGTTCCCGTCAGGTCGAGCCGCTTGCCCGCCCGGGCCCGGTCGGCGTCCTTGGGGAGGGCGCGGCGCACGAGCGCCAGGGCGGCGAGGCCGAGGGGCAGGTTGATCAGGAAGCAGGTGCGCCAGCCGAGCCCGGCCGGGTCCGAGGCGATCAGCAGGCCGCCGACGAGCTGGCCGCTCACGCCCGCGACGCCTACGGCGCTGCCGTACCAGCCGAAGGCCCGCGCCCGCGCGGCGCCGGGGTACAGGACGCCGAGCAGGGTCAGCACCTGCGGCGCCATCAGCGCGGCCGCCGCGCCCTGCACGATGCGGGCCGCGACCAGCCAGCCCGCGCCCGGCGCCAGGCCGCACGCCGCCGAGGCGGCGGTGAACAGCGCCAGCCCGACCACGAACATCCGCCGCGCCCCGTACAGGTCGCCCAGCCGTCCGGCGGTGATCACCCCGGCGGCGTAGGCGAGGCCGTAGCCGGCGATGACGAGCTGGAGCGCGCCGTCGCCCGCACCGAGATCGGCGCGGATGGCGGGCAGGGCCACGTTGGCGATGAAGAAGTCGAGCGTGGTCACGAAAGCGGCCGTGAGCAGCACGGGAAGCGCGGCCCGCGGTGGGGGCGGCGGTGCGCTCACGCCGGTATCTCGGCAACGCACCGGGGTCTTGGGGATGGTATGGCGGACGGCGGTGGGAACGCGGTGCTTCGGCAGGGTGAGCTGTGTCATGCCGCCTACCGTGCCGAGGGGGAGTTATGGACGGATTCGGACGGAGTTATGGCGGAGGCAGGGTGGAGCGCGATTCTGTCGGTGGGGGTGGTTAGCCTGCACCTATGCGATTCGGCGTACTAGGCCCGCTCACCGTCTGGACCGGCCAAGGGGATCAGGTGCGGATCCCCGAGGCGAAGGTGCGCGCCCTCCTGGCCGACCTGCTCGTCCACCAGGGCGACCCGGTCTCGGCCGACCGCCTCATCGAAGACCTGTGGGGCGACCGGCCGCCCGGCAAGCCCGCCGGGGCGCTGCGCGTCAAGGTCTCCCAGCTCCGCAAGGTGCTGGAGGAGGCCGAGCGCGGCGGGCGCGACCGGCTCGCCTTCCGCCAGCCGGGCTACCTGCTCGACGGGCCGTCCGACGCCGACCGCTTCCACGAGCTCACCACCCTGGCCCGGCAGAGCGACGACCCGCGCATCAAGGCCGGCCTGCTGGGCGACGCGCTGGCCCTGTGGCGCGGGCCCGCCTTCGCCGACTTCCGCGACGAGGAGTTCGCCCGCCCGGCCATCGCCCGGCTGGAGGAGCAGCGGCTCGTCGCCCTCGAAGAGCACGCCGAGACCCGGCTGGAGCTGGGCGAGCACGCCCTGCTCGCCGCCGAGCTCGCCGACCTGGTCGCCGAGCACCCGCTGCGCGAGCGGCTGCGGGCCGTGCACATCCGGGCCCTCTACCGCGCCGGACGGCAGAGCGAGGCCCTCGACAGCTTCACCGAGCTGCGCACGCTGCTGCTCGACGAGCTCGGCGTCGATCCCAGCCCGCAGCTCGTCGAGCTCCAGCGGGCCATCCTCGCGCAGGACCCGGCCCTCGCGCCCGTCGTGCCCGCCCGTACCAACCTGCCCACGCCGGCCACCGAGCTCATCGGCCGCGAGCGGGCCGCGGCCGAGGTCCGTTCCCTGCTCGCCGCCCACCGCCTGGTCACCCTCACCGGGCCCGGCGGGGTCGGCAAGACCCGGCTCGCCCTCGACGTCGCACGGCGGCTCGAAGCCGACTTCCCCGGCGGGGTGTGGCTGGTCGAACTGGCCGCCCTGGACGTGCCGTCGAGGGCGGGCGTCGTGCACGCCGTCTCCGCCGCGCTCAGCCTTCGTGACGACGCCACCGGCAGCCGGACCGCCGACGGTGGCTGCCGGCTCAGCGACGCCGTCCGTGACAAGCGGCTGCTTCTGCTGCTCGACAACTGCGAGCACGTCATCGAGCCCGTCGCCACCCTGGTCGACCAGCTCCTTCGCACCGCTCCCGGCGTCCGCTTCCTCGCCACCAGCCAGGAGGCGCTCAACCTCACCGGCGAAGCCCTCTGGCCCGTCCCTCCGCTCGACCTCCCCCCAGCCGTGCCGGTGTCCCGCCCCGAACCCACCTCTTCCTTCTCCTCCGCCTCCTCCTCCTCCGCCTCCGCTGCCTCGCTGGGCACCCCCTCCCCCCTCACCACCGCACCCGCGAGCCCCTCATCCCACCCGACCGCCGCCCCCGACTCCCGGGTTCCTGACCCTGCAGCGGCCCACTCTGCAGCGGCCCACTCTGCGGCGGCCCACTCTGCGGCGGCCCACTCTGCGGCGGACACCTCGGCGGCGGGGCACGAGGCCAGGTCGGGTCAGCCGCCGACATGGGGCCCCGACTCGGCCTACCCCAGCCCTTGGGGCGCGCCAGGCTCAGCGGACCGCACCCCGATGCAGCCGACCACGACAGCGGCGGATGTCGAGGCGGTGACCGCCATCGGAGCCGCCGGAGCCGTGCAACTGTTCGTCGCCAGGGCCGCCGCAGCCGTCCCCGGCTTCCGCCTGGACCCCACCAACGCCCACGACATCGCCGACATCTGCCGCAAGCTCGACGGCGTCCCCCTGGCCATCGAACTGGCCGCCACCCGGATGCGCGTCCTGAGCCCGAGACAGCTCCTCGAACGCCTCGACGACCGCTTCCGCCTCCTGGCCGCGGGCCGCCGCGACGCGCCTGCCCGCCAGCAAACCCTTCGCGCGATGATCGACTGGAGCTGGGAGCTGCTGTCCGACCGCGAGCGCCAGGTCCTGAGCTCCCTGGCCGTCCACGCCGACGGCTGCACCCTGGAGGCCGCCGAAGCGGTGAGCGCGGGCGGCGAGATCGAGCAGTACGAGGTGCTCGACCTCCTGGCCCGCCTCATCGACCGCTCCCTCGTCGTCACCGTGTGCGGCGCCCCCACGCCCGGCGCCCCCATGCCCGGGTCCACGATCCCCGGCGCCACGATCCCCGGTGTCACAATCCCCGGCGCCCCGATGTCCGGCGGCTCCGCGCCCGGCGTCTCCCGGCCTGGGGTCTCCACGCCAGGCGCCGCTGTCCCCGGCGCCCCCATGTCCGGTGCCACCACGACCGCGCCGAGATACCGCCTGCTCGAATCCGTCGCCGCCTACTGCGTCGAGCGCCTGCGCGAGAGTGGCGACTACGAGGCGGTCCGCGCCCGGCACCTCGCCTACTACACCGCCCTCGCCGAGCAGGGCGACCAGCGGCTCCGCGGCCACGGCCAGCGGGAGTGGCTGGCCCGCCTCGACGCCGAGGCCCCCAACATCCGCGCCGCCCTCGACGGCCCCGCCACCCGGCAGCAGGCCCTCCGCCTGGCCAACGCCATGGCGTGGTACTGGACCCTGCGCGGCCGCTACGAGGAGGGCTTCCAGTCCTTCGACCGCGCCCTCGCCCATCCCGGCGAGGCCGACCCCTCGACCCTCGCCGAGGCGCTGGCCTGGCGGGCGGGGCTGATGCTCCAGTTCAGCGGCTGCAACGGCACCCTGGCCGAGTCCTTGGCCGGTCTCGACCAGATCACCGACCCGGTACGGCGGGCGTTGCTCCGGTGGTACCTCGCCTTCGGCCTCTGGGGCCGCGGCGACCTCCAGGACTTCGACGAGCTGGCCATCCGTGCCCTGGAGGAGTTCGAGTCCCTCGGCGATCGCTGGGGCATCGCCGCCGGCCTGAGTTCCCGGGCTTCCATTGGCCTGGTCACGGGCGACCTGGCCGCCGCCACCCGGGACGGCGAACGCAGCGCGGCCCTCTTCGCCGAGCTGGGGGACCAGTGCGGGGTACTGCTGGCCACCGGGCAGCTCGCCACCTTCGCCGAGATCGCCGCCGACTACGACCGCGCCGCCGTACTCCACGAAGCGGTCCTCACCGCCGGCCAGGACCTCGAGCTCTGGGTCGAGGTCTCCCGAGCCCTGGCCGGGCTGGGCCGGATCGCCCTGCTGCGCGGCGACTACCTTCGGGCCGACGACCTGCACGAGCAGGCGCGGCGGCTGGCACACGAGCAGTCCAACCCGTTCGCCGAGCACTTCGCCGAGATCGGCCTGGCCCTTTCCGCCCGCCGGCAGGGCCGCTTGGACGAAGCCGAACGGCACCTCACCCGCTGGCTCGACTGGCTCCGCATGATCGAGGGCGACCCCGGCATCGCGCTGGTGCTGGCGGAGCTGGGCTTCATCGCCGAACTCCGCGGGCGAGGCGCCGAGGCCATGGCCCTGCACCTGGAGGGCCTCGAGTGCGCCCGTGCCACCAACGACCCCCGTGCGGTCGCGCTGGCGTACGAGGGCTTGGCCGGCGCCGAGGCCCTGGCCGGCAACCACCGTGCCGCCGCCCGCCTCCTCGGCACCGCCTCCGCCGCCCGCGCCTCCGTCGGCGTCCCCCTGCCCGTCGGAGAGCGCGCCGACGTGGACCGCATCAGCGCCCTGGTGCGTGACGCGCTGGGCGAGGACGACTTCCGGGCCGAGTTCCACTCCGGCGAACAACACCCCACCTCCCTGCCCGCCTGACCTCCCTCCCTGCCCGCCTGACCTCCCTCCCTGCCGCCTGTCCTCCCTCCCTGCCGCCTGACCTCGCTCCCTCCCTGCCTGACATCCCTGGCCGTCTGACCTCCCCCGCCTGACCTCGCTCCCGCTGTGCCCTTGGTCGCCCCCGCTGTGCCCTGGTCGACCTCGGTGCGGCTCTAGTCGCCCCGCGGTCCCTCCGGTCGCCCCTGCCGTCCCTCCGGTCGACCCCGCTGCGCCCCTGGCCGAGTCCGCTGTCCTCTGGCCGGAGGAGGTCGCCGGGCGCAGCCCTCTGCCGTACGGCTCGCCCGCCTTCCACCGGAGCCCCGCCGCCCCGGCTCCTCGGGCTCCACCGCTGGTCCACCCTGGGCGAGCGCCGAGCGGGGCCCTCTGCCCTGTTGTGGGGTGAGGTGCGGGAAACCGTCGGTCGCCCTGGCCTGTGGAGAGGGCGTGGTTGAGGGCTGGGCGCTCGGTCGGGGGCGGGGGAGACCCGCCCACTCCGGCCCGGTGGGAGGAGGTGCCCGGGAGAACCGGCTAGTTGGGCCCCCTGGGGTGAGGCGTCCTGGACGGCTGGCCGCCCTGGCCTTCCAGGGTGTGGGGCGCGGTTGAGGGCTGGCCGCTCGGTTGGGGGCAGGGGGAGGCCCGCCCATTCCGGTCCGGTGGGAGTGAGGTGCCCTGGAGAACCGGCCACCTTGTCCCTGTGGGGTGAGGGGTCTTGGACGGCTGGCCGCCCTGGCCTTCCAGGGTGTGAGGCGCGGTTGAGGGCTGGCCGTCTGGCCCGAGAGGGCGGGGACGCGGAGGAGGGCCCGCCCGGGCACAGTGTGGGCGGGCCCTCCTCGGGCCGGGGGTTCCCGGCGGTCCCGGCGGCCAGGCGTGAGGGGACCTGGCCGCCGGGCGAGCACGTGGCGCGCGGTTACCAGTGCTCGGGCTCAACACCCGGCCTCGCAGCCGCAGCCGCAGCCGCTGCCGCAGGTGGGCTGGCGGGTGGCGGGTGGCGGGGTGGGCGGGGGGGACGGGTGTAGGGGATGGACGGTGGATGTAGGGGACGGGTGGTGGTGCGGCGGTGGGGCGGAGGTGAGGTGGGCGGGCTGGGCTCAGGGGAAGGCGGGCGGGCTGGGCTGAGGGGAAAGTGGGTGGGCTGGGCTCAGGGAAAAGTGGGCGGGCTCGGGTGAGGGGGAGGTGTCGTGGGCTGGGCTTAGGGGAGAGGGGGTGGCTGGTGGTTAGTGCTTGGCGAAGACCTGGGTCCAGAGGGGGCCCTTGGCGATGTGGCCGACGCCGATGTGGGTGTAGGCGCAGTTCATGATGTTGGCGCGGTGGCCGGGGCTCTTGAGCCAGGCGTCGACGACGGCGGCGGCCGTGGCCTGGCCCTTGGCGATGTTCTCGCCCCACGCGGAGATGGGGGAGAAGCCGGCGGCCTTGATGCGGTCGCCGGGGGAGCGGCCGTCCTTCGAGGTGTGGTCGAAGTAGTTGGCGGCGGCCATGTCGGCGGAGTGGGCGACGGCGGCGGCGTGGAGCTTGGCGTCATGCGTGAGGGCGGTCTTGCAGCCGTTCCCGGCCCGGGCGGCGTTGGTGAGGCGGACGACCTCTTCCTCGACGGCGGAGCCGACGCCGGGGGTTCCGCCCCCACCGTTGTCACCACCGCCGGTGGGGGGCGGGGTGGTGGGGGTGTTGGTGGGCGGCGTGGTGGGGGTGCCCGTGGGAGCGCAGGCGAGCCGTACGACGGAGGACTGCGCCCGGTGGCCGCGGTAGTCGAGGGCGAGGACGTAGTAGCTGCGCGGGGTGTCCGAGCACCGCAGGGTGGCGGCGATGGTGCCGTTGTCCAAGCGCGTGGAAGCGCTCTTGAGGGTGCGGTCGGGGCCACGGCGGGCCTCACGGATGCGGACGCGCAGCACGCTGGTGTCGTCACAGCCGGACCTGACCGCGGCGGCGCGGAGCAGGCCCTTCTGGTCGACGTACGGCTGGGCCGCGCTGACCCGGCATTCGGCCGCGGGCCGCGCCGTCGTGGCTTCGGCGGCGGCGATGGGAGTGCTCAATGCCGCAAGACTGCCAAGGCAGGCGAGTGCCTGGAGTGGTCTGCGCACGATGTTCTCCAGAGGGGATTAGACGCTGCTTCGAAACGGCATTCTGGTGTGCGCAGATCCGGCATGTCACTAGAAACGCTCCTATATCTGGAGCTCCATGTGTCTCATTCGTAACAATTGCCGCCTCTACCTCGGTAAACCGCGGAGGCCGCTCGTTCGTCTGTGCGGCTCAAGTCGGTCGATAAGTGGGTGAACCGAGTACGTATTTGTACTCGGTTCACCTAGAGTGATCCCGTGAGCGGGCTACGGGAGCTGAAGAAGGAGCGCACGCGGCGGCGGATCGCCGCGGTGGCGTTGCGGTTGTTCGCAGAGCGGGGCTTCGAGGCGGTGACGGTGAACGAGATCGCCGAGGCCGCCGAGGTGGCGAAGGTGACGCTGTTCAAGTACTTCCCCACCAAGGAAGCGCTGGTCCTGCACGGAGTGGGGGAGGAGGACCTCGCCGGGATCGTCGCCGCGCGCGGGCCGGGGCGGACGCCGCTGGAGGCGTTGCGGGAGCACTATCGCGCTTCCGCGGCCGAGCCGGTGGCGGACGCGGAGGCGCTGGTCGCGCAGCTTCAGGTGATCTTCGCCAGTCCGGCGCTCAGTGACGCGGCGAACAACCTGCTCTACGGGCAGCGGCAGGCCCTGGCCAGGGTGCTGGCGAACGAACCGGGCGAAGCGGGCGAACCGGGCGAAAAAGGCGAGCTGGGTGGGCCGGAGAAGGGGCGCCGGGACCTGGTGGCCGCGCTGACCGCGGCGCAGATCACCGCCTCGATGCTGACCGTGCAGGAGGCGTACTTCTGCGACCTGGTCGAGGGCGTCACGCCGCAGGAGGCCGCCCGGCGGCTGGGCGAGGCGGTGGAGCTCGCCTTCGACCTGCTGGAGCACGGTCTCCCGAACCGGAACCGACGAGAAGGGTGACGGGAATGCGCGCCAGAGGGATCAACTACGACACCGGGTTCCTGCCGGGGCGGGACCTCAGCCGCAAGGTGTTCGACCCGGATACGGTCCAGCGCGACCTGGAGGTCATCGCCCGTGACCTGCACTGCGACGCCGTACGGATCTCCGGCGGGCACCCGGAGCGGCTGAGCGTGGCCGCCGAGCAGGCGGCCGAGCTGGGGCTGGAGGTGTGGTTCGCCCCCTTCCCGGTGGATCTGCCGCCGGAGGAGACGGTGGCCATGCTCGCCGACTGCGCGGCCCGCGCCGAGAGGCTGCGGCGCGGCGGAGCGGAGGTGGTGTTCGTGGCCGGATGCGAGCTCAGCGCGTTCGGCGCCGGGTTCATCCCGGGTGCCACGTACGGTGACCGGCTGGGGGCGATGGCCAACGCCGATCCCGAGTGGTGGAGCGCGCTGGGGCCGGTTCTGGAGCGGCTCAACGGGTTCCTGGCCGGGGCGGTCGGGGAGGTGCGGGAGCGGTTCGGCGGGCGGGTCGGCTACGCGGCGGCCCCGTGGGAGTTCATCGACTGGGCACCGTTCGACGTGGTGGGGGTGGACGCCTACCAGGCCGCCTACAACGCGGCTACCTTCCGGGAGGAGGTGCGCGGGCACTTCAGGCACGGCAAGCCGGTGGCGGTCACCGAGTTCGGCACGTGCGCCTACCGGGGTGCGGGTGAGCTGGGCGGGATGGCGTGGCAGGTGCCGGACGGGGCGGTGCGGGACGAGGGGGAGCAGGTGCGGCACTTCACCCGGCTGCTGGACCTGTTCGAGGAGGAGGGGGTGGATGCCGCGTTCTGGTTCACCTTCGCGGGCTTCGGGCGGCCGGGGGAGGCGGATCTCGGGTCGTACGGGGTGGTCAGGATGCTGGACGAGCGGCGGTGGGCGGCCAAGGAGGTCTTCCACGCCATGGCCGCCCGCTACGACCGCGGGGCGACGGGCGAGAAGCGCGCCGCCCCGCGACAGCCGTACAAGACAAGCCCGTAGAGAGCCGCACTAACCCCAGGTCAGCACTGGGCGGGCTTCAGCCACGAGCACTCGAGGTCCGGGTAGCTGACCGGGTCGCCCGAGCGCAGCTCGGGGGCGGCCGCGTCCGGGGCGGAGCGGCGGAAGTTGGCCAGCCGTACGGCGATCTTGTCCTCGATGTCCTTGGGCGAGCCGGACAGGTACTGGTTGAGCATGACCGAGAAGGCCAGCGGCTCCCCGTCGGCGCTGGTGACGTAGCCGGACAGCGAGGTCACCCCGGTCAGCGAGCCGGTCTTGGCGTGGACGTTCCCGGCGGCGGGCGTGTTCCGCATCCGGCTGCGCAGGGTGCCGCCGACGAGCCGGTCGGGGTCGCCGGCGATCGGGAGCGAGTTGTACCAGGTCTGGAACCACGGCTTGCCCCGCGCCGCCACCAGCAGTTGGGTGATGGACCCGGTGCTCACGCCGTCGCGGCGGGACAGCCCGGAGCCGTCGCGCAGGTTGAGCAGTTGCACGCCCTGGGCGCGGGCGAAGTCGTGGGTGACCTTGAGCCCGGCGGCCCAGGTGCCCGCGTTGGCGACCTTGCGCCCCATGGCCTTGGTGAGGATCTCGGCGTGCATGTTGTTGCTGAGCTTCATGAACGGCACGAGCAGCTCGCTGAGCGGCATCGACTGGTGCTTGGCCAGCTCGACGGCGTCGGAGGCGGCGGCGCCGGTGACGGTCCGGCCGAGGACGCGGACGCCGTGCTTGGTGAGGGCCGAGCGGAACAGGGAGGCCGCGTAGCGGGTGGCGTCGTCGACCGTCACCCACTCGGAGGTCTCCTCCGAGACGGTGCCGGTGATCAGGACCGTGTTGGTGGCGTGCTGCCGCTCGATGAGCACGTTGGTGGTCGCGCCGACGGTGGCCCGGTTGTCGATCTTCAGCACGTCGGTCTCGGGCGAGACGCTGACCTTGACCGACGAGCCCGCGGGCGCGACGGAGACGATCACCGTGCCGGCGTCGTAGTCGCGGTCGGGCGAGGCGGTGAGCGCGGAGATCGGCGCGTTGTAGTAGTACGGCTCGTCGTCCCAGGCCCAGTCGTTGCCGAGGCGCTGGGTGTCGAACCAGGTGTCGTCGGCGACGAGCTTGCCGGTGACCGTGCGGATGCCCTTGGCGGCCACGGCGGCGGCCAGGGTGTCGTAGTCGGCGGCCAGCATCGTCGGGTCGCCGGTGCCGCGCAGGACCAGGTCGCCGACGAGCGCCGAGCCGACCTGGCGGCCGGCGCGCAGGGCGGTGGTGTCGAAGCGGTAGTCGAGGCCGAGCACCTCGGCGGCGGCGGCCGAGGTGAAGAGCTTGGCGCTGGAGGCGGGCGTCATGAGCTTGCCGCCGTCCTGGGTGTACAGCTCCTCGCCGGTGGTGGCGTTGCGCACGGTGACGGCGGCGCGGGCGATGGTGAGGCGGCTGTCGCCGAGGATGAGGTTGATGTCGCGGGTCAGGTCGGCGACGCCCGGTTCGGGGTCGACGGCCGTGGCCGGACTGGACGCCCACGCGAGGGTCGCGATGAGCGCGCCCGCGACGAGGGAGGCTGAGGTGCGCCGCATGGGGGGTCTCCAAAGGGCTGAGGGATCTCGTCGGATCATGCGGCGGCCGAGCGGCCCTGTAATCCGCAAATCTCCGTATTTTGCGGAAGACATTCGGGGAAGAGGCACTACCAAACGAGCGGTCGCTCGGCTGTAATGTGGCAATGGTCCCCAGGGGTATTCGGATCGGCTACGGCATCGGCTCCTTCTGCACGGGCACGTTCTCCACCGTTCCAGGCCTGTTGCTGCTCTTCTACATGACCAACCAGCTCGCGGTGCCCGCCTGGCTGGCCGGCCTGGTGGTCTTCCTGCCCAAGCTCTGGGACATGCTGATCAACCCGTGGGTCGGCCAGCGTTCGGACCGCACCGGGGGCCGCCGCCCGTGGTTGCTGCTCGGCGCGGTCACCCTCCCGCCCGCCTTCGCGCTGACCTTCGCCGCGCCCACGATGACCGGGGTGCCGGCCGCGCTCTACGTCGGGTTCTTCTTCTTCCTCACCGCCACCGCCTACGCCTTCTTCGAGGTGCCGTACAAGGCGATGCCGGCCGAGATGACCGACGACTACCACGAGCGCTCCTCGCTGCTGCAGTGGCGCATGATCTTCCTGGGTGTCGCGATCCTGCTGTCCGGCGCGCTGGCCCCGGTGATCGCCAACGGCCTCGGCTACCACGTGATGGGCCTGGTCATCGGCGTGGTTCTGCTGGCCGCGATGCTGGGCACCTACTGGGGTACGGCAGGCGCCCCCGTCGTCGGTCACGCCCAGGCCGAGCCGTCGTTGCGCCGCCAGCTCGCGGTGGCCAGGACCAACCGGCACTTCCTCGTCCTGCTCGCGCTGAGCTGCGCGCAGATGTTCGCCGCGGGCACGATGCTCGCCGGGGCGCCCTACTTCGCCACCTACATCGTCGGCGATCCGGCCGCCACCACCACGCTGTTCGCCTGCCTGGTGGGCCCGATCCTGCTGACGATGCCGCTGTGGGTGTGGCTGGCCAGGCGGCTGGACAAGCGCGGGGCGATGGTGCTGTCGTCGGCGCTGTTCCTCGCCGGCGCGGTGGCGATGGCGTTCACCCCGGCCCTCGGCGCGCTCTACGCGCACGTGGCGGTGCTGCTGGTCGGGGTCGGGTACGCCGGCATCCAGCTCCTGCAGTTCTCGATGATGGCCGACGTGATCGCGCACGACAACGTGGTGACCGGCACCAGGCGGGCCGGGGTGTTCACCGGGTTGTGGACGGCGGCCGAGACCGTGGTGTTCGCCTTCGGCGCGCTGGTGCTGGGCTGGGTGCTCGGCGCGGGCGGCTTCCGCGAGTCGGACGCGAAGACGCGCGTGGAGCAGGCCGACTCCGCGGTGCAGGCCGTGCTGTACGGCGGCACGCTGCTGCCGGCGTTCTTCGTCGGGGTGGCGATCGTGCTGACGTTGCGCTACCGGCTCACCGCGGAGACCATGGCCGCCGCGCGCTGAGTGAGGGCGGTCAGCGGGGCAGGGACGGCTGACCGGAGCTGAGCAGGAAGCCGCAGTCCCCGAAGGACACCTCGTCGCCCGAGCGCACCCGTGCCGGGCCGACGAGCCGCCAGCCGTTCAGCCGGGTGCCGTTCAGGGAGCCCAGGTCGACGATGAGCCAGCCGCCGTCCGCCTCCCGCCGCAGCTCGGCGTGGACGCGCGAGACGGTGAGGTCGGCGAGCACCAGGTCGCAGGCCGAGCCGCGGCCCACGACGAAGCGGAGCCGCTCGTCGTCGGGCAGCGCCAGCCGGGGCAGCCGCGGCCGCCGCCAGGCCGACTGCACGCGCGTGACGAACTCCGACACCGACCCCACGGCGTGGGCGAGGCGATGGCGGAAGGTGTTCGGCGGCGGGAGGTCGGCGACGAGGTCGTCGAGCTCGTGCCGGCTCCGGGCCCGCAGGGCCATGTCGACGCGGCCGATGAAGGTCTCGGGGGACAGGCGTCCCTCGACCGCGCGGTCGCGGAGCTCGTCGATCGCGCGATCGCGCTCGCCGTCCGATGCGCGATACGGAGGTTGCGTCGAGCCCATGCCCCAGAGTATCGGGCTGAATGACGGGTGATGTCCAGAATACGGTTGCCCACTGAATACTGAGTATGCATACTCAGTATTCATGTCAATCAGGCACGGCCTCCTGGCCTTGCTCAGCCGGGGTCCCCGCTACGGGTACCAACTGCGTGCCGAGTTCGAGTCGTCCACCGGGGCCACCTGGCCGCTCAACATCGGCCAGGTGTACACGACGCTCGCGCGCATGGAACGGGACGCCCTGGTCGAGCCGGGGGAGACCGACGAGCAGGGCCGGGTGGTCTACCGCATCACCGGCGCCGGACGGGAGGAGCTCCAGCGCTGGTTCGACACCCCGGTCACCCAGACCGACCGGCCGCGGGACGAGCTGGTGATCAAACTGGCGATGGCGGTGACCACCCATCCGGCCGCGCTCCGGGTCATCCAGGCGCAGCGCACCGCGACCATGCGCACCCTGCAGGAGCTCACCCGCGCCAAGCGCGACGGCTCCCCGGCCCAGCGCCTGGTCGTCGATTCCATGATCTTCCAGGCCGAGGCGGAGCAGCGCTGGCTGGACCACTGCGAAGCCGTACTCAGAGAAGGGTCGTCATGACCGTGTTAACGCTCGTGGACGTCGTCCGGGCCTACGGGGAGCAGCGGGCGCTGGGCGGGATCAGCCTCAGCGTCGCGGCCGGGGAACTGGTCGCCGTCATGGGGCCGTCCGGGTCGGGCAAGTCCACCCTGCTCAACCTCGCCGGCGGGCTCGACCGGCCCACCTCGGGCAGCGTGGCCGTCGGGGGCGTGCCGCTCGGCGGGCTGAGCGCCGCTTCCCTGGCCGAGCTGCGGCGGCGCAGCGTGGGCTACGTCTTCCAGGACCTCAACCTGATCCCCTCGCTCACCGCGCTGGAGAACGTGATGCTCCCGCGCGAGCTCGACGGCGTGCGCACCGCCCGGGCCCGGGAGCAGGCCCGCCGGGCCCTGGCCGAGGCCGGCGCCGAGCAGGCGGCCGGCCGCTTCCCCGACGAGCTGTCCGGCGGCGAGCGCCAGCGGGTGGCCATCGCGCGGGCGCTGGTGGGGGAGCGGCGGCTGCTGCTGGCCGACGAGCCCACGGGCGCGCTCGACACCCGGATGGGCGACGAGATCCTCCGGCTCCTGCGGGCCCGCTGCGACGCCGGCGCGGCGGTGCTGCTCGTCACGCACGAGCCCCGCTACGCCGGCTGGGCCGACCGCGTGGTGTTCCTGCGCGACGGCCGGGTCGTCGACTCGGCGGAGCTGGAGAGCGCCCGATGAGGCGGCTGGTGTGGCGCGGCATCCTGCGCGCCAGGGGCCGCAGCGCGCTGATCATGGCGATGATCGGGCTGCCGGTCCTCGTCTTCACCGCGCTGCTGACCGGGGCGGCCACCGCCGACGTCTCCGCCCTGGAAGGGCTGCGGCAGCGCATCGGCTCGGCCGACGCCGCCCTCTCGGCCACCGCGCACGAAGGCCCCGTCCAGCAGCTCGACGGCCACTCGTACACCGGGACGGGCTCGACCGAGCGCGCGGTGTGGAGCGAGGAGCGGCTGGCCGCCCTGCTGCCGGCGGGCGCCCGGCACATCCCGTTGTACGAGGGCACCGGGCCGGTCCGGCTGCCCGGCGGGCTCGACATCGTCGAGATCACCGAGGTCGACCTGCGCGACCCGCTGGCGAAGGGCCTGCGCGAGCTGCGACAGGGCCGCCTGCCCGCCACGGCCGGCGAGGTCGCCGCGACCCCCGCCCTCGCCGAGCGCGGGGCCTCGGTGGGCAGCACCCTGGTGGTGCCGCCGGACAACCGGAGCTTCCGGGTCGTCGGCGTCGTGGCCGATCCCCAGCGGCCCGCCCTCCAGGAGCTCGCCGCCCTGCCCGGCGCGCTCCTGCTCAACCCGCCGCGCGGGCTCGATCTCGGCTGGCTGGTCGACCTGCCCGGCGGCGTGGGCCGGGCGGAGATCATCCAGTTCAACTCGCACGGCCTGATCGTCGCCACCCGGCTCCTCGCGGAGGAGGAGGCCCCGCTGCTCCGGAGCGAGGAGATGGCGGTCGGGCTCGGGCTGGCCATCTTCATGATCGTGCTGGAGACCGCGCTGCTGGCCGGACCGGCCTTCGCCATCGGGCTGCGTCGGCGGCGGCACGAGCTCGCGCTGGTGGCCGCCCAGGGCGGCTCGCCGCGGCACCTGCGGGCCGTCGTGCTGGCCGAGGGGCTGATCCTGGGCGGGCTGGCCTCGCTGCTCGCCGCCGGGCTCGGCGTCGGCCTGGGGATCGGCGGGGCCCATCTGGCCGCGGGGTGGAGGCTCAGCTCGATCGGGCCGGTCGAGGTGCCGTGGGTGAGCGTGCTCGGCGTCGCCGTGCTGGGCGTCGTCAGCGCCCTCGTGGCCGCGCTGGTGCCTGCCGTACAGGCTGGGCGGCAGGAGCCGGCCCGGGTCCTGGCCGGGCGCGCGCCCGAGGTGCGCGGCAAGGCGGGCAAGCCGGTGCTGGGCGCCCTGCTGATCGCGCTCGGGATCGGGCTGACCCTGCTGATGGCCGCCGGGGACGGCTTCGACCGCGAGCTGAACGTGATCGCCGCGGCCGTGCTGGTCGTCCTCGGCATGATCGCGCTGCTGCCGAGGCTGATCGAGTGGACCGGCCGCCCGGCCGCGCGCCTGCCGCTCCCGCTGCGCCTGCCCGTCCGCGACGCGGTCCGCCACCGAGCCCGTACGGCTTCCGCCGCCGCGGCCGTGATGGCGGCCTCCTCGGCGGCCCTGGCCTTCGGCATCGGCTACCACAGCAACTTCGAGGACAACCGCGCCGCCTACTGGCCCGGCATGCCCCTCGGCACCGTGCAGATCCACGCCCGGGACGCCGACGAGTCCGCCTGGGCGAAGGTCAGGAGCGCGGCGGCGCAGAGCCTGCCCGGCCGCCCGCTGATCCCCGGCTACGACGTGATGATCGGCGGCGAGCCGTACATCCTGTCGCTGGATCTGCAGAGCCTGACCCGCCCGGGGCTGCACCGCTCCTACGGCGTGTTCGGCGGCGACGTGCCGATCGGCGGCCCCGAGCTGCTGCGGCTGATCCAGGGCCGCGACGATCCGGTGGCCGCCGCGGCGCTGGCCGAGGGCAAGGCGGTGGTCTTCGACCCCGGCTTCGCCCCGGGCGCCTCCCGGGTGAGGCTCGCCGCGAACAACCCCTTCGGCGGCCAGGGATCGCGGACCCGCGAGATCGAGGTGCCCGCCGTACGGGCCGAGGCCGCCGCCGAGCACCAGGGCGGCGCGATCGTGCCGCGCGTCGCGCTGGAGCGGGCCGGCTTCCAGGTCGCCGAACGCAAGCTGTTCACCACCGGCTCCCCGGCCGACGAGCTGCGGCTGGAGCGGGCGGCGACCGCCGCGGGCGCGGCTGCGGACGTCTACGTGGAGGCGGGCTACGAGGACTACCTCACCCCGCAACTGTGGGTGCTGTTCGGCGCGGCCGGGCTGCTGGTGCTGGGCGGCACGCTGGTGGCCACCCGGCTCGCCGCGGCGGACCTGCGCCCTGACCAGCAGGTCATGGCGGCGATCGGCGCCTCGGGCGGCCTGCGCCGGCTGGTGCTGGCCGGCCAGGCGGGCTACATCGCGCTCCTGGGCGCGGTGGCCGGCTTGCTGGTCGCGATCGTCCCGGGCGTGGCGCTGGCCTGGGCGAGCACCGGGAGGACGCGGCTGGGGCACGGCGGGCTGTCGGTGAGCGACGGGTCGGCGGGCTTCACCGTGGCCGTGCCGTGGGGCTTCTCGCTGGGTCTGGTCCTCGGGTTGCCGCTGCTGGCCGCGCTGATCGCGGGCCTGTTCACCCGGCGGTTGCGTCCGGGCCCACCGCCGCGCCGGCTCGGGTGAGGCGGATCTTCGACTGCTTGTGCGGCAGCTTCTCCCAGTCGTCCATGAAGACGCCGTCGAGACCGTGCTTGCCGGCCAGGGCGAGCAGGGTCTCGGTCCGGTAGTAGAAGTCCTCGCCGAGCACCTGGTGCTCGGCGCCCTCGGTGCGGTCGAAGGTGAAGTCGAACCACCCGCCGGGCCGCATGATCCGGCCGACGTGCGCGAAGCACTCCTCGATCACCGGCAGCGGCGAGTGCGAGAAGACGCTGTGCGCGTGCACGACGTCGAAGTGCTCGGCGGGCAGGAACTCGAAGCGCAGGTCACGGACGGGCGTGAGGTACGGCAGGCGGTCGGCCAGGCCGAAGCGCACCAGCGTCTGCTGCGCGGCGAAGAGGATGTCGGGCGAGATGTCGATCCCGTAGTAGTGGCCCGGGTCGAGGTGGCCGATGAACAGGTGGCCGGCCCGCAGGTTGCCGCAGCCGATCTCCAGCATGCGGTGCCCGGGCCGCAGCCCGTGACCGACGAGGTAGTCGAACTGCATGCGCCCGAGCGCCAGCCAGCGCTTGTGCGTGTGCGAGCCGACCGCGCCCTCCGGGCTGCGCGCGACGTCCGACTTCATGACCGCGCGGTAGTACGCGATGTGGTCGGGCGCGCGCAGCCGGAACCAGGTGTCGCGCGCCAGCCGGCGCAGGTGCGGCAGGATCCGGTCCGGGTGCCGGGCGGCGTACCGGAGCTGGTGCAGGGGGTTTGTGCGTTTCACCCGGACGGCACCCCCTGTGCGGTCAGTCGGTCACGTCGGCGCACACGACGTGTGCTCCGATCTCTATCATGCGTCTCTCGCTCCGGGTGTCCGCCACGCGGGCCATCAGGATGGGAGCCTCGCTGGCGGCCAGTTGCGGCAGCCGGGCCCTGACCCCGCGGTGCAGGTCGCGCACGACGTCCTCGGCGGCCGACATGTGCACCTTGACGTGCAGCATGATCCCGGGCGCGCCGGAGGCGGTGCGGGCCTCGGAGATCCACACGTGGTGCACCAGCGGGAAGTCCGCCAGGAGGGTCGCGATCGCCCGGCGCAGCGCGGGCAGGATCGGATGGGTGCACCGCCGGTAGCCCGGGTCCACCTGCTGCATCGGGCCGGACAGGTGCGGCCGCGGCGCCGGGATCCACGCCTGCGGCGGCGCGGTGACCGGCGCGGGCAGCGCCTGGGCGAAGGCGGGCGCGTTCCGCGAGACCGTGGCCATGGCCCCGGTCGCGTATGCCGCGGGCACCGCGCCGGACAGGGCCGGCATGGGTCCGGAGCGTACGGCTCGCAGGAAGCGCTGGAGGTCCTCGATGGGCACGGCCGCGGCGGCCGGCCCGGCAGCGTCGATCACGATTTCCCGCACGCCCGTGACCCGCTGGATGTCGAGGATGGTGTCGGCGTCGCACGCCGACAGGGAATGGCTACCGCGGTGCCGCGCGTAGGTGTCCGGCCCGGTGTAGCCGAGCAGCACCCGGTCTCCGGACTGGGTGGTGCCCAGGACCACGGAGCGGTCTGGACGCACGGCCACCAGGACTCCACCGTCGGCGAGCGCGGACAGCAGGCGGTGCGGGTTGCCATGCTGGCGGAGCACGTCGGCGAGAGCGGGGTTCCCGATGCTCATAGGACGAACCCTAGGTAGTCGGCCACGACTTATCAGGCTAATGCCGAATAAAACTCCCGATCAAGACAAAGATGGCCGCGACCTGGATGATCTTGGCATTCGCTGGGTAACGCCCAGATCCTGGGACACTCGTGAACGCGTTCACAAGGCTGGATAGACTCTGGGGGATCCCACGGGGGCCCGTCGAAGTGCCCCTGCCATGTCCGCCCGAAGGATCTCATCAGTGAACAAGCCCGTCGTCCTGGTCGCAGAGGAGCTGTCGGAGGCCGGCCTCGCCGTACTCGCCACGGACTTCGAAGTCCGTCACACCGACGGCGCCGACCGAGCTCAGTTCCTGCCCGCTCTCGCCGACGTGGACGCGCTGATCGTGCGCTCCGCCACGCAGGTGGACGCCGAGGCCATCGCCGCCGCACCGAAGCTCCAGGTGGTCGCCCGCGCGGGCGTCGGCCTGGACAACGTCGACGTCGAGGCCGCAACCAAGGCCGGCGTGATGGTGGTCAACGCGCCGACCTCCAACATCACCAGCGCCGCCGAGCAGACCATCGCGCTCATCCTGGCCAGCGCCCGCAACACCGCCCAGGCGCACGCCGCGCTCAAGAACGGCGAGTGGAAGCGGTCCAAGTACACCGGCGTCGAGCTGGACGAGAAGGTCGTGGCCATCCTCGGCCTGGGCAAGATCGGCCAGCTCGTGGCGCAGCGCCTGCAGCCCTTCGGCGTCGAGCTGATCGCCTACGACCCCTACCTGCCCCCGGCTCGCGCCGCGCAGATGGGCGTGCGCCTGGTCAGCCTGGACGAGGCCATCAAGACCGCCGACTTCATCACCGTGCACCTGCCCAAGTCGAAGGAGACCCTCGGCCTCCTCGGCGACAAGGAACTGCACGAGGTCAAGCCCAACGTGCGGATCATCAACGTGGCGCGCGGCGGCATCGTCGACGAGAACGCCCTCTACACCGCGATCAAGGAGGGCCGGGTCGCCGGCGCCGGTCTCGACGTCTTCTCCAAGGAGCCGATGACCGAGCACCCGCTCTTCGAGCTCGACCAGGTCGTCGTCACCCCGCACCTCGGCGCCTCGACCCACGAGGCCCAGGAGAAGGCCGGCACCCAGGTCGCCCGCAGTGTCAAGCTCGCCCTGGCCGGTGAGTTCGTGCCGGACGCGGTCAACGTCCAGGGCGGCGCGGTCGCCGAGGACGTGAAGCCGGGCCTGCCGCTGGCCGAGAAGCTGGGCCGCGTCTTCACCGCGCTGGCGGGCGAGACCGCGACCAAGCTCGACGTCGAGGTGCGCGGCGAGATCGCCAACCAGGACGTGCGCGTGCTGGAGCTGGCCGCGCTCAAGGGCGTCTTCACCGACGTCATCGAGGAGCAGGTCACCTACGTCAACGCCCCGCTCATCGCCAAGGAGCGCGGCCTGGCGGTGGATCTGGTCACCTCGGAGGAGAGCCCCGACTGGCGCAACGTCGTCACCGTGCGCGGCGTGCTGGCCGACGGCCGCCAGGTCTCGGTCTCGGGCACGCTGTCCGGCCCGCGGCAGATCACCAAGATCGTCGAGGTCAACGGCTACGAGATGGAGATCGAGCCCACCGACCACCTGGCCTTCTTCACCTACGCCGACCGTCCCGGCATCGTCGGCGTGGTCGGCCGCATCCTCGGCGACCACACGGTGAACATCGCCTCGATGCAGGTGGCCCGGGACGTCAAGGGCGGCAAGGCGCTCATCGCGCTGACCGTCGACTCGGCCATCCCGTCGGGCGTGCTCGACCAGATCGTGAGCGAGATCGGCGCCGACAGCGGCCGCTCGGTCGACCTGGCCGACTAGCCACCTGTAGTGCACCACGGCCGGCGGGAACGATCCCGCCGGCCGTTCTGTTGTCCCACCTGCATGTCTCAGCATGCGAGATAGTAGGACATCCTACGAGATTCGCTGTTATCGTGGAGAGCAAGCTGGCAGGTGGAAGCACCACTTCCCTGCCCCGCGCGACAGGTCTGTCCCGAGCGTCCGCGATCCGGAGCCGAGGCCTTCAGACTCTTTCCGTCGTTCGCGATCTTCGAGATGAGACGCACATGTATGACATGTATTCGTGGAACAGCCCTGAGGACACCGAGGACGAGGCCGTCGAGGCCGTCCAGATCGCCCTCGACCGCCGCGACAACGGCGGCCGGCCGCTCGGCTCCTAGAACTCCAGCCGGTACATGATCGCCATCCGGCGCATGACCGGGATCATCCTGGCCGCCTTCGCCAGCAGCCGGTAGGCGAGCCGCACGCGGTCGAACCCGTCGAGGTCGAACGCGCTCACCGCGCTGACGCAGCGCAACGCCGGATGGATCGACTCCAGCTCGGCGGGCCCGTCGACGCCCCAGTAGAGCGTGGCGCCGGCGACCTGGACGGCCTTGTTCACCTTCTGCAGCTTGATCCCGCGCTTGCTGAACCCGTCGAAGACGAGCTGACCCGAGGGGAAGCGCTCCACGATCGCGCGGAACAGCTCCCGGCCGGCCTCCTCCCGGAGGTACATGGTCAGGCCCTCGGCCACGACCAGCACCGGCCGGTCGGCCGGCACCTGCGCGAGCCAGCCGGCCGGCGTCACCGGCGTGGCCAGCAGCGTGTAGTCGCCCTCGCGCTCGCGGAAGACCTTGCGCCTGAGGTCGATGACGTCCGGGTAGTCCACGTCGAACCACCGCACGCCCGGGCCCGGATCGACGCGGAAGACCCGCGTGTCCAGGCCGCACCCCAGGTGCAGCACGGTCGCCTCGGGGTGGGCGGCGAGGAACTCGCGGGTCCAGCCGTCGAAGTGCAGGCTGCGCAGCGCCACGGTGGAGGCGTCGCCGGGCTTGATGCCGACCTTGGAGAAGTCGTGGTCGATCCGGCGGACCGCTTCCAGGGCCATCGTGTCGTGGAGGACGGAGTTGGGCGAGCGAGCGTCCATGGCCTTGCCGTACAGGGTGGCGAGCATGGTGGCCTGCGCGCCGGTGAGCCTGATCCTCTCCATCACTCCACCATAGAACGGGCCAGCGCCAGCGCGCCGAGCAGCGAGGCGTCGTCGGCGAACCGGGCCCGCCGCACCCGCGGCGGGAACGGCACGGTACGGCGGAGCCGCTCCTCCAGCGCGGGCAGGATGACCGGCGCGGCCCCCATGAGCCCGCCGCCGACCACCAGGCATTCCGGGTCGAGGCTCACGCACAGGTTGGCCACGGCCGTGGTCAGGTCGGCCAGCGCCGCCTCCACCAGGTGCGGCAGGGCGTCGCCGGCGAAGAGCTCGGCGGCGGTGGTCGGCGTGCCGAGCTCGGCCGAGGCCTGGCGGGCCAGCCCGGCGCCGGAGAAGCGGTCCTCCAGCGGCGCGTGCCCGGCGGCGAAGCCCGGGCTGCCGGGGTCGGTCAGCACGTAGCCGATCTCGCCCGCCGCCCCGTGCGCGCCGGCGAAGACCCGGCCGTCGACGACCAGCGCGGCGGCCAGGCCGGTGCCGAGGTTCAGGTAGAGGCCGCAGGAGACGCCGCGCAGCGCGCCCCAGCGCAGTTCGGCCGCGGCGGCGGCGTTGACGTCGTTGTCGATGGCGACCGGGACCGGCGCGTAGGCCTCGCGCAGCAGCCGGGGCAGTTCGAGGCCGTCCCAGCCGGGCACGTTCGGCGCCAGCCGTACGACGCCCTGGCGGATCACGCCCGTGGTGGAGAAGCCGACCGCGGCCGGGGCCCCGGCCAGGTCGCGGGCGGCGGCCAGCGCGGTGGCCAGGGGATCGTCCCCCGTGCGCAGGCGTACGTGCCCGGCCAGCACGGGGCCGTCGGCGTCGGAGCAGCCAATGGCGATCTTGGTGCCGCCGACGTCGATGCCCAGGACCCGGCTCACCGGCGGGCCACCGAGTCGATCGCCACGGCCAGGACGAGCACGGCGGCGGTCACCATGAAGCGGATGTCGGTGTCGACGCTCAGCAGCAGCATGCCGTTGGTGATCGACTGGATGACCAGGATGCCGAGCAGGGCGTTGTAGGCGCGGCCCCGCCCGCCGAAGAGCGAGGTGCCGCCGATCACCGCGGCGGCGATGGCCATGAGCAGGATGTCGCTGCCGCCGGAGGCCTGGTTGACCGCCGACAGCCGGCTCGCGGCCAGGATTCCGCCGGTCGCGGCCAGCACCGAGGCGAGCGCGAAGGCGAGCACCCGGATGCGGCGCACCGGGATGCCCGCCCGGCGCGCGGCCTCGGCGTCACCGCCCACGGCGTAGAGCCACCGGCCGAAGACGGTGTGCCGCAACACCGCGTCCAGCCCGATCACCAGGCCGCCGAACAGGACCAGCAGCAGCGGCACCCCGCGGTCGGCGCTCAGCGCGAGCACCGCCCCGGCGAGCAGCAGCGCCTGCACGGCCAGCAGGATCGCCGCCGGCCACGGCGGGTCCACGGGCAGCCCGGCCGCCGCCCGCCGCCGGCGCACCACCAGCACGCCGCCCGCCCGGCCCAGCACCAGCACGGCCACGATCGCCCACGACAGCCACGGCGGCAGCCAGGTGTCGCTGAGCCCGGAGACGAAGCCGGCGAAGTCCAGGTTGATTGTGCCGCCGTCGCCCAGCAGGAACCACATCAGCCCGGCCCAGCCCATCAGCCCGGCCAGCGTGACCACGAAGGACGGCATGCGCAGGGTCGTGTGCATGAGGCCGTGCAGCACGCCGATGGCGGCGGCGGCCAGGAGCGCGACGCCGATGGCGGTCAGCGCGGACCAGCCCTCGCGCACGTGCAGGATGGTCATGACCACCGCGGCCAGGCCGCTGACCGAGCCGACCGACAGGTCGATCTCGCCGAGCAGCAGCACCATGATCACGCCGAGCGCGATGGTGCCGGTGGCGGCCAGTTGCAGGGCCAGGTTGGTGAGGTTCTCGGGGGACAGGAAGCGGCTGTTGAGCGACTGCAGGACGGCGGCGATGGCGACCAGGCTGCCGATCGCCGGCCACGGCCCGAGGTCCCCGGCTCTGCCCCTGATCCAACCGGCCTTCAGCTCAGTCATCTGCGGCTCCCGTGATGGCGGCTCCTGTGTCGGCGGCTCCTGCGTCGGCGACTCCTGTGTCGGCGGCTCCCGTGATGGCGGCGACGATCTCCTCCTGGGTGGCTTCCGCGGTGCGGAACTCCCCGGCGTTGCGCCCGAGCCGCAGCACGACCACGCGGTCGCTGACCGCCCGGACGTCGGCCAGGTTGTGCGAGATCACCAGCACGGCCAGCCCGCGCTCGCGCAACCGGGCGATCAGGTCGAGCACCTGGGCGGTCTGCTCGACGCCGAGCGCGGCGGTGGGCTCGTCGAGGATGACCAGGCGAGGCTCGCCGAGCAGGGCGCGGGCGATGGCCACCGACTGGCGCTGCCCGCCGGAGAGCTGGGCGACCGGCACGGTCAGGTCCCGGATCCGCACCTCCAGCCGGGTGAGCAGCTCGCGGGCCCGGCGCTCCATCGCGATGCCGCGGAGCAGCCCGAAGCGGTTCGGCTCGGTGCCGAGGAAGAGGTTGGCGACCACGTCGAGGTTCTCGCAGAGGGCGAGGTCCTGGTAGACCGTGGCGATGCCGAGGGCGCGGGCGTCGTGCGGGCCGGCGATGCGGGCCGGCGAGCCGTCCACGGAGATCGTGCCGCCGTCCGGCGTGATCACGCCGGAGACGACCTTGACCAGGGTGGACTTGCCCGCGCCGTTGTCGCCGACGAGCGCGACGACCTCGCCGGGGCGCAGGTCCAGGCTCGCCCCCGAGAGCGCCTGGACCGCGCCGTAGCGCTTGGTGATCCCGGTGGCGGAGATCACTGCTGCAGGCCCGCCTTCGCGCAGGCGGCCTTGACCTCGGCCGTGCAGATCTGCTCGACGGTGTAGAACCCGTCCTTGACGATCGTGTCCTTGACCTTGTCCGCGGTGACCGCGATGGGGTCGAGCAGGAAGGCCGGGATGTCGGCGGTCCCGTTGTGCACCTTGGCCGGGGCCTGGACCGGGGTGCCCTTGGCCAGGGCCACGGCCAGCTCCGCCGACTTCTCCGCCTCCGCCCGGATGTCCAGGTAGATGGTCATGTACTGCTCGCCGGTGAGGATGCGCTGCACGGCGGCGAGCTCGGCGTCCTGTCCGGTGATCGGCGGCAGGGTCTGGTACCCGGCGCGCTTCATGGCCGCGATGGCGCCGCCCGCCATGCCGTCGTTGGCGCTCAGCACGCCGACGATCCGGTCCTTGCCCAGGGCGGTGATGGCCTGCTCCATCTGCTGCTGCGCCTTGTCGGGGCTCCAGTCGGGGGTGTCGAACTCCCGCCCGACCTTGACCTTGCCCTCCAGGACGCTCTTGGCGCCCTTCTTGTAGTCGGCCGAGCTGGGGTCGGTGGGGGAGCCGTGGATCATCACGATCTCGCCCTGGCCGGCCACGCCCTTGGCGGTCATCGCCTCCAGCAGCGCCCGGCCCTGCATCTCGCCGACACGGACGTTGTTGAAGGAGACGTAGTAGGCGTAGTCGATGCCGGAGATCAGCCGGTCGTAGGCGATCACCGGGACCTTGCGCTGCTTGGCCTGGTTGACCAGGGGCGCGACCGCGCCGGCGTCCACGGCGTCCAGGACGATCACGTTCGCGCCCTGCGCCAGGGCGGCTTCGACCTGCTGTTGCTGCTTGGCGGCGTCCTGGTCGGCGTTGCCGTACAGGAGCTCGCAGTCGGGGCAGAGCTGCTTGACCTTGGCCTCGAACAGCGGGCGGTCGAAGGCTTCGTAGCGGGTGGTCTTGGACTCCGGCAGGAACAGCGCGATCTTGCTGGTCTTGCCGGCCTCGCTGTTCTGGCCTGCCGTACCGGACCCGCAGGCGGTCAGCAGGGCGGCGGCTAAGCAGAGTGCTCCCAGGGCGGCTGTGCGGTGCATCGCCCCTCCTCTCCTATTTGGTAAGAAAGGTAATTTACTATCAACGCGTTGGCTAGACTTCCGCTGTGCTGGGGAATCCGCGGCTGCTCCGCGTGCTGAACGAGCGGCAGCTCCTCGATCGGCTGGCCGCCCACGGTCCCGCCGCGCGCGCGGACCTGGCGAAGGCGACCGGCCTGTCCAAACCGACCGTCTCCGCCGTGCTGGCCGGGCTGGAGGAGGACGGCCTCGTGCACCTGGTGGGCGAGGTCCTGGGCCGGCCCGGGCCGGTCAGCTCGCTGTACGACCTCAACGCCGCCGCCCGGCACGTGGCGGGCATCGACATCGGCCGCGACTGGATCCGGGTGGCCGTCGCCGACCTGCGGGCCGCCTTCGTCGGGCGGACCGACGCACGCAACACCGCCCGCACCTCCGCCGAGCTGGCCGCCTGCGTGGCCGAGCTGACCCGGCAGGCCGCCGCCGAGGCCGGGGTCGAGTGGTCCTCGATCGCCTGCGCAGTGGTCGGGGCGCCGGGCGTCTACGACCCCGCGGCCGGGCTGCTCTCCCTCGCCCCCAACCTGCCCGGTCCTGACCTGGGCGAACGGCTGGCCGCCGCGCTCGGCGTCGAGCTGGTCATCGAGAACGACATCAACCTCGCCGCGGTCGGCGAGATGGCGTACGGCGAGGGCCGCGGCAAGGTCAACTTCGCGCTGGTCTCGGTCGGCACCGGCGTCGGGATGGGCATCGTCATCAACGGCGAGCTCTACGTCGGCGCCCGCGGAGCGGCCGGCGAGGTGTCCTACCTGCCGGCCGCCGAGGCGCCCGAGGGCGACGAGACCCTGGAGCGCGGCGCCACCGAGACGGTCGCCGCCGCGCCCGGCGTGGTGCGCGCCGCCCAGGCCGCCGGGCTGCTGCTGGACAGCGCCCGCGAGGTCTTCGCCGCCGCGGCAGGGGGCGACCCGGTCGCGTTGTCGGTGGTCGACGGCGAGGGCCGGCGGATCGGCGGGCTGCTGGTCGCGGTGGCGGCCGTGCTCGACCCGGAGGTGATCGTGCTCACCGGCGGCGTCGGGCACAACCTTGACCTGCTCGGGCGCTCCATCCAGCGGCGGATCGCCGAGCTGGGGCCGCTGCGGCCCCAGGTGGTGGCCAGCGCGCTGGGCGACAGCGGGGTGCTGCTGGGCGCGGTCGCCCACGCCAAGGCCCGGGCCTGGGAGCTGATCTTCGAGCTCAGAGGCTCGCGGTAGGCATCGTCTCGGCGGGCTTGGCCTTCTGCTTCAGCAGGGCCGCCCAGAGCGCGACGCCCTTGGGGTCGGGCCGGACCGCGCCGACGAAGGCGCCGCGCCGCCAGCCGCTGAGCCGCTCCTCCTTGACCACGTCACCGGAGTGCGGGGCGTGCACCATGTACCCGGGGCGGCTGATCATGCCCACGTGCCCGAGGCCGGAGAAGAAGACCATGTCGCCCGGCTTGAGCTCCTTCCAGGAGATCTTCCTGCCGAAGGCGGAGTACTGCTGGGCCGCGGTGCGGGGCAGCTCGATGCCCGCGCTCTCGTAGGCGCGGAGCATGAGTCCGGAGCAGTCGTAGCCGCGGTCGGAGGTCCCGCCCCAGACGTACGGCACGCCCCGCTTGGACATGGCGTAGGCGAGGGCCTTCTTCCAGGCGGGCGGCTTGACGGCCCGGTCGCGCACCTCCTTGACCTGGGCGGCGTCCAGTGTGATGCTGGCGGCCTTCTCCGGCGTGCTGCCCGCGCCGGCCGAGGCGTGGGCCGGGGCCGGGGTGGCGGCGAGCGCCAGCGGGAAGGCGAGGGCGGCGAGAACGAGGCGAGACAGGGGAGGGTCCTTCCACGCGGCCGACCGGGTTAGCTGACGGGCTCGGGCCTGGAAGTCGGCCCTACACGAAGGGATTCGCCCCATGAAGAAAGGTGGGTCCCCGGCTCTGTCACGGACGTGACGGATTAGGCTCGTGGGACTCTAACGAAAGGGTCAAAAGGTCGCAAATCGGACAAAAAGTAGTGTCCGCCTTTTGAGATAGGTTGTTCGCAGGGCGAGACAGGGGGGTAGGGTACGTTCTCATGGAGTCGCGCAACATTCGTCTGGCCGTGATCCCCGGAGACGGGATCGGCACCGAAGTCGTCGCCGAAGGACTGAAGGTCCTCAACGCGACCGGTGTCAAGATCGAGACCACCCACTACGACCTGGGTGCCGCTCGCTACCACCGCACCGGCGAAGTGCTGCCCGACGCCACCCTCGACGAGCTGCGCGGCTACGACGCGATCCTGCTCGGCGCGGTCGGCGACCCCAGCGTGCCGCCGGGCGTCCTGGAGCGCGACCTGCTGCTCAAGCTCCGCTTCGAGCTCGACCACTACGTCAACCTCCGGCCCGTGAAGCTGTTCCCGGGCGTCGAGACGCCGCTGGCCGGCGTCGCGCCGGAGGACATCGACATGGTGGTCGTCCGTGAGGGCACCGAGAGCCTCTACGCGGGCGCCGGCGGCGTGCTGCGCAAGGGCACCCCGCACGAGATCGCCACCCAGGAGTCGCTCAACACCGCCTTCGGCGTGGAGCGCGTGGTCCGCTACGCCTTCGCCAAGGCCGCCGAGCGGCCCCGCAAGAAGCTCACCCTGGTCCACAAGACCAACGTCCTCACCTTCGCCGGCGACCTGTGGGCCCGCACCGTCAAGCGGGTCGCCGCCGACTTCCCCGAGGTCACCACCGACTACCAGCACATCGACGCCGCCTCGATGTTCTTCGTCACCGACCCCGGCCGCTTCGACGTGATCGTCACCGACAACCTCTTCGGCGACATCATCACCGACATCGGCGCCGCCATCGCCGGTGGCATCGGCCTGGCCGCCAGCGGCAACGTCAACCCCGACCGCACCGCGCCGAGCATGTTCGAGCCCGTCCACGGCAGCGCGCCCGACATCGCCGGCCAGGGCAAGGCCGACCCGACCGCGACCATCCTCTCCATCGCCATGCTCCTCGAGCACCTCGGGCTGACCGCCGAGGCCGAGCGCGTCGAGCAGGCCGTCGCCGCCGACATCCTCGAGCGGAGCGGCGGCCGGGTGCGCGGCACCCAGGAGATCGGTGACGACATCACCGCACGAGTAGCCGGCGGCGCCTAGCCGTACCCGGCCGGGCGCCCTTCGCGCTCCGGCCTGCCTGCCCTACGAACGCCTGGTGGCCGCAGCCACCAGGCGTTTTTGGTATAGATGCCGCTACATCCCAGATACTGGACATAAGCCCGCCTCGCGAAAGAAGGACTCCGCCATGACGCTCAGCTTCGACGTGCAACTCTCCGACCGCGCGCGCACCGCGGCCGAGCGCGACCAGATACTCGCGGCGCCCGGCTTCGGTCAGCACTTCACCGACCACATGATCTCGATCGACTTCACTGAGGAGCTCGGCTGGCACAACGCGCGGCTCGAGCCGTACGGGCCGTTGACGCTCGACCCGGCGACCTCGGTCTTCCACTACGCGCAGGAGCTCTTCGAGGGGCTCAAGGCCTACCGCCAGAGCAACGGCTCCATCGTGGCCTTCCGCCCGTACGCCAACGCGGCGCGCTTCAACAAGTCCTGCGCCCGCATGGCCATGCCCGAGGTGCCCGAGGAGACCTTCGTCGAGGCGCTCGAACTGCTCGTCCAGACCGACCGCGACTGGGTGCCGACCACCGAGGGCCACTCGCTCTACCTGCGGCCCTTCATCATCGCCACCCAGGTCGGGCTGGGCGTGAACTACCCGTCCAAGCAGTACCGCTTCATGGTCATCGCCTCACCGGCCGCCTCCTACTTCGCCGGCGGCATCAAGCCGGTCTCGGTCTGGCTGTCCACCGAGTACACCCGCGCGGCGCCCGGCGGCACCGGCGCGGCCAAGTGCGGCGGCAACTACGCGGCGGCCTTCGTCGCCCAGCGCCAGGCCGTCGAGCAGGGCTGCGACCAGGTGGTGTGGCTCGACTCCAACGAGCACCGCTATGTCGAGGAGATGGGGGGCATGAACCTGTTCTTCGTCTTCGGGAACAAGCTGATGACCCCGTCGTTGACCGGCACGCTGCTGCCGGGCATCACCCGTGACTCCATCTTGAACCTCGCCGCCGAGCTGGGCCTGGAGGCCGAGGAAGGCCGGCTGTCGATCGAGGAGTGGCAGGCCGGGTGCGAGTCGGGCGAGCTGACCGAGGTCTTCGCCTGCGGCACCGCCGCCGTGGTCACCCCGGTCGGCACCGTCAAGGGCGCCGACCGGGCTTGGGTCGTGGGTGACGGCACCCCCGGCGAGGTGACCATGCGGGTGCGTGAGGAGCTGCTGGGCATCCAGTACGGCACGCGTCCCGACCACCACAGCTGGATCCACAAGATCGCTTGAGCTCACTGACCGGTACGGCGGGGCTCCACCGGGGGCTCCGTCGCGTACCGCAGCACCACGTTCCCCGAGTCGGCCCAGGTCCGGACGCCGAGCAGGCGCAGCCGTACGGTCTCCGAGACCTGGAAGGCGGGCGTCCCGGCGCCCAGCAGGACCGGCCCCACCATCACATGCACCTCGTCGACCAGGCCCGCTTCGAGCAGGTCGTTCCAGACGGTGAAGCTGCCGAACACGGTGATGTCGCCGCCGCCCTCCCGCTTCAGCTCGGCGACCGTCCCGTGTGCCGCCTTCCGCGCCACGACCTGCGTGCTCGACCGCCAGGGCTCGGTCTCCTCCGGGCGCAGGCTGTCGGAGAACACGATCTTGCGGACGCCGGCGTTGATCCGGGCGATCTCGACGTGGACCCGCTGCTGCTCCGGCTCACCGGGCAGCACCTCGGCGGCGTGCGCCGGGTCGGTCATCGCCGGCCAGAAGCCCACGAAGCCCTCGAAGGTCTCACGCCCGAACAGCAGCACGTCCGTGCCGCGCAGGCGCTCCAGGTTGTGGGAGTCGAAGGCGTGGTCCATGGGCATCGCCAGGACGTCACGGCCGGGGCCCTCCATCCGGCCGTCCAAAGAGACGATGGCGACGACGATCAGCTTGCGCATGGTGATTCCTCTCCAGGTGGTCCTGCCCGGGCAGAGACACCGGAGGCGCCTGACTCATCGCTCGGACGCGGAAAACTTTCGCGGCACGGGAAAGCTGCCGAGCACCCGAGGATCCAGCCAGGTGACGATCTCCCCGACCGATGCGGCGGGAACCCGTGCGGCGGCCGATGACCCTGAACGAACCCGCAACACACCGACCGCAGCCACCTCCCCCTCCTGGTAGAACGCCATCCCCCACCCGCCGTTGACGGAAACCGGCACCACCCGCCACCGGCTCGCGAACACCCGCTCGGCCAGGAACCGCCCCACCGTCTCCCGCCCCTCGAACCAGGCGGGCAACGGCGGCATGATGAACCGCACATCGTCGGTCAGCAACTCCACCAGCCCGTCCACATCCCCGCGCTCCCAAGCCCGGATGAAAGCCTTCAGCACCTCACCCTGGCCGGGCACCTCCACCTCGCCCCGCTCCGGCACCCGCTCCCCGACGCTCCTCCTGGCCCGCTGGAGCGAACTGTTCACCGCCGCCGTCGTGCTCCCGAGCAACCCCGCCACCTCGGCCGCCGGATACTCCAGCACCTCACGCAGGACCAGCACCGCCCGCTGGAACGGCGGCAGGTGCTGCAACGCCGCCACGAAGGCCAGCTCGACCCCCTCCCGCAGCAGGTAGCTCTCCTCCGGCCCGGCCGCCGGGTCCGGCCACGGCTCCAGCCACACCGGCCCCGGCACGACCTCGCCCAGGTCGTGCACGTCGCGGCGCGGCGGGCCGTGGTCGGGGGACAGCAGCCGCCGGGGCCGCTTCGACGCCAGGCGCAGGCAGGCGTGGGTGGCGATCCGGTAGAGCCACGTGCGAACCGAACTGCGCCCCTCGAACCCGGCCAGCCCGCGCCACGCGCTGAGCAGGACCTCCTGCACCGCGTCCTCGGCGTCGTGGGGCGAGCCCAGCATCCGGTAGCAGTGCGCGGCCAGCTCACGCCGGTAGGGGGCGACCAAACGCCCGAATGCCGCCTCATCACCCGCCCGCGCCGCCGCCAGCAGCTCGCCGTCCATGAATCGAGCGTAGCCAGCCGCTTCAAGTCCCTGTAATGACTACTCATCGTAATGATAAGATTCCCCACGGTTATCGGCCTGAGAGTCAGGCCGAGGTCAAGCCGAGGGAGGCGTGCATGCCCGGATACGTCATCGCCGCAGCGAGCGCGATCGCCGTAGTCGTGATCTCCAGCCTCCTGATCCGCCGCCTGCGCGCGGCGAGTGACGACGGCGACCCCGGCGGCCCGACCGCCGGCCACTCCGGCTCGATGATCTCGGCGCTCTTCCTGATCGCCTTCGCCATCGCCATCGTCGTCCCCTGGACCACCGCCGACGCCGCGCGGCTCAACACCTACGCCGAGACGCAGGCGATCGCCGAGGCCTCCTGGTCGGCCGCCGCCCTGCCCGACACCACCGGCGCGGGCATCCAGGCCGGGCTGCGCGACTACACCATGTTCGTGCGCGACGCCGAATGGCCGCTCATGGCCGAGGGGCAGCTCAGCCCCGAGGGCTGGTCGCGACTGGAGACGCTCCGCCGCAACGCCACCGCGCTGGAGGTCGAGGGCGACGACGCCGAAGAGGCCCGCACCGCCGTGCTCCAGCACATCAGCGAGATCTCCTCCGCGCGCCGGCAGCGGGCCATGGACGCCGCCGCCTCGCCGCCCTCCGGTCTGCTCGTGGTCACCATCATGACCGGGCTGGCCGTCGTCGTGCTGCCGCTGCTGTCCGGGGCGCGGCCGCGCGGCATGACGCTGGTGCCGCTCGGGCTGATGGGCGCGCTGCTCGGGATGGGCATCTTCCTGACCATCGACATCTCGCGCGTCTTCGCCGGGGCGCTCGCGGTCGGGCCCGACGCCTTCACCAGCCTGCTGGCCGAGCTGCAGCGCATCTCGTGGAGCGCCTGACCATGCGGGTGGTCCTCGCCCTGCTCGCCCTCCTGCTCGCCGCCTCCGCGACAGCCTCGGGGGCGCTGGCGGACACCCCGCCGACCGACGGCGACGGCGACGGCGGTGGCGGGTCGCCGCTGGTCGAGGCGGAGGTGGAGGTCGGGGTGATCTCGCTCTGCCTCGACGTCAAGGTGCTGGTGCACGTCAAGGTCGCCCTCGGGTGTCCGGGGCAGCAGCCGCCGGTGAAACCGACGCCTTCGCCTCCGGTTGAGCCGCCGCCTCCGGTGAAGCCTCCGCCTCCGGTGAAGCCGACGCCCGCGAAGCCGACCCCGGTGAAGCCGACGCCTGCTCAGCCGAAGCCGCCGCCACCTCCCCTGCCTACGCCGACCCCGCCGCCCGCGGTCGAGCCGACTCCTGCGCCCGTCCCGCCGCCGAGGGTCCGGATTGCTCCGCCGTACCGGCCGCGGCCGGTGCCGCTGGTGCGGAAGAGCAGCCCGACGCCCACGCCGAAGCCCACGCCCACGGTGGTGGCCCAGCCGGTGCGCCGCCCGCTGCCGCCGCCCGCCGAGCCGCTGCGGCGGCGCAACCCGCTGGCCACCGTGATCGTGGTGGTCGTGCTCGTGTCGGCCATCGCCACGGCCACCGCGCTCGCCTTCGCGCGGTGACCGCGGCGGGCCTGGCTAACGCTTGCGGATGAGCGTCACTCCGTCCCGGATCGGGAGGATGACGCTCGTCACCCGCGGGTCGTTCATCACCAGGTCGTTGAACTGCCGGATCTCCTCAGTGGCCGGGTCGGAGTTGGCCGGGTCGGCCACCCGGCCGCTCCACAACGTGTTGTCGGCCAGGATCACCCCGCCCGTGTCCATCCGCTCCATCAGCAACTCGTAGTAGCCCGGGTAGTTGCCCTTGTCGGCGTCGATGAACGCCAGGCCCACCGGGCCCTTCAGGTCGCGCAGCGTCTCCAGCGCCGGGCCGACGGTCAGCTCGATCTTGTCCGTCACCCCCGCGTGCTCCCAGTACCGGCGGGCGATCGCCGTCCACTCCTCGCTGACGTCGTAACAGTGCAGGTGGCCGCGGCCGAGCCCACGCGCGATGCAGATCGACGAGTACCCGGTGAAGGTCCCCACCTCGACGGCCACGTACGGGTCGACGAGCTGGGTGATCGTGGTGAGAAAGCGTCCCTGGTCGGCCGAGATCTGCATGCTCGCGCTGCGTCCCGCGACCCTGGCGGTCTCCTCCGCCAGCTCGACCAGGAATTCGTCCTCACGGGTGGTGTGGTCCAGAATGTACTGCTCGACAGCCGGATCGATGAAGGTCATGGACGCAGCATAGGGAGCGATTGTGGTCAAGCGAGTAGCCGTGGCCTTGGTGGCGGTAGCCGTACTCATCGGGGCATTGGTGCTGCAGCGGTCAGATCCCGCCGCGGAAGCGGCGGCCACCCCGCTGACCAGGCAAGCCGACGGCTCATTGGTGCTGGCCAAGGCCGGGGTGACCGAGCCGGTGCTGGACCTCTACGAGGATTTCGACTGCCCCGTCTGCCGTGACCTGCACGCCAAGGTCAACGTGACGTTGCTCAAGATGGCCTCCGAGGGGCGGATCAAGCTCGTCTTCCACCCCGCGACGATCTTCACCGACGAGCCCATGCGCTCCAACTCCATCCGCGCCGCGGCCGCCGCCCGCTGCGTGCCCGTGGAGAGCTGGCTCGCCTACCGCGAGCAGTTGTACGGCATGCAGCCCGCCCCGCACGGCACCGCCAGCGGCTTCACCGTGGACGAACTCGTCGCCGCCGGCAAGACCGCGGGCGTGCAGAGCCCCGGCTTCGACTCCTGCGTGCGCAGCCAGGAACGCGCCGAAGGCCACCTCAAGGACAACCCCACCCTCGAAGGCACCCCGACCGTCCTGCTCAACGGGCAGGCCCTCGGCAACCTCGCCTTCGACCCCCAGGCGCTGGAGCAGCTCGTCACCCAGCTCAACGGCCCGTATCTCGAATCCTGAGATCCGTGTGCCAGATGGTGAATCGATGTGGCAGACTCGGGAGCATCATGTTCTACGGTCTGCTCATTATCGGCAGGCGCGCTGGCTAAAAGGGACACCGCCAGCGCGCAGACCTCTCACGTCCGTGAGGGGTCTTTTGTTTTTCCACGAACTGCTCGCTTCTTGCCCGACCACGAACTGTCCGCTCCTCGAAATGGAGAGCTTCCCGATGGCCGACGACCGCTTCCACGTCTACGACACCACGCTTCGCGACGGCGCTCAGCAGGAGGGTCTCAACCTCACCGTCGCTGACAAACTCGCGATCGCGCGGCACCTGGACGGGCTGGGCGTCGGCTTCATCGAAGGGGGCTGGCCCGGCGCCAACCCCAAGGACACCGAGTTCTTCCGGCGAGCTCAGACCGAGCTCGACCTGAAGCACGCGCAACTCGCCGCGTTCGGCGCAACCCGCCGAGCCGGTGTGCAGGCCGCCGACGACCCACAGGTAGCCGCCTTGCGCGAATCCGGCGCGCCGGTCGTGACCCTTGTCGCCAAGAGCCACGACCGGCACGTGGAGCTGGCCCTCCGTACGAGTCTCCAGGAGAACCTCGCGATGATCCGCGACACGGTTTCTCACCTTCGTGCGGAGGGACAGCGAGTCTTCCTCGATGCCGAGCACTTCTTCGACGGCTACGCCTCCAACCCAGCGTACGCGCTCGAAGTCATCCAGACCGCCGCCGAAGCCGGCGCCTCCGTCATCGCCCTGTGCGACACCAACGGCGGCATGCTCCCCGACGAGCTCGCCGACGTCGTCCACGCCGCCGTCGGCACCACCGCCCGGATCGGCATCCACTGCCACGACGACACCGGCTGCGCCGTCGCCAACACCCTCGCCGCCGTCCGCGCCGGCGCCACGCACGTCCAGGGCTGCGCCAACGGGTACGGCGAGCGGTCCGGCAACGCCAACCTCTTCACCGTCGTCGCCAACCTCCAGCTCAAGCGTGGCTACGACCTCGTCCCGCCTGCGGCGCTCGCCGACATGACCCGCATCGCCCACGCGATCACCGAGGTCACCAACGTCACCCCCAACTCCCACGCGCCCTACGTCGGCATGTCCGCCTTCGCGCACAAGGCCGGCCTGCACGCCAGCGCCATCAAGGTCGACCCCAACCTCTACCAGCACATCGACCCCGCCCAGGTCGGCAACGACATGCGCATGCTCGTCTCCGACATGGCCGGCCGCGCCAGCGTCGAGCTCAAGGGCCGCGAACTCGGCTACACCCTCGACCCCGACACCACCCGCGTCCTGGTCGACCGGGTCAAGGACCTCGAAGCCCGCGGCTACACCTTCGAGGCCGCCGACGCCTCCTTCGAACTCCTCCTCCGCGACACCGTCCACGGCGAGCGCCGTCGTCACTTCGAGGTCGAGTCGTGGCGGGTCATCGTCGAGCGCACCAAGGGCGGGGAGCTCGTCTCCGAGGCCACGGTCAAGCTCCACGCCAAGGGCGAGCGCATCGTCGCCACCGGCGAGGGCAACGGGCCCGTCAACGCCCTCGACCGTGCTGTGCGGCATGCCCTGGAGAAGCTGTACCCGGAGCTTGCCCGGCTGGAGCTCATCGACTACAAGGTCCGCATCCTGGAGGGCACCCACGGCACGGGGGCCATCACCCGCGTGCTCATCACCTCCAGCGACGACACCACCGAGTGGGCGACCGTGGGGGTGGCCGAGAACATCATCGAGGCTTCTTGGCAGGCGCTTGAGCAGGCTGTCACCTTTGGGCTGCTTCGGGCTGGTCACGACCTTTAACTGCTCGGGCCTTCGCCCTTCGGGCTCCGGGCTCCGGGCTGTGACTGTGGGGGAGCCCAGCTCCCCCACACCCCCAGGCACCCCCACACGCCGGACGCCCCCCCACCGGCGGG
>NZ_JBFAKP010000008.1:0-281013 GCF_040655795.1 Nonomuraea sp. NPDC050310 | reverse complement strand
TACGGCTGGGTGGCTCTCGACGTGCTCGCCGGCATCCTCATGATCAACGCGGTCGAGTACGACACGGCTTGGGCGGTCCGGCTCGGCGGCCACGTGCTCGCCGGCGTCTGGATCGTGGCGAGCTCCCTGGTCAGTCGCTCCTGGCCGGTCCGCGTGGTGGGCGTCATCACCGGGGTCTGGCTGGCCGGTTACTCCTTCGCCGGCACCCTGCTCGCCGAGGAGTTCCTGCGCCCGGCCGGGATCATGATCCTGGTCTGGTTCGCCCTCCTGGCGATTTTCCACCGCGACACTCCCTCGCACCCGGCGGCAGCGACCGGCCCAGCGCCTGCCTGACACGCGGAGTCCGTTGGCCCAAGCCGCACGCGGCCAGGAAGCCACCACAACGGGGGCGTACTGACGTTTCTCCTCGCTCACGCGCGAGCGCGAGGTGCGCGCGGGACGGCGTTCGTCATGGGCGTACCCGGACCATGGTGCCGACCTCGACCTGGCGGAAGAGCCGGTCGGCGACGTGCATCGGCAAGCGGACACAGCCATGGGACGCCGGCCAGCGGGGCACGGTCTTCGAGCCGTGCAGGGCGATGCCGTGGTTGAAGTACATGGTCTTGTACATCGACCCGAGCGGGCCGCGGTCCCAGCCGTGGACGCGGCGGAAGACCCGGTAGTCGCCGAGCGGGGTGACCGCGTAGCCGCAGCGGCCCTTCATGCAGTAGTAGCGGTTGGCCCCGGTGGACACGTGCGAGATGAGCCGGATCTTCCCGCGCTCGTACAGGAACAGCACCTGGCGGCTGAGGTCGACGACGACGCCGTCACGCACCGGAGCGTGGATCCTGCGAGGCCGCTGGAGCGCGCGCAGGGTGGCGGGGGTGAGTTTCGAGACCGGCCGGAGCCCGTTGAGCTTCTGCAGAGCCCAAAGGGCGACCGCGGTCTCTTTGGTGAAGACGCCGTCGACGCGGCCGGGAGAAATGTGGAGCTCGGCCAGGCGCTGTTCCACCTGGAGAATCTGCGGGTCAATCACTCACGCCTCCGTGCAATTCTCCGGTATCCGGATCCGCGGATCGAGGGAATTCCTGTCGTTTCCGCGGACACTTCGGAACATGGGCCGAAAGGGCCTTATCGCGAAAGAGCGGCACTCCTTCGGTGACCCGTCCGGGGATGGCGCGCTCCCCGGACGGGTCGCCCCGCCGTACCGAGCCCGAGGTCAAGCAGGCGGCGTGTGCTCGACGAACGGGGTGCAGTTGCCGGGCCAGGCCGGGACGCTACCCTGTCCGGGCCTCGAGTTGACCCGGCAGCTCGTCTGCCTGACCAGGCCCGTGCTGCTCAGCACGGTCACGTGCAGCCGCCTGCCCATCACGGTGAGCGAGACGTCGATGACCGAGCCGGGGTAGTTCGGGATCGTGGAGATGTCGTGCCACTTCGGCGTGGTCCGCGGGTCGCGGACGTAGGTCTTGCCGTCGCCGGGGGCGTAGCCGATGAACTTGTTGCGACCCTGGAAGGCGGTGTCGATGGCCTTACCGGGACCCGCCGGACCGGGAGGGCCCGCGGGGCCTGCCGGACCCGCGGGGCCTGCGGGGCCCGCCGGACCGGCCGGGCAGTCGCACTTGCGGTGGTGGTGCTTGCATCCCCGGCGATGGCCGTGCCCGAACCGCTTGAAGTGCGGCTTGTCGCCCGACACCTGCGGCGGCGCGACCGGCTGCCTGACCTCGGCGGCGTTCGCCGCGACCGCCGGCACCATGCAGCCCGCCGCCGCTGCCGCGGAAACGGCCAGAATCTGCACGCTCTTGGTGAGCGCGCGGGAGAAATGCGCCATTAAACAGGCCACCCCTTCGTTTGCCTGAGTGATCTTGCTTGGTGGAAATAACCATTCGAGAGCTACCCGAGGCTTTTGTGGGGCAATCCATAGGCGACGTTATGCGCCTGTCAACATCTCGCAATAATGTCCGACTTTAGGCTTATGGCGCTTTTGATGGGGCATTGGCATCCGATTCGGGGATATGGACCGACAATCAGGTGTCTTCCCGAAAGGACTCCCCCATCAGCTGGCGGTCGCCATGCAGGACAGGCTGAGGAGTCAGGTGCGTGGCCTGGGGTGTAGCTCACCGGCCCCCAGCCGTACCGGCGCAGGCCGCGGCTCTGCTGCGGCGCTCCGAGCGTCCTCCGGACACGGAGGGTGGTTTCACACACCTACGCCTCATGACCTGCTCGCGCGGATCCGCAGCATCACTTCACCGTCGG
The DNA here is from genome assembly GCF_040655795.1 of Nonomuraea sp. NPDC050310. Classification (NCBI taxonomy): domain Bacteria; kingdom Bacillati; phylum Actinomycetota; class Actinomycetes; order Streptosporangiales; family Streptosporangiaceae; genus Nonomuraea; species Nonomuraea sp. NPDC050310. The sequence goes on along the minus strand of NZ_JBFAKP010000008.1, from coordinate 278,781 downwards.
CCAGGGCGGCGGAGCCGTTCGGTCGTTGCTGTGCGCTGACCCATAAGCCCAGGTAGATAGGCTGAAGACGGGACAGGTGTGGATGAGGGGGACGGGTGGCGGAGTCGTTCGGCAGCCTGCTGCGGAGCCGTCGGCAGGCCGCCGGGCTCACCATCGAGGAGCTGTCCGAGGCCTCGGGCGTCAGCGTACGGGCCATCAGCGACATGGAGCGCGGGATCAGCCGGAGCCCGCAACGGCGCACGGTCGAGGCGCTGGCCGAGGCGCTCCCGCTCGACGACGCGCAACGGACGGCCCTGGCGGTGGTGGCGCGCGATGGACGGCTGCGCCAGGACGCCCTGGCGAGGGGCGCGTGCGAGCTCCCCCGTGGCGTGGGCGACTTCACCGGCCGGGCCCGGGAACTGCGCACGCTGCGCGACCTGGCGATCCGCGCCGCAGACCACGACACCGCGATCGAATCGGACGCGGGGACCGCTGTCGTGGCCGCGATCTCCGGCACCGCGGGGATCGGCAAGACAGCCCTGGCCGTACGGGCCGCCGGGCAACTGGCGGACCTGTTCCCCGACGGCCGCTTCTCCCTGGACCTGCGCGGCATGGACCCGGTCCCGCTCGACCCGGGGACCGCGCTGTCGCGGCTGCTCACCGCGCTGGGCGTGCCGCCAGAATCCCTCGTCGGCGAGGATCGCGCCCGCTCTCTTGCGCCTGCTCCACGAAGGATCGCCGGCGAGCGGCTCAGGCGCGCTGCTCCGCGTCCCCGTCCAGCGGGCGGCGCGGGCGCGGGAGCGGTCCGACAGCGCCCGCAGCGCCGACGCCGCGGGCACGAGCAACCGGAATCCGGCACCGATCGGCAAGAGCAGCAGGGCCAGGACGACCAGCGACCCGACCGCGGACACCGCCACCGCCTGCAGCCCCGCCAACTGGCAGCGCCCCACCGCGGCCAGCGCCCTCTTCGCCCTCATCGGTGGTGGATTCTACTGGGGGCCTTCCACGTCCACAGCAGTGCCGCCAGCGCGCACGACGTCCCGAACAGCGCCATCGGCACGACTGCCCCGCTCTCCTCGTCCATGAACAGCAGCAGGCCGAGGTTGATCAGCGTGTGGAAGCCCCCGGCCAGCAACAGCCGGTGGGCGCGTACCCGCTCCATCGCCAGGCCCATCACGACCGACATCGACACCGTCGCCACCAGGAACGCGGCCGTGTACGCCGGCGGCTTGCCGAACACCGGGACGTGCCACAGCCCCCACAGCAGCCCCACCACGATCGACGCCGTCAGCGGGCCGTACCGGCGGCGCAGCAGCGGCTGCAGCAGGCAGCGCCAGCCGATCTCCTCCGCGCACGCGCCGATCAGCTGCGCGGCCACGATCAGCGCGAACGGGTTGCTCAGCGTCTCCGGTCCGGTGTAGCGGGCATCGCCCGTGAGCACGCCATAGCCGCCGGCGCAGAGGGCGACGATCAGAGGGGCGGTGACGAGCAGTAGCAGCCCCTGACCATCCACCCCTCCGCCCCGACCCCAGGCACCGGACAGCGCCGACCGGGCGAGCCCCGGCCACACCAGGGCGACCATCCCCACCGCCAGGGCCGGCCCGAACTGGGTCAACTGGATGACCTCGGCAGGAATCGGTGTGCCGGCCTGCGTCGCGCCCAGCACGCCGGAGGCCACGAAGGCGACGGCGGCGAACACCCCCGCAGCCGCCAGGACGCCGAAGGTCGTCCGTGTTTCTGTCTTCAGCATGGGTCGACGATTCCGTCTGAACCGCCCGCGATCACTGCACCCGTCAACCGGGCAGGGGTGGATCCAGGTACACCCTGTCCCGCTCGAGGATCGCTGGAGGCGAGGTGACTAACCGGATGGCTACCCCACGCAAGGATCAAGCACGCGCGTGGTCCGTCCGGTAGGTCAGTACGGCCAGGCCCGACGGCAGGACGCTGACGTCGGCGAGGGCGAAGCGGGCGGTCAGGCCCTGGTGGAAGAGCAGGTCGCCCCCACCGACAAGGAAGGGATGCAGCCACAGCCGCAGCTCGTCGATGAGACCGTGCTCCAGCAGCGTGCGGGAGAGCGAGCCGAAGCCGTACTGGACCAGCCGCGCGCCGTCGGCCTTGAGTTCAGCGACGCGTTCGGCCACCCGCTCGGCCAGGACGCTGGTGGCCGGCCAGGACGGGGCGGTGAGCGTGGTGGAGGCGACGTACTTCGGCATCGTGTTGATGTGGTCGCTGTAGGCGTCGCCGGAGCGTTCGGGCCAGGTGGCGGCGAACACTTCATAGGTGCGACGGCCCATGATCAGGGCGTCGGACGAGAGCAGCAGATCGGTCTGGATCTTCTCGGCGCTGCCGTCGTCGTCGCCCGTGGACGGCCAGTCCTGTGGGTCGCCGATGACGCCGTCGAGCGTGATGTAGGTGGAATTGATCAGCAAGCCCATGATGGGTGTTCCTTTCGACGCGGTCAGACTGGCATGGCCGTTCCTGCCGGCGGAAAGGCCGAACGTGCATGACCGCGATGCGGGCGACGCATGACCAATAGCCGCATGACCCACAATGGCGGCGTGAGGGAGAACCTGCCTTTGCCTCCGGCGCCGGAGGCGATCGAGCTGCGCCATCTGCGCGCGTTCGTCGCGGTGGCCGACGAACTGAACTTCGGCCGGGCGGCCGGGCGGCTGTATCTGTCGCAGCCCGCGCTGAGCCGCCAGATCCGGGCGTTGGAACGGCTGATCGGCTACGAGCTGCTACGCCGCAGCACCCATCGGGTCGAGCTGACGTCCGCCGGAGGCGCGATGCTGGAGCGCGCCCGCGCGATCCTCGCCGACGTCGACAGCGCGGTGGCGGCGGCCCGTGCGGCCGGCGACGACATGGCCGGCCGGATCGCGCGCCTGATGGACCCGCGGCACGCGCTGGTCGGCACCGCGCACCGGCAGGAGTTGCGCGAGGCCTTCGAGTCGCTGCTGGCCGAGTTCCCCGTGCCCACGGAGATCGACGTGCGCCCGCTCAGCGCCGGCGGGGTGCCGTCGTTCGTGCTGACGCCGGGCGCGGAGCGCCCTCCCACGGTGCTCTACCTGCATGGCGGCGGATACACGATGGGGTCGGCGTACGGCTACCGCTCGCTGGTGGGCGCGTTCTGCGTGGCGGCCGGGACGTCGGTGCTGTTGCCGGAGTACCGGCTGGCCCCCGAGCACCCCTACCCGGCCGCGCTCGATGACGTGATCCGCGCCTACCAGTGGCTGCTGGACCGGACCGAGGACCCCTCGACGCTGGCCGTGGCGGGCGACTCCTCCGGCGCCGGGCTGGCCCTGTCACTGCTGGCGGTGCTGCGGCAGCGCGGGTTGCCGATGCCTGGCCGTGTGCTGTTGCTGTGCCCGTGGGTGGACCTGACCTGCGAGTTGATGGCCGACACGGCGTCGGTGCCGCTGCTGACGCTCAGCCGCGACTCCACGCGCGACTACCTTCAGGGCCATCCGGTGCGCGGCCCGGTGCTCAACCCGTTCGAGGCGGACCTGACCGGATATCCGCCGATGCTCCTTCAGGTCGGCACCGGCGACGCGCTGGTGCACGAAACGCGACTGCTCGCCAAGCGGGCGGCGGAGCACGGGGTGGAGGCGGAACTCGACCTCTATCCGATCGACGCCCACGTCTTCCACATGTTCTGGTCCTTCCTCCCGGAAGCCGCCCAGGCTCTGACCCGGGCCGCCACCTTCCACCGGCCCGGGGACTGATCGAGCGGGCTCATGCGTCCCGCGCATCACGGTCATGCGCGTTCGGCCTTTCCCCCGCGGTGAGCCGCCGTGCCAGCCTGGCCTCGGCCGGCCGGCCCACCATCTGATCACGAAAGGCTCATCCCATGACCGCTTACGCGATCGCCCATCTCAGGACGCCGTCCGCGCACCCCGACGTCCTGGAGTACATGGAACGCGTCCAGGCCACCATGGACCCCTTCCAGGGGCGTTTCCTGGTCCACGGGCCCGAGGTCGACGTCCGGGAAGGCGAGTGGCCCGGCACCGTCGTGGTCATCGAGTTCCCCGACATGGATCATGTCGTCGGCTGGTACGAATCGGCGGCGTACCAGGACATCCTGCCGCTGCGCACCGGGCACGTCCCGGGCGCCGCCGTACTGGTGGAGGGGGTCTCGCCCGGGCACAGCGCGGCCGGGCTCGCGGCCGCGCTGCGCGCGGCGGCCTCGTGAGCGGCGCCCGACGTTTCGAGAGCCTTCGAAAGGGTTGCCGACGCCGTGACGCAGATCAAGTCTGGTGCCGAAGCACGACTTCGAAGGCGGGGGGTTCCTGGTGGTTCGCGAGCTCGGACCGGTGACGAACGCCGGCTCGGCGCAAGGGCGTGCGTTATCTCCGCGCTTCTCCGTTCTGGGCCCGCTGACCGTCAACCTCAGAGGCGGCGCTTGGGTGCCTGTGCCGGGAGCCAAGAACCGTATCCTGCTGGCCTGCCTGCTGCTGCGCGTCAACCAGATCGTGTCCGTCGCGGGCCTGGCGCGGCGGCTGTGGGGGGATCATGCGCCCCGGGACGAGCGGCGCGTCGTGCAGACGTACGTCGCGCGGCTGCGGCAGTGGCTCGGCGACGACGGCACGGTCATCCAGACGCGGGCGGGCGGCTACACGATCCAGCTCGCCGCCGACCGACTGGACCTGCTGGAGTTCCGCCGGCTGCTCCGCGAGGCCGCGCGGGCGGACTCACCCGGCGTGGAAGGCGCGCTGCTGAGCCGCGCGGTCGGCCTGTGGCGCGGCGCCGCCTGTGAGGACGTCGCGTCGGAGATCCTGCACCAGCGTGATGTCGCCGTCCTGGAGGAGGAGCGCAGGCAGGCCGTCGAACGCCGCATCGATCTGGATCTGTCCTCGGGGAACGCCTCCCATACCCTCATTCCCGAACTGCGGATGCTGACCCTGGAGCATCCTTTGCGCGAGCGGCACTGGGCGCAGCTCATGCGCGCCCTGCACCAGGCCGGGCGACGGGCGGAGTCGCTGGACGCCTACCGCGCCGCCTTCGTCCACCTGCGCGAGGAACTGGGCGTCGAGCCCGGCCCCGAGCTGCGTGACCTCCACCAGACGATCCTCGCCGGATCGCCCGCGCCCGCGACGGTAGAGGCCGCCGAGCCGTACCCGCCGCGTGAGGTGCCCGCCCCCGTCGCCGGCTTCGTGGGACGCGCGGCCGAGCTGGCAACCCTGGACCAGACCCTGACGCGCCCGGGAGTCACCGTCGTCGTGGGCAGGGCGGGTGTGGGCAAGACCGCGCTGGCCGTGCGCTGGGCGGCCTCCGCCTCGGAGTCCTTCCCCGACGGGCAGCTCTACCTCGATCTGCGGGGGTTCGCCGCGCTGCCGCCCCGCCTTCCCCGCCAGGCGCTGCGCGCCCTGCTGCACGGCCTCGGCGTGCGGCCGGCCGACATCCCGGCGGACGAGGAGGCCGCCGCCGCCCTGTTCCGATCGCGTACGGCAGGCCGCAGCATGCTGATCATCCTGGACAACGCCCGCGACACCCGTCACGTGCGGCCCCTGCTACCCGGCACCGGCCCGTCGGTCATCGTCACCAGCCGCAACCAGATGCGCGGCCTGGTCGCCGGCGGCGCCGCCGCGCGGATCGCGCTGGGCCCCCTGCCGCCACAGGAGTCGCTGGACCTGCTCGCCCGGCACGTGGGTCACGACCGGCTGCGCCGCGAACCCGCCCAGATGAGGAACCTGACAGCGTCGTGCGAGCACCTGCCCCTGGCGCTGCGCATCGTCGGAGAGCGCCTGGCCCGCGTGCCGGGACTGTCCGCCGGGACGCTCGTGCGGGACATCGAACGCGACGGCCTGGCCGCCCTGCGGGCCGGCGACGGCGACCCGGACATCCGGCACGCGCTGTCGTGGTCCTACGAGCGGCTCAGCCCGGCGGCCCGGCGGACCCTGCGGCTGGCAGCGGTCCTCCACCCCGGCCCCGTGCTGGAACCCGAACCGCTCGCCGCGCTCGTCCAGATGCCGCCCGGCCACGTCCGGCGGCACCTGGACCTGCTGAGCGCCGACCACCTGGTCGAACAGACCGCGCCGGAGCGCTACCGGCTGCCACACCTCGTCCGCACCCACGCGGCGATCTCACCAGACGAAAGGATCATGCCGATGGACACCCGGTTGGACGGGCAGGTGCTCCTGCCCGGAGACGAGGGGTACGACCAGGCCCGCTCGGTCTGGAACGCCATGGTCGACCGGCGGCCCAGGGTCATCATGCGGTGCGCGAGCGTGGCCGACGTGCGCACCGCCGTACGCGTCGCTCGTGAACGGGACCTGACGGTCGGCGTGCGGTGCGGCGGGCACAGCATCGTCGGGCACGCCGTGCCCGACGACGGCCTGATGATCGACCTGACCCCGCTGGCGTCGGTGCGGGTCGACCCGGTCGCGCGCCGCGCGGTGGTGCAGGGCGGCGCGCTGCTGGGCGCCCTGGACACCGCTGGCCAGGTGTACGGCCTGGCCACCACAGCCGGGAACGTCTCGCACACCGGCGTGGGCGGGCTCACCCTCGGCGGAGGGATGGGCTGGCTGGCCCGACGCTACGGCTTGACCTGCGACAACGTCACCCGTTTCGAGGTGGTGACCGCGGATGGCGACCTGGTGCGGGCCACGCCGGAGATCAACTCCGAGCTGTTCTGGGGCCTGCGGGGCGGCGGCGGGAACTTCGGTGTGGTCACCGAGTTCGAGTTCGTCCTGCACGAGGTGGGCACCCGGGCCTTCGTCGCCGAGCACGACTTCGACGCCGCCACGGCCGGCGCGGCGATGCGCGCCTGGCGCGACCTCAGTGCCGGGGCTCCGCGTGAGGCCACCTTCACCGCCACCGTCGCCGACGGGGTGGCGACGCTCGGCTGGGTCTGGGTCGGCGACCCCGGCCAGGCACGGCACCACCTGGCCGCTCTTGAGTCGCTCGGCCGGCCGCTGGCCGTACGCGCGCACGAGATCAGTTACCTCGACCTGCAACGTCGCGAGGACAGCGCGGAAGGGCACACCTTCCGCCGCTACTGGAAGGGGCACTACTTCGCCGAGCTGACCGACGAGGCGATCGAGGCCATCCTGCTGCACGGGATCGGCGGGCACGGCGTCGCCGCCAGCATCCAGCAGTACGGCGGCGCCATCGCCGAAGGGAACGACTCGGCCTTCGCCCACCGCTCGGCGGCGTTCGAGTACGTCGCCGCGGCCAAGTGGAGCGACCCGGCCGAGGATGAGACCCGGATGGCCGCGGCCCGGCTGCTCGCGGCGAAGCTGGCCCCTCACGCGTCCGGCGCCTACGTGAACGTCCTGTCCGACGACGACAACGGGATCGGCCGTGTGTACGACCAGCCCCGCATGGAGCGGCTGCGGGCGCTCAAGCGGGCGTGGGACCCGGACAACGTCTTCCGCCACAACCACAACATCACCCCCTGAAACGCGCTGTCCTCGACGGTGCCGAACGTGGTGAGAAGGCGCACCGGGACATCGACGGCTCGGGCCGGCTCGACGAGCCGGCCCGAGCGGCTGACCGCCTGTCCCTCCCCCGGAGCCTGGGTCTGAGGCGTGGTCGAGCAGTTGTCCGGATCTGTTTGGGCGCTCCCGCTCATCGCAATGATCGACGCAGCCCTCGTTTTCCGGGAGCGTAGGTCAACGCGTTTTCGTCCCGCCATCGATGAGTCTCATCCGTCTTCTCGCGGGTTGAACCCGACGCAACGTGAGGCTTTATCGTCGCCGTCATGAGCGACAAGCGAATCCGGTCTCCTCTGAGTGACGCCGACAAGCGCGAGGTGTGGGGAGAGTGGGCGGAGAAGGAAGACCAACATCTTCAGGAGGTGGAGCAACGCTGGGGTGATTCCGATGCCTATAGGCAGACGGCCAGGCGAGTGGCCGCCTACGGCAAGCTCGAGTGGGAACAGATCAATGCGGGCAACGCCGAGATCGAGGCGCGAATCCGTGCCCTCATGGACATGGACGCCGACCCGCTGAGCGAGGCGGCCATGGATGTGGCCGAGGCCCAGCGCGCGCATGTCAGCCGCTGGTTCTATGACATGAGCCACGAGTTCCACGTGCTCAAGAGCCGGCTGTACGTCGACGATCCGCGCTACCGGGCCGGCATCGAGGACAACACCCGCCCCGGCGCGGCCGAGTGGCTGCGGGCGGCCATCGCGGCCAACGCCGCCCGCGCAGCCCAGACGTCACTCGAACCGGGGAGCTAGAAACCCGGCGCCTCCACCCCGCCGGCCGGACGCATGGCATGGAGGGGTCGACGGTCAGTGTCCGTCCGGGGCCGGCTCGATCGTTGTGGGAGCGTCAAGCCCGATAGCCGGGTTACTCCGTCCTGCTCAGGAAGGGCAGGTTCCGCCATCGAGAACGGTCATTCCGCCCTTCTTGATATAGCCGTTCCACGCGGGAACGCGCACCCGATCCGCGCCTGTCCCGGCGTAATAGAAAGTGACGATCGTCCCGCGTTTGATGGAGCCCTTAGGAGTCCAGCCTCTCAGGGTGCGGTACACCGTCTTATCCACGGTGAGTCGCGCCTTGTTCCAATTGCAGTCCGCGGTCGCCGATGTCGCGGCGCTGACGCCGCCGGTGGTTGCGGCGGTGAGACCGGTCGCCAGCAGTACACCGATCAGTATCCGGCGCATATCCATGTGCTCCCTTCGTGTCGATCGTCCCGATCCCCAGCGCCGAAAAGGCCGCCTGTGCAGGGCCGCGCAGAACAGACCAGCCGGCTCAGAGGTCCTAGTGGTAGGCACGCCGTGCTATTTCCTGGAGTAGTCGAGGAACAGCGTCCCGCTCCGCCCCTGATGGACGCCGGTCAGGGCCCAGGACCGCACGGTGTCCTCCGCCTCGAAGGCGCGCCTGCCCTGCCCCACCACGGCAGGCGCGACGACCAGGCGTAGCCGGTCGATGAGCCCGGCGCGCATGAGGGAGCGCGCCAGGCCAAGGCTGCCGTGCACGCCGATGTCGGCGCCCGGCCCCTGCTTGAGGTCCGCGACGTAGTCGATCGCGGGCCGGTCGACGACGATGGTGTTCGCCCAGTCCGCGGTGAGTGCACTGGAAGTGAAGACATGCTTGCGCACGCCGTTGATGAAGGGGGCGAACGGCTCGAAGTCCGACGCAGGCCAGTGCTTGACCCAGTAGTCGTAGTTCCCCCGTCCCATCAGGACATCGTCCTGGGTAGAGATGACCCGGCCGAGATAGTCGATCAGGTGGTCGCCCTCATCGCCGAGCCAGTCACCGGGCTCCTCATAGGCGACGCCGTCCAGCGACATCAGGTGATACAGCACTACATTGCGCATGCGCGCTCCTGAGTTGTTCAGTTGGGATAGGTGTAAGTGAAACGGCGTGGACAGCGAGATTCCCAGGGCGATCGAGGTGTCCGCACCGACAGCCCCGATACCTCGCGAGCTGACGCCGTACGGCCGCGCCGTTCGGAGCGAGGGACGAGAGACTCCGTCACCTGAGCCGGCGTAGCCCTGCCAGTTGCAGAGCGGCGAAGGTCCCGACGACGACGGCCTGAACGAGCGTCCATGCGGCGCCGAGGGGCGTGAGGTTCAGCAGCCCCGTCAGCACGATGAGCACGCTGCCCGCAGCCCACCCGGCGTTGACCGCCACCACCGCGATCAGCGCGGGCGCGCTGGGGCGTACCGCCAGGTAGGCCACCGCCGCGCCGTAGACCACCAGGAAGCCGCCGAGCCAGCGCAACGTCGCCGTGTCCGGGCCCAGCAACTGGCCGATGAAGTCGCTCAGCGTCACGTACCCGAGCCCGTTGGCGGCGGTGACCGCCGCGTCAAGCACGAGGACGCGCTTGAGGAAGGTGAGCCCCACGGGGCGGGGCGGGGTGATCATGAACTCTCTCCTGTCTGTGGGCGCGCCGCCAGTGTGGCGACGACCTGCCACAGATCCCCTTCATTCCATCGCCAGGTCGCCATCACGCGCCCGAAGGCCGGCCGTACGTCAGTCGGACGGAACCGGGCCGGTGGATGACCGGTGCCCGGCGGAGATGACCTGCTCGATGTCGATCAAGGCCGCCAACTGGCGTCCGTCCAGCGCCCGGCCGAAGTGCCGGTCGATGGACGCCAGGTGGGCGGGAGTCGCTTCCTCGTAGGCCTGCCGCCCGGCCGGCGTGAGCAGGACGTCATCGCCACGGCCGTCCAGCTCGCAGGCCTCGCGCGCGATCAGTCCGCGCTGTTCCATGCGGCCGAGCTGGCGGGACAGCCGGCTGTGCGCCCACTGCAGATGATCAGCGAGGCGGCCCACCCGCACGCACGTCTCCGCGCGCGCCAAGGTGGTCACCGCGGACAGGACCTCGTAGTCGGGCATCGACAGACCCGAGTTCTTCTCCAGGTCGCGGGCGATCTCGGGGTCCACCAGGAGCTGCAGCCTCCGGTAGGCGGCCCAGGCGTCTTGCACGGCCTGAGCTGGAGGGCCGGGTCGCGTCATGGGCCCAGCCTACCCGAAACAAGTTACATGTAACGAAACCGCGTGCTAGGTTCTTCGTTACATGTAACGGACCTGCCGAGAGGGTGACCATCATGGAGCGGATGTTCTACGTGAACGGGATCGACCTGGCGACCGAGACCTTCGGCGACCCCGCCGATCCCGCGATCCTGCTGATCCACGGCGGCGGGCACTGCCTCCTGAACTGGGAGGAGGAGTTCGTCCGGCGCCTGGCAGCCGGTCAGCGCTACGTCGTCCGCTACGACAGCCGGGACGCCGGCCGCTCGACCGGCTCCCCCGCCGGAGCTCCCCCGCATGCCCTGCGGGACCTCGTCGCGGACGCCGCCGCCCTGATCGGGGCGCTCGGACTGGAGCGGGCCCACCTGGTCGGCATGTCACAGGGCGCTGCGGTCGCCCAGCTCACGGCACTCGACTACGCCGATCGAGTGGCCACGCTCACCCTCGCCTCCTCCACCCCCGGCGGCCCGGGCCACGCCTACGACGACCTGCCGGACATGACGGCCGAACTGCGGGCCGTACTCGCGGTTGAAGCCCCGGAGCCGAACTGGCAGGACCGGGACGCCGTCATCGACTACCTCGTCGAGGCCGAGCGGCCCTTCGCCGCGGCCGGCCACTTCGACGAGCCGGCCGTGCGGAAGCTCGCCGAGCGAGTCGCCGATCGCACGATCGACCTCGCCGCACAACTGATCAACCCGTTCCTCCTGGACGCCGGCGAGCCTTGGCGGCACCGGCTCGACCAGCTCAAGGCACCGACACTCGTCCTGCACGGCACCGACGACCCCTTCCTCCCCCTCGGCCACGGCCGCGCCCTGGCCGCGGAGATCCCCGGCGCCCGCTTCATCGCCATGGAGCGGACCGGACACGAGACCTTCCCCCGGCGCCACTGGGACACGGTCGTTCCCGCGATCCTCAGCCACACCGCCCACCGCTGACCGGGCACACTCGTGCTCGCCATCGCACTGGCCCTCGGCGCGGGGCTCGGTTGGGGCACCTCCGACTTCCTGGGAGGGCTGAAGAGCCGCGCTCTCCCACTGCCGTCGGTCCTGCTGCTCTCACAGGCCACCGCGCTCGCCCTGCTCGCGACCGCCACCGCCGTACGCGGCTCCGGGCCGCCCGGCCTGGACTTCCTCGGCCAGGCAGCTATCGCCGGGCTGGGAGAGACGCTGGGTATCGCCGCCCTCTACCGCGGCTTCGCCGTCGGGACGATGAGCATCGTCGCCCCTGTCGCGGCCGCTGCACCGCTCGTCCCGCTGCTCGCCGGGCTGGCCGCGGGGCAGGTTCCGGGGTCACTCCAGTTCACCGGTATGGCGCTTGCCGTACTCGGACTGATCATCACTTCACGCCGCCCCACCGCCGAAGCAGGGACGCGTCCGCAGGTGAGCATCCTGTACGGCATGCTGGCGGCGCTCGGCTTCGGCGCCTTCTTCCTCACCCTGCACAACGCCGGCCAAGCCGACATCGGGTGGTCGCTGCTCACCGCTCGGCTCACCACCGTGACCGTGATCGCCTCCGTCATCGTCCTCCGCCGTCACCGCGTCGCCGTACGAAGAAGCGATCTGCCGGCGCTGGCCGCGATCGGCGTCCTCATCGTCGCGGCAGACGCCCAATACGCCTTCGCCTCGATTCTCGGTCCGGTCGGCGTCGCAGCCGTCCTGGGCTCCCTGCACACCGTTGTCACCATCGCGCTCGCCCGGATCATCCTGAAGGAGCGACTCTCCCGTCTACAGGCGATCGGCGTCGGAGTGGTTCTCGCCGGCGTCCTGATCCTCTCGCTGGCCTAGTCACGGCCGGTGAGGCGCCCTGCGAGAACGAGGGAGCCGATGACCGCTTGAGTCTCACGTTGCGTCAGGTTCTACGCTCACCACTCACTGCCCCCGACAGCAGGCGTACCGAACGGCGTGAGACCCGCGAGAGGAGAGACCATGCACGGGTACTCACAGTTACGGACCGGCGAGCTCGACGAGGTCAACGTCACCGTTTCCCTGCATCCCGGCGCGACGCTCCTGTCACTGATCGCGGGCACGTTCGGCGGCCGGCCGCACGGTGTCCCCCGCCACTGGCAGCGGGCCGTCGCGGCTGTCACCGGCGACGACGCCGTGGTCCTGCACCCGCTGTTCGACCCGCACTACTCGGTCATCCCCGACTGCCTGACCGCTACCTCCACGATGGCGGAGGCCGACATGGACGCCTACCTGAGCGCCCTGGCCGAACTCGACGGCGTCATCCTCGTCCGCGAACTCGAGGCCGAGTTCGGCCCCGTCCTCCCCCGGCACTGGCATCGGGTGGCCGACCGTCCGGGAACCTGGATACGCGCCTACACCGGTGTCATGAACCGGCTGTGGGAGGAGTTCCGCACCGTCTGGAAGAAGGCCGACACCCTTCTCCGTAAGGAGCAGGAACGCATCGGCCTGGCCGCGGTGACGCGCAGCCTGCCCGTTCTTCTGCCGGGGCTCAGCCCACGCCTGATCTGCGACGGCGCCTCCATCCGGCTGCCGGACCAGCAGGGCAGGTCCTTCGATCTCGGCGGTCGGCGGCTCACCTTCGTTCCGGTCGTCTCCGGTCAGGGCGCGTGCCTGTTCTCCTTCGACCAGCCCGGCCCCGCGTGGATCGGATACCCCCTGCCCGCGGTCGGCCTCCTGTGGTCCGGCGGCACTTGCCAGGCCGCCCGCGACGACACCGACAAGCTCGCTCTCGCTCTCGGTCCCACTCGAGCCGCCATCCTGCGGCTGGCTGGGACGTCCATCCCCATCGGACGGCTCGCCGCCCTTCTGAACTGCTCGCCTTCCACCGCCAGCTACCACTGTGACCAGCTTCAGGCCGCCGACCTGCTCAGCCGCCACCGTCACGGCCGCCACGTCCATGTCCGGATCACGGAGCGGGGGGACGAACTCCTCGCCGTCCTGACTTGACCCCTTGCCGGAAGGATCTCGCGTTGCCATCCACCGATCAGAGGGACCGGCCTTGGGCTCCTCTCTGGCCTGCGTACGCCGCCGCCGGGTTCGTCGGCCTTTTCTGCGCGGTCGTGCTCGTTCTGGCCGTTGCCAATGCGTTCGCCGAAGGTGCCTGGCCCGAAGGGGACGGCTGGGTCGCCCTGGGCTCGGTCGGGCTCAGGATCCTCACGGTCGCGCTCGCGCTGGCCAGTGTCCGCCCCTGGGGCAGGCGGCTGCCGGGCCGGCTCGTTCTGGGCGGGCTCTGGGGTTCGGCCGCCGCCCAATTCGTCTATCCGGCGCTGGAGCTCATCGTCAAGCTGCTCATCCTGGCGGGCGTCCCGATTGCGCTCGGCAAAGGCATCAGCAACATGTCGGCGACGGGCTGGTTCAACTTTGCAGCCGTCTGGGTCGTCTTCGGAGTCCCGGCCCTCTTGTTCGGGCTGGCGGCAGTGTCCTACCAGCGCCGATCCGCGGCCTCCTCCCTCTTCGCGTGGTTGGGCGTTCTGGGCGGCTGCGCAGCACTGCTGCTGATAGGTGTTCTCATCGGATAGATGAAGGCTGGCTGGCAGGAGTCCTGGTGATGTGTTCCGGTATCAGCGCGTCACCGGGATGCGGCGCGCTGCTCGAGGAACGTCCGCACCTCCGGGTCCGCGGTGAGCTCGGCGGCCGTGGCATACGCCACGGCCGCCTCCTCGTGCCGTCCCAGCCGGGCCAGCAGGTCTCCCCGGGTGGCGTGGTACGGCTGGAAGCGTTCACGTTCCGGCGGAAGCCCGTCGAGCAGCCGGAGCGCTTGCCCGGGTGACTCGCTCCGCCCGACGACGGCCGCGTGGGCGACCTTCCCGCCGAGGCTGGGCGCGACGGCAAGCAACGCCGCGTACAAGGTGCGCAGCGCCGGCCAGTCCGTCTCGCCGGTCCGCGCCCGGTCGCAGTGGACGGCCTGGATCGCCGCCTCCAGCTGAAATCGCCCGGGCGCCTGACCCGGACGCCCGGCCCTGCGCAGGTACGTCTCCCCCTCGTCGATGAGGCCCCGGTCCCAGTCGGCCGGGTCCTGCTCGTCGAGCGGCAGAAACGGCCGGCCCGGCTTCCTCGCCCGCGCGGAGCTCAGGGTGAGCAGCGCGGCCAACCCCCACGCCTCCGGCTGGTCGTCGAGCAGCGTGGCCACGGTGACCGCGAGATACCGCGCCTCCCCGTCGCCGCGCCCTGGCCAGGCCAGGGCGTAACAGCCGTACACCGCCTCCAGCACAGGCGCCAGCCGTTCCGGCATCGCCGCACGCCCCGGCACGACGAACGGAATCCGCGCGTCGCGGATCCTGCGCTTGGCCCGTACCAGCCGCTGCTGCATCGCCCCGGCCGGTACGGCGAACGCCCGGCCGATTTCCGCGGAGTCGAACCCGAGTACGGCCTGCAACATCAGCGGCGTGCGGACGTTGGCCGCGATGGCCGGATGGGCGCAGACGAAGAGCAGCGCCAGCCGCCGATCCGGGATCGCGTCCGGATCGAGCCCGTCGAGCGGATCGTCGGCCCCATGCCGGTCGGCGTGCTCGTCCGCGTCGTCCAGCGGGACGGAGCGGCGGTGCGCGGCGGACTTCCAGTGGTCGCGCTGCCGGTTCCGCGCGACCGTCAGCAGCCAGCCCTCCGGGTTGTCCGGCACGCCGTCGCGCGGCCACGTGGTCAGCGCCTGCTCGAAGGCGTGCGCTAGGGTGTCCTTGGCCACCTGCAGGTCGCCCGTCGGCTCGGCCAGCAGCGCAACCAGCCGCCCGTAAGAGGCCCTGGCGGTACGCTCGGCGACGGCGGCCGTGTCGCCGGTCACGACGATGAGACCCATGCACCGGCCTCCAGGTGCACCGCGCCCGGCCGGACCTCGACCGTGCCCCAGGAGACCGGCGGCGCCTGCCGCGCCCACTCCAGTGCCGTGTCGAGGTCGGGCACGTCGATGATGATCAGGCCGCCGAGCTGCTCCTTGGTGTCGGCGAACGGCCCGTCCTGGATGCGTAGCTCTCCTCCGGCGGCGGTCAGCGTGGTCGAGGCGGACGAGGGTTGCAGCACCTGCCCGCCCACCAGAATCCCCGCCTGCTCCAGCGTCGCGGCGTAGCTGGCGAACGCCCTCATCCCTTCGTCGATCGTCTCCTCGCCGATCGACTCGTCGCTCTCCTCCGAGTAGTAAAACGACAGAACGTAGCGCATGTCCCGATCCTTACACCTGGTAGCGGGCGATGACGACGCCGGTGGTGGACGTTACTGACTCTTCAAGCTTCAGGTCGCTACGGTCGCCGTCGCCGAAGAGCCGGGTGCCCGATCCGAGCACGATCGGATGGATCAGCAGGACGTACTCGTCGACGAGCCCGGCCGCGTGGAGCGAGCGGACCAGTTCGCCGCTGCCGATCACGGTGATCACGCCGTCCAGCTCGCGCTTGAGCCGGGTGACGGTCTCGGCGGCCTCGCCCGCCAGCAGGGTGGAGTTGGGGTAGCAAAGACGGGTTCGCCGGTCGCGGCTGACGACGTACTTGCGCTGGTTGACCAGGGTGTCGGTGAACGGGTTGGGTTCGGTGACCGACGTCCAGTGCGCCAGCAGGTCTTCGTAGGAGCGGCGGCCGAAGAGCATGGCCGTCGTGTTCGCCATGCCCGCCCCGGCGAACTGCCCGATCACGTGATCGCCGTACCCTTCGCCCCAGCCGCCGTGGCGGAAGCCTCCTCTGGTGTCCTCGTCCGGGCGGCCCAGTCCCTGCATGACGCCGTCCAGGCTGACGCTTTCGAAGACGCTGATCTTGCCCATGGTGTGCTCCTTGTCTCGCACCGGGCCGCCCTTTCGCGGCCCGACACAGCTATGACGAGGTCACCGGGGACGGACAGACACTGCCGTGGCTTTCGGGAGTGCCCGATTGGAAATCAGCGACGACATGCCTGTTGAGGCACTTTCTGCCGAACAAACGGCCCGCTACGGCCGATCCGCCACGGAACCGTCGTCGGGTGATCTCAAGCCCTTGAGCTCTGTTCTGGCGTGAACCACGGAGGGTGAACCTTCCCGACCACCGTGGTGGATGCGGACGTCTTCTGCTCGTGACCGCCTCGCGGTCACGTCGAACGAGGCGAGCTCGCCGCGGAACCTGCCGTGGCTTTCGGGCCGGGACTGGCGCCGTTCGCCTCGCCACGAGTGATGCCGGTAGCGGGGGTCTGCCTGGTCGCCAGCAACCGCCGGGGGCTGTCGTCACGGATCTACGACCTGTGGCTCGTGTCCTTCCAGCTCGTGGACCGGTCGGGACAGTCGGCGATGGGCGCGGTCATCGTGAACTCCGGCATCCTGGCCTTCTATCGGACCGCGGTCGTGCGCGACAACCTCGACGGCTATCTCAACGAGGCGTTCTTCGGCCGTCCTGTCACCTTCTCCGACGACTCGATGCTCACGCCGGCTGACCTGTTCCACACGCTCTCCTTCCCGCTGCTCATTCATCCCGCGGGAAGCTTCCAGGCCGGCCGAGAGCGGGTGAGGGCAGGCATGCGGCGGCACACTCCTGGGCGCGGGCAGGGCCGCTGTCGGCGTGTCGGCGCTGGGGCGGAACTCGTCCCGCTCGCCCGGTTGGTCCGCCGAGGTGGCGCATGACTCGAGCGCTTTCGATCATGCCGCCATCCTAGCCAAACATCTGTCACAAACATATGTTTTGCACAAGTGTACCAAACGTGTGTATGGTGCCAGGCATGGCACAAGCACCCGCACCGGCCGCAGCCGTGAGCGACTTCAGCCGCCTGTCCAAACGCGTCAGACAGGCCGGCCTCCTCGACCGACGCCCCCGCCACTACCTCGCGCGGATCAGCGCCGTAACAGCCCTCTACCTCGCAGGCGTGGCCGCCTTCTTCCTGCTCGGCGACTCCTGGTTCCAGGTGCCACTGGCCGCCGGCTTCGCGATCGTCTTCGCCCAGGTCGCCCTGGTCATGCACGACCTGGCGCACCGGCAGATCTTCCTCAGCAGGAGGCCGAGCGAGATCCTGGGCCGGCTCGGCGGCAACCTGGGAATCGGCCTCGGCTACGGCTGGTGGATGAACAAGCACACCCGCCACCACGCCAACCCCAACCATGAGGACCTCGACCCCGACGTCGTCCCCGACGTCCTGGTGTGGTCACAGGAGCAGGCACGCGCCAGCCGCGGGCCGGCCCGGCTCATCGGCGGCAGGCAGGCGTTGCTGTTCTACCCGCTGCTCCTGCTGGAAGGGCTCAACCTGCATCTGGGCGGCGTCCGCGCGCTGCGCCGGCCCTGGATGAGGCACCGCGTCCTGGAGGGCACGCTGCTGTTCGCCCACTTCGTGCTGTACGTGGCTGCGCTGGTGTGGGTCCTGTCGCCCGGCAAGGCCCTGGTCTTCCTCGCCGTGCACCAGGGGCTGTTCGGCCTCTACATGGGCTGCGTCTTCGCCCCCGGCCACAAGGGCATGCCCACCCTGACCGGTACGGCGGAGCTGGACTTCCTGCGCAAGCAGGTGCTCACCACCCGCAACGTACGCGGCGGTCGCCTCGTCGACCTGGCCATGGGCGGGCTCAACTACCAGATCGAGCACCACCTGTTCCCGAGCATGCCCGCCCCGAACCTCCGCCTGGCCCAGCCCATCGTGCGGGCCTACTGCCGGCAGCTCGGCCTGCCGTACCACGAGGTCGGCTTCGCGGCCTCGCACGGCGAGGCCCTGCGTCACCTGCACCACGCCGGTGCGCCCCTCCGCGAGAAAGGCCGTTCATGAAAGCCGGACGCAAGCAGTGGATCGGGCTGGCCGTCCTGGTCCTGCCCGTGCTCCTGATCTCCGTCGACCTGCACGTGCTGTCGTACGCGCTGCCGTTCATCAGCGCCGACCTGGCGCCGAGCGGCGCCCAACTGTTGTGGATCATCGACATCTACCCGTTCATGCTGGCCGGGCTGCTGTTGCCGATGGGCACCCTGGGCGACCGGGTCGGACGGCGGCGGCTGCTGGTGGCCGGAGCCGTCGCGTTCGGCGCCGCCTCGGCGGTCGCGGCGTTCTCACCGAGCGCGGACCTGCTCATCGTCACCCGGGCGCTGCTCGGCGTGGGCGGCGCCACGTTGATGCCCTCGACGTTGTCGCTGATCCGCAACATGTTCCACGACGACGGCCAGCGACGGGTCGCCATCGCCATCTGGACCGGCGCCTTCGCCGGCGGCGCGATGCTGGGCCCGCTGATGGGCGGCGCGTTGCTGGAGCACTTCTGGTGGGGCTCGGTCTTCCTGGTCAACCTGCCGGTGATGGCCCTGCTGCTGGTCCTGGCGCCGCTGCTGCTGCCCGAGTCGCGTGATCCGCGGCCGGGACGGTTCGACCTGCTCGGCGTGGCTCTGTCGCTGGGCGCGATCCTGCCGGCGATCTACGGGATCCAGCACCTCGCCCAGGACGGCTTCGGCTGGGTGCCGGTGCTGGCCATCGCCGTCGGCCTGACGCTCGGTGTCGCCTTCGTGCGCCGCCAGCGGGCGGCGGCCGATCCGATGCTGGACGTGCGCCTGTTCGGCAGCCGGGCCTTCACCGCCGCCATCGGCGCCAACACGCTCGGCGTCTTCGCCATGGTCGGCTCCAGCCTGTTCACCACCCAGTACCTGCAGATGGTGATGGGCGCCCGGCCCCTCATCGCCGGCCTGTACGCACTGCCCTCGGCCGGCATGGCGATGCTCGCGGCGGGTCTGGCCCCCGTCCTGGTCCGCAGGGTGCCCCCCGGCCTGGTGGTGTGTGTCGGACTGCTGATCGGCGCGAGCGGCTTCGCGATGTTGTCCAGGCTGGACGTGACCGGGCAGAGCGGCCTGCTGATCGCCGGGATCATGCTCATGGCCGGCGGCGTCACGCTCGTCCTGACGGTCTCCTCCGACCTGATCATCGCCACCGCCCCGCCGGAGCGGGCCGGCTCGGTCGCCGGGCTGTCGCAGGTGGCCACCGAGTTCGGCGGCGCGCTCGGCATCTCGCTGCTGGGCAGCATCGGCACCGCCGTCTACCGGGCGGACCTCGCCGGCGCTCCGGCCCCGGCGCTGGACACTCTCGGCGGAGCCTTGGAGTCGGCGCGTCACCTGCCGGAGCCGGCGGGGACCGCCCTGGCCGCCGCGGCCCGCGAGGCCTTCACCCAGGGCCAGCACTACGCCATGATCACCGCGGCGGTGGCCCTCGTCCTGATGGCGCTCGCCGCGCCGGTCATGCTGCGTGCCGTACGGCAGGCGAACCGGCCGGACCCTCGCCCACGCCACTCCGCGAGGCACGAGGTGCACTAGTCCCCACCGACGGGCGTAGCCCAGGCCGAATCAGTCGTGGCCGAGGGTGTCGAGGGCGGCCCGGACGAACGCCGCGATCCGGGTGGTGGCCGCGCTGGTGCGCCAGATCGGTCCCCACTCCAGCACCGGGCCGTCGTGGATGGGGACGTAGGTCACGTCCGGGCGGGAGTAGTACCGGACGCCCTTCGCCCCGCAGGGGAAGACGCCCTTGCCCGCCCCCACCAGGGTGAGCACCTCCTGAAAGGTGCCGGCCACCGCCCCGACGGGGATCTCCCGGCCCGCGGGTGTCGTGTGCAGGTGGCGGGCGGCCCGCAGGTATTCGGGAATGGACGCCGGCACCTGGATGACCTTGTCCCGGGCCAGGTCCTCGATCGAGACCGAGGCGCGGCGGGCGAAGGGGTGGCGCGCCGGCACCGCCAGCACGGTCGGCTCGGAGAACAGCACCGGCCCTTGCGTCAGCTCCGCGTCCTGGACGGGGAAGCAGCTCAGCATCACGTCCACCCGCCCCTCCCGCAGCGGGTCGAGGACGGCGCCGATCTGGACCTCCTGGATCTCGACGGCGCAGTCGGGGTGCCGTTCGCGGAACACCTCGGCCGTCCTGAGCGCGAGCTGCCCGGTGGCGGCGGTCAGGAAGCCGACGGTGAGGGAGCCGGTGATGCCCCGGGCCGCCTCGATCACCGTGGTGAGGGTGGACTGGATCTGGGCGTAGGCGGGGGCCAGGCCGTCGCGCAACTGGACGCCGATCGGGGTCAGCCGCACTTGGCGGGTGGAGCGCTCGAACAGCGGGACGCCGACCCGCCGTTCCAGCTTCTGGATGGTCTGCGTGACGTGGGCGCGCGACACCAGGAGCCGGTCGGCGGTGCGGCCGAAGTGCAGCTCCTGCGCGAGGGTCAGGAACGTCTCGATCTCGTTGCGCTCCAGGGCCACCGCCCCCACCTCCCGATTGTTCACTCCGGCCGATCAATTATTCGGAAATCTGGCATTTTTCCCGAATCGATCAGCCGCGAGAGTCGGACGTGTGAGAACGACCGACAACCTGAAGGACCACACCATGACTCTCGCCACCCGCGTCGCCGTCGTCACCGGAGCCTCCAGCGGCATCGGGGCGGCGACCGCCCGGCTGCTGGCCGCCCGGGGCGCGAAGGTGGCGGTCCTGGCCCGCCGCCTCGACCGCCTCGGCGAGCTCGCCCACGAGATCAAGCTCGCCGGAGGGCAGGCGCTGGCCGTCGCCGCCGACACCACCGACCGTGCCTCGCTGGCGGCGGCGGCGCACCGGATCACCGAGACGTACGGCGCGGCCGACCTGGTGGTGAACAACGCCGGGGTGATGCTGCCCTCCGCCATCCAGGCCCGCAACAGCGCCGACTGGCAGCGCGAGATCGACGTCAACGTCAGCGGCGTGCTCAACGTCATCGACGCGTTCCTGCCCGGCCTGCTGGCCGCCGCCGAGGCCGGCCGCCCGGCGGACCTGGTCAACATGTCGTCGATGGTGTCGCACGTCGTCTTCCCCTACATGGCCGTCTACAACGCCACCAAGGCGGCGGTCAGCCACCTGTCGCGCACCATGCGCACCGAGCTCGGTCCCCAGGGCGTCCGGGTGAGCGTCGTGGAGCCGGCCATGACGGCGACCGAACTGCAAGGCCACGTCACCGACGAGGGCGTCAACGCCTGGGTCGCCCAGGCCCGTGAGGCGTTCGAGTGGCTCGCGCCCGAGGACGTCGCCGACGCGGTCGCCTACCTCACCTCTCGCCCGGCGCACGTCAACCTCTCCCAGGTCGTCGTCTACCCGACCCGGCAGGCCTGACATGATCGAGCTGGGCAGCAGCGGGCTGCGCATCAGCCGTACCGGGTTCGGCTCCTGGGGCATCGCCGGCGCCGGCTGGCGCTGGAGCTGGGGCGCGCAGGACGACGCCGAATCGATCCAGGCGGTACGGCATGCGGTCCGGAAGGGCGTCAACTGGATCGACACCGCCGCCGTCTACGGCTACGGCCACTCCGAAGAGGTGGTCGGCAAGGCGATCGCGGACCTGCCGCACGACGAACGGCCCCTGATCTTCACCAAGGGCGGCCTGGTGTGGGATCCCGCCGAGCCCGACGCGACGCCCCGCCGTACCATGAAGCACGTCCGCCGCGAGGTCGAGGAGTCGCTGCGCCGGCTCGGCGTCGAGACCATCGACCTGTACCAGGTGCACTGGCCCGACACCGGCGAACCCCTCGACTGGAACGGCGGCGGCCGCTCGCCGAACGCCACGCCGGTCGGGGAGTACTGGCAGGTCATGGCGGAGCTGAAGGCCGAGGGCAAGGTCCGGGCGATCGGGCTGTCCAACCACGGCGTCGCCGACCTGGAGATCGCCGAGCGGATCGCGCACGTCGACGCGATCCAGCCGCAGTTCTCCGCGCTGAACCGGAGCGCGGCGCCCGAGATCGCCTGGGCCGACGCCCACGGCACCGGCGTCATCGTCTACTCGCCCATGGAGTCGGGCCTGCTCACCGGGGCCTTCTCCGCCGAGCGGGTGGCCGCGCTGCCGGAGGACGACTGGCGCAAGCACCATCCCAGCTTCACCACCGGGCTGGCCGAGCGGCTCGCCGTCGTCGAGGCCTTCCGCCCGATCGCCGAGCGCGACGGCGTGTCCATCGCCGCGGTGGCGGTCGCCTGGACGCTGGCCTGGCCCGGCGTCACCGGCGCCATCGTCGGCGCTCGCAACGCCGCACAGGTGGACGGGTGGCTTCCGGCGGGAGAGGTGCGGCTGACCCCAGCCGACCTGGAAGAAATCGCCCGAGTCCTGCCCTGAGAGGAGTGCCAAGCGGTTGTTTGAAACGCTTGTTCGCGGCGCTGGTAAGATCACCTGAATGGGAGTCCCTGAGGATTTGCTGGCCGCGGCCAAACAGTGCCTGTCCGAGCGCGGCTACGCCCGCACGACGGTCCGGGACATCGTGGCCGTCTCCGGCAGCAACCTGGCCGCGATCAACTACCACTACCGCTCGAAGGACGCCCTGCTCGCCCAGGCGATGATCGAGGTCACCGGTGAGGCGGTCGCGGAGGTGCTCAAGGCCTTCCCGGACGAGTCGGCCCGCTGGTTCGAGGAGTTCTGGGCCCGGCTGATCGAGTCGTTCCAGGCCAACCCGATGGTCTGGCGGGCCAACGTCGAGACCCTGGCCCAGGCGCCGCACCTGCCCGACGTGCGCACCCGCCTGGCCGAGGGGCAGGCGCTCGCCCAGCGTGAGCTGAGCCGGCGCCTGCCCGGTCAGGACGAGGCGGGCGGGCAGGTGCTGCTGACCCTGTTCATCGGCCTGCTGGTCCGCTGGCAGATCGACCCGGACAACGCCCCGACCGCCCAGGAACTGGCCGCCGGACTCCGCGCGGTCGCCCAGGCGGCCGCCGGCTAGGGGCTCGCCTGCCGTACAGAACGAAGCGGGCCGAGAAGGGCATTCGCCGGACCGGTCGACCGCTCGCCTCGCGAACACCTCCGGTCGCGGTACTAGCGGCGGATGTAGACGGGCCAGCCGTTGCGCACGATCCGGAAGATGCGGTCGCTCAGCGCCATGGGGACCCGCACGCAGCCGTGCGAGTCCGGCCGGCGAGGCACCTCGAAGGAGCCGTGGATGGCGTAGCCGGCGTGGAAGTACAGGGGCCGGTACATGCTGCCCAGCGAGCTGCGGTGCCAGCCGTTCACGCGGCGGTGGACGCGGAAGTCGCCGGGCGGGGTGCGGGCCCGCTCGCACTCGCCGTCGACGCAGTAGCGCCTCCCCGATCCGGTGGAGATGTGGCTGACCAGCACGACTCCCCGCTGGTGGATGACCAGCAGCCGGCGGCTGAGGTCGACCTCGACCCGCTTGCCGCGGTGGCCGGTGATGCGGGGCGGGCGCCGCGGACGGTCCAGCGCGCGCAGGGTGTCCTCGCGGATCGTCGCGGCCGGCTCGATGCCGTTGACGTGCTGGAAGGCCCACACCGCCGGGATCAGGTCCTCGGTGTAGAGGCCGTTCACCGGACCGAAGTAGTACCGGTGGCGGCGCAACACCCGTTGCAGGCCGGCGACCTGCTCCCCGCGGTCGCCGGGGCGGATCTCCACCGGCGCACCGCCCCGGCCGGACGCGGCAGCCGTACCGGCCGAGGCGGTCACGGTGACCGCCACGGCCGCGGCGGTCACCAGGCGCAGGACGAGCGCTGGACCGGCGATCACTTCACGCCCTTCACGCCCTTGCCGGCCCTGAACGTCTTGGTCGTCGTCGTGTCACGGCAGCGCTGGTCGGCGGATCCGGCCACGCAGTTGGAGCCGGGCGCGGTCACGGTGACGAGGTTGCGCAGGCGGTGCGGGCCGCCGGCGGGGAGAGGCCTGCGCACGGTCATGGAGTAGGTGACGACGGCCACCTGTCCGGGCTGGAGCGCGCCCTGCCAGACGAGCTGCTCGCCGGTGCGGGTCACCGTACCGGTGTTCGCGTGCGCGTCGTCGTTGTAGCGGGCCAGGCGCAGCCGGTCGGCGAGCCGGTCGACGGCGCTGATGCCGGTGGCCACGCTCTTGCCGATGTTGGCGACCCGGAAGGTGTAGGTGACCTTCTGGCCCGGCCGGGCCACCGTGGTGTTCACCGACTTGCTCACCTTCACCCGCGGCGCGGGCGCGCTGTTGGTGACCACGCAGTGCACGTCGGCGCCGACCGTCACCGGCACGGTCCTGCTCCGGTCGTCACCTGTCGCCCGGACCGGCTTGCCCCGGTCGGTGCACGCCCACTTGACGGTGTAGTCGGCCAGGTTCGTGCCGGCTCCGGGCGCCTCCTCGAAGACATACGGCAGGTACGGCAGGCCGGCCAGCACGCTGTGCGACCCGGTCGCGGCCTTGGAGGCGGTGCCGGTGGCGGCCGAGGCGACGACGTTGCCCGCGTTGTCGCGGATCCGGACGGCGAAGGAGTCATCGGAGTCGACGCGGCCGGCGACGTGCTTGGTGAGGGCGACCTTCGACACCAGGACCCCGAAGGCGACGCCCTGCCGGGTGCGCGGGTTGCGGTTGACGAAGTGCGCGGTCATCCGGGACGGGGCCAGCGCGTAGGCGACCAGGTCGCCGTGCGGGCCCGCGCCCGCGCCGACGCACCTGACCGCCGTGCTCCCGAGGCCGGCCAGGCCGCCCTCGCACGGCCGCGCGTAGCCGGGCGGGACCACCTGGGCCAGCTGCTGCAACGGCTTGTCGGAGAAGAACTCCAGCGCCTCGTCGCGGTGGGTCGTCTCGGCGTCGGCCACGACCAGCCCGTAACCGTCGAGCGGCGCCCCGTCGGGGCCGGTCACCACGATGTCCTTGAGCGAGACGGTGCCCTGGTCGCCGCCCGCGGCGCCCAGCTCCTGGTAGAGCGCCGGAGAACCCGGCGTGCCCACGTAGGCCGTGTTGCCGATCGGCGTCTCGGCGTAGGTGGGGAACGGCACCGCCGACAGGTCGCGGCTGCCGTCGGCGCCGGGGCTGATCCGCACCCGGAAGGAGATCGAGTAGGCGTCGGTGAGGCGGACCGTCATCGGCTGCCCGGCCGGCGTCCGCGCCAGAGCCTGATCGAGTCCCGACATGTCCAGCCAGCAGATCGTCGAGGCGCTCGGGCCTGCGGTGCCGAAGCCGCACCCCTGCGGCTGGCCGGTGGCCGCTTCGCTCGGGGCGGTCAGGACCAGCGTCTGTCCGAGGACCGCCAGCAGTGCCGTACGAACCATCATCGTCGTTGACCTCGCCTTGTTCTGTCCAGGTGATCCCTTCTTGGCTAACCCCGGGCTGACACGTCTCGCTTGCTGACATGCCGGGCTATGGGGGACCTCGACTCTTCTATGGCCATTTGCTCACCCCGCGTCGCTCAGTCGAGCACGGCCTGGCCGTCACCCATCGCCGCCGGCGACACCCACGTCGCTCCGTTCAGCCAGGCCTTCGTGTGCGACCCATCGTCATCAGGCTTGAGCTCAGCCGTCACCGAGGCCGTGATGCGATGGCCGGAGCCCGGTGATCGCCCTCCTGCGGGACCCCTCCGAGCACGACCGGGCGAGCCCTGGCCGAGCTGGCTGATCTAGACGACCGGCGCCATCGTTGTCCTGCCGGCGTGGCCCTGCTTCGCCGGACGCCGACGGTCGAGGGAGCCTACTCCTGGGGATGCCGGTCAGGCAGGGCCGCGTACCACGTGCCGTCATGTTCCGGTCCGGGCAGCCACGCCGGAGGATCGGCCAAACCGAGCGCCTCCTCAGCCCAGGCCAGCATGTAGGCGTCCGTGGCCGCAGGCGGCCGGGGCGTCCGGACGACCTCGCCCAGCAGGATCCAGTCGCGGTCGGGGAAGAGAGCGTACTGCTGGACGAGCAGGTCGCTGGTGGTGTGCCAGCCGTCCTCTTCGATCTCCGTCCAGGGCAACAACCGCGTCCGCAACATGCTGGTGGCCCAGGCCTTCGCACGGTGGGAGCTCAGCGTGCGAGGAGCACGGCCGAGGAGGACACCCGCGATCATGGTCTCTCGGCCACACCGTACGGCCGGCCGACCCGTCGCCGGCGGAGGAACGGCCGGCTCTCTGACCGGCGAGAAACCGGAGATCTGCGTGTCGGCAGCTCGGATGTCTGCCACGGGTGCCAATCCCTGAGCGCGAGCTGCCGAGACGACGGAGACTCGGGTGTCGGCCGAGTGGAGATCATCACGAGAGCTCACGCCCCCAGGATAACGATCAGCGCCGTTTCCGCCCTCCGGGAAGCCCGAGGGCTCAGGGCCTGAGGCGGTAGACGTGGGTCTCGAAGCTCAGGCTGATCCGGCCGTCGGGCGCGGCGAAGAAGTGGTCCCGCGCTGCGTCGAAGATCTCCTCGCAACCGCTCTGTGTGCGGACGAAGGAGAGCAGGCTCCACGCGTCCGCCTTCCCCAGCCGGATCTCGTCCTCGCCGAAGACGGGTGGGCCGTCCGCGCCGTCCCGCAGCGTCGTCGAGAAACGCCGGACGAGTTCGAAGCCGAACTCCTCGGCCCGCGCCGGCAGGTCGTTCAGCAGCAGCCGGTCGCCGGCGTACCTGCGGTTGTAGGTCTCCATCATCCGCTGGATGATCTCGGGGCCGACGAGGGTGGCGTCGTTGACGTCCACGACGTACAGCAGCCCGCCGGGGCGGAGGATGCGGCGGATCTCGAGCAGCGCCAGATCAGGGCTGCGGAGATGGACGAAGACGAAGTTCGCGGTCACCACGTCCTGCGACGAGTCCGGCTCCCCCGTGGCGTACGCGGTGCCTGGGCGGATGTCGACGTCCGGGTAGACCGATCGGGCCCTGGCGAGCAGTTCGGGAGCGGGCTCGATGCCGCGCACCCGATAACCGGCGAAGGGCGGCTCCCCGGCGACCGCGGCCAGATAGTCCCCCGGCCCGCTGCCGAGGTCCAGGAGCGACGCGGGCGCCGGCGGGAAGGGCGTCATCGTCAGGCGCTGCCGCTGCTCGCCGAGGATCAGCCGCCCCTGGGAAGCCAGGCGGGGCGCCTCCGTGTCGAGGCGGAACTGGCCCAGGTAGTGGTTCTCCGCTCCGAGGCCGGACGCCGCGAAGAGGTCCTCCCTCTTCTGCTCGGCGAGAAAGCGGGCCAGCGAGGGCACCGGAATACCGCCCTCGGCGGCGTACTTCCTGGTGAGGTCCCGGTGCTTCAGATAGAACTCCTCCAGTTCCTCCTCGCCCTCGACCTTCATCACCACCACCGTGTCCGGTCCCGAGCCGACCTGGGCGTGGTAGGTGAAGTTCCTTCTCGCGTACCGGTCGACGAGGTGCAGGAGCGAATCGGCGTGGACGTAGACGAAGAAGCGCGACGGTAACAGCACCTCGCAGATCTGGCGCAGCATGGAGGTGCCGATCTGCGCGGTGACCAGGCGACCGCGGTATTCCGGGAGTTCCACCCGCATGCCGATGGCCACGGACGGCCCGTCGGTGGCCGCCAGCTCCAGGGCGGCCAGCTCGGGAGCGCCCGGCTCGTAGACGTAGGCGGAGATCGCCGCGACGATCTCTCCCCCGGACACGGCGCAGAGGTGGAGCCCTTCCGGGTCCCGGTCGCGATGGATTCTCTTCTCGGGCCAGTTCATCTCGCCCAGGAACACGCGCCTGCGCAGGTCGAGCATCGCCTCCCCGGCTTCGTCCCACGTCAGCCAGCGCGCTTCCGGCTCCCTGCTGTGATCCACTTCCGCAGCCCCTCCTGACGAGTCAGGGCGAAGCTAGATGATCGGACTTGCATCTGACTTGTGATCGCGTCCCTCGAACCTCTGCTGGGCCACCGTCTCCCGGAGCAGGGCGATCGTGTACTTCATGGGGTGTCGCCCGAGTCGGGCACGTAGAACTTGGTCGTCGCCTCGACCGCGGCCGCCACGTGGTCCGGTTCGCCGCCAGCGGCCAGGTGGGCCTGACCCCAGGCCGCGGCGCTGCAGCGGGCGAACTCGCGTCCTTCGGGCGACTTCTCGAACTCCTCGTGGCCGGTGATCTCGCCGCCGGACAGGAGCCGGCTCAGGGCGAGGAGGGCCAGGTCCCAGCCCACCCCTCCGGCGCCGGGGCCGTAGATGGGGAACATGGGCTCCCCCACGACCGCCGCGTGGATCAGCTCGAACTCGGTGTCGCCGGCCGGGCCCGCGGCCAGGCGGACTTCCACCTCGCTGGTGCCGGGCCAGGCGTCGGCGTCCGGCCCGTAGAGCCAGGACACCTTGAGCAGCCGCGGCGGCTCGCACCGGAGGATCTCGCCGTGCTCTCCCCCGTCCAGGGCGAACTGCCCGCCGAGCCGGAGGTCCCCGGTGACCGGCCGGAACCAGCGCCGCAGCCGCTCAGGGTCGGTGATGGCGTCCCAGACGTCGTCGATCTCCGCGTCGTACCGGCGTCGCAGCTCGACGGTGTACGCCTCCCCGGCGGGGACGCTGCCGGTGCCCATCGTCCGGCGCACGGCAGCCAGTTCGTCGAGAACATCTTTCATGGCCTGTCTCCTTCAGTCGCGCTTCGGTCTCGCCCGCCGCCACCTGCACGCCTGCCCCGGGCCAGCTCGGTTCCCAGGGCGTCGAGGCGCTGCTCCCAGAACCGGCGGAACCGGTCCAGCCACGCGTCGATCTCGGTCAGCGGCTCGGGCTCGACGGCGTAGAACCGGCGGGTGCCCTCGGCTCGCACCGAGGCGAAGCCGCTGTCTCGCAGCACGCGCAGATGCTGGGAGACAGCCGGCTGGGAGATGGCGAACTCTGCCCGGATGATCTCCGTGATCGCCCCGGAGGTCTGCTCGCCGTCGGCGAGCAGTTCCAGAATGCGCCGGCGCACGGGGTCACCGAGGATGTCGAAGGCGTGCACGCCGGCGACTATACCGGCTTTTGCTTATATAAGCCAACACCTATATCAATGAGGGGTCAGCCGACGGCGTATGCCCGGGTGATCGCCTGGACCAGCCCGTTGCCCGCGTCATCGGTGACCGTCGCGCGCAGGGACACGAACCCGCCCTCGCAGGGTTGAGCAGCACCGCGGTCCACTCCGCGCCGGTCCGGGCGGTCGGGACCGGATCCCAGGTGGCGCCGTCGTCAGCGGACATCTCCACGCGGATCGCGGTGACCCGCCCCTGCCCGGAGCCGGGGTTGCGCTCGACCCACAACGGCAGGCGCGTCACGCGGCGCGGTTGGAGCGGTCGAGCCCGTCAGGGCGGTACCGGACGGCCATGAGCGGGAGCGCCCCCTGCCCGGTCGTGGAGCGGAAGGTCCACGCCGACGTTACTCCGGTCGACAACGTCTGGGACGTACGGCTCAGCGACGCGGTCAGCGTGTACGCGCCTGACCCGGCGGGCAGCGCGGCGCGCAACTCGCACGGCGAGGACGCGAGGACGTCGCACGAAGACAGGCCCGTCCGGGCGATCTCCTCACCGTCTCGGCTGAGGGCGGCGGTGCCCGTCGCGTCGAGGTCCGAGCCCGTTCGCCCGGGCTGCCCGTCGGCGAACATCCCCGTCGCGGCGAACACCAGCTCGTCGCCGGTTCTGACGCCGCTCGGCAGCAGGAACGACGGCCCGATGACCGCGCTGTTCCAGACCTGCCGGGTGTGGCCCCGCCGTACCGGCTGGCCGCCGTCGAGAAGGTGGAGGCCACCGATCTGGAGGCCGCTCCGGAAGCGCAACCCGGGTGTCAGGTAGTGGACGACCGTGCCGGCCAGCTCGATCTCGTCCACGGGGGTGTCGAAGACCAGGGAGGGCAGGTCACCGTCCCTCGCGAACATCGGCGTGCCCCGCTCGCCCGAGCCCCGGTAGGTCGCGAGACCTCTACGCAAGCGGCAAGCACTGGGTCTACGGCAACCACGACAAGATACCGACGCACGAAATGTACCGTCAGAACATCTGGTCGGACGGTAGCCGCACTGTCAGCAGGCTCTTCCCCCACAAGGCGAAGAACCCCTACTGCCTCGTATCCCTCTATCCGGGCTGCGGGACCTGGCGCTACCAGTACGTCAAGTAACCCTGTTCCCGGCCCAGCCAGGAACAGGTGAAGCCTCGTCACATCGCGGGGGCCCGGGGAAAACTCCCTGGGCCCCTATGAGGAGAGCAACATGGCATCGCGCATCGTGACCGTCGTCCTGGCTATGGCCGCGCTGCTGTTCTTCGGCTACTGGTCAGTGATCTTCGCTGGGTGGGCTGAAGCCAGTTCGGCCCCACCGGGCTGGGACAGGGCAGTGGCCGCGATCCCCGGCCTCGTGGCGTCTGCGGTGGCGGGGCTCCTGGCCATCCTCGCCTTCCAATGGCTCCTCAACCGCCGCATCGTATTTTGGTGGCTCCTGGCGGCGCTCATCCTGCCTACATGGCGATTCGTCACTCTACTCACCAGTTGAGAAGCGAGCCGCATGTCTCGCGTTTGGGCGAGCGGGTGGTCAGTGGTCGCGCCGTAACGCTGTTCGCCGACGTCCCGTGACGCCCGGCATCTGCTGCTGATGAAGTCCCCCGAGGACAGGACGCCAGCGACCGTCGGCGCGATGTTGCGGCCGGCGAGAGGGCGCGGCCTCGGCGCGACGGTGGGCGGGCGGCCCGATGGGCGTGATGGCGGGGGGTAGGACGTCGCCCCACGGTGCACCGCGATGGCGACATAGGCGCCCGCTCACGGTCTGAGCGATCCTCAAACAGGCAGGTGTTGATCCGGCGCCCGAGCGGGCTTACACCTCGCAGACCGACTTCCTGCGCTCGCAAGCCGACGCCCTGCAGGCCCCTGATGTCATCGAGACGAGCAGCGAACTGGGTCACCAAGGCGATGAGGAACCTGGTGATGGCTCGGAGGGTGCGGGCTGCCGGGCGCGCTTTCTGAGCGGAGATCAGGTCGGCTGTCCTGAAGGCCAAGCCGTCGGCCCTTGCCTCGCTCGACGAAGCCATGGCCGCCCACCCGCGGCGGCACAGCGACCCGGGGTCCTCACCGTGAGCTGATGCCGAGGTAGCGCAGGACAGCGAGGACCCGGCGGTTCGCACCAGGCGCGGACTTGAGCCCGAGCTTGGCGAAGACACTGGTCACGTGCTTCTCGACCGCGCCGTCGGTCAGGTGGAGGCGCGCGGCGATCTCGGCGTTCGACCACCCCTCCGCCATGAGCGCCAGCACCTCCAGTTCACGGTCACGCAGGAGGCCCCTGATCTCGTCGTCCACGTGTCTGCTCCGTTCTGTCGCGGCCGGCGGTAGGGAAAACCCGAGCATCGTCGCTGGCCACTTGCCACTTTTCGACCATACGGCCTAAATTTCGTCCATGCAGCCGAAAAACGCGCCATCGGGCCGACCGAAGCGGTCCTTTATCGAGGAAGTGCGGCGACGGCAGATCGTCCAGAGTGCGATCACCACGATCGCCGCCCGAGGCCTGGCCCAGGCGTCCTTGGCCCGCATCGCGGACGAGGTGGGGATCAGCAAGAGCGTGATCTCCTACCACTTCGCCGGCAAGGACGAGCTGATCACGGAGGTGATCAGCACCCTGCTGGCAGAGTCGAACCGGTTCATCAAGGCCTGGGTGGATCGCGTGGAAGGCGGGCCCGACAAGCTTCGCGCCTACATCGAGGCGAGCTTCGCGTTCATGGCCGAGCACAGAGCGAACTTCGCGGCGATGATCGACATCTGGGGAAGTTTCGGCACGGTCGAGGCCAAGCGCGCCTTCAACGCCACCGCGTACGACCCGTGCCGGCGGCACCTGGCGGGAATCCTGCGCAGAGGCCAGGAGGAGGGCGACTTCAGGGAGTTCACCCCCGCCACCGTCGCGGCCACGATTCAGGGCGCCATCGACGGCGTCATGCTGCAGTGGGTCTTCGACGAGGAGTCGGTCGATCTCGCCGAATGCGCGGCCGAGCTGGTCTCCATGTTCGACCTGGCGACCAGGCGCCTGCCGTGAGCTTCCGCAGCCTGGGAGATCTGCTGCGGCGGCGCGCCGCGGCGGCGGGAGACTTGCCGCTGTTCGTGTTCGAGGGGGTCACCACCACAGTCGCCGAGGTCGACCGGCGGACGGACCGGCTGGCGGCCCTCCTTCGCGAGCGCGGCGTGGCCCCTGGAGACCGGGTGGCCGTGATGATGCCCAACGGGATCGGCTTCCCGGTGGCCTGGCTCGCGCTCGCCAAGCTCGGCGCGGTCATGGTTCCGGTGAACATCGCCTATCGCCGGGCAGACCTCGCCCACGTGATCAATGACTCCGGCGCGTCGCTGGCGTTGGCGGGAAACGCCGAGGCGGCCGAGGCGCTGATCGAGACGGGCATCGAGGTCGGCCTGCTCGATCACGCCGACGCGGGCCGAGCGCGCTGCCAGGTTCGCGGCGTCTTCGACGCGAGTGCCACGTCGCAGGACCCGGCAGCGGAGCCGTTCGAGATGGCGGACGTGGGGCCAGATGACCTGGTCAACCTGCAGTACACGTCGGGGACCACCGGCTTCCCCAAGGGGTGCATGCTGACCCACGGCTACTGGCTGCGGCTGGCCGAGCTGGCTGCGGCGGTGGCGGGGACCCGCGAAGGCGACGTCGATCTCACCGCGCAGCCGTTCTCCTACATGGATCCGCAGTGGAACACCGTGCTGTGCCTCATGACCGGCATTCCCCTGGTGATCCTGCCGCGCTTCTCCGCCACGACGTTCTGGCGGTCCGTGCGTGAGCACCGGGTGACGTTCTTCTACCTGCTCGGCACGATGCCGGTCTACCTGCTCAAACAGCCAGAGGATCCGCTGGATCGAACGCACGACGTCCGGCTGGTGCTGTGCTCGGGGATCGATCCCGGGCTGCATGCCGTACTGGAGGAACGGTGGGGAGCTCCGTGGCGTGAGGCCTACGGATCGACCGAGACCGGCGTCGATCTGGCGGTCCCGCGCGAAGACGCCGGATGCGTCGGGAGCGGCTCGGTCGGCCTGCCCGTGCGCGGCAAGGAGGTCAAGATCGTCGACGGCGAGCTGCTCGTCCGGGGCGAACCGATGATGCTCGGCTACTGGAACGCTCCCGAGGCCACCGCCGAAAAGATCAGAAACCGCTGGCTGCACACCGGCGACCTGGCCTGGCAGGACGAGCGGGGTCACCTCCACCTCGCGGGGCGGCGCAAAGACATGATCAGGCGCAGTGGCGAGAACATCGCCGCGGCGGAGGTGGAGACGGTGCTCGCCCGGCACCCGGCGGTTCGCGCGGCAGCGGTGGTGCCGATCCCCGACGAGTTGCGCGGCGAGGAGGTCAAGGCGTTCGTCCAGGTGAGCCGCGCCGTACCGCCGGAGGAACTGGTGGCCTTCGTCCGAGAACGGCTCGCGGCGTTCAAGGTGCCGCGATACATCGAGTTCGTCGCCGAGTTACCGATGACGCCGTCCGAGCGGGTCGCCAAGCACCTGCTGCCCACCGGCAGGCGGGACGAGTACGACGCGGAGGACAAGTGAACGACATTGTGGTGCGCCGGCACGGAACCGCTGCCGTGATCACCTTCGACCGTCCCGAGGTGCTGAACGCCTTCAGGGACCGGACCTTCGCCGAGCTCGCGACGGCTCTGGACGAGGCCGAGCGTGACGAGGCCGTCCGTGTGGTCGTGCTCACCGGAAACGGCCGGGCCTTCTCCGCCGGCATCGACCTCTCCGAGACCCGCGAGCACATGTCCGGCGTGACGGAGCAGGACATGCGTCGCAGGCTTGAGGGCCTGCAGGACGTCACCAGGCGGCTGGTGAGCTACCGGAAGACGGTCATCGCCGCGGTGAACGGGATCGCGGTGGGCGTCGGCGCCGAGCTGGCGATCGCCTCCGACCTGCGGATCGCCGCCATGGACGCCGAGTTCGCGTTCCTGGAGGCGCGCCGGGGGCTCTACCCGACCAACGGCGTGCTGTATTTCCTGCCGCGGCTGGTCGGCCACGGCAGGGCGGCCGACCTGCTGCTGTCGGGCGACCGGATCGGCGCCGAGCAGGCGCTCGTGGCCGGGCTCGTCAGCAGGGCCGTACCCGCCGCGGAGTTGATGGCGACGACGCTCGGCCTGGCGGAGCGGATCGGGAGAGCCGCCCCGCTGCCGGTAAGGCTCATCAAACGGCATCTGCGCAGGACCTGGGAACTTGGCCTTGAGGAGGTGCTCGACCTGGAGGTCGAGGGCTCCCTCTCCTGCCTGCGCGGCCAAGACCTGGGCGAGGGCCTGCTCGCCTTCGCCGAGAAGCGTGATCCCGAGTTTCACGGCCGGTAGGAGATCCTGATGTCCCACTCTGAAACTCCCCTGCGCCGCGCCCTGAGCGGGCGGCACATGACCATGATCGGGTTAGGCGGCGTGATCGGCGCCGGCCTGTTCGTCTCCAGTGGCGCCGTGATCGGCTCGGCGGGCCCTGCCGCCGTCGTCGCCTACGCCGTGGGCGGACTGCTCGTCGTCCTGGTCATGCGGATGCTCGGTGAACTGGCCTCCGCCCACCCGGACAGCGGCTCGTTCTCGCGCTACGCGGAGCTGGCTCTGGGCAGGTGGGCGGGGTTCCTCGTCGGCTGGAGCTACTGGTACTTCACCGTCGCGGTCGTCGCCTTCGAGGCGGTCGCGGGCGCGAAGCTGCTCGGCGTACCCGTGTGGGCGGGCGCACCGGCCCTGCTGGTGGCGCTGACCGTGGCCAACCTGGTCTCGGTGCGGCTGTTCGGCGAGACCGAGTTCTGGCTGGCTTCGGCGAAGGTCGCGTTCGTCGTCGGTTTCCTGGCCGTCGGCCTGCTGTACGTCACGGGCCTGTGGCCGAGCGGCGGAGTGGGGTTGTCGGCGCTGACCGAGCACGGCGGGTTCGCGCCGAATGGCTGGGGCGCCGTGGTCATCGCGCTCGTCACCGTGCTGTTCTCCTACTTCGGGGCGGAGATCGTCACCATCGCGGCGGCCGAGTCGGCGGAACCCGCGCGTGAGGTCGCCCGTGCGACGATCCGCGTCGTCTGGCGGGTGCTGATCTTCTACGTCGGCTCTGTGCTGCTGATCGTCGCCGTCGTCCCGTGGGAGCAGATCCCGGTGGACGGTACGGCCAGCCCGTTCGCGGTGGCGATCGAGCGACTCGGCATCCCGGGCGCGGCCACGGTGATGAACGTGATCGTGCTGGTGGCAGTCCTGTCGATCCTCAACGCCGGGCTCTACGGCGCTTCGCGAATGCTCATGTCGCTCGCCGAGCGCGGCGACGCTCCTGCCGCCCTCGCCAGGCGGACCGCCTCGGGGGTGCCCTCTCGGGCCGTCATCACCGGCAGCGGTGGCGCGCTGGCCCTGATCATCGGGGCGAGCTTGATCGCCCCCGAACAGATCTTCACGCTCCTCATGAACTGCTCCGGCCTGCTCACGCTGGTCCTGTACATCTTCGTCGCCGTCAGCCAGCTCCGGCTTCGCTCCCGCACCGAGGCCGCCCCCGTGCGCATGTGGGGCCATCCGTGGCTCGGGTCCGCGGTGGTCGCGCTGCTTCTTTCCGTACTGCTGGCCGTCACCCTCTCCCCCGGCGCCGCGCCCATGGTCGCCGTCGTCGCCGGATCCATCGCTGTCACGCTGGCCGCCTACGCGGTCCGCGGCCTGCTCCACCGCAAACGCATCGACCGATCGGAGACTCCCGTTGCGCCGCGTCCTTAGCACGCTCCTCGCCGTGGCCTGCATGGCCACCCTCACCGCCGGCCCCGTCCAGGCTGCGGAAACCGGGTTCGACTGCCTGCTCGCCCAAACCGCCAAACCGCCCGTCCCGGGGGCCATCCTCCAGGTCCGCGGTCCCCGGGGCGACTACACGGGAGCCGCGGGCCAGTTCGCCCTCAACGGCCGCGATCTGCGCCCGACCGACGCCTTCCGCACGGCCAGCGTCAGCAAGACTTTCACGGCGGTCGCCGTACTCAAGCTCGCCGAGCGCGGCAAGCTCCGCCTGGACCAGCGCGTGCAGCAGTATCTCGACCCGAAGCTCGTGAGGCGGCTGACCAGGAGCTACAGCCCGAAGATCACGATCCGTCAGCTCCTGGACCACACCGCCGGCCTGTACGACTACGCCACCGACCCGGACTGGCAGGCCGCCGTCGGCTCTCATCCGCGACGGACCTGGACCGCGGGCCAGCTCGTCGGCTGGGCGCTCGACCACGGCAAGCCGTACTTCCCCGCAGGCAAGGGCTACCACTACTCCGACACCGGGTACGTCCTGGCAGCGAAGGTGATCGAGAAGGTCGCCGGCCAGCGGCTCGCCCAGGCTTATCGCACGCTCATCCTCGACCCGCTCAAGCTGGAGCACACCTACCTGGAGGGGAAGGATCGGCCGCGGGTCGCGAAACCCGTCGCCCACGCCTACCGCGGCACCGTGGACACCCGTGGCTGGAACCCCAGCTTCGACACGCACGGCGGCGGCGGGCTGGTGACGACGGCAGGCGACCTGACCGCCTTCGTCCGCGCCCTGTTCGAGGGCAAGGTCTTCACCAAGCCCGGCACTCTGCGGACGATGCTCACCCCGACCCCGCAGAGCGGCGAGGAGGCGTACGGCCTCGGCATCCAGCGGCTCGGGTCCGGCAAGACGGCCCTCTGGTACCACCCGGGCTTCTGGGGCACGATCATGGGCTACTCCCCTGGCACGAAGGTGTCCCTGGTCACCACGGTCAACCAGGCCGACGATCAGGGCCTCCTGTCCGCCCTCGTCCAGAAGGCCTACACCTTGGCCGTCACCGGAACAGACTCCTGCCGCCGGTGAACGGTGGCTCGCCCCGATGATGTCGCCGGGCGGCTACGGCTGCGGGGCACGATGCCGGCGTGAGCCGCGACGACCCGCCAGTCACCCACGGCAGGCGAGATCGTCCTGCTTGGTGCACAGGTTCCCGTCGACGTCGTTGGTGAAGATCAGCCGATCGTGGCGGTCAAGCGCGGCGATTCACCCGGGCCCGGCGCGGCGGCTCAGGGCCGGGCGGGACTCGCGGCAGCAAGCACTCACTCGGGGATAATGCCGTCTTTTATCCCCGTTTCTGCCTTCCGAAATATGGCGATCTGCTACGGTCACACGCTCTGACAGAAGATCGACTAGAGAGTGGAGCATCGTGCGAAGAACCTCTTGGTTCGCCGCCCTGCTGGCCATGGCGACGGTCATCCCGGCCTCGGCGGCTGTTGCGGACACCGAGGTCGTGACGTCCCGAACCATCACGTGGACGCCTTGTGAGGAGGAGCCCGCCGCCGAGTGCGGCAAGCTGAGCGTGCCCGTCGACTGGTCGAAGCCGGACGGGGCGAAGGTGGACATCGCCGTCGCGCGGCGGAAGGCCACGGATCCGGCCGCGCGCATCGGTTCGCTGGTGATCAACCCCGGCGGTCCGGGCGGGTCCGGCGTGGAAGCCGTGTACGGCGCCCCGGGGTCGTACACCGAGGAGCTGCAGCGGCGGTTCGACATCGTCGGGTTCGACCCCCGGGGCGTGGGGCGCAGCAACCCGGTGATCTGCTCGGCGTCGGTGTACAACCGGATGCCGCAGACCGTCATGAAGAGCCAGGCCGACTTCGACGCCTGGAACGCGTTCACCAAGGAGCTGCACGCCGACTGCCGCGCGCGCACCGGCCCGCTGTACGACCACGTCGACTCCGTCGACGTCGCCCGGGACCTGGACGCGCTGCGCGCCGCCCTGGGTGAGGAGAAGCTCACCTACTACGGCATCTCGTACGGCACGCTGATCGGCCAGATGTACGCCGAGCTGTTCCCCGGCCGCGTCCGGGCGCTCGGGCTCGACAGCAACATGGACCACAGCCTCGGTGTCGCGGGCTTCCTGGCCACCGAGGCGATGGCCATCGAGGACGCCTTCGACCAGTTCGTCGGCTGGTGCGAGCAGGACACCAGTTGCGTCCTGCACGGCCGCGACGTCCGGGCGATCTGGAAGGGCCTGCGGGAGAAGGCGCTGCGCGGTGAGCTGAAGTACCCGAGCACGGGCCAGACGATGACCGAGTCGCAGGTCATCCACAACGCCGCGCTGGGCACCGAGGGACCGGCCTGGCGGCTGCTCAGCGAGGTGATCAACTGGTTGGACGGTGGGCCGACGCCCGAGTGGGTGCCGCCGCTGCCCGGCCGGCAGCCCGTGGAGGGTGAGGTCGCGTACCTCCCGACCGCGGTGCTCTGCCAGGACTACAACCTCCAGTTGCGGAGCTACGCGGAGTACGCCGCGCTCATGCGCGTCTCCAACCAGCTCGCGCCCGACACCCGGTACCACCCGTACCCGATCGACGACCTGCCTATCTGCATGAACTACCCGACCACCAACACCCCGCACGCGCTGCGCTACACGGGTGAGGCGCCGCTGCTGCTCGGGAACTCCCTGCACGACCCGGCCACCCCGTGGATCTGGTCCGCCAACGCGGCCCGTCAGCTCGGGTCCAAGGCGGTGCTGCTCACGTACGAGGGCTGGGGGCACCGCATCTACGGCAAGGACAAGTGCCAGACCGACATCTTCGACGAGTACCTGATCTCGCTGAAGGTGCCGCCGCACGGCACACGCTGCGCCGTGGGCACGGCCGAGCGGAGCGTGCTCAAGCAGCAGGCACCGTCCCAGGGCTGGCCGACCGACTCGAACCACTGGGCGGCCCGGCCCCTGTCCTGAAGCGAACCCGGCCGGGTCGGGTGACCCGGCCGGGTTCGGTCAGCCCTTGGTCCGGACCGTGGCTGACAGGTCGATGGGGAGCGTCGTGCCGTCGGCGGCCAGCGGGCGGACCGTGAAGGTGTAGCTCGTACGGCCACGCAGCCCGGTGACCCTGGCCGTCGTCCCCGTCACCCGCATGACCTCCGTGCCGCCGTTGAAGACCGCGTACCCGGTGGCGGCCGGCACGGACGGCCAGGTCAACGTCACCGACTTGGCGTTGACGTTGCCAACGCCGAGTTCGGCGCCGTTCCAGGTGTTGGGCGTCTCGACCACGAACGCGTCGATGATCATGAACTCGTCCGCGCCGTTGACGACCTTGATGGTGTGCTCGCCCATCGGCAGCCCGGCGAGCTGGAACACCCGCTGGGCGGCCAGCCGTACCGGAGAATCACAGTCGACCGTCGCCTTGAGCTCGCCGTCGACGTAGACGTCGATGGTGCTCATGTCGGAGTAGCGCTCGGTCAGCAGGCTGATGCCGGTGCCGGTGAAGGTGAACTGGACGGCCTGCCCGGCGCGCCAGCCGGCGTGGACGTCGTCGCCGTAGTCGCCCAGCCCCCGGTCGGGGCTGTAGGTGAAGTCGTCGGCGGGGTAGACGATGCGCTGGTCGGTGTCGTTGACGTAGGTGAGCACCACCCGGGGGTCGGTGGCGGTGATCTTGTGCTCTCCGGAGAAGCCTTCGTGGATCGCGGTGATCGTGGCGGTGCCCCAGGTGCGGGCGGTGACGAGGCCGCCGGCGTCCACGGTGGCGATCGACGGGTCGGAGCTCTTGAAGGTGACGCCCTCGGTCACCGGCGTACGGGTGCCGTCGGCGGCGACCGTCGAGACGGCCAGCCGGCCGGGCTCGCCGACCTTGAGCGTGCCGGGGCCGGTGACGTCGAGGGCCTTGATCGCGGCGGTGGAGGCGGTGAGGGTGAACCGGTCGAGTTCCAGGCCGCTGCCCTCGCTCACGATCCGGAGGGTGTGCAGGCCGGCGGGGATCTTGACCCAGGTGGTCACGTCGGCGTCGCCGGATTTGGGGACGAAGACCGTGTTGCGGTCACCGTCCACCTCGAACCTGAACGTGGTGTCGGCGGCGGCCGAGCCCTTGAAGGTCACCTTGTACATGCCGGTGGCCGGGACGAACACGTTCTCGTAGCGCAGGTAGTCGTTCGGGTCGATGGCGCCGACGACGCCGTCCCCGGTGACGACGCCGGTGTCGGGGCCCTTCCAGTTCCACTCCTGGGCGGTGTTCCACTGCATGGTCCAGTGCTCGGCCTCGACGGTCTGCTCGGAGGCACCCTGCAGGTCGAGCCGCATCCAGTTCCAGACGGCGCCGGGGCTCGCCTCGATCCAGACGACCTTGACCGAGTGCTTGCCGGCGGTCAGCGGGAGGACGAAGTCCTCGGTCCGCGGGCGGAGCAGGCCGCCGGTGGGTCCCAGGCTCAGCGGGCCGGTGGCGTCGGCCCCGTCGACCTCGACGCGGAACTTCAGCGGCTTGCCGTCGGCGGTCGAGTAGCGGAGCTGCAGCAGATACTTGCCGTCGGCCGGGACGCTGACGTCGTCGAAACGCGACCAGTCGCCGGCGTCGAGGTGGTCGACGCCGGGGGTGCCGTCGTCGCTGTCGGCGAGGTCGGTGTGCTGGGCGCCCTGCTGCTCGGTGGCCGACTCGGCCTGGAGGGTGATCGACTCGGGCCGTTCGAGGGTGAACCGCATCCAGTTGAGGAAGAACCAGCGCCCGTCGGGCCGGGTGAGCTTGATCGTGTGCCGGCCCTCGGTGAGCGGGATCAGCCGCTCGAAGGTCCGGTAGGTGTTGTAGCCGCCGGAGTCCGGCACCTTGACCGTGGTGACCTCCTTGCCGTCGACCTCGATCTTCAGGTGGTTGGCCTCCTCGGAGGAGGCCCGGAACTCGACCCGGTAGGTGCCGGTGGCGGGCACGTCGACGTTGTCGTACTCGGCGGACTCGCCGGCCGCGTCCATGTAGAGCGCGCCGAGGCCGCCCTCGGGCGGGGCCTCGACGCCGTAGGCGCCGACCGCCGCGGTGTAGTCCTCGTTCTGGATGGTGAACTGGGTCAGCGGGGTCGCCGGCCGCCCGGTCTGTACGGCTCCCGCCGCGACCTGGACGGTGCCGATCGGGTAGACCTTGCCCTTGCCGCCCGGCATCGCCAGCTCGATGGCCGGCTTGCCGTCCTCGCCGAGCATGGCGACGGCCACGTCGTAGGAGCCCGCGGGCAGGTCCGCCGGGAGGGTGAAGGCCGAGTTGAGCT
Source organism: Nonomuraea sp. NPDC050310 (assembly GCF_040655795.1). NCBI lineage: Bacteria > Bacillati > Actinomycetota > Actinomycetes > Streptosporangiales > Streptosporangiaceae > Nonomuraea > Nonomuraea sp. NPDC050310. The sequence goes on along the minus strand of NZ_JBFAKP010000008.1, from coordinate 237,984 downwards.
GGCGGACGTCGCCCTTGAACAGCTTGGTCTGGTCGAGGGTGGCGTCGGTGCCGCGCCACACGACGGCGCCGGTGGACTTGTCGGCGAAGCGCACCTCGACCGGGTAGCGCCGGGGGCTGAAGCCGACCGCGTTGTTGGTCCAGGTGTGCGAGATGCGGAACTCGCCACCGGGCTTGACCTCGGTGTCGTAGGTCGCGGTGGGCATGAGGAAGCGGTAGCCGGTGTAGCGCGCCAGCGTCTCGAACCACTCGCCGTAGGCGTCCTTCATCGGCTGCCAGTTCTCGAAGCCGGTGTTGTTGATGCCCTGGAGGTTGGAGTGGTAGCCCTCCAGCGAGTTCTTCACGAACAGCCGGGGGTTGTTCAGCATGATCGTGGGGTTGTCCCAGTTGGAGCCTTCAGACACCTGGATCATGTCGCGGCGGAGCCTGCGGTTGACGTACGGGGCCTGCGAGGTGTCGCCGTAGTTGTGCCAGACGAAGCCGGCGTTGACCGTGTCGGACCGCACGCCCCAGTTCTCGAACGTGGCCGCCTTGTCGTAGCCGTACACGCTGAACCGCTTGGCCTGGGTGTCGGCGTCGGGGTCGTTCTTGTTCACCTCCGCGCCGGCGTTCTGCATCATGACCATCGACTTGTCGAACGCGTCGTCGTAGATCTTGAGGATCGCCTCGAGCGTCGAGACGCGGGTGGCGTTGTCGGGCCACGGGAAGTTCATCGCGTCGTTCCAGCCGGACCACTCGCCGAACAGGGAGAAGGCGCGCAGGTCCACCCACGCCACGCCCGGGTCGCCGTCGTAGCGGGCGGCGAAGGCGTCCACCGCGCGCTTGAGCCGCTCCAGGTAGAGCGGGTGGTGGTAGATCGGCTGCTTGGAGAAGTAGCTGTTGTACGGCGCCATCCGGAAGGGCACCCCGGCCTTGTCGAACAGCCACGCCGGCGGGTACTCGTACGGGAAGACGTTGGGGTCGTTCCGGTAGTCGGGCGCCTCCGACATGAGGAGCTGGAACTCGACCTTCTTGCCCTGCTCGCCGATCCGCTTCATGAACGCGTCGAGGCGGTCCCAGACGAAGACGCCGTCGTCGGGCTCGAAGTCGGCCCAGGCGAGCTGGAGCCGCACCACGTCGGCGTCGGCGGGGATCTTCCTGGTGCCTTCGATGAAGCCGGTGATGCCTGGGTCGTTGGTGAAGGTGTAGCCGGGCGTGCCCGGCGTCCTGTGCGTGTTCACGTCGAACGCGGTGCCGGTGTACGGGTTGCCGTGCAGGATCTCGTGGGTGTCGGAGAAGGTCACCGTCGTACGGCCGGCAGCCGGTTCGACGGCAGCGGCGGCGGGGACGGCGGAGGCGGCGGGCGCCACCAGTAAGGCGGCGGTCGTCGCGGTGACGCCGAGGACGTGGCGGATCATCAGATCTCCAGGGGGACGGGAGCGGCGGCGAGCAGGGAGCGGTAGGCCGCCTCGACGAGGGCGACGGTCCGGCGGCCCGCTCCGGCGTCGGGCTGGCGGGCCTCGCCGTCGCGGACGGCGTCGAGGAAGGCGCGGATGAGCAGGTCGTCGAGCGGCGCGCCGTACCCGTGCGCGAGCGGGCCGCCGTTCCAGCCGGTGAGGACCCCGGAGAAGGGCGCGATGTCGGCCACGCCCTCGGTGCCGATCACGGTGAGGGTGACCAGGTCGCCGGTGTCGGGCCGGCCGGGCGGGCGCGACCAGGAGCAGTCGATGGAGGCGATCACGCCGTCGCGGTAGCGCAGGGAGACCAGCCCGGCGGTCTCGACGGCCTTGCCCGGATTGGGGATGGCGTTGGCGATCGCGTAGACGTCGATCGGGTCGTCGTCCAGCAGGTCGGCGAGCAGGTCGGCGACGTGCACGACGTGGTCGGTCAGTGCGCCGCCGCCGCTGCTCGCCGGATCGGTGAACCAGTCCCGGGTGGTGGGGACGCCGCCGCAGTTGGTGGCCGCGATCGACACGATCCGGCCGAGGTCGCCCCGCCGTACCGCGGCCCGGAGGTCGGCGTAGGCGGGCGCGAAGCGGACCGGGAAGGCGGTCATGAGGACGGTGCCCGCGGCGCGGGCGGCCTCCAGCATCGCGGTGGCGTCGGCGAGCGAGGTGGCGAGCGGCTTCTCGCAGAGCGCGTGCACGCCTTCGGCGGCGGCGCGCAGCGCGAACTCCCGGTGACGGGTGTTCTCGGCGCAGATGACCACGCCGTCGGGCCGCCAGGCCCACAGGTCGTCCTCGGTCTCGAAGGTGGTGACGCCGTCGGGGACGCCGTCGTAGCCGTCGGCGTAGGCGCCGAGCTCCACGTCGCCGCAGCGCAGGAGCGCGGCGGCGTACTCGGCGGCGTGCAGGTGGGCGAAGGAGAGCAGGGCGATCTTCATGCGGCTTCCAGGGGCTTGAGGTCGACCGGCCGGCCTTCGGCGGCCGAGCGGGCGACGGCGTCGGCGATGCGCATGGCGGCGAGGCCGTCCAGCGCGGTGACGCGTGGCGGGACACCGGTGGCGACCGAGCGGACGAAGTCCTCGATCTCGGCCCGGTAGGGGCTGGTCAGCGGGGAGAAGTCGGGCAGGATGCCGGGCGCGGGCACGGCGTCGCCCTGGTAGCGGTAGGGGCGGCGCTCGTGGGAGTCGGCGTGCAGCAGGCCGTGCGAACCGGCCACCTCGAACAGCGTCCTGAACTCGATCGGCGCGGTGGTCCAGGTCGCCGTCAGCACGGAGATCGAGCCGTTGGCGTGCGTGAGGAACGCCTGGGTGCTCTGGCTGCCGCCGACCGCGTGCGTGCGGGCGAAGACGCGCTCGACCTCTCCGCCGATCCAGCGGGCCATGTCGATGTCGTGGATCATGAGGTCGAGCAGCACGCCGCCGGAGAGGGCCTCGTCCAGGAACCAGCCGCCCGCCGGGCTGCGGCCCTGGCGGGTGTGCCGCTGGACGGCGACGTTTCCGATGTCGCCGCGGGTGACGGCCCGGTGCAGTTCGGCGTACTCGGCGAAGTAGCGCACGACGTGCGCGGGGAAGAGCGGGACCCGGGCGTCGGCGAAGCGGGCGACCAGGTCCTCCGCCTCGGCGAGCGTACGGGTCAGCGGCTTCTCGCAGATCGTCGGCAGGCCGTGGCCGAGCGCGGCGAGCGCCAGGTCGTAGTGGGTGTGCGTCGGCGTGCAGATGTCGACGACGTCCGCCGCCTCGAACAGGGCGTCCAGGGTGGGGACGACCCGGCCGCCCCCGTGCCGGTGGGTCAGCGCCTCGGCGTCGCCGCCGATCGAGTGGATGACGACGTCGTGGCCGAGGTCGAGCCAGGCCGGGAGGTGCGCGTTGGCGATGCCACCGGCGCCGATGAGTCCGACCGTTGCGTGCATGGGAGATCCGTTTCTTGTCATTTGCCGATGCCCTGCGTCATGCCGTTGACGATGCGGCGGCCGAACCAGAGATAGGTCGCGATCATCGGGAGCACCACGATGACGACGCCGGCGAAGAGCCCGCCCCAGTTCGAGGTGTACTGCATGTTGGAGTAGAAGTTGAGCAGGGCGACGTTGAGCGTCTGCGCGCTCTGCTCGGGGACGAGCATCAGCACGATCACGGTCTCGTTCCACAGGCTCAGCGCGTTCAGCACCGCCACGGTCGTGATGCCGGGCTTGGCCAGCGGCACCATGATCTGCAGGAAGGTGCGGAACGGCGACGCCCCGTCGAGCGCGGCCGCCTCCTCGACGTCGCCGGGGAGCGAGCGGAAGTAGCCGATGAGCACGAAGATGCTGAACGGCAGGCTGAGCACGACGTAGAAGAGCGTGACGGTGATCCGCGTGTCCCAGGCGCCGGTGACCCAGTCGATCATGAACCGGGACAGCCCCGCCCCGATGAGGACCATGGGGACGGCGAACGCCTGGAACGGGATGCTCATGCCCACCGCGAAGAAGGTCGCGACCGGACCGCTGGAGCGCCCGCCCAGCCGGGCCACCGCGTAGGCGGCGGGGACGGACAGCGCCATGATGAGCAGGACGGACACGAGCGTGAGGACGACCGAGTTGATCGCGGCGGCCCCGAGCCCGGAGTCCGACCACGCGGTCGCGAAGTTCTCCCACATCCAGGTGGCGGGCAGGCCGGCCGGGTTGTCGAAGATCTCCCGCGAGCTCTTCAGCGAGTTCAGGAGGACCCAGGCCACCATGCCGGCGTTGAACAGCACCCAGGCCCAGATCAGGGCCCTGATCAGGGCGAGCCCGGCGCGGATCATGCCAGCTCCAGTCGTTCGCGCCGCTGGATCCTGCGCGACAGGACGATCAGGACGGCGGTGATCACCGTCATCACGATGCCGATCGCCGCGGCCTCGCCGAGCTGGGCCAGGCCGCCCTCCCGGCCGCCGGTGACCCGGAGGTACTGCTCGACGGCGAGGGTTCTGGCCTCAGGGGGCGGGGTGCCCGCCGTACCGACGAAGGCGATGACGATCTCGAAGGTCTTGATGCCGGCGATCGCCCAGAGCGAGGCGGCGATGGCCAGCATGTCCCTGGTCAGCGGGAGCGTGACGTAGCGGAACTGCTGGAGCTCGCTCGCGCCCTCGATCCTGGCGACCTCGTAGTAGCTGGGCGGGATGCCGTCGACGGCCGACATCACCAGCACGACGTAGAAGCCGGCCGCGCTCCAGACCACTCCGGCCATGATCACGTTGAAGATCAGTTCGGGGGCCAGCCAGGGCTGGCGCAGCTCGGTCAGGCCGAGGGCCCCCAGCGCGGCGTTGATCAGCCCGTCCGGGTTGAAGAGGAAGGAGACGGCGAGTCCCACGGCGATGGGCGAGATCATGAACGGCAGGAAGACGGCCGCCCGGATGAACGCGCTGCCGCGTGCCGTACGCAATACGATCATGGAGGCGCCGGCGATGAGGAACAGCGCCAGGCCCACGACCAGCGTCAGGATCAGCGTCTGCACGAACGAGGCTCGGAACAGCTCGCTGCCGGCCATCGCCACGTAGTTGGCGAAACCCACCCAGGAGAGCTCCGTCCCCAGCCCTGACCACTCGGCGAAGCTGAGCACGACGCCGAACAGCGAGGGCAGCACGAAGAAGACCAGATAGGCGATCAGTGCGGGAAGCAGCATCGGCAGGTACAGCCGGCGGCGCTCGCCCTGGAGCGCGCCGCGGGATGATGTCGCCCGCCTGTCGTCGGACGGAGCCCGCGGGACGGTGTCGGACACGGTCACGGTCATCCGTTCAAGGCGGCGGTCTTCGCCTTGCCCTCGGCCAGGAACTCCGCGGCGGTGAGCTTGCCGGCGACGAACTTGTCGTCGAGCGGGAGGAAGACGTCGGCCAGCCACTTGGGCTTCACCGTCGAGACGCCGTCACCGTCGAGCGTGACCTGCTCCGCGTCGCGGATGGAGGCCTGCAACTGCTGGAGCTCCACCGGGGCGGGCGAGTCGGCGCGCGAGGGGATGTTGGCCGCGTCGGTGGCGATCCGGTCGATGTACTTCTTCTGCATGGCGAAGGCCAGGAAGTCGGCGACCGCCCGCTGGTTCCTCGACTTGGCGTTCACGCCCCAGCCGAGCGCGCCGACGGTGGCGACCGAGCCCTTGGCCGGGTCGACCGGCGGGAAGGCGATGATGCGCGGCTTGACCTCGGCGGCGCGCAGCGAGGCGGTCTCGCTGCCGAGCCAGGAGCCGTTGAGGATGAAGCTGTGCTTGCCGCCCGCCCAGGCGTTCTGCGCGGCCGGGAACTTGGTGGCCATGTAGTCGGGCTCGAAGAGCTCGGCCTGCACCAGCGACTCCAGTGCCTCGGCCGCCCGCTTCACCTCGGGCAGGTCCCAGGCGGCCGGGTCCTCGGCGAGCTTCAGCAGGATGCCGGGGCCGGCCGTGGACAGCAGCATCTGGTGGATCCAGAAGGAGTTGTAGGCGTTGACCGAGCCGTCGAGCGCGATCGGCGCGCGGCCGGACGCCTTCTCCTTCTTGGCGATCTCCAGCAACTCGTCGAACGACCTGGGGGCGAAGTCGGGATACTTGGCGGAGTCGTACCAGAGGCCGATGGAGAAGACGCTGTGCGGGACGAAGCCGTACCCCTTGTCGTCGCTGATGGCCTTGAGCACGCTCTTCGGCAGGACCTCCTCGATGCTCCTGCCCTCGCCCGGGATCTTGGTCTTGAAGATCGGGCCCATGTCGCCGAGCACGCCGGCGTTGCGGAACTCGGCGGTGTGGTCGATGGCGGTGTCGAAGAAGTCGGGACCGGCGCCGGTCGCGACCGCGTTCTTGACCTGCTGTTCCTGGCCCTGCGCGAGCCACTGGACGTCGATCTTGACGCCGGTCTGCTTGGTGTAGTCGGCGATGACGCTCTCGAACAGGTTCGCCTGCGGGGTGCCCTTCGCCCACTTCCCCCAATAGAGGAGGCTCGCGGGCTCGGCGCCGGTCGAGGCGGGCGAGCCGGCGTCCTGGAGCTTCTGGCCGCACGCACCGAGGGCGAGTACGGCAGAGGCGCAGGTGGCGACGGCTATGACGCGATTGCGCATGGATGGTCCCTTCTTGCTGGGGGGCACGGGTGGCAATAATAAATACACTTTGTGTTTTAATGGAAGGCGTTCCCAGGAATGAAAGGTCCACGTGTGCTGATCGGACGTGAAGCGAGCCTCCTGCGCCAGCCCGTGGGCCAGTCGCGCCTGCGCCGGATCAACTCGCTGGCGGTGATCGAGGCGATCCGCGGCGAGCCCCTCACCATCCCGGCGATCGCCCAGGTCGCCGGGCTGTCGAAGACCGCGGCCGACACGGTGGTGGGCGACCTCGTGGCCCTCGGCTGGGTGACCAGCGTCGAGCCCCTCTCCCCCACCGGAGCCGGGCGGCCGGCCAACCGCTACCGGTTCAACGCGGACGCGGCCGTCGTCGCCGGCATCGACATCGGCCAGCACACCACCCGGGTCGAGCTCGCCGATCTGAACGGCGAGGTCCGGGCCGCCCGCTCGGTCGGCGTCTCCGTCACCGACCCGCCCGCGGCCGTGCTGGCCGACGCCGTCCAGGCGGTCGACCAGCTCCTCGACGCGCAAGGACGCGAGCGCGCCGACGTGTGGGCGATGGGGGTGTCCATCCCCGGCGTGGTCTACCAGGACGTCATCACGCGCGGCCTCGACGAGTGGGAGGGGCTGAACGTGCGCGCCGCCTTCGCCTCGTCCTTCGAGTGCCCCGTGGCCGTGGAGAACGACTCGAACCTCGCCGCGTTCGCCGAGGCGTGGAAGGGCAGCGCCGCCGAGGCCGCGTCGATGGTGTACGTGCACTGCGGCAACCGGACCGGGGCGGGGGTCGTCCTGAACAACACCGTCGTGCTCGGCGCGAACGGCGCCGCCGGCGAGATCGGCGCGCTGTCGCAGATGGGCTGGGAACATGCCCAGCAGTACCTGCACGACGTCGAGCTCACCGACGGCCGGACGGTCAGCCGGGAGGGCGTGTTCGACGCCGCGACCGCGGGCGACCCGCTCGCCGTGGCCGCCGTCGACCGGTTCGCCGACGTCATCGCGATCGGCATCGCCGCGCTGGTGCTCACCATCGACCCCGAGATCGTGGTCGTCGGCGGCGGCAACGTCCAGGCGGGCGACACCTTCCTCGACCCGCTGCGCCGCCACGTCGAGAGGCTGTGCACCGTACGGCCCGCGCCGCCGATCGTCCCCTCCGCGTTGAAGGAGCGCGCGTCGATCACCGGCGCGGGCGGCCTGGCCGCCACCACGGTCATGGAACAGCTCTACGCCTCGGCCCTGGGTGGCAAGACCCTCTCCAGCGCCTCCACGCCCCCCTGGACCTGGTAAGAACCGACGAAGGATCCCCCCATGCCCATGCAGCCCTGGTTCCCCGACGCCAAGCTCGGCATCTTCATCCACTACGGCCTCTACTCCGTCGAGGGCGTGGCCGAGTCCTGGTCGTTCTACTACGGCGACATCTCCCGCGAGGACTACCTCGCCCAGCTCGACGGATTCACCGCAGAGGCCTACGACCCCGCGGCCTGGGCGGAGCTGTTCGCCCAGGCCGGAGCCCGGTACGCCGTGCTCACCACCCGGCACCACGACGGCTTCGCCCTGTGGGACAGCGCGTACGGCACGCTGAACGTCACCAAAACCCCAGCGGGCCGCGACCTGATCGGCCCCTTCGCCGACGCGCTGCGCGAGCGCGGGCTGAAGGTCGGCCTGTACTACTCGCACTCGGACTGGAACCACCCCGACTACCCCAGCGTCCGCGGCCCGCAGGCCCACCCGAGCCCCTACGTCACTCCCCCGGACGGGCAGGAGGACCCGGCCGCGTGGGCCCGCTACCTCGCCTACCGCGACGGCCAGGTCGACGAGCTCGTCGAGCGGTACCGTCCCGACCTGCTGTGGTTCGACGGCGAGTGGGAACGCTCGGAGGAGCAGTGGGGCATCGACGGCCTCGCCGACCGCATCCTCGCCGTACGACCGCAGACCGTGCTCAACGCGCGCATGCTCTCGCGCGGCGACTACGCGACACCCGAACAGGGCGTCCCCATCACGCCGCCCGACGGCCCGTGGGAGCTGTGCCTGACCGTCAACGACAACTGGGGCTTCCGCCCCGGCGACACCAACCACAAGCCCGTGGGCCACCTCGTCCGCTACTTCACCGAGGCCATCGGCGCGGGCGGCAACCTCTTGCTCGACGTCGGCCCCACCGCCGACGGCCGCATCCTCCCCGAACAGGCCGACCGCCTGAAGGGCCTCGGCGCCTGGATCGAACGGCACGCGGAGGCGGTGTACGGCACGGCCGCCGGGTTGCCCGCGGGCCACCACTACGGCCCGAGCACCCTGTCCGCCGACCGCCGAACCCTGTACCTGATCTGCTTCGACCCGCCCCGCGACACGGTGGCCGTGCGCGGGCTGCGCAACACCGTCCTGCGTGCCCGGGTCGTGGGCGCCGACGCCGAGCTCGGGCACACGATCACCGGCGAGCTCAACGGGGTGCCCGGCATCCTGTGGATCGACGCGCCCCCCGCCCACACGATCGACCCGCACGCCACGGTGATCGCGCTGGAACTCGACGGCGAACTCGACCTCTACCGCGGCAGCGGCCGCGACTAGGCGGGCTGGGAAACGAACCGGCCGGGGAGGTCAGCCCCGCGTAAGGTCCACTCCATGAAGGACGAGATGCCGTTGTCCCACGACACCGTGTGGGTGTCGTACCATCAGCTCGTTCTGCGGGGCCTCGAAGATCCGCCGCCGAGCCACCCCGGCAGCTTTCTCAACGGGTTGGCAGCGGCAGCCGAGGCCGACGGCGCGACCATTCGCACGGGCATCTCGATGGGGCCTGTGGAGGTGACGGTGGAGCTCGTCGACGAAGCCCCTCCCCCTGCTCTCGACGCGTGGGAGGAAGTGGTCGAGCTCTCCGTCGAGTCCACCCATGGGAGCCTGCACGTGTTCGGGCTCGACGGAGACCTCACCGACCTGCCCAATCTCGCCTGGCGGGGTCCCGGCCATTACCGCGTCCGCGTCCACGCGAAAGGCCGGGGCACGGATTTCGAGTCGTACCTGCTCACCTCGTGGCCTGAACAGTGCCGCCGCCGGTCATGAAGGGCGGGCGTCGTGCTGCTCGCGGTTGGCGAAGACCTCGTCCATGCGGCTCTGCGCCCAGTGCCTGAGGTCGCGGGTCAGGTGGTGGAGGGAGAGGCCGAGGTCGGTCAGCTCGTAGGTGACGGTGACGGGAATGGTCGGCGTCACGGTGCGGGTGAGGAGGCCGTCGCGTTCGAGGGCTCGTAGCGTCTGGGTCAGCATCTTCTGGCTGACGCCGACCAGCAGGCGGGAGAGCTCGGAGTAGCGCATCGCTCGCGGGGCGGGCGACGCACCAGGCTGGTCGGACTTGTCTGCTGTGTCGCCGCCGAGCGCGCACAGGATCAGCACGACCCACTTGTCCGAGATCCGGTCGAGGAGTTGGCGGCTGGGGCAGGCCGCCAGGAACGCGTTGTACTCCGTCTTGGCCTGGGCCACCTGGGCAGCCTTCGCTGGCTTCACTGATCTCGCTTTCGTCTGCGGGAGAGTTACGCACTTCAAAGTGCCTACTTCTCTGCGGGAAGTAACTCTCCAATACTCGTCCAGGAAGGCTCAAGACGCCACCCACGACGATAGGCGAAAGGCACGACGATGAACGCGCCAGCAACATCCCTGCCCGGCGGCACCTGGACCCTGGGCAACACGACGGTCACCCGGTTCGGTTACGGCGCGATGCAGCTCGCCGGCCCCTGGGTCATGGGCCCTCCCGCTGACCACGACGGCGCCCTGGCGGTGTTGCGCGAGGCCGTCGCGGCCGGCATCACGCACATCGACACCAGCGACGCCTACGGACCGCGCTTCACCAACGAGCTGATCCGTGAGGCGCTGCACCCCTACCCGGAGTCGTTGCTCATCGCCACCAAGGTCGGGGCGAACCGGGACGCGCAAGGCGGCTGGCCCACGGCCCGGCGGCCCGACGAGCTGCGCAAGCAGGTCTACGAGAACCTCCAGTCCCTCGGCGTCGAGACGCTCGACCTGGTCAACCTGCGCATGGGCGACGCCGAAGGCCCCAAGCCCGGTTCGCTCGCCGAGGCGTTCGAGACGCTCGTGGAACTCCAGCGAGAGGGCCTGATCCGTCATCTCGGGGTCAGCAACGTCACCACCGAGCAGGTCATCGAGGCCCGCGGTATCGCCCCGATCGTCTGCGTGCAGAACCTGTACAACCTCGCCCACCGCCACGACGACGACCTCATCGACAGGCTCGCCGCCGATGGCATCGCCTACGTGCCGTTCTTCCCGCTGGGGGGCTTCACGCCGCTGCAGTCGGATGCGCTCTCGGGGGTCGCGGCCCGGCTTGGGGCGACGCCGATGTCGGTGGCGTTGGCCTGGCTGTTGCAGCGCTCACCGAACATCCTGCTCATCCCCGGCACCTCGTCGACGGCCCATCTGAGGGAGAACATCGCCGGGGCCGGGCTCTCCCTCTCGGCGGAGGACGTGGCCGACCTGGACGGCATCGGCCGCTGAAGGCCATCCCCCTGGCCGCGCGCCGGGTGTGATCAGGCCCGTCTCGTAGGCCAGCACGACGAGCTGCGTCCGGTCGCGCGCCCCGAGCTTGGCCAGCAGCCGTCCGAACCCGCGCAGGCAGCAGGCCCTCGGCGGCCGGCGGCAGCGCACCGGCGAGCGTGCCGCCGAACGAGGCGTCCCAGAGGAGCTGATGGGTCACGGCGAGCAGTACGCCGTGGACCCCCCCCGGTGAGCAGCGTCAGGAACGGGTTAGCCGCAGGTCGTGCGCGACCACGCGCGGCACCCCGAGCGCCGGGTCACGCTAGAAAGCCGGGGCCCGGCCCGTCGTCGGCCCGCGGTTGCGACCGTCGTACGCGTCTCGACGTACGGAGCCGCCGGGGGCTGAGGCGGGCCGGGAACCACCAGTTGCGCTCGCCGAGCACCTGCATCGCCGCGGGCACGAGCACCAGCCGCACGATCGTCGCGTCCACCAGCACCGCGGCGGCCAGCCCCACCCCCATGATCCGCAACGCCCGGTCGTCGAAGGCCCCGAACGCGGCGAACACGCACACCATGATGGCCGCCGCGGCCGAGATCACCCTGGCCGTCGCGGCCAGCCCCTCGCGCACCGCGTGGCTGTTGTCGCCGGTGCGCAGGTGGGCCTCCCTGATCCGGGAGAGCAGGAAGACCTCGTAGTCCATCGACAGGCCGAAGGTGATCACGAAGAGCATCGTCGGCACCCACGCGTCGATCGGCCCGCCCCGGTCGGGGGGCCACTGGAAGAAGGCGACGATCACGCCGTAGGCGGCGCCGACGGACAGCAGGTTGACGGCGACGGCCTTCAGCGGGACCACGACGCTGCGGAACACGAACGTCAGCAGCACGAAGGAGGCCAGCAGCACCGCGCCGACCGTCCACGGCAGGCGCTGCCTGACGTGCTCGGCGTAGTCCTGCGCGGCTGCGGTCGAGCCGGTGACCAGGACGTTCTCGGGCAGCTCCGCCCGCAGCCGGTGCAGGAGCTCGGTGGTCCTGACGTCCTGGGCCCCGGTCGCGGGGATCACCAGCGCGGCCCGCTCCCCCGCCGCCGTCACCCGCGCCACCCCCGGCGTACGCTCAGCCCACCGGCAGGCCGCCACCAGTTCCGCCGCGCACCCCTCACCGCTGCTTCGCGGGGTACGGCTGCCGCCTGCGGCCACCAGGACGAGCGGCGCCTCCGCGCCCGGACCGAAGGCGCGGGCCAGGGTGTCGTGCGCCCGGCGCGTGGTGTCGGTGACCGGCCGGTTGCTCGCGTCCGACCAGCCGACGCGCAGGTCGAGTGCGGGAAGCGCCATCACCGTCAGCACCCCGAGGGCGATCAGCCCGAACCCCCAGGGCCGCCGCTGCACCGCCGCGCTCCACCTCGCCGCCAGCGGGGTACGGCTCTCGCGCCGCGGCAGCCCGAAGCGGTCGATCCGGTTGCCGACGACCCGCAGCAGCGCGGGCAGGAGGGTCAGCGCGGCCAGCATCACCATGAGCACCCCGCACCCCGCCGCCAGCGCGATGCCCCCGCCCTGCTCCGGGCCAAGGAAGAGGATCCCCGCGCCGGTCAGGATCACCGTGAGGCCGGCGTACAGCACCGAGCGCCCCGCCGTCCGCATGGCCGTGGCGATCGCCGGTTCGACCTCCAGCCCGTCGTGGAGCGAGGTGCGGAAGCGGGTGACCACGAGCAGGGCGTAGTCGATGCCCACGCCGAGGCCGAGCATGATCGTCAGGTAGCCGGCGAAGCTCGGCGCCGGGACGAGGTTCTGCAGGAGGGACAGGAGCGAGACCCCGCAGACCACGCCGACGACGCCGACCACGAGCGGCAGCGCCATAGCGATCAGCGAGCGGAAGGCGAGCAGGAGGATCACCGCCGCGGCGAGCAGGCCCACGCCCTCGGTCACACCGCCGAGCGTGAAGTCGGCGAAGTCGTTCCCGGCCAGGTCGGCCTCGGCGCCGGGCACGGACAGGTTCGTCTCCTTGATGCGGAGGGCGGTGGCGGGGTCGGGGTAGCCGAGGGACGCCGTCGCCACCGTGCCGTCCTGGCTGGTCGGTCCCGGCGCGACGCGCACGCTTTCGATGGCCGACAGGCGGGTGGTCAGCTCGCCGAGCGCCTGCCGTACCCGCTCCGGGTCGGCACCGGCTACCACCAGCGTGCCCGGCGGTCCGGGCGGTGGGCCGCCCAGCAGCTCGGCGGCTCGCCGGCTCTCGGAGGCGGGCAGGGCGAAGTCGTCGTCGGCCGGTCCGGGGCGGGCGGCGGCGCCGGCGACCAGCGCCGCGGCCAGGGCCACCCAGGCCAGCACCACCGGCCATCGGTGCCGCAGGAGGAATCGAGTCATGCCGCCGACGCTAGGAACGGCGCCCCGGAGCAGGCGTCCACCCAGCGCGGGCCCCGCCGTACCGCGAGCGCGGCAGGCCGGACCAGCCGGGCGCCGCCGTACCGCGAGCGTGGCAAGCCGGCCTCCGCCTTGCCGCGGGCGCATGTGCGGTCAGGCGGGCTCGCCCGGGCGGACCAGGCCGGTCTCGTAGCCGAGCACCACGAGCTGGGCCCGATCGTGCACGCCGAGCTTGGTCATCATGCGGTTGACATGCGTCTTCACCGTCGCCGGGCTCATGAACAGCCGCTCGGCCAGCTGCGTGTTGCTCAGCCCCCGCGCCACCCCGGCGAGCACCTCCCGTTCGCGGACGGTCAACGGCCCGAGGCGGCGGTCGTCCAGCTCGGGCCGCTCCTGGGCGGCGAAGCGCTCGATCAGCCGCCGGGTCACGGCGGGCGACAGCAGCGCGTCGCCGCGCGCGGCCACCCGCACCGCGTGCCGGATCTCGGCGGGCTCGGCGTCCTTGACCACGAACCCGCTGGCGCCCGCCCGCAACGCCGCGTAGACGTACTCGTCCAGGTCGAAGGTGGTCACCACGACCACCTTGACCGGGCTGCCCGCCAGGCGCCTGGCCGCCTCCAAGCCGTCCAGCCGGGGCATGCGGATGTCCATGAGCACGACGTCCGGCTCCAGCTCGGCGGCCAGCCGTACCGCCTCCGCCCCGTCCGACGCCTCGCCGATCACGCCGAGGTCCGGCTCGGTGCCCAGCAACGCGCGCAGCCCGGCCCGGACCAGCGGCTGGTCGTCGGCCAGCAGGACCTTGATCAAGCGTGCTCCTCCCCGACCGGGAGCCGGGCCGTCACCCGGAAGCCGCCGCCGGGGCGCGTACCGGTGCTGAGCCTGCCCCCGACCGCGTTCACCCGCTCGGCCATGCCGGTCAGGCCGTGCCCGGGCGGTGAGTGGCCGCCCGCACCGTCGTCGTCCACCTGCACGGTCACGCTGCCGTCGGCGTAGTCGAGGCGGACCGAGGCGCTGGTCGCGGCGGCGTGGCGCATCGTGTTGGTGAGTGCCTCCTGCACGACCCGGTAGACGGTCAGGTCCACGGCCGGCGGCAGGGGGCGCGGCTCGCCCCGCACGTCGAGCGAGACGGGCAGCGTGGCGGTGGCGAGCAGGTCGGGCAGCTCTCCGGAACCGGGCAGTGGCCGGGTGACGAGCGGGTGCCCCGGGCCGGGCGGGAGCCGGGTGGTCGGTGTGTCGGGCTGAGGCTCGGTCTGGGGCTCGGTAGGGGGCGGGCGCAGGACGCCGAGGACCGCCTTCATCTCGGCCAGCGCCTCCCGGCTGGCCGTCCGGATGACCTGCAGCGCCTCCCGCGCCTCCGGCGGCCCGCCGGCCCGCTCCACCGCCTCGGCGGCGACGGCCGCGTGCAGGGCGATCACCGACACCGTGTGCGACGTGACGTCGTGCAGTTCCCTGGCCACCTTCAGCCGTTCCTCCTGCGCCCGCCGCAGTGCCTCCTCCTCGCGGGTCCGCTCCGCCTCGGCCGCCCGCTGCTCCACCGCCGTCACGTACTCCCTGCGCGCCCGCGACACCTCCGCGGGCTGGGCGACGACGAGCACGAGCAACACCCAGACGAACAGCGCGACCGCGTTGTCCACCTCCGGCTCGAGGAGCACCGCGACAGCGGGCACGCCGACGAGGATCCCCACCCCGGTCCACCCGGCCAGACGCCGCCCGGACGAGATCGTGACGTGTACGGCAAGCAGCGCCGCAGCGGGCCAGAGCGAGTAGGCGTACCCCTGGACGAAGTAGAGGCCCGTCGCCCCGAGGCTCCCGGCCAGCGCCGGCTCCGGCCGCGCGCGCAGCCACAGCAGGCTCGCGCACATTGCCACCAGCAGGGCGTAGCCGAGCACGTCGATCGGCCTGGCCTCCGGCTGGTTGCCGTACGCGATCACCCCGGTGCTCACCACCAGCACCGTCAAGCCGCACACCAGGGCGAACGTCTTCACACCGGCACAGTAACCCGCTGCTTTCACCCACCGCGATACCGCAGACGCGGTATCCGGCCTCGACCTCGCGCAGCAGTCCGAATCCGGCGAGGTCGCCGTTCTGCGCGATGGTGGCATGAGCTCCCCTAAGGAATTCTCCTCAGAAGCCCACCACCCTGACGATCGGCATCATTTTCCCTGTCGGGATCACGAGAACCAGCAGCGCAGCGATGACTCCATAGACACTGCCAGGAAGAAAAGATCTCCGCGCAAGCGGGATATTCGGAGCGACCGCGAGAGCCAGGACCACCACCCAGGACAAGACCGTGATAGCAACAAACAACGGCAGGGTGTCGCGATGATTACCGGGAGGTGGACCAGAGACAAGCCAGTAGGTGAAATCGATGGGAAAATAAGCGGCGAACCCCAGGACAAGGTTGTAACCGACTCCGAGAGCCGTCCAAAGCATTCCGCCTATGACTGACGTCCGCCTAGCTGGCTCCATCCAGGATTCCCATCTAGCGTCATATTCTTCGAGCCCCCACTGAACGAGCTCAGCAGGCGCAGCCCATCCTCAGCGGGGCTCCCGGGCGCCGCCGAAAGCACCAGCAACTCCATGCCCGAGTCATCCGGCAGCGCGAAGTTCTCCTGGTGCAGCTCCAGCAGTCCCACCAGCGGATGGCGGTAAGCCTTACGTCCATGGGTGCGGGCGCGGACGTCCGCTCGGGCCCAGAGGCGGCGGAAGCGGTCGCTGCCCATCGCGAGCTCACCGATGAGCGAGGCCAGGCGCGGGTCGTCGGGATACTTGCCGGCGGCCAGGCGCAGGTGCCCGACCACGTCGAGGGTGCATCTGTCCCAGTCCGCGTACAGGCCGCGTTCGGCCTCCTCGAGGAAGATGTGCCGGGCGGTGTTCAAGCCCGGCAGCTCCCGGCCGTAGAGCAGCCCGGCGAGGCGGTTCCCGGCGGCCACGTCCATCCGGTGGTCCATGATCAGAGCGGGCGCGTCGGTGACCAGGTCGAGGACGCGCAGCAGTTCCGGCCGCAGACGCCCGCTGGGCGACTTCGCGCGGCGGCGGCGCTGCCGCGCGAGCCGGTACAGATGCCCGCGTTCGGTCTCGTCCAGGCCGAGGACGCGGGCGAGCGCGTCGAGGACCTGTTCGGAGGGCTGGGTGGCACGGCCCTGCTCCAGGCGCACGTAGTAGTCGACGCTGACCCCGGACAGGTGCGCCACCTCTTCGCGGCGCAGTCCTTCGACCCGGCGGCGGCTGTCGGTGCGGATGCCGACGACCGACGGGTCGACCCGCGAACGCCGGGTGCGCAGGAAACTCGCCAGATCGTCCATGCCTCCAGTATGGCCGCGGCGACGCGCGTGAAGGTGGCCCTGCCGATACCAGGAAGTCCCGTCCACGGGAAGAAGCGCCCCTGAACAACGAGGCCGCGACGCCCGAGCATCAGTGGCGACACCTTCGTGAAGGGAACAGCCATGAAGACGCTCATCGTCCACGCCCACCCCGAGCCGCACTCGCTGAACGGCTCGCTGAAGGACCTCGCCGTGTCCACGCTCGAAGCCGCCGGGCACGAGGTGCTGGTGAGCGACCTGTACGCGATGAACTGGAAGGCCGTGGTGGACGCGGCGGACTTCGGCGAGCACGCCACGAGCCCGCTGCGGGTGATAGCGAGCTCGGCCGGCGCGTACGACGCCGGCGCGCTCACGCCCGATGTGGCGGCCGAGCAGGAGAAGCTGCTGTGGGCCGACACGGTGATCTTCCAGTTCCCGATGTGGTGGTACACGATGCCGGCGATCCTCAAAGGCTGGGTGGACCGGGTGTTCGCCTTCCACTTCGCCTACGGCGTCGGGGTGCACGACGAGACCCGGTACGGCGAGCGCTTCGGTGAGGGCACGCTGCAGGGACGGCGGGCGATGCTGTCGGTGACCATCGGGGGCCGGGAGTCCCATTACACCGATCGCGGGATCAACGGCCCGATCGAGGACCTGCTGTTCCCGATCCACCACGGGATCCTCTACTACCCGGGCATGGAGGTGCTGCCGCCGTTCGTGCTGTACGGCACCGACAAGATGTCGCGCGGCGACTTCGACGACGCCGCGAAGGCCTGGGAGGAGCGGCTGCTGTCGCTGGAATCCACCGAGCCGATCGCGTTCCGGCGCCAGAACTTCGGTGACTACGAGATCCCGTCGCTGCGGTTGAAGGAGGGCCTGGAAGCGCCGGGCCGCAAGGGTTTCGGCCTGCACGTGCGGGACTAGCCACCAGCCGGGCGAGTTACCCGCCGAACCGCTGTTCAAGCCGAAAGACCAGCTCGGTATACGTAACTCATCCGATGCGCCCGCCGGCACCGCGCCCGTAGATTCCGGGCGAGGTGAGCCGAATGCGCAAGCTCTTTGTGCTGTTATCGACCGCGATCCTGGCCGCGTTCCCCGCGAGCGCCGCCGTAGCGGAGCAGAAACCACCACCAGCCCAGTCCAAGGTCGTCTACCAGCGCGCCGATCTGGGCGCCGGGCTGAGTTTCGGACAACCGGCGGGCACCATCGAGTACGGCGGAGCCACCTGGGAGTACTCCCAGTGGACCGGCCAGGACAGGCAGATCGGCTTCGGAGCCACCGAACTGATCGCCTCCTGGACCGCCGACACCCCGGCGGGCACTTGGATCCAGATCGAGATGCGAGGCACCGCGCCCGACACCAAGTGGTACGTCATGGGCCGCTGGGCCTACGGCGAGTCCGACATCCAGCGGACCTCGGTGCCGGGGCAGGGCGACGCCGACGGCACGGTCTCCGTCGACACGTTCGTGGCCGCCGCGGGCAAGCCGATCGACTCCTACCAGTTGCGGGCGACGCTCTACCGCAAGCCGGGCGCCACCGGCGGGCCCACGGTCCGCACCCTGGGCGCGATGGCCTCCGCGGTCCCCGAGCGCAAGTCCGTGCCGGCGAGCCCGGGCGGCGAGGCGTGGGGCGTCGAGCTGAACGTGCCGCGCCGCTCGCAGAGCATCCACCAGGGCCACTACCCCGAGTGGGACGGAGGCGGCCAGGCCTGGTGCAGCCCGACGTCCACCACGATGGTGCTCGGCTTCTGGGGCAAGTGGCCCAGCGCGGCCGACACGGCCTGGGTGGATCCCGCCGATCCCAGCCCCGAGGTCGACTACGCCGCCAGGTACGTCTACGACCACGCCTACCAGGGTGCGGGGAACTGGCCGTTCAACACCGCCTACGCGGGCCGCTACGGGCTCGACGGCTTCGTCACGCGGCTGCGGTCGCTGACCGAGCTGGAGAAGTTCGTCAAGGCCGGCATCCCCGTGATCACGTCGCAGTCGTTCAAGAAGGGCGAGCTGCCCGGAGCCGGCTACGGGACCAACGGCCACATCTTCGTCGTCATCGGGTTCACCGCGACCGGCGACGTGATCGTCAACGACCCGGCCAACTCGCCGACGAACGACGATGCGCGCCGTGTCTATCCCCGCGCCGACTTCGAGAACGTCTGGCAGCGCAGTTCCAGCAGCGGCGGCATCGTCTACATCATCCGGCCGCCCGGCCACCCGCTGCCCGCGGGCGTGCCCGGCGTGCCGGCCAACTGGTGAGCCGCGGATGCGCGGCTCCGTCGAAACCCTTCAGGAGTGCGGCCCCGGCGTGATCTCGACGATCAGGCGCCGTCGTGGCCCGCAACGGGTCGGGTAGGTGCGCCCAGCCGGTCCCACCGGGGAGGCGGGGAGGGGAGCCCGGGCCGCCACAGGCCCAGGCGCCCGTCTCTGCCTCACTTGGCCTCGACCCGCCCGACCGCATCTGGTCCGGTGGTCAGCTCCGCTTGCGCGGCCTCCCAGGCGTTGTCGTCGGGGTAGAGCTCGCTGCGCAGGTAGGCCGCGGTGAGCCGGGCCAGGGCGGTGACCGTGGCGGGGTTCTCGTCGGTGGTCTCGGCGGCATCGTAGCCGGCGATCCCGCCCAGCCCGTGCTCGGCGCCGTACAGCGTGAGCAGGGTCTTGGGCGAGGGGGCGAGGTGGTAGGGGTCGGCGTGCCAGGCCGGGCCCATGTCGGTGAAGTGCGCGGGGTCGTCCTTGTCGCCGGTGACGACGAGCGTGGGCGCGGTCATGGTGGAGAAGTCGACGCTGTGGAAGTCGGCGACCAGGTGGGCGGCGGGCCCGTTGAGGGCGTCGCCGCCCCGGCCCGGTGCGGCCAGCAGCACTCCGGCTTTGATCCGCGGGTCGCGGACGTCGGAGCCGGGGTCGTCGGTGAGCCGGACGCCGAGGAGCTGGCCGGCGGAGAAGCCGCCGAGCGAGTGCCCGGCGACCGCGACCCGGTCGTGGTCGAGCCGGCCGGCGAGCCCCGGCACGGTCTTCTCGATCTCCTCCAGCGCGTCGAGGATGCGCGTCATGTCCTCGGGACGCGACCGCAGGAAGAACGGCCCGCCTGGCTCGCCCTCGAGAACGGAGCTCAGCGTCCGGGAGCTCAGGTGCGTCGGCTGCACGACCGCGAATCCGAGCTGCGCCCACAGGCTCGCCAGGGGCGCGTAGCCGTTCAGCGAGGACAGGTTGTTGGACGGCCCGTGCCCGTGCGACAGCAAGATCACCGGGAGTTCGGCACCCGCCTGGGGAACCGACACCCGCAGGTGAAGGTCTATGGGACGGCCGGGCACCGGGAGCACCACCGGGCTGTACGACAGCACGGCAACGGGTCGGTCGAGCGTACGGGATGTGATCACGAGGTGATCCCTTTCGGCTGTCGGGAGGCTCGGGACGTTCGCTAGACTGAAACGGAACGTTGTTCCCTTTAATATGCGGAACAGCGATCCGCTTTGTCAATTCCGTCACGAGGAGTCTGATGGCCAGCCAGGAACCCGGCGGGAAGACGGGGGCCCGGAGCAAGCGCACCGACGCGATCCGCAACCAGCAGGCGTTGCTCTCCGCCGCTGCCGAAGTGTTCACGACCTCGGGCGTCAACGCACCGATCCGCCAGATCGCGGCGCGGGCGGGCGTCGGTCTGGCCACGATCTACCGCCACTTCCCCACTCGGGCCGACCTCGTCACCGCCGTCTACCACCACCAGATCGAAGCCTGCGTCGAGGCCGGACCCGCGCTCCTGGCCAGCGCCGGCAGCCCTCTGGCCGCGCTGCGGCAATGGGTCGATCTGTTCGTCGACTTCCTGGTCACCAAGCACGGCCTGGCCGACGCCCTGCAGTCGGACAGCGCCGGCTTCGCCACCCTGCACGCCCACTTCCTCGACCGGCTTCTGCCCGTCACCGCCCGGCTGCTCGACGCCGCGGTCGAGGCGGGCGAGATCAGACCCGGCGCCCGGCCGTACGAGCTGATGCGGGGCATCGGCAACCTCTGCATCGGTCGCGACGACGACCCCGACTACGACCCTCGCCACCTGATCGACCTGCTGCTACGCGGCCTGCGGTCCGAGGCCTAGACGAGGGGTTCCGAAGTCGGGCGTCGCGGATGCGGTGGAAGACGTCACCGGGGACGGCCCGGCCCGCGGTTCACGGGGGCTTCGGCCGGAGGGGTGCGCAGCCGCAGCCGCTCGCCCTGGGGTCCGAACATGATCAGGTACTCGACCGGGCCGCCGGATCCGGCGTTCGTCACCCCGTGCGGGGTGCGGGTGTCGAACGCGGCGACGTCCCCGGCCGTCAGGACGAGGTCCTGGTCGCCGAGCGCGAGCCACAGCCGCCCGTACAGGACGCACAGCCATTCATAGCCCTCGTGGGAGACCTGGCGGGGCCGGGCGGGCGGATCCCCGAGAGCGGGCAGGACGTGCTTGTGGGCGTGCAGGCCGCCGACGTACCGGGTCAACGACAGCACGACCTTGTCATCCCCGAAGCTCAGCGGCGCCGTGGCACGCGGCCCGGCCGCGGGGACGGTGCCGGCCAGCTCGTCCAGGGAGACGCCGTACTCCTTCGACAGGTGCAGCAGCACCTCCAGCGTGGGCTTGCGCCGGCCGGTCTCGATCCGGGACAGCGTGCTGACCGAGATGCCGGTCGCGCAACTCACACCGGCGAGCGTCGCCCCGTGGTGCTCGCGCGCGGCCCGCAACCGGGGCCCCATCGCGGCCAGTGTGCCGTCCACGTCGTCGACCGCCACCTCCCACCCCTCTGCCGTGCCGCTCCATCGCCCTGTCCTGCAAGCTTGCCAGAATGGCAAGGCGAATCGCTCCGGGGGGTGTCCCGCCGCATGATCGAGGGGTAGCCGCGTCCGCCCGCGAACCGAGGACAAGCCCATGCAGCCGATACAGCCGATGCAGCCCGCGCCGACGGACGAGCTCCGCCACCGCACCGTCGAGGGCCCGGCCGGGCGCCTGCATCTGGTCGAGCAGGGCACCGGCCCGCTGATCCTGCTCGTGCACGGCTTCCCCGAGTCCTGGTACTCCTGGCGCCGCCAGCTCCCGGCCCTCGCCGCCGCCGGCTACCGGGCGGTCGCGATCGACGTGCGCGGCTACGGCCGCTCCTCCAAACCGCAGGCCACCGACGCCTACCGGATGCTCGACCTGGTGGCGGACAACGTCGCCGTCGTGCGCGCCCTCGGCGAGCGGAACGCGGTGGTCGTCGGCCACGACTGGGGCTCCACCATCGCCTCCGCCTCCGCGCTGCTCCACCCCGAGGTCTTTCGCGCCGTCGCCCTGCTGAGCGTCCCCTACGCGCCGCCCGGGGGCCCTCGCCCCACCGACGTCTTCGGCCACGTCGGCGGCCCCGAGCAGGAGTTCTACGTCTCCTACTTCCAGCAGCCCGGGCGCGCGGAGGCGGAGATCGAGCCCGACGTCCGGGGCTGGCTCGGGGGCTTCTACGCGGCCCTGTCCGGCGACACCATGCCCGCCCAGGACGAGCCCGACCCGCACTTCGTCGCCCGCGGCGGCGGCCGGCTGCGCGACCGCTTTCCCACGGGCGTCCGCCCGGCCTGGTTGAGCGAGGACGACCTCGACGTCTATGCCGGGGAGTTCGAGCGCACCGGGGTCGTCGGCGCGCTCAACCGCTACCGCAACATGGACCGGGACTGGGAAGACCTCGCCCCGCACCGCGGAGCCCCGATCAAGCAGCCGTCCCTGTTCATCGGCGGCGCCCTGGACGCCTCCACCACCTGGATGTCCGACGCCATCGACGCCTTTCCCGCCACCCTCCCCGGCCTGTCTGCCTCCCACCTGCTGGACGGCTGCGGGCACTGGATCCAGCAGGAGCGCCCCGACGAGGTCAACCGCCTGCTGACCGACTGGCTCGCGACCCTCCAGCACTGAACCGGACCGGCTCCCGGATGGAGCGCGGGCGGCCCACAAGAGCGAACGCCGTGTCGGCAAGGCACCCGCCAGAAGGCCGGACGCCGAACACAGGGTCCACGGATCGCCGGAATCTTCCCGACTGTCACGACCGAATCCCGCAGCCGGGGCGAGAAGTCGTCACCGATAGCGTGAGCTCATGACGAACGTTCCTGCTCCAGACGAGTTTCGCCATTCCCGGGCCAAGGGCAACGACGCGCTGCGTGCCACAGGTCCGGTCGTGGAGTCGTTTTTCGCGTTGGACGGCGCCGCCTACGAGCCCGGGGCCCTGTCGAAGGGGGTCAAGGAGTTGATGGGCCTGGTCATCTCGGTGACCAAGGATTGCGAGGAGTGCGTCTACTACCACCTGGAACAGTGCGCGCAGGAAGGCGTCGGCCGGGATCAGGTGCTGGAGGCGTTGCATCTGGCGATGGTGGGATCCGGTTCGGTCACCGTGCCGCTGCTCCGCCGGGCCATCGCCTTCATGGACCAGTTGCCGGGCCTGGCGGAGCCGACCTCCCCTTGAGCCGGTTCTCATCGGGCGTCGCGGCGCCTGCCGTACCCGCGCTTGGGCAGGCAGAACAGCAGGGCCCACATGACGGCGAGGAGGCTGCCGGCCCACCACAGCACGGTGAGGAACGCGTCGCGGTTGAGCGCGGCGTCGGGTGAGCCGCCGGTGGTGGCGAAGAACGTCAGGGCGGTCAGGGCGGTACCGACGGCGATGCCCAGGTGCATGACGGTGTTGAACAGGCCCGAGGCCGACCCGGCGTCCGCCTCCGGGACTCGGGCCAGCGTCAGGTCGGCGAGCGGGCCGCTGACCATGCCGAGGCCGAACCCGATCAGCACCACCGGGGCGGCCATCGCCGGCAGGGTCAGGCCGGCCTGGCTCGCGTCGGCCTGGAGCCCGTAGGCGGCCATCGCGGCGAGCGTGATGAGGACGCCGGCCTGCGGAAGGCTGCGGGCGAAGCGCCCGGCGCTCTTGGCCGCGAGCGACGCGCCGGCCAGCTCCCCCAGGGAGAGCAGCACGAAGGCCAGGGCCGCGTGGAAGGGGCTCAGGCCCAGCCCGCGCTGGAGGTAGAGCGTCCAGGTCATGAAGAAGAGCCCGCACAGCAGGCCGTGCGTCAGCTGCGCGGCCATGCCGCCGGAGAACTGCCGGCTCCGGAAGAGGGACAGGGTGACGAGCGGGGCGTCGCCCTGCTTGCGCCACTGGTGGCGCAGGAAGCCGCCGAGGAGGAGGAGTCCCGCGGCGAGCAGGGCGAAGCACCACAGCGGCCAGCGACGTAGGTGTCCCTCGGCGAGCGGGAAGACGATCAGGACGATGGCCGGCGCGGACAGCAGCATGCCGGTCAGGTCGAGCCGGTCGGCCCTCTGGACGGTCGACTCGGGGATGAACCGGCGTCCCAGCAGGATCACGGCGAGGCCGACGGGCACGTTGACCAGGAAGATCGGCCGCCACGACAGCCCGAACAGGTCGGCTTCGGTCAGCAGGCCGCCCATCACCGGGCCCAGGACGTTGGCGAGGGACATGACGGCTCCGTACAGACCGAACACCTTGCTGCGGTTCTGCCCCTCGAAGGTGACATGGAGGGTGGCCAGGATCTGCGGGATCATCAGGGCCACTCCCACGCCCTGCACCCCGCGGGCAGCGATCAGCAGGCCCGGCCCGGCGGCCAGGCCGCACAGCAGCGAGGCCGTGGTGAACACGGCGGTGCCGATGAGGAGGATCCTGCGCCGGCCGTACAGGTCGCCGAGGCGGCCGCCGGTGATCAGGCCGACGGCGATGGGCAGCGAGTAGCCGGTGGTCAGCCACTGTACGGCGGCCGGTCCGGCGCCGGTCGACTCCTGGATCGCGGGCAGGGCGGTCAGGACGACCGACTGGTCGATCATGTCCATCAGCTCGGCGCCCAGCAGCACCAAGAGGGCGATCCAGGCGGTCAAGCCCATCTTGGACAGTCCGGGGGACTCATCAGTGGTGTAGTGAGGCACGACGGGGAACTCCTGATCCAGATCGATCGGGGAGCCCTGCCGACAGCCGCACCGGGGCAGACGGCAGAGCTGCACCCGGTAAAGGAAACTGCGGGAAGGGTGACGCAACTCAGGCCAGCGCGACGTCCGCCCCCGGACACGTGCGACAAGACAGCACGCGGGGAACGCGGACGGCTACCTGGCCTGGTTGATAGGACGTCACCTCAAGATCGACGCAGAAGGAACTGGAACTCGTCCACGATACAGGCTCCCCCGAAGCGCTGGGCTCGCTGTCCGTTCAGGCGACGAGCAGGCGGAGACCGAGGTCCGCCGTGTCGAGGTCGGCGAGGTCGCGGTTGCGCTCGGCCCACCGGCCGGACCGGAGGTCGTCGCCGAGGCTTCGCACCGCCCGCCGCTCGGCCTCCGGCCCCACCTTCGTCCACACCGACATCGCCCGGCGGACGTGATTCTCCAGATACGCCCCCGGCCGGCGCCAGTACGCCTCGAACAGGCCGTCGGCGCAGTTCCACGGGATGGGCACCGGCTCAGCACGGGCGCCGATCGCGTCGGCCATCCCCGCCAGCGAGGGGAACTCCGCGAGGACGGTGGCGAACTCGGGCAGGTAGTCGCGGGTGAGCCAGAACCGGTCCTGCCAGCCGGGCTCGTCGGTGTCGAAGGTCAGCACCACCACGCGGCGGGCCACGCGGCGCATCTCGCGCAGCCCCGCTAGCGGGTCCCCCCAGTGGTGAACGGTGGAGACGGCCATCGCGGCGTCGAAGGACCGGTCCTCGAACGGCAGGCGCTCCGCGGCGGCGGCCACGCACGGTGCCGTGCCGACCGGCCGCTGGCTCCGCATGACCGCCGAGGGCTCCACCGCGGTCACCCGGCGATCGGCAGGCTCGTAGGAGCCGGTTCCGGCCCCGACGTTCAGCACCGTCCGTGCGTCCCCGAGCGCGTCCCAGATCTGCGCCGCGATCCGCGGATCGGTACGCCGTGTCGCGGTGTAGGCGCCGCCGATCGCGTCGTACAGCCGGGCGCCGAGCATCTCCAGCTGCTCCTCCGGTGTCACCGTCAGCCCCTTCGCCCGTGCCTCGATCTCCCGGTCGATGGCCGCCACCATGGCGTCAGCGCGATCCCGCCGCTCCAGCAACAGGCCGCGCAGCCGGCGCAGGTGCGCGACGGCGTCGGTGGTGGAGTCGCCGACCAGGTCCGCGACCTCGCGCAGGCCGAAGCCCAGCCGCCGGTAGGCCAGCACTTCCCGCAGCCGCTCCACGTCGCCCGCCGAGTAGGCCCGGTACCCGGCCGCGGTCCGCGCCGAAGGGCGCACGAGCCCGATCGCGTCATAGTGATGCAGCGTGCGGACGCTCACGCCGGCCAGGTGGGCCACGCGTCCCACGGTCCAGTGCTCCTCCACGGCACCGACTATGCCGCCTGACGCGACGTGAGGGTCAAGAGCCGGGCACCGGGTGAGCGGCCGGGTCGTCCGCCAGAAGCGCGAGCAGATCGGCGACGGGCTGGACTCCGGAGACCGGCGGCCGGTCGTCGAGCACGAGGCTGGGCACACCGGTGACGCCGTGCTCGGCGGCGCGGCGCCGGTCGTCACGCACCTCGCCGACGTAGTCGTCGCCGTCCAGCACGCTGCGCACCCGCCCGGCGTCCAGCCCGGCCTCGCCGCCGAGGCGTTGCAGGACCTGGGGGTCGGCGACGTTCTGCCCCTCGGTGTGGTAGGCGTGCAGCAGCAGTTCCATCATCTCGTCGGCCCGGCCGTGCTCGGCGGCGAGCTTGACCAGCCGGTGCGCGTCGAAGGTGTTCACCGGGCGGGCCAGGTGCAGGTTCAGCTCCAGGCCCTCGGCCGCGCCCAGTGACCGGATCAGTGCGACGCGGGCGGGCGTCCGCTCGCCCCACCAGCCGGCCAGGGCCTCCGCGGCGGTCTGGCCGGGCGTCCGGCCTTCGCCCGGCGCGAGCTCGTAGGCGCGCCAGATGATCTCCATGCTGGTATGGCCGGCAGCCCGGGCCACCGCGGCCGCCAGGCGTCTCTTGCCGATGTAGCACCAGGGGCACAGCACATCGGCGTAGATCTCAAGCTTCATGAAGGTCCCGTGTAGTGATCGTGGTGGACGGGGCGCAGCCCCGCCCGCCATCGTGCGACCTCAACCGCGGTTGAGGTCAACTCGAACGTGTCCGGCCGATCAGTATCGCCACGCGGACGTGCTCGGTGAACGGCGCGTACGGCTCCAGCGCACCGCGGACCTGCTCGGCGAAGGAGGCCCTGCGGTCCGGAGCGGGAAGCTCGTCGACGGGAAGGGCCGAGTAGACGCTGCCGACGATCCGGCCGAGGTCCAGCTCGTCGGTGTAGTCGAACCCGGTCTCGCGCACCTCGAACCCGGCGGCGGCCAGGCTCGCGCCGTACCGCCTCCGGCTCTCCTCGTCGGTGCCGCAGGTGCGGGTGAGCTTGCGGCCACGCCACTGCTCCAGGAAGTCGCGCAGCGCCCGCGACCAGGCGGTGTCCTGCTGCCAGAGCGGCGTCCCGTTGGCCAGGACGGCCACGCCTCCGCCGGGCCGCACCAGCGGAGCCAGCGCGGGGAACAGGGTGTCGTGGTCCATCCAGTGCAGGGCCTGCCCGATGGTCACCGCGCCCACGGTCCCGCGCCCGAGCAGCCGGCCCAGGGCCGGCAGGTAGGTGTCGGCGCCGATCATCCAGCTCACGTTCGCGACACCCTGCTCGTCGGCGGCACGCCGGGCACGGAGCAGCATGTCGGGTTCGGGGTCCAGGCCGACGACCGCCCGCACCTTCGCGGCGATCGGCAGGGCCAGTTGACCGGTCCCGCAGCCGAGGTCGACGACGGTGTCGTCCCCGGTGAGACCGAAGGACTCCACCAGCGAGCCGATGACGGCCGGCGGGTAGCCGCGCCGGTACTGGTGGTAGAGATCGGCCACCTCACCGCGGAAACCAAGGTCCATGGCGTCACCCTGCCCGCCCGAAGACCCTGCGCGGTAGGGGTTCAGCTGTCGGCGTCGAGCGATCTCCGCATGCCGGCCTTGGGCGTTCATCCTCAGGGACGACGCCGTCGCGACCTGCGGAGGAGCCCGCCGCGCCCCCGAGACGATGCGCGGGGCACCGCCGCAGCGACAGATTGGGCCGGGTGAACACCTCTTCCCCGCGAAGCATCCGGGCGTTCGTGCCGGTCCTGATCATCGTCGTCTGGTCGGTGACGTATCTCGTCCTCGGGCTGCTCTGGGCCTTCGGAGGGCCCGGATATCCGTTCGACGCCGGCCGTACGGGCCCGGGCGGCACCCTGCTCGACCCGGTTCCGGCGGCGGTGGGCGGGAGCACGCTGGCCGGGTCGGCGCTGGTGGCCGGCGTCGTCGCCGCGCTCGCCGCGAGAGGCCCGCTCAACCGGGCCTCCGCCGTCGCGGCCGTCGTGGCCGGGGCCGGCCTGGCGGTGCTCCTGCCCGACGTCCGCATCATGATGACCGCCGGTTACCTGCCGGTCATGCTGGCCGCCGCGCTCGTCGGCCAGGCCGAGTTCTCGATGATCGCCACCATGCTGACGTGGCCGAGCGTCAACCTGCTCATCCTCATGGCGGCCGGTGTCTGCCTGATGGTCCTGGGGGCGCGCACACTGGCCGGAGGGCCGAGGCAGCCCGGCAGCGCCGCGGGTGCGCTACGGGTCGGGCAGTGGGCGACCGTGGTCGCGGTCGCCGTCCCCGTCGTCTACGCCGTCACCCGCTTCGGCTGGCTCCTCGGGCTGCCCGTCGGCATCAGCGACCGGTTCCTGGCCCACATCGCCGAGATCACCCCGATCGGGGCCGGTCTCAGCCTGCTCGGCCTCTTCGGCGCGGCCCTGACCGTCGGCCTGGTCCGGCCGTGGGGGGAGATCTGGCCGCGCTGGATGCCGTTCCTGGGCGGGCGGCCGATCCCACCTCGATTGCCGGCCTGCTCGGCGCTGGCCCTCGCCCTGCCCATCAGCTCCGCCGGGCTGATGTACGTCCGCAAGAAGCTCACCGGCGAGCAGGTCGGCCCGGTGGGGGCGGCCGAGGAGCTGGGCGCCTGGCTGCCGGAGATGTTGTGGCCGCTGTGGGGGGCGGCCCTGGCGGTGGCGGCGCTGGCCTACCTCCATCGCCGCCGGCACCCCGATCAGGCACGCCGACCATAATGGGGCGCGTGCGAGAGTCCCCGTCCCCTTCCGGCGCCGCGATGGACTCCTTCCTCGACCGGCATCGGCTGAGCGCCGATGCCGTGCTCGCCGTCCTGCTCGCCGTGCCGCTCGGCCTGATCTCGGTGAGCCTGCTCCGGGCCTCGGACAGTCCGCTGTCGCTCCGTCTGCTGGCGGGTCTCGGCCTGCTCGTGCTCCATGCGTGCGTCGTTCCGCGCCGGCTGCGCCCGCTGGCGGCGTACGGCCTGGCCGCCGCGGCCATGCTGCTGCTGGTGGCGCTGCCGCCCCTGCACGACCCGGGCGGCGCCTACTATCCGGCGGTGCTGCTGCCGAGCACGCTGGTCTTCGGGCTGCTGCTCTACACGGCGTCCGGCCGGCTCGACCTGCTGCGTGGCCTGCTCTGCCTGGCCGTCGCCCTGGCGGGTGTGGGCCTGCTCCTGGCGCGGCTGTGGGATCCGGCCTCCTGGGGCGGCTCGTCGGGTTCGTACGAACTGGTCTCGTGGCGGCTCGGGCTGTCGGTGGGTCTGATCGCCGTGATGGCGTGCCTGTGGTCGCTGGGCCGCCTCAGCCGGATGCGGGGACTGTTCCTGTCCGAACTCAGAGCGAAGGCCGAGCGGGCCGAGGCCGACCGGGCCCGGGAGCGGATGGAGGCGACGAGGACCGAGCGCGACCGCATCAGCCGCGAGATGCACGACGTGGTGTCCCACTCCCTCGCCGTGATGGTCAGCCAGGCCGAAGGCGGCCGGCTCTCCGACCCGGACGCGCCCGGCGCCGGGGTGTTCGCCACCATCGCCGAGGTCGGGCGCGAGGCCCTGCGCGACATGCGCGGGCTCCTCGGCGTCCTGCACGCCGAGCACGGCACCGCTCCGCAACCAGGCCTCGCGGTCCTGTCCGACCTGCTCGACCAGGTGCGCAACGCGGGCGTGCACGTCGCCGTCCAAGAGGTCGGGGACGCCCGGCCGCTGCGCCCCGCCGCCGACCTGACCGCCTATCGCGTCATCCAGGAGGGACTGACCAACGTGATCAAGCACGCGGGAGCGGCGGCCCAGGCGGCCCAGGCGGACCTGACGCTGGCGTGGCGTCCGGACGGGCTGCACATCACCATCACCGACGACGGCGACCGGCCGCCCGCCGAAGGGGCCGGCGTCGGGCTGACCGGGATGCGCGAACGGCTCAGCATGGTGGGAGGCACCCTGGAGGCCCGTAGCCGTCCCGGTGCCGGCTTCCTGCTGTCGGCCACCGTGCCCTACGAGCCCAGGAGTCTCTCATCATCAGGATCATGATCGTCGACGACCAGGAGCTGTTGCGCAACGGCCTGAGGATGGTCGTCAGCTCCCAGCCGGATGTCGAGGTGGCGGCCGAGGCCGCAGACGGCCTGGCGGCGCTGGAGGCGCTGAAGGCGCTGGAGTCGCGGCGCGTCGACGTGGTGGTGATGGACATCCGGATGCCCTGGATGGACGGGGTCACGGCCACCAGGGAGATCCAGCGGCTGGACGACCCGCCGAAGGTGCTGGTGTTGACCACCTTCGACCTCGACGAGCACGCCCTGGCCGCGCTGCGCGCTGGCGCGAGCGGGTTCATGCTGAAGGACGCGCCGGGAGAGGAGATCGTCGCAGCGATCCGGCACGTGCATCGGGGTGACTCGATCATCGCGCCGGCCACGACCCGGCGGCTCATCGGGCGGCTCGTCGCGAAGACCGACACCGATCCGGAGGCCGTGCTCGAGGTGCTCACCGAGCGGGAGCGCGAGGTCTTCCTGAGCTTGGCCCGGGGCGCGTCCAACGCCGAGATCGGGGCCGGGCTGTTCCTGTCGGAGACCACGGTCAAGACCCACGTGGGGCGCATCCTGGCCAAGCTCGGGCTGCGTGACCGGGTCCAGGCGGTGGTCCTGGCGTACGAATCCGGTGTGGTCACGCCGGGAGAGCGTTAGGCACCGGCACCGCTCACGAGGCCGGCGGCCTCACCCGGCGTTCGGAGCGGTACCCGGGCCCGGTCAGGAGTGGAAATCGACCTCGGGGAAGCGGGCGCTCGGGCCGTCGAGCAGGGGCTGCGGGATCTTTCGCAGGTGCAGGTCGAGGAACCCGGCGACGTAGCCGGTGACGATCCGGACGCACCGGTCCCCGGGGAGGCCGGGCAGGGGCGCCCCCAGTTGACCGAGGAGCACGGCCAGGTCGGAGAAGGACTCGTGGCCCATCCCTCGCACGCTCAGCCAGCGCTTCCAGCCGGTGAGCCGGTCCCAGGTCGGGCCCCAGCCGATGTCACCGCCGGGGACGCTCTGCTCCCCGCCCAGCAGCATGAAGGGCCGGTCGAACGGGACGGTGAGCGCGGGCGACTGGCGTCCGTCCATGTTGATCCCGGCCTTGACCCGGGCGTCGGCGAGCATGGCGGGCAGGGCGCTCGCACCGCCGATCGAGTGCCCGGCCATCGCGATGCGGCGGGGGTCGATGGAGCGGCCGCCGCGCCAGGCGGGACGGGATCCGGTGAGCCGGTCGAGCACGAAGGACACATCGGCGGCCCGCCCGGCGGTCACCTTCTCGAAGAACCTCTCGTGCTGGTCCTCCGGTAAGGCCGCCAGCCGGGCGCAGGCCACGCAGCCGGTGACCCGGCCGTCGGGGAACTCGACGGCGACCGACTCGTAGGTGTGGTCGATCGCGGCCACGACGTAACCCCGGCTGGCGAGATCCTCCGCCAGCCCCGACTGCGAGCTGCGGGGCAGTTCCCAGCCGGGTGACAGCACCACCAGCGCGAGCGCGCCCCTGCCCGGCAGCGGCGGGGCGTCGGCCTTGGCGTGGGTCTCGACGGTGGCCAGCAGGTCCAGCGGCAGACCGGCGCCCGGCGGCAGGCCCGCGTTGAAGTGCCGGACGAGCAGCTCGGATTCCTTCCTGCTCGTGTACGCGGCGGTCCGGCCCCTCGGCAGCCAGGTCGGGTACCACACCGAGACCATCAGCTCCCGGCGCTTCGCCGGGACCCAGGGGTCGGCCCGGCCGGGGTCCTTCAGATGCAGGGTCGTCCGGCCCACCCGGTACGGGCCGGTCGGTTCGGCCAGCGACAAGGGCGCGCTGCCGTCGGTGGAAGCCATGGCCTGGGCGGGAACGACGCTCTGGCCGACCAGGGCCGTCGCCACCATCACGCCCAGCGCGATCGAGATCCGTCTCACTCGGTCCTCCCGGTGCGTTCGTCCGGATCACCGGACGGCCGGGCCCCTGATCGAGCCCGTGCCGACAGGATCGGCGATCTTCGACCCGACGCCATCAGGGAACGCCCTGACGTTCACCCCCCGGCGGCCCGGGCGAAGGGCGGGATGACCCCGAGAGCGGCGAGCTCCGCGTGCCCCTCCGGCTCTCGTGAGGGCTCCAGCAGGAGCGTGCACGCCCGCTCGAACCGGGAGCCGATCCTCTCGAACCCCGCGATCGCCTCAGGTATGCGGCGCCGGGTCCGGGCGAGGCAGGCCCGGGCCCAGTCGTTGGCCGCGGCTTCGGCCGTCGCGGCCGCCTGCTCGACCAGGGCCGCCGCGGTGGGCAGCCCCGCCAGCACCGCGAGCTCGGCGCCCGCCGCCCTGGCGTAGGGGATGGCCGTGGCACTCGCATACCTGGCGAAAGCCCGCTCGACCAGCCGGGGGGCGTCGGTGAAGTCGCCGGAGAAGGCCGCCAGCCGGGCGTCGAAGAACGCCAGCGCCGGCATGTGCACGAGGTTCTCGGCCCCGAACATCTCCACGAGCCTGCCCCGCCAGAGCCGGGCCCGGCTCCTGTCGCCCCGCACGGCCTGGATGAACGAGGCCGCGATGACCGCGCGGCCCAGCCACCCCGAGCTGACCCGCCCCGACCGGCGCTGGCTCTCCCACGCCGCCTCGGCCTGTTCGAGTGCCGCGTCGAACTCCCCGAGGAGCGCCAGCGGCACGACCGGCCAGGCCCGGGACGTGGGTGTCCTGGCCTCGTTCCAGCTCAGCTCGAGCGCCCGGGACAGGTCCCCGACGAGCACCGCGTCGTCGCAGGCGACTCCGAGTGCCTCGACGTGCTCAAGGGCGGCCATCGGATCATCGGGGTCCAGCCGCTCCGCGAGCGCCAGCCGCTCGCGGCTCACCCGGGCCGCGTCGAGGTAGCGGCCCGCGCTCTTGAGCGCGGTGCCCACCGCATCGAGCGCGGCGCAGATCAGGACAGGGTCTTCGGTACGGCGAGCCGCGGCGGCAGCGTGTCCGGCGAGGGCGAGATCGGCCTCACCGGGCTTCGGCCAGGCCGCGGCCAGGGCGAGATGGGCCGCCACCCGCGGGGAGCCGGGGTCGCCCGCGGTCCGGGCCTGATCGAGGAGGCTCACGATGACCTCGGCCGGCGCGGGGGCCTGGAAGGCCGCGGGTGACCGGTGGTAGAGCTCGACCGCCTGCGCGAGCGCGATCGCCCGGGCGCTGCCCTCGACCGCCCGGCCGGCCGAGGCGATCAGCAGCCGTACGGCCTCCTCTCCAGACCCGTGGGCCGCGATGCTGGCCGCCACCCGCAGGTCGTGGGCGGCCTGCGCCGCGTCGGGGGTACGGCCCGCCGCCAGCTCGTAGTGGTCCTGCGCCTGGGCGAGGTAGCCCCGGGCGAAGCCGAGATGGCCGAGCGAGCGGGCGAGCCGATGCGAGTGCGGAGCATGGGCGTGCAGGTCGTCCACGGCGGCGTCGAACTCCTCCCGCCAGTCGCCGCGGAGCCGGCTTTCGAGGTGCTCGGCGAAGGCTTCGGCCCACACCAGGTGGCGATGTCGCGTCTCCGCCTCCTCACCGGACTCCGCCAGCCGGTCGAGGGCGTAGGCGCGGATCGTGTCGAGCAGCCGCCAGCGGTTGGCCTGCCGTACCACCAGGCTCTTGTCCACCAGGCGGCCGAGAACGTCGGCCACCTGGCCGCGTTCGCCGCCCGCGCTGACCGCCGTGGCCGCGGCCAGGTCGAAGCGGCCGTGGAAGACGCCGAGCCGGCGGAACAGCGCCTGCTCCTGCTCGTCGAGCAGGTCGTGGCTCCAGCCGATCACCGCGCTGAGGGAGCGGTGGCGCTCGTCGGGGTCGCGGCGGCCCGACAGCAGCCGTAACCGGTCGTCGAGCCCGGCGAGCAGCCCGTCCACGCCCAGCGACGGCACCCGGGCGGCCGCGAGCTCGAGCGCCAGCGGGAGGCCGTCGAGCCGGGCGCAGACCTCGGGTGCGGAGACGCCTGCCCGGTCGAGGAAGAGCTCCTCGGCTTCCGAGCCGAGCGGGAGCGGGCCGATGGGCACCAGCAGCTCGCCGGCGATGCCGAGGCGTTCCCGGCTGGTGGCGATGATCCTGGTCCGGGGGCAGGCGGCCAGCACCTGCTCGGCCAGGGCCGCCGCCGAGTCGAGCAGGTGCTCGCAGGTGTCGAGGATGAGCAGCGCCCGGTCGGAGGCCAGGCGCTCGACGACCGCGTCGGACAGCGGGCCCGGCTGCGCGCCGCTCACCCCGAGCGCGGCGGCGACGGCCTGGACGACGTACCCCTCCCGGACCGGGACGAGGTCCACGAAGGCTCCCGCTGTCGCCGTCTTCGCGGCGAGATGGACGGCCAGCCGGGTCTTGCCCACTCCCCCGGCGCCGACCAGCGTGACCATCCGGCTGCCGGCGAGTGCCGCCCGGGCCTGCTCCAGCTCCGCCGTCCGGCCGATGAAGCGGGTCCTGGGGATGGGGAGGCCGACCACCTCGCCGGGAGCGTGGAGCCCGGCCAGGGCTCGTCGATCGGGCACGCCCAGTTTGCGCAGGAGCGAGGAGACGTGGCTCTCGACCGTCCGGACGGAGAGGTGCAGGCGGGCGGCGATGGCGGCGTTCGTCATCCCGGAGCTGAGCAGGCTGAGCACTTCGGCTTCCCGGCCGGACAAAGAGGTCACGAAGCCATGATTTCGCAGGAGATTCCGCAGTGGCCATCGATTACCGGTAACGCCTGCCACAGGCAGGGCGGGGTCTTCGAGAGCGTGGACCGAACCGGCCTGGCGAGTGGTCACCCGCAGCGGCAGGACCTACCGCCTGCCGGAGGCGCTGCCCAGCCGCAGCAGGCAGGACAGCCCGCTGGCGATCAGCCGGGACGGCCGCAAGATCGCCTACTACAGCGCGAAGGAAGCCACCTTCCAGGTGCGCGATCTGGCCTCGGGCGCGACGACCACGGCGCCGATGAGGCTGCCCGCGAAGAGGTGGCTGTACAGCATCACGCGGCTGATGGTGTCCGACGACGGGCGCTATCTGGCCTTCAGCAGGGTCCCCGAGCTCAAGGATCCGGCGCTGCTCTTCGACCTGGACGGCAGGGTCGTGCGCGAGCTTCCGCCCCGCTGGGTCCCCATCGGCCTGTCGCCGGATGGCGCCACCATCACCCTCGCGGAGTACTCGCCCAACTCCCGGCTGCGCACGATCTCCGGCCTCTGGCCGCCCACCTCACCGGGCGACTC
Source organism: Nonomuraea sp. NPDC050310 (assembly GCF_040655795.1). NCBI lineage: Bacteria > Bacillati > Actinomycetota > Actinomycetes > Streptosporangiales > Streptosporangiaceae > Nonomuraea > Nonomuraea sp. NPDC050310. The sequence goes on along the minus strand of NZ_JBFAKP010000008.1, from coordinate 202,978 downwards.
CACGGCGGTCGTCCTGCCGCAGCACTACGCCTTCAGCCCGCTGGCGCCGGACGGCAGGACGGTCGCGGCCGTCGAGGACCACAGCACCGCCGCGAAGCCCTGCCGGATGGGCGACCTCGTCCTGCTGGACTCGCTCACCGGCAGGAAGCGGAAGACCGTCCCATCCGTGGCCTGCCGGCGGACGGGCCGCCGGCTCGCGGAACCACCGCGACAGGGACGTGCAAGCCGCCTCCAACCAAGATCCAAGACGGCCCCGCGAAAGTCTCGTTCCATCGATCCCAGAAGGGAGGTGCAAGAAATGAGCATTCGTTTGGACAACCTCGACAGCTTCGCCGAGCTGCCCGAGGACGCCCTGGACGACATCGTCGGCGGCCGGGAGATGCAGTGGGAAGCCTGCTTCTGGACCGCCAGCGCCCACAAGGGCCAGACCGTCGACCGGCGCGACCACATCATGTAACGGCCCGGGCCTGAAGCCCTGACGCCGCAAAGGAAGCGGCGTGCCCGCGCGTATCGGGCACGCCGCCTTCGATGATAGGAAATCCGTTGATTCTGATCCTCAGCGCCAAGGGTGACGTTTCGGTGAAGTCGGTCGTCGCCGAACTCGTCGAGCGAGGTGCCGAGTTCCTGTGGTGGGATCCGGGCGACTATCCCGCCGAGAGCGTGATCAGCTCGCGGCTGACCGGCGGGTCCTGGCGGCACACGCTGCGCGTTGACGGCGGCGAGTACGACTGCTCCCGGTTCACCGCGATCTGGAACCGCCATCCGACCCATCCGCACGCGCCCGAGTCGGTCACCGACGGCAACCACCGCAGGTACGTCGAGAAGATCGCCGGCATCCTGCTGCACGGGTGGGAGCACACGCTGGACAGCCGCTGGCTGCCGGCCAGGACCATGGACATCCTGCGCACCCAGAACAAGCTGGTCAACCTCGGCGTCGCGGCCTCGCTGGGCTTCACCACTCCCGAGACGCTCGTCACGAACGACGACGAGGACCTCATCCCGTTCTGGGAGGAGGCCGGAGGGGAGCTGATCGCCAAGGAGGTGGAGTACGTCGAGTTCCGGGTCGACGGCGCGGACCACTCGCACTACACCACGCCGGTCACCCGCCGCCGGCTCACCGACCGGCACCGGCTGGCCCTGTCACCCGCCATCCTGCAGCCGTACGTCAGGAAGGCCGTCGAGCTGCGCGTCACCGTCGTGGGCGAGCGGGTGTTCGCGGCCGAGATCCACTCCCAGGGCTCGCGCGCGACGCGGTACGACTACCGCCACTACGAGCAGACCTTCTCCACCTACGCGATCCACGAGCTGCCCGCCGAGGTCGAGCGCCGCTGCCTGGAGCTGACCGCCGCGCTCGGCCTGCACTTCGGCTGCATCGACCTGATCGTCACTCCCGAGGGCGAGTACGTGTACCTGGAAATCAACCCCGCCGGCCAGTGGGGCTGGATCGAGGCCACCACCGGCCTGCCCATCGCCGCCGCCGTCGCCGACTGGCTCATCGCCGCCGAACCCCGCAGGTGAACCACTCCATGACCAGCACCTTCAACGCCGCCCTGTCCGAAGCCGTGGACCTGCTGCGTGCGCTGCCGCGCCGCCGCGACGACGTGCCCGAGGCCCGCCGGGCCGTCGCCCGCTGGCGGGAGAGCCGGCCCGCCACGCGCGCCCAGCTCGTCGCCGACGTACGGCCCGGCAGCCCCATCGTCGACTACGACCTGGTCCTGGCCCACCCCGACGGGGGCAGCGTGGCGCTGACCGCCCCGGCCGACGACGGCGTCCCGTGGACGGTGGACCACTCCACCCACTGGGCCTCCGGCCGGGTGGTCACCGTGGACGACTTCGCCCTGCTCATCCAAAACGCGCTGCTCACCCTGCGTGCCCGGGCCGAGCGGGACACCACGATCCAGGACGAGCTGATCGACTACTGCATCCTGAGCGACCTGACCGGCAAGGAGCTCCCGCCCACCCAGGAGGAACTCCAGCAGGCCTCCGACGCCTACCGGATCAGGAACGGCCTGCGCAGCCGCGACGACATGATGCGCTGGCTCGACGCCGTCGGCCTGAACGAGACGGCCTACACCAGCCACATCTTCGGCCTGGCCCTCAAGCAGCGGGTCCGCGCCCGCATCGAGCGGGAGACGGCACGCGACTACCTGGAGCGCAACCCGGCCGAGTTCGACCAGGTCTGGGCGCTGTGGGCGGAAGGCCCCGAGGATCGGCTGGCCGAGCTGGCCGGTGCCCCCGATCCCGCCGAGGCCCTTGTCCGCGCTCTCACCGGCCGGGACCGCATCAGCGTCCACACCGCCGAGGGTCCCGCCCTCGATCTGCCCGAGCCCTTGCGTGCCGTACCGGAGAAGGGCGTCGTCGGCCCTGTCCCCCATGGCCGGCACCATCTGCTCGGCGTCGTCCGCGAGCGCCGGCCCGCCGACCCGAGCGACCCTGCCATCCTGGCCGCCGCCGGCCGCGCGGGCTTCGCGGAGCACATGGCCGAACGGCGTGCCAAGGCGGACATCACCTGGCACTGGCTGTGACCGAGCCCGACCGGAGGGGTCAGAGGCTGGTCGCGGTGCGGATCAGGGAGGCGAGCGCCAGGGACCGGCTGTGCGGCGGCCAGGCGATCACGGTCGTCACCGTCGGCGCGTCCGGCACCGGCACCGCGGCCAGATCATGGCGTAGCTGGGCGCGGCACGACTCGGGCAGGATCGCCGAGGCCCGGCCCAGGGCGATGAGCTGGCACAACTGCGCGAGGTCGCGGACCTGCGGGCCGGGCCCGTCGGCGTGGCTGCCGTCCGGCCGGGGCCAGCGCGGCCGCGGCAGTCCGGGCAGGTCGGCGACGTCGGCCATCCGCAGTTCGGCCCGGCTGGTGAGCGGGTGCCCGGCGGGCAGCACGACGACCTGTCCCTCCGCGTGCAGTTCCTCGGTGTCGAAGCCGGTCGTCGAGTCGTACGGCAGATGCAGCAGCGCCGCGTCCGCCCGGCCGTCGCGCAGCAGCCGCCCCTGCTCGGCGATCCCGCACAGGACCACTTCGACGGCGACCGAATCGGGCTCGGCGGCGTAGGCGTCGAGCAGTTTGACCAGCAGTTCGCCGACCGCTCCGGCCTTGGTGACCAGGACCAGGCCCGGCCGGCCGGTCGCGGCCCGCCGGGTGCGGCGCTCGGCGGCCTCGACCGCGTCGAGAGCCGCCCGGCCCTCGCGCAGCAGCACCGCGCCGGCCTCGGTCAGCGCGACCGCGCGGCTGCTGCGGGTCAGCAGCGGAACGCCCAGCCGGCGCTCGATCTGCCGGATGGCCCGCGACAGGGGCGGCTGCGCGATGCCGAGCCGCTGCGCGGCCCGCCCGAAGTGCAGTTCCTCGGCGACCGCGACGAAATACCGCAGCTCCCGCGTTTCCATGCCCCCACCGTACGGCGGAGCGACCCGCATCGATACCGCTGGGGTATCGCCGGCTACCCAGACGGTGTTAGAGCTCCCACCAGGTGCGCCGCCAGGATCGAGACATGAGCGAACAGTCGATCGCGCTGGTCACCGGCGCGAACAAGGGAATCGGTTTCGAGATCGCGGCCGGTCTGGGCGGCCTCGGCTGGCGGGTCGGGGTGGGCGCCCGGGACGCCGGACGCGGGGAGTCGGCCGTGGAGAAGCTGCGCGCGGCGGGCGTGGACGCGTTCGGTGTGCCGCTGGACGTCACCGACGACGCCGGCGTCGCCGCCGCGGCCCGGCTCGTCGAAGAACGCGCCGGACGGCTCGACGCGCTGGTCAACAATGCCGCGGTGACCGGCGGCATGCCGCAGGACCCCACGACGGTCGACCTGTCGGCGGTGCGGGTGGCCGTGGAGACCAACGTGATCGGCGTCATCCGCGTCACCAATGCGATGTTGCCGTTGCTGCGCCGCTCCGCCTCGCCGCGGATCGTTAACATGTCCAGCGGCGTCGGCTCCCTCACCCGGCAGAGCGCGTCCACCGACCTGGCCGTGGTCGGGCCGCTGTCGGCGGCGTACTCGCCGTCCAAGACGTTCCTCAACGCCGTCACCCTGCAGTACGCCAGGGAGTTGCGGGACACCGCCATCCTGATCAACGCCGCCTGCCCCGGCTTCGTCGCGACCGACCTCAACGGCTTCCGCGGCGTGCGCACGCCCGAGCAGGGCGCGGCGATCGCCATCCGGCTCGCCACCCTCCCGGACGGCGGCCCGACCGGCGCGTTCTTCGAGGACGCCGGGGTGGTGCCCTGGTGAACGGCAGGCGGGTGCCGCGCGGTGGCCTGGCGGTGGCCTGGCGGTGGCGCTGAAGGTCGGAGCCCGGGACAGAGCGGGCAACGCCCGCAAGCAGACCGCCATCCGAGCCGTCAACCTGCGCACGCGATCCCCGGGAGGTGACCGGCGGCGGGGCCCCGCGTAGGCTCTGGGTGATCTCCACCGGATCGCGCAGAGGGAGCCCGCCATCGCCACCCCGATCAGCTTCGCGCAGGTGCTGCGGCAGCACCGGCGCGCCGCGCGGCTGACGCTGGAGCAGCTCGCCGAGGCCTCGGGTGTCAGCGCCCGGACGCTGTCGGACATGGAACGCGGCCGCAGCAAGGGCCCCCAGCACCGGACCGTCGTCGCGCTGGCCGACGCGCTCGGCCTGGCCGGCGCCGAGCGCGAGCAGCTCGTCGAGCTGGCGCGCGAGGGCCGCCTGCGCGACCACTGGAACCGGCCGACCGGATTGTGCGAGCTGCCCCGGACCGTCGACGACTTCACCGGCCGGGCCGCGGAGCTGGCCTGGACCGGCGAGGTGATGCGCGCCGAAGGCGCGGGCGTGGGGCTCGTCACCGGCTCGGCGGGGCTGGGCAAGTCCACGCTGACCATCCGCGCCGCGCACGAGCTGCGGCCGGACTTCCCCGGCGGGGTGTTCTTCCTCGACCTGTTCGGCATGTCGCCCGACCCCCTGCCCGTCGACGAGGCGCTGGGCCTGCTGCTGCGCGCGCTCGGCGTGGCGGACCAGCAGGTGCCCACCGACCTCGCCGGGCGCGCGTCGTTGTACCGTTCCCTGCTGCGCGATCGGCGCGTGCTGGTCGTGCTCGACAACGCCGCCTCCGAGGAGCAGGTACGGCCGCTGCTGCCGGGCGGCGAGGGCAGGGCGCTGGTGACCAGTCGCCGGCTGCTGGCCGGCCTGGAAGGGGTGCGCCGGCTCAACCTCGGGCCGCTCGCGCAACTGGAGGCCACGCAACTGCTGGCCGGCATCCTGAAGGACCGGGGCGCCCCGGACGAGGAGCCGGCCCTGTGGCAGCTCGCGGAGCTGTGCGGCGGCCTGCCGCTCGCGCTGCGGATCGCCGGGAACCGGCTGGCCAGCCGGCCCGGCTGGAACGCCGCCGACTTCGCCGCCCGGCTGACCGACGAGGAGCGCCGCCTGGACCAGCTCAGCGCCGGCGACCTGAAGATCGCCACCGCGTTCGGGCTCTCCTACGACCAGCTCGCGGACTCGACGCGGCGGATCTTCCGCCGCCTGGCCCTGGTGCCGGGCCGGGACTTCGACGCCGCGCTCTCCTCCGTCGCGGGCGGCACGTCGATCGCCGGCGCGTGGGACGCCCTCGACGAACTCGTGGACCTCGGACTCCTGCAGGACGGCGCCTCCGGCCGCTACCGCTTCCACGACCTGGTCCTGCTGTTCGCCCGTGACCGGGTCCGGGCGGAGGAGTCGGCGGCCGAGCGCGAGGCGGTCAGCGCCACGGTGACGTCCTGGCTGCTGCGGATGGCCACCACCGCCGGGTGGTGGTTCGGACCCCGGAACGACCCTCGCGACACCGAGCTCGCCGGCCTGTCCAGCATCGAGGAGGCCGACCGCTGGCTGCGGGTGAACGTCGACAACTGGCTGGGCGCCTTACGCCAGATGGCGAACCGGGGCGAGCACGCCGCCGTCCTCGGCTTCGCCACGTCGATGATCCACTTCTCCAACCGCTGGATGCACGCGGTGCACTGGCCCGACGTCTACACCCTCGGGGCGGAGGCGGCCGCCGCCCTGGGCGATCCGTCGCAGCAGGCCGCGCAGCTCAACGCGCTGGCCGGGGTCCAGGTGCTGTCCGGCGGGGACATGGAGGCCGCGCTGCGCTACACGGCGCAGGCGATGGACCTGGCCGTCCGTGGCGGCAGCAGCGAGGAGGTCGCCTCGGCCCACCACTACGCGGCGGGCGCGCTGCGCAGGCTCGGCCGGCTCGAGGAGGCCGTCGAGGCGCAGAGCCGGGCGGCGGAGATCTTCAAGGCCGACGGCGACATCGACGCCTACGCCCACTGCCTTGGCTCGCTCGGCAGTTGCCGTCGTGACATGGGCCGGTACGCCGAGGCCCTGCAGTACTACCTCGACCTCCAGAACCTGGTGGACGACGACGCGTCGGGGCTGTCGCCGAACAACGCGACGTTCATCCGGCCGATCGCCCTGGCCAGGATCGGTGAGTGTCTGGCGCTCCTCGGCCGTCGGGCCGAGGCGATCGGCAGGCTCACCGAGGCCATCGAACTCATGGACCAGGCGCAGGCGCCCGCCCTGAAAGCCGGCGCCCTGGAGACGCTGGCGACCGTACTGGCGGAGGACGGCCGGGGCGAGGAGAGCCGGCAGGCCTACGCGCGGGCGGCCGAGGTGTACGAGGCCGTCGGCGACACCGAGGCGAGCGGCCGTTGCCGCGACCTGGCCGGCTCCGTGCGCTGACGGTTCCGCCCACTTCTGCGTGCTGTTCTGCGTGTTCTCCCGGCGTGCGCGCGCCTTGGATGGAGGCAACGGGACAGGCACCGGGCCTGGCCCTCCATCCAGGAGTGATCATGCCCCCAGTCAGGGACATCGTGCTCGTGCACGGTGGGTTCGTGGACGGTTCCGGCTGGCGGGGCGTCTACGACGAGCTGACCTGGGACGGGCTCCGCGTCCACATCGTGCAGAACCCGACGCGGTCGCTGGCGGACGACATCAGGACGACCCGCCGGGTCCTGGACCGCCTCGACGGCCCGGCCGTCCTGGTCGGCCATTCGTACGGCGGAGCCGTCATCAGCGAGGCCGGCCACCATCCCAACGTCACATCCCTCGTCTACGTCACCGGCTTCGCGCCCGACCGGGGCGAATCGGTTCACGCCCTCATCCCCGGCGCGCCCGCGCCGCCCATCCTCCCTCCCGTCGAAGGCTTCCTCCTGCTCGACCGCGAGCAGTTCCCCGGCTGGTTCGCCGCCGACCTGCCCGACCAGGTGGCCGCCTTCATGGCCGACTCGCAGGTGCCGTGGGGCGTGGACGCGCTGCGCGGGCCGGTCGCCGAACCGGCGTGGCGGCACCGGCCGAGCTGGTACCTGCTGGCGACCGAGGATCGGATGATCCCGCCGCCCGCCCAGCGCAGGATGGCCGAACGCGCCGGCTCCACCGTCGTCGAGGTCATCGGCAGCCATGCCGTCCACATCTCCCAGCCGGCGGCGGTCGCCGACCTCATCCGGCAGGTCGCCGCCGGCTGACCACGCCCGCCCCCTCCGGACCTCTTCGCCCCGCTTGCCGTACCGCAGGCGCTCACGCACGGACGCGACCTCCTGGACTCGCCGTCCGCTGATCCCGCACGCCCGACGCCGGTCCCCAGGCGCCCGGCCCCGTCAGAAGGAGGAAGCCATGACCACCAGACCCGTGACCAAAGCCGCCGTCATCGGCACCGTGATCGAGTTCTACGACCTCGCCCTTTTCGGGCTGGCCGCGGCGATCGTCTTCAACGACCAGTTCTTCCCCGCCGACGCGCCCCTGGCGGGCACCCTCGGCTCCTTCACCGCGTTCGCGGTCGGGTTCCTGGCCCGGCCCATCGGCGGGGTCGTGTTCGGGCACGTCGGCGACCGCATCGGGCGCAAGCCCGCCCTGGTGATCACGCTGCTGCTGATGGGACTGGCCACGACCGGCATCGGGCTCCTGCCCACCTACGACCAGGTGGGCATGGCGGCGCCGATCCTGCTGACGCTGCTCCGGCTGGCCCAGGGCTTCGGCGCCGGAGCCGAGTACGCCGGCGCCGTGGTCATGGTGGCCGAGGCCAGCGAACCGCGCCGGCGGGGCCTGTGGGCCTCGCTTCCGGCCGCGGGCGTCCAGATGGGCATCCTGATCGCCACGCTGGTCTTCACCGCGGTCGCGCCGCTGCCGTCGTTCGAGTCCTGGGCCTGGCGGGTGCCGTTCCTGCTCAGCCTGGTGGGCGTGGGCGTCGGGCTCTTCCTCAGGACCCGGGTCCAGGAGTCGGAGCTCTTCCAGCGCGAGCGGGCACGGGGGCTGAGCCGGTTCCCGGCGCTGGAGGTCGTCAGAAGGCAGCCGCGCGGCCTGCTGATCGCCGTCGCGGTCAACGCCCCCTACGGCGCGATCGGCTACATCCTGAACGTCTTCGTCCTGTCGTACGTCACCAGGACGCTCGGCCTGCCCGCGACGGTGGGCCTGACCGCCAACGTCGTCTCCTCCGCGGTGGCGATCGCGCTCACGCCGCTGTTCGGGGTGCTCGCCGACCGGGTGGGCCGCCGGCCCGTCTTCCTCGGCGCCGCGCTCGCCCTGGCCCTGTTCGCCTTCCCGATGTTCTGGCTGCTCGACACCGCCCGGCCCGAGCTGGTGATCCTCGCCGTCACGCTGGGGTACGGCGTCTGCGTCACCGGCATGTTCGCGGTCCTGGCCTCGATGCTGACCGAGTGGTTCGGCACCCGCTACCGCTACAGCGGCATCGCGATCGCCCGCGAGTGGACGGCCGCGCTGACCAGCGGGCCCGCGCCGCTCGTGGCGGCCGCCCTGGTGGCGGCCGCGGGCGGCGCTTCGTGGCCGATCGCCGTCCTGCTGGTGATCTGCGCCGCCATCGCCTTCACCGCGGTACTGCTGGCACCCGAGACCCGCGCCACGCCCCTGGACGGCCGCGTAAGTCAGGAGCCGGTCGGCTCAGGTGCAGTCATCTAACCGATTACCGCCTGCCGCCGGGGACCTAACGTCTTGCCCATCGACCTCGATCAGCAGGAGCCGGGCCGCGCCCACCCTCGGGGGCGTGGACGCGGCCCGGCTCACCCCCTGCTGATCACCACCATCCCGGGAAAGGATCCCCGCCCATGACCACCACCCACCCCGGCACACTGGCGACCGCCGCCTTGCAGGATGTGCTCGTCGACGTCGCCGAGCTGGCCGGACACCTGCAGCGAGACGCTGAGCGAACGCAACACCCTGGAGTCGCTCCCCTTCGGCCGGCTCACCACGACCCAGGCGCTGGCCGCCATGGACGCCGGCCTGGACCGCGTCGCCGCCGCGGCCACCTCCTGGCTGGACAATCGGGCCGTCGGCCGCGACCCGGTGACCGCCGACCTCCTCACCGCCAGGGCCGGCCTGTCATCGCGGCTCAGGTGGCGTCGTGCTGTTCCAGCCACTTCAGGATCGCCTGGTTCGTCTCCTCCGGCTTCTCCTGCTGGATCCAGTGGCCGCAATCCAGGCTGACCACCTCCACGTTCGGCACGTACTGCGCCAGGTTCTCCCCCCGTGCGACCAGGTCCCTGTCGCCGTAGAGCATGAGCGCGGGCTGGCGGATGACCGGGTCCACGTCCGCCAGAAGGCGCCAGTTGCGGTCAAGGTTGCGGTACCAGTTGATGCTCGCCGTGAACCCGGTCGACTCGAAGGCCGAGACGAAGACGGCCAGCTCGCTGTCGCTCATGAGCGGCTCCCCGGGCGCTGTTTCCGTCCTGGCGAGGTTGATCATCGCCATTCCCGGCTGCGGCTCGCTCACGGGCACGTTCTTCCGGAAGAGGTTGCCCAGAAACCGGGCGGTTTGTTGGTCGAGCACGGCGTCCGCGACGCCCGGCTGTCGGTTGAAGTGCACGAAGTAGAAGTCGCCGCCGAGCACGGCCTCCATGGCTTCGATCCACGGCCGCTCCCCGCGCTCGGGATAAGGGAGGCTGAGCGCGATGACCTTGTTCACCCTGGCCGGATGCAGGAGGGTCAGCCCCCACACCACGAACGACCCCCAGTCATGACCGACGAAGGTGGCGTCGCCGTACCCGTAGTGATCGAGAAGCGCGACGAGATCGCCCGCCAGATGGCCGATGTCGTAGTCGGTGACATCGCCGGGGCGCGAGGAATGGCCGTAGCCGCGCTGGTTGGGCACGATGACGTGGTAGCCGGCCGCGGCGAGGGCCGACATCTGGTGACGCCAGGAAAAGGCGTGTTCCGGCCAGCCGTGACACAGCACGATGGGCTTTCCCGCACCTCGCTCTCCGGCCTCGAAGACCTCGAGTTCCACGCCGTTGACGGCGATCCGGGTGGGCTGGGGGAAATCGGTGGAGTTGAGCACTGGCCCGTCCTCATGTCGGTGCGCTCCGTTGTTGGAGTCGCGCCGCCATCCTGACGACCGGAACAGGTCATCTCCTGAGCGGTTTGGTGTGGCAGTGTCGTCGGCATGCGAGCAGACCGGCTGGTGGCCATCCTTCTCCTGCTGCAACAGCGCGAGCTGGTGACGGCGGCGCAGGTCGCCCGCGAGCTGGAGATCTCCGAGAGCACCGCCCGCCGCGACCTGGACGCGCTGGCCATGGCCGGGGTCCCGGTGTACTCGGCGCAGGGCCGAGGGGGTGGCTGGCGGCTGGTGGGCGGCGCCCGCACCGACCTGACCGGGCTGACCGCCCCGGAGGCCAGGGCGCTGTTCCTGATGGCCGGCCCGGCCTCGTCGGCGAATCCGGCCGCGCGGGCCGCTCTGCGCAAGCTCGTCCAGGCCCTGCCCGAACCCTTCCGAGCGCCGGCGCAGGCCGCGGCGTCGTCGAGGCTGGTGGATCCGCATCGCTGGGGGGTGAGCCAGGTCGAGTATCCGACCCCGCCCTTCCTCGACGCCCTCCAGGACGCGGTGATCCGGGGTGTCCGGACGCGGCTCGGGTACGTCGACGGCGACGGCTGCGCAACCGAGCGGATCGTCCACCCGCTCGGCGTGGTCGCCAAAGGACCGACGTGGTACGTCGTCACCCACACCGACGCCGGTCTGCGCACGTTCCGGATCGACCGCGTGTCCTCCGTCGAGCCGACCGGCGACCCCGTGCACCGGCCCGAAGGGTTCGACCTCGCCGAGAGCTGGCGGGAGATCGCCGACGATCTCGACCGCAGGCGAACACCCCTCGAAGCCCACGCCGTGTGCGTTCCCGACGCGGTCGGCAAGCTCCGGATGGGCTTCGGGGACCGGCTGGAGGTCGGCGGCTCCACGGCCGGCGGCCGCATCGAGGTCGTCATCCGCGGCTACGACGAGTACTCGCTCGCGGGCGAGCTCGCCGGGCTGGTCGAATGGCTCGAGGTGACCGGCCCGCCCGGCGTGCGGGACCACCTCGCGTCGATCGGCCGGACCCTCGTCGAGCGATACCGCTGACACAGCCGCCGGCGCTGCCCCTGGGTCATGGGCGACGCTTGAGCGCCTTCAGGACGACCCGCTTCTGCGCCTTCCCCGGGAACACCACGACCAGGTGATGCTCCTCGCCCGCCGCGTCGATCCGGTGGTAGACCCGGAGCCGGTACCGCCCCTTTCCCGCGACCGCCAGGTTCGGGATCCGCACTCCGGCGCCCACCTCGGCGCCGTCGACGATGTCGTCGATGCCGAGCCGCCCGGTACGGCTCAGGATCGGCACCTCGACGACCTGGTCCCACCCACCTGTCCGGGGCGGCGGGGCCGTACGCAGCCCTTTGACCGTCAGGCAGAGGTCGGAGACATCCCCGAGATGGCCGACCAGCACCGTCCCACCGGCCACGCCGACGAGATCGTTGTCGTAGAGCGCGTCGATCGCTTGCTCGATCTCCACCTCGCGGGTCTGCTCATCGCCGTCGTAGACCGCGTAGCCGTGGTCCCCGTCGGCGAACAGGAAGTACTTGGACGACGCCTGCACGACTCCCTTCGTCCGAGGCCACGGGTCGCGGCACTTGGCGTTCTCCTTGCGGATGTAGTCCTCGTAGCTCGCCTGCGTCTCTCGGGACGACCGCAGCAGCTCAGGGCGTCGCGCCCCGATGACCTCCGGGCAGGCGTAGACCAGATCTCGATCGTCCGCACCCCAGGAGGCGCGCTCGCTCCCGGCCCGCTCCAGGATCGCCTGCTGCTCCTCGCGATCACGCACGTGGCACAGCGCCCGCCCGTACGCGAGCACCTCCTGATCCGACAGGTCGAACGGGAACATCGGCGGCACCCCGCCCATGGTGTCCCTCGCCTTGCACAGGAACACGTGCTCGCGTTCTTCCGGCGGGACGTCGCCGAAGTTCGCGTAATACCCGCAGTCGTCACCGGACCCGAGGTAGGTGTGCCGTGACACCCGCTCCGGCTGGATCGACCCGACGACGGGGAGGACGATCACCGCCGCCAGGCCCACGCGGGCGAGCCGCCCCCACCTCGGCGCGACACCGGCCTCGCCGCGCTCGGCCGGCATCTCCCGCGCGATCGCCGCCGTCCACCCCGTGCCGACCAGCCAGGTCGTATGGAGGATGAGGTGCATCGCCAGGGAACGCTCGGGGAAGGCCGCGTAGATGGAAGGTTCGAGCAGCCACGAGAGCGGCACAACCAACAGCTGCATACCCGCGAACGCCCACCCGGCGATGAGCGTCCCCCGGCTCCACCGGCCATCCCGCCGCAGTCCGACGAGGACCACGACCGTGCCGACCGCCCCGGAGAACGTCGCGACCGGCTCCATGACCTGCCAAGGGCCCACCTCGGGCAGGTCAAGCTCGTCCAGCAGGTCGTTCACCTGCACGAGCGTCTCCACCGCGAACACCGCCCCGGCCGCCACCCGCAGCCCTCGCGACCGCCACCGGATGACCAGGAGGTAGAGGCCGTAGATCCCGCTCCAGAGCACGAGGTGCAACGCCGCCCGCGCCCAGTCGGGAAGCAACGCGAGCGGCAGCCACAACACCAGCGACACCGCCACCGCGAGATACAGCAACCCGCGCAGCCACGCCTCACGCCGGTCGAGCACCCCTCGCCGCGGGGCCCGCAGAACCAGCCACACCATCCCGGCCTTCATCAGGCCTGCCACGACCAGCAGACCCGTCAACAGCCCGCTGAAGCCCGGCTCCCCGGTCGTCGCGGAAGGCCAACGGATCGGCGGCGACCACAGGACGGCCACCCAGAGCCAGGCATCACCCAGCACCAGCCCGGCAGCCACCGCGACCAGAAGCAGACCTGCCGCGCCAACCCTGACGAACCGCCATAACCTCTCGGAGAGCATGAGAGGCGATCTTATTGCGACGCCGCCCCGCCCCGAGCCGTCAGCGGGTGAAGACGCGTTCGGCTTGGTCGCGCCGGGTGTGCAGGTCCCAGTAGAGCGGAGCGATCTCCTCGGCCTCCGCGGTCGGGGCTCCGGGAGGGCCACCGCCGCCGATCCACACGTCGATGGCGACATGCGCGACCTGGATGCCGGTGCCGTCCAGCTCCTTGCGCAGGTTGAGCACCCAGTTGCGCAGAGCTCCCTGGGCGGCGTTGGCGTTGGCGAGCATCGGGTGCGGGTCGACCGAGCCGCCGCCGTTGGTGAACAGCAGGGTGCCCGCGCCCGCTTCACGCATCGCGGGGAGGACGGCCTGGGTGGCGGCGATGGCGCTGTAGAGCAGCAGGTCGATCAGCCACTGCACGTCGGACGGGTTGGTGTGGGACGGGAAGGTGAGGGCCACGGTGTCGATGCTCGGGGCCGGGGAGTGCTCCAGGACGTCGATGCCGCCGAACAGGGTGGCGGCGTCCTTGAGGGCCTGGGTCAGGGCGTCGTGGTCGAGCACGTCCGCCGGGAACGCGGCGGCGGTGATGCCCTCCGCGGCGAGCCGCCCGACGAGGTCGTCGAGCTTGGCCCGGTTGCGGGCGATGAGAGCGACGTTGTAGCCCTGGGAGCCGAAGGTGCGGGCGATGGCGAGGCCCATGCCGGGGCCGGCGCCGACGATGGCGAGTGTAGGCATGATCAGTGTCCCTTGAACGTGGAAAGCGAGTTTCGGAGGGTACGGCGTCGCCAATTCCTACTATTTGTGCGCAACGTCAAGATAGGACAGCATGGAGAGGCGTACAAAAGGCACATCACTGTGCGTCACGGAGAGGAATGTGCGTCATGGAGCACGCAGGGGACGCCGCTGCAAGCCGGGGGCCCTGCGCGGCGATCCCGGCCGACCAGATGGACTTCATCCGCCAGATCCTCGACCGGATCGGCGACAAGTGGAGCATGCTGATCATCTCGCTCCTGGAGGACGGCGCCCTGCGCTACACCGAGCTGCAGCGCGACGTCCCCGGCATCTCCCAGCGCATGCTCAGCCACACCCTGCGCCAGCTCCAGCAGGACGGATTGATCACCCGCACGGCCTACGCGGAGGTCCCGCCGCGCGTGGAGTACGCCCTCACGCCCCTCAGCCGCGGGCTGCTCGACATCGTCAAGCAGCTGATCGGCTGGGCCGCCGACCACCGCGACGAGATCCGCGCCCACCGCGACCGCGCCGCCGCCGGCTCCTGAGCACTATCCGGCGGTGAGAGCGGGCCAGGCGAGCATCGCCGCGTCGGCCACGCCTTCGAGCGCCTTGCGCCCGGCGCCGTCACGAGCCTGCTGGTTCATCCCCTGGATGACGGCGGCATAGAAGGTCGCGACCGCTTCGGGGTCGACGCCCTGGGCGAGCAGCCCGGCCTCGATGTCCTCGCGCACGCGAGCGGCGAGGGAGGCTTTGGTGGCCTCCCGCATGGCGCGCATCGCGGCCAGGACCTCCTCCGAGCCGGGCGCGCAGTTGGTCGCCGCGCTGATGATCAGGCAGCCCGGCGGGTGGGCCGGATCGGCGTAGTCGGCGGCCAGATCGCGCAGCAACCGGCCGATGGCGGTACCGGCGTCGGCGGCGGGCCGCAGGCCGGTCGCGTGGGTGCGCAGGTAGAGCTCGACCGCCTCGTCGAAGAGCCTGCGCTTGTCGCCGAAGGCCGCGTACAGGCTGGGCGGGTTGATGCCCATCGCCTTGGTGAGCGAGGCGATCGAGGTCGTCTCGTAGCCGTGCGTCCAGAACTCCCGGAGGGCGATGGCCAGGGCGTGGTCACGGTCGAAGGCTCGGCGGGTCACCGTCCCACCCTATCCCGTTTTGTAGCGGTCGCTACAGTTCTCTGCTAGCTTTAGCGATCGTTACAGCAAGCATCGACGGCAAAGGACCCGACCATGTCTCTCCTCCTCATTCACGGCGCAGGCGGCAGCATCGAGGACAACTACGGCCCGATCATGGAGGGCCTCACCGCCCGGCACACCGTCGCCGCCCTCGACCTCCCCGGCTCCGGCGCCACCCCCGCCACCTCCGCACCCCTGACCCTCGACGACCTGGCCGACCGATACCTCGCCGCGGCCGACGCCCGGGGCCTGGGCACCTTCGCGGTCAGCGGCTACTCGCTCGGCGGCCCGATCGCGATCCGCCTCGCGGCCCGTCACCCCGAGCGCGTCACCCGCCTCGTGCTGACCGCCACCTTCTCCCACGCCGACACCCGCACCGACCTCGCCGCCTCGATCTGGCACCGGCTGTACGCGACGGGACAGCACGACCTGCTCGTGCAGTACCTCAACCTGCTCGCGCTCAGCGAGCCGGCTCTCAACTCCCTCACTCCCGCCCAGCTCCAGGCGGCCGTGACGCAGACCGTCCCGTCCATCCCCGCCGGCACCCCGGACCAGGTCGATCTCGTACGGCGAGCGGACGTGCGCGCCGACCTGGCCGCGATCACGATCCCCGCCCTGGTCATCGTCACCACCCAGGACGGGCTGATCAGCCCGGCACTCCAGCGCGACCTGGCCGCGGCGCTACCGCAGGCCGAGGTGGCCGACCTCGCCACCGGCCACCTGCCCTTCGCCGAGCGGCCGGAGGAGTGGCTGAAGCTCATCACCGACTTCCTGGCCTAACCACCGGCCGCGATCACTGCCCGCTGGCGAAGCACCTCGGCGCCGGACCACCCGACGACGGACCCCACGACCCACCCCTACGGCCCCTCCAGGCGCGGTGTCGCCGCAGGTCAGTCTGGGTGATCAAAGGAGGGCTTCGAGCATGTGCATGGGTGTGGAGCCTGCAAGGGATCCGAGGTCAGCGGTGCTCGACAGGATCGATGAGGCCATCGCCGACCCGCGGGCCGGGCGGCCGGTGATCGTGGTCGATGACGACGACCGGGAGAACGAGGGCGACCTGGTCATGGCCACCGGGCTGGCCACGGCGAGCACACTGGCGTTCTTCGTACGGTGGACCAGCGGCCTGCTCCGCGCCCCGATGTCGGCCGAGGTCGCCGAGCGGCTCCTGCTGCCGCCGATGGTGGCCGACAGCCAGGATCCGGCAGGGACGGCCTACCCGGTGTCGGCCGACGCCCGCGACGGCATCGAGCCAAGCATCAGCGCCGCCGACCCGTGCGCTCACCGCCCGCCTGCTCGCCGACCCCGCCACCCGTCCCGACCAGCTCCGGCGGCCCGGCCACCTGTTCCCGCTGCGCGCACGCCGGGAGGTCCGGCCGAACGGCGCGACCACACCGAGGCGACAGCGGACCTGCTGCGGTTGGCCGGCCTCGCACCGGTCGGTGTCATCAGCGAGGTCTGCAACGACGACGGTTCGGTGGCCCGCCTTCGCCGACGCTCACGGCTCGATCGACCTCCGCCGGGACCACCTCGCTGCCCGCGCCTTCTCCAAGACCCTCTTCGACGTCCAGGACCACTGACGTCCAGCGCCTCGT
Source organism: Nonomuraea sp. NPDC050310 (assembly GCF_040655795.1). Lineage (NCBI taxonomy): Bacteria > Bacillati > Actinomycetota > Actinomycetes > Streptosporangiales > Streptosporangiaceae > Nonomuraea > Nonomuraea sp. NPDC050310. The sequence goes on along the minus strand of NZ_JBFAKP010000008.1, from coordinate 186,351 downwards.
CACACAAGGCTCATGTAGAGTCCGGCCCGATTGCTCACTCCTGTCCCGACTTCCCCCGGAGATCTCCCGCGTGAAGACGTTCCTAGCAAGGACCGCACTGGGCACCGTCGTGGTTACGACCCTCGTCGCCCTCCAGCCAGGGAGTGCCCAGGCCGCCCCCGCCAGTACCCCGCTCCAAGGCAGCAGCGCCATCGCACAGGCGACCGTACCCGCCGGGGCTCAGTCCCCCATCCGGGCCAAGCTCGCCATCAAGGAGGTCTACCAGACGACGGACTACTGGTGCGCCCCGGCGTCGGCCGAGATCTCCCTGCGCACGCTCGGTGTCAAGGTGCCCCAGGCGACCCTGGCCAAGAAGATGCGCACCACCAAGGAGAACGGCACGTCCGCCGAAGACCAGCTGCGGGTGCTGAACGCCTACGCCAAGAACACCGGGTACGCCTACGCGCCCGCGTGGGACGTGTACAACGCCAAGCGCCTGGGCGAACGGCTCGCCTACAGCATCGGCGTCCTGCGCAAGGCCACTCCGATCCAGCTCTACATCGACCGGCTGCCCTGGTACAAGGGCGTCGACTTCGGCGCGCCGGACGTCGTTCACATGATCGTCGCCTACGGCTACGACAAGAAGGCGAAGACCGTCCTCGTCTGGGACCCCAACACCTTCGCCGGCGGGGGCGGCAGATACACCATCACCATGGCGCAGCTCGCCAAGGCCACCGAGTCGAACAAGCGAAACGAGTCCGGTCACCGCTACTGGGGCATGTACCAGCCGGTCAAGAACTGACCTCACCCAGAGCGTCGCGTAGTCCGCGCAAGCCGGGTGACAGGGGGGAGTGCCCGCGCCGGCCGGGGGCGAGCTTGAGGGGCCGGCTCGGGCCGTCCGGAACCTCCAGGTGGACGCCCCCGCACCGTCTACGGCGTGACGATGGGGAACTGGCGGTCAGGGGCCTCCAGCAGCGAGAGGATCTTCCCGATGACCGTGGCGTCGCCCTCGTGCGCGACGCCGTCGAGCTTGCCGCTCCCCAGCACCTGGAAGAGCTGCGGCTTGGTGAGCGTCACGGTGAGGTCGGCCGGCGGGCCGGACTGCGAGGTGGTGTGCCACAGGACGCCGTTGGACAGCCGCATCCGGTAGGACTCGTCCAGGTCGGTGAAGGTCCAGTCGACGGTCGCCTGCTCGTGCCAGGCGCGCGGCCCGTTGACCTTCACCGCGATCGAGTCGAAGATCTGCCCGATGGTGAGCGCGCCGACCAGGTCGGGTCCCGCGGTGTCCGGGGCGGGCGGCTTGATCTCGCCGCGGAGCTCGTCGGCGCCGGTGAGGTAGAAGTTGCGCCAGGTGCCGTTCTCCGCGCCGCGGCCGAGCCCGTCGTAGGCCGTGGCTAGCAGTTCGCGGGCCTCGGCGTTGGCCGGGTCGGCGAAGACGACGTGGTTGACCACCGTGGCCACCCAGCGCAGGTCGCCGTCCTCCAGGCTCTTGCGGGCCTGGGCGAGCACGTTAGCGGCGCCGCCCATGAACTCCACGTACCGCTTGGCCTGCTCGACGGGCGGGTGCTCCCACAGGTGCGCCGGGTTGCCGTCGAACCAGCCGAGGTAGCGCTGGTAGATGGCCTTGACGTTGTGGCTGATCGAGCCGTAGTAGCCGTGGGTGTGCCAGCGCTTCTCCAGCGCGGGCGGCACCTGCATCTCCTCGGCGATCTCGATGCCGGTCAGGCCCTTGTTGGCCAGGCGCAGCGTCTGGTCGTGCAGGTAGGCGTAGAGGTCGTGCTGCTCGGACAGGAAGGTGCGGATGCGCTCGCCGTCCCAAGTGGGCCAGTGGTGGGAGGCGAACAGCACGTCGGACTTGTCGCCGAACAGTTCGTTGGCCTCGGCCAGGTACTTGGCCCAGACCCGGGCGTCGCGCACGACCGCGCCGCGCAGGGTGAGCAGGTTGTGCAGGGTGTGGGTGGCGTTCTCCGCCATGCACAGGGCTCGCCGGTCGGGGAAGTAGAAGTTCATCTCGGCCGGGGCCTCGGTGCCCGGGGTGATCTGGAAGACGATCCTGACCCCGTCGATGACCTCTTCCTGGCCGGTGTGGGTGATGTCGAGCGTGGGCGCGATCAGCGACATCGTGCCCATGGAGGTCGTCATGCCCAGACCGGCGCCGATCTGGCCGGTGGGGCCGCGCTCGAGGTCGGCGGCGTACATGTAGACCGCGCGGCGGGCCATCGCGCCGCCGGCGTAGACGTTCTCGCTGACCGCGTGCTCCAGGAAGCCCGCGGGAGCGACGATGGGGATGTCCTTGCCGTCGGTGACGCCGCGCACGCCGCCGAAGTGGTCGGCGTGGGAGTGGGTGTAGATGACCGCGGTGACCGGACGCTCGCCCCGGTGCTCCCGGTAGAGCGCCAGCGCCGCGCGGGCCGGCTCGACCGTCATGAGCGGGTCGATCACGATGACGCCGCGCTTGCCCTCGACGAATGTCACGTTGGACAGGTCGAGACCGCGAGCCTGGTAGATGCCCTCGCAGACCTCGAAGAGGCCGTGCTTGGAGACGAGCTGTCCCTGCCGCCACAGGCTCGGGTTGGCGGTGTCGGGGCACTCGCCCGCCAGGAAGTCGTAGGCGTCGCAGTCCCAGACGGGCTCACCCTTGTCGTTCTTGACGACCGGGTCTTTGAGAGTGCCGAGAAACCCACGTTCGACGTCGTCGAAGTCGGCACGGTCTTCAAATGGATAGTCCCCCATGGCTGCTGGCCTACCCCTTGCGGCTGCGGCGCACCAGCGAGGCCCTGGTCTTTGCCCATTCATGGGCCCGGCAACCCTCGGAGGCTTTGCCAGCCGCTGAGATCACGTGACCCGGCCCTCGGGTAACCCCGCATCATGCGGAGCGACTGGTGAACGGCGCCATAGGGGACGTGCTGCCCCTGGCCCTAGGCGTGGCGATCAGCCCGATCCCGATCATCGCGGTGATCCTGATGCTGCTCGCGCCCCGGGCGGGCGGCACCAGCTTCGGCTTCCTGGTCGGCTGGGTGGGCGGCATCGTGGTCGCGACCACGGTGTTCGCCGTCCTGGCCAACGTGATCGGGCTGCAGTCCGGTGGGCAGCCCTCGGCCGCGGTGTCGTGGATCAAGATCTTGCTCGGCCTGCTCATGCTGGCTCTGGCTTGGAAGCAGTGGAGGAGCCGGCCCAAGGCGGGCGCCCAGGGGGAGTTGCCCGGCTGGATGAAGGCCATCGACCAGATGACCCCGGCCAAGGGCGCGGCACTCGGCTTCGCGCTGTCCGCGGTGAATCCGAAGAATCTCATGATGTGCGTCGGCGCCGGCGTCTCCGTCGCCCAGGCCGGTGCCTATGTCGTGCCCATCGTGGTCTTCACGGTGATCGCGGCTTCGACCGTCGCCATCCCGGTGGTCGCCTACGCGGTCGCCGCCGAGCGGATGCGCGGGCCGCTCAACGAGCTGCGTGGCTGGCTGGAGCAGAACAACGCCACCGTCATGTTCGTGCTCCTGCTGGTCATCGGGGCGGTACTGCTGGGCAAGGGCATCGGCGGCCTGTGATCGTCACACCTGGAGGACCAGGCTGAGGGCCCAGCTCACGACGCCGATGATGAGCGCTCCCCACAGCGCCGGCCAGAAGCCGCTGACGTGGAACGGCAGGCGGAGCAGGCCGGCCACCCAATCGGTGAGCAGCAGCAGGCCCGCGTTGACGACCAGCGCGAACAGCCCGAGCGTGAGCACGTAGAAGGCGCAGCCGAGCACGTGGATGAGCGGCTTGAGCACGGCGTTGACCAGGCCGAAGACCAGGGCGACCCCGAGCAGGGTGGCGATCGCCCCGGTGGTGGACCGCGCGTCCACGTCGATGCCGTCGACGACCATCGTGGCCACCCCGAGGGAGGCGGCCACGATGAGGATCTTGAGCAGTGTCCGCACGTCAGTGGCCTTCGTGGCTCAGATGGTCGATGCACACCACCACGGCGAGGAGCAACGGGGTGTCCTCGCCTTCCACGATGGAGACGCCGTAGGTGTCGCGGACGCGCATCCAGCGCTTGGAGATGTTCGCGATCTCCACGTCGTCGCGGTGAATGGTGTACTCGTGGTCGACGAAGTCGCCCTTGGCGTGCAACTCGCCCGCGTCGCCGAGGTCGACGGTGAACCGGTCGCGCAGTCCGACGAGGTGTTTGTGCAGGGTGGCCACCGTCTCGTCACCGCGCTCGACGACCATCGTCTCGCGCACCCGGAGGATCCGGCTCTGGATGCGCAGCAGTTCGGCGCCGGAGGCGTCTTCCAGCACGAAGGTCTTGCGCAGGTGGAAGACCTTGCCGTCGACGTGGTAGACGCGCTGGCCGAGTCCGTTCTCGATCCAGTAGTCGTCGCCGATCGACACCATCTTCTGCTGGAGCTGGTACAGGGCGGTGACCGGCGGTGGGTGCTCGTCGTGCTTCCTGCCGAAGATCATGCCTTGAGTGCCTCGACCGTGTCGCGCAGGTCGAGGAGGCGTTCGCGGACCGTGGTGGCGGTCTGGACGTCCGGGTAGGCGATGGCGATCAGGTGACTCATGCGTCCCTTGTTCTTGAGGGTGGAGACCGGCCTGCTCCCGCAGGTGGCGACGGTGGTGACGTTCCCGCCCGGCAGGCGAGGCAGGCGCGGGGCCGGGCCAAGTCCCGGCAAATCGTCAGGTCCGGCGCGGGTCCTGTCCCGCGATCAGCGGCGAGGCTCAGCGGGGGGTCAAGGTTGCTGAGCGGCGACCGCGGCCTCGTTGGAGTCGAAGTGGGTCAACCGCAGCCCGTAGTGGGTGAGCAGGTCACGCAGTTCCCTGGTGGCTCTGGCCACGACGAGGGTGCGATGCTGCGCCTGCAGTTTCCCGATGACCTGGCGAAGCGCCTCCGCGCCGGTGGTGTCCACGTCCGAGATCGCCTCGGCGTCGAGGACGATGTCGGTCGCCGCCAGGCCCAGGACCTGTTCCTTGAACGCGGCGGCGTTGGCGAAGAAGAGGGGGCCCTCGAAGCGGTAGACCGCCGGTCCCGGTCCAGGCTGCCGGGCGCGGACGTAACGCCCGGCGGGCCCCGGTTCGAGTACGGCGGTGCTGGGTGAGGACGCTCGCCGTACCATGTCCACCGCGGACAGCAGGAAGGCGATGACCACCGCGGACAGCGACCCCAGGACGGGCACCCCGAGCATGCACACGGTGGCGATCCAGAACTCCGAACGCCGCAGGTGCCACAGCTCGGTCAGCTTGCGCACGTCGATGAGCCTGATCACGGCCACCGCGACGATGCCGGCCAGCGCGGCGTTGGGCAGGTAGGCGAGCAGGTCGCTGAAGAAGGCCAGCAGGACCGCGACCACCAGCGCGCAGACCACGCTGGGGATCTGCGAGCGGGAGCCCACCGAGTCCATGGCCGCCGTGCGGGAGGCGCTGGAACCGATGGTCATCGATCCGGTCAGCCCGGCCGCGATGTTGCTCACGCCGAAGGCCATCAGCTCCTGGTTGCCGTCGATCGTGTAGTTGTGCTGCTCGGCGTAGCGGCGGGCGGTGAGCAGCCCGTCGGCCAGGGTGACCGCGCAGATCGCGATGGCGCCGGGGATCAGTGTCGCCCACTGGCCCAGGCTCACCCCGCTCGGGAAGTGCGGCACGGGCAGACCAGAGGGCACCGCGCCCAGGACCGAGACGCCGTGGCGGTCCAGCCCGGCGGCGGCGACCAGGACGGTGGCGGCGATCAGGGCGATCAGCGGACCCGGCAGTGCCGGGGCCACTCGGCGAAGCACCAGGATCAACGCCATGGTGCCGACGCCGACGGCGACGTTCCACCAGTGCGCCTGCGGGATCTTCGTCACGATCTCCCACAGCTCAGGGAAGAAGTGCTCCGAGGTGGTCTTGATGCCGAGGATCTTCTCCACCTGGCTGGTGAGGATCTCGATCGCCAGGCCCGCGATGAAGCCGACCAGCACCGGCTCGGACAGGAAGTTGGCTAGGAAGCCGAGCTTGAAGACGTAGAACAGCAGGAACACCAGCGCGCAGACCAGCGCCTGGGCGTAGGCGAGCTCCACGTAGTTCGTGCTGCCCGCGGCCGCCATGGCGCCGAGCAGGGAGGCGATCAGCGCCGCGATCGGCGCGTCCGGGCTGGCCACGAGCTGGCGGGAGGAGGCGAACAGCGCGAACACCAGCATCGGGACGATCGCCGTGTACAGCCCGACGACCGGAGGCAGGCCGGCGATCTGGGCGTAACCGATGTTGAGCGGGATCGCCAGGGCGGCCAGCGTCACACCGGCGATGACCTCTCTCGGGAGTTGCGCCCGTGGCACGCCCCGCAGCCCGGCGAACATCATGGCCTGGTGCTACCCGGCCGATCATCCTCCTTGATCCCCGAATCCGGCAAAGTATGAACAGACGCGCATCAGGGCGCGCCACCCCCTGGGCGGTGAATGCCGTGCTGCTCCCCTACGACACCGACCTCCGCCTGCCCATCACCGTTCAGTCAGGCAGCCCGGGCAGCGCATGCCCCAGGTGGGCCGCCAGGTCGCTGGTCCTGCGGGGGGTGAGGCAATGCCTGGCCAGGCCCGCCTCGTCGAGGCGGCCGTCGCGAGCTTGGAAGAGGAACTTGGCGGCCGGGTGCCGTGCCAGGTCGGCCGGGTCGAGGTCGCCGGCGAGGCGATGTGCCGCATGGAGCAGGGCCGGTAGCGAGGATTGCAGGGTGGCGGCCCACTCCTCGAGTGCTTCGACCCAGCGGTGGGTGGCTGGGTCGGGTGCGGAGGCGAAGCGTTCGATGGACCGCCTCAGCTCCGGCCAGGTGTAGTCCGGCCAGGGCTTGGACTTCAGGACGGGCAGCTGCCACGCCCGCTTGGCGAGGGACCAGTGGTCTGCGCGCGCCTGGACTGAGTGCAGCGTGGAGCCGGGCAGGCACAGCGCGGTCAGGTTCCAGCCGTGGCAGGCGCCGGTGTCGAGACCGAAGATCCTGCCGTCGCGGATCAACGGCTCGCGGCCCGTCACGTGGTGACCGAAGACGATCGGCTTCGGGTCCTGGTAGTGGTCGTGCCAGTGGCTGTCCGGGAACAGGGTGGCGAGTTCGCGTTCGCCGCTGGTCGAGCCGCAGAGGACCGCTTCCCTCTGGTCTGCCAGCGGGAGGCCGGGCTGGATCGCGGCGTGCACGACCCGGACGTGGTCGTTCTCGAAGTAGTACGGCAGGGTCCGCATCCAGTCGACCGCTTCGGCGTAGCCGTCGCCCAGTTGCAGGCGCGTGATCTCTTGGGCGTAGGAGAAGATGCCGCGCACGTGCTTGCGTTCGTGGTTGCCCATGACCGCGACCGAGTTGGGTCGTTCGCGGAAGAGGCCGATCACTTCTCCGGGCGCCGGTCCCCGGTCGACCAGGTCGCCGACGCTCACCAGCAGGTCGTCGGGGTGGAGGTCGACCTTCTCCAGCAGTTCGAGCAGTTCGTCGAAACAGCCGTGGATGTCACCGATGATCACGGTTCGCCGCATGCGGGCGATCCTAGGCAGGCGCCGGCTGGGCGCTCAACGGAATTCCCGGGCAGGGTGGGGTCGAGGTCGAGGCGCTTCGGAGGGCTTCCTTCGCCGTGGCCTACGGGCTCTCGCACGGGCCGGATCGTCCTGAGGCGTTCCGGCTGGCCGGCCTTTGCTTCGAGGGCACCGAGCATCGGGGGGCGATGACGCCTGGAAGGTGGGTGCGCTGGTGCTCGGCCTGGTCGCGCGAGGCCTCCGTTTCGGCTGACGTTTGACCTCAAGGCGACTTGAGGTTGCACGATGGCCGCGTTGCTTGCTGATCAGAGGAGAAGAACCATGCGAGTGGCCAGAGTGACGCGGTTCGGCGGCCCGGAGGTGCTGGAGCCGGGTGAAGCGCCGGTCCCGGTGGCCGGGCGGGGCCAGGTCCTGGTGGATGTGGCGGTGGTGGGCATCACGTTCGTCGAGACGCAGATCCGGCGCGGTGTGGACCGATGGCATGCCAGGCCGGCCCTGCCGTACGTGCCGGGAGGTGTGGCGGCCGGACACGTGAGCGCGGTCGGGCCGGACGTGGATGCGGCCTGGCTGGGGCGGCGGGTCATCGCGGATGTCGGGGACACCGGCGCTTTCGCCGAGCACGCGGTGGTCGACGTTGCCGGCCTGTCCCCCGTGCCGGACGGGCTGGGCCTGCCGGAGGCGGTCGCCCTGCACAGCGACGGCAGCACCGCGCAGGGTTTGGTGGAGAAGGCCGGCATCGGCCCCGGCGACCGGGTGCTGGTCGAAGCGGCGGCCGGCGGGGTGGGCAGCCTGCTGGTGCAGCTCGCGCTGGCGGCCGGCGCCCAGGTGGTCGGCGCCGCCCGCGGCGCGCGGAAGCTGGAGCTCATCCGGGAGTTGGGCGCGGACGCGGCGGTCGACTACTCCGAGCCGGACTGGACCGAGCAGGTACGGCAAGCGACCGGTGGCCAGGGGCCGACCGTGGTGTTCGACGGCGTCGGCGGGGCGATCGGGCGGGCCGCGTTCGAGGTGACGGCGCGCGGCGGCCGCTTCTCGGTGCACGGCGCGTCGAGCGACGCTCCCACGGTGATCTCCGCGGAGGAGGCGCAGAGCCGTGGGGTGACCGTACTCGGCCTTGAGCAACTGGCGGAGTTCGGCCCGGACCTGCCGCGGTGGGCGGAGGAGATGAGGTCGCTGGCCGCCGCCGGCACCGTCCGCCCGGTGATCGGGCAGACCTTCCCGCTGGAACGGGCCGGCGAGGCGCACGCCGCGATCGAGAACCGTACGGCGGTGGGCAAGACCCTGCTACTGCTCTGAACCCGGCGGCGCCGGCCTCGCGGACGAAACGGTGCAGCTCGTGTCTGCCTTCGGCAGCACTCCATCGAGCAGATACCGGCCGACCACGGTGTCGACGCACCGGTTGCCGGCCGAGACGTAGACGCCGTGCCGGTACGACCCGATCAGCGTGAGCATCCGGGAGCCGGTCAGCGCGCGGTGCATCGCCCGCTGGCCGGCGTAGGGCGTCGCCGGGTCGCCCGCGGCGCCGACGATCAGCGCGGGCACGGCGTTCGCGATCCTGGTGGCCGGTTCGACCGGCGTGTCCGGCCAGAACGCGCACGGGGAGATGTTGCGGACCAGCGGCCCGAACAGCGGTTCCGCGGCCCGGTGGCGCTGGATGTCGCGGTAGTACAGCTCCGGGTTCGTCGGCGCGGCGCGGTCGGCGCACAGGATCGGCGTCCCTGCCCGGTCCTCGGCCGTGCCGGAGCCGGTGAACAGGCCGTCGAGGAACTCCAGCAGCGACGCGGGCGGCGGGGTGCGTCCGGTCAGGGCGGCGGCCTCCTTCGCGAGGGCGGCGTACTCGGCGGGTCCGTCGTCGTAGAGCCGCGCGAACAGCCAGTACGGCACGACCGAGGCGTCCACCCAATGGCCGTTGACCTGCACCGGCTTCTCGGTGATCTTGTCGATGGCCGCCCGCACCTCCCGCACCGTGGCGCCCAGCCCGTACTCGCCGTCGCGTCCGGCGACCCAGGCGGCCCACCGGCGCAGCGCGGCCTCCAGCGCGGGAGCGTTGTGCCTGAGCAGGCGCGGGCCGTACGTCTCGGGATCGACCGCGCTGTCGAGCACGACACGGTCGGCGTGCGCGCCGAACATCTGCAGGTAGGTCGCGCCCAGGTAGGTGCCGTAGGAGTACCCGAGGTAGGACAGTTTCCTCTCGCCGAGCGCCGATCTGATCACGTCCATGTCCCGCGCGGTGTTCCTGGTGGAGGCGTACGGCAGGGCGCTGCGATCGTCGCGTGCGCATCCCTCCGCCAGCCGTCTGGCGAGGGCCACGCCGGCGTCGAAGGAACGCCGGTCGGGGCCGGCGGAGCGGAGGAACGTGTCGGTCTGCCATCGGCAGCGGATCGGGGTGCTCCGTCCGACGAACCTGGGGTCCATCCCCACCAGGTCGTACCGTTCGGCCAGCGCCGGCACCTTCTTGCCGAGGAGGACCTGCTGGATGCCGGTGGCGCCCGGCCCGCCGGGGTTGATCAGCAGCACCCCTCGCCGGCGGGTGGCGTCGGGCGCCTTGAGACGGGAGATCTCGATGGTGATCGTCCGGCCGGCGGGCCTGCGGTAGTCCATGGGCACCGTGACGCCGGCGCACTGGACACCGGCCTGGTCGAGCAGGGTGCCGAGCTCGTCCGCAGGGTCTGTGGCGCAGGCGCGCCAGGTGATCGGCTGCCGGTGGTAGCGGTCGGGAGCAGGGGCCGAGACCACCCCGCTCAGACCGGCGAGGGCGGTGATCGTGGCCGTGGCGGCCCAGGTGTGCGGCGACATCGTGCTTCCTTCCCGGGTTGCTGAGACGAGGTCGACGGTAGGCGGGCTCGTGCGGCCGCCGCGATCATGCCTGCCGCCGTTCTGGGGCGGGGGTTCGCTCCAGGAGGGGCCGGTGGTCAGCCCCAGGGCCGGCCTTCACCGCTGGTGCTCCGTCCTCGGGAGGGCGAGCATCGCCAGCGCCGTGACCAGGTAGAGCGCGGCGGAGACGATCAGGACCGTGCCGAGCGCGTGGCTGTAGTCGGACAAGGCCGGTGCTGCGGCCGTCGAGCCGGTGGCGGCGGTGAAGAAGAGGGTGCCGAGGACCGCGATGCCGACCGCGGCGCCGATCTGGTTGACGGTGGAGAGCACCCCGCCCGCGGCGCCGGCGTTGCGGCCGGGCACACCGGCGAGGACGACGTTGACCAGGATGGGGGCGGCGAGGCCGAGTCCGAGGCCGCCGATGAGGAGCGCCAGGGCGAGGGGCCAGTATCCGGGGTCGGTGCCGTCCTTGGCGACGAGCCACAGGACGAGCTGGGAGGCGGCGACGGTGAGGGAGCCGGTGACCAGGAGCGTACGGCCGGCCTTGGCGGCGAGCGCGACGCCGAGCCCGGAGGTGATGATCGAGCCGAGCGCGTACGGGAGGATCACCAGGCCGGTCGCCCATGCGGTCCGGCCGGTGCCGTACTGCAGGTAGACGGAGAGGGTGAGGAAGAACGGCCCGATGCCCCCGAAGAAGAGCGTCGAGGCGGCCAGGCCGGCCGCGAAGCTGCGGATCCGCAGCAGGGCCGGGTCGAAGACCGGTTCTGCGCCGCGGGCGGTGAGCCGGCGCTCGTAGGCGAGGAAGATCGCCAGGACGAGGACGCCGGCGGCGAGCAGGCCGTAGCTGGTCCAGGTCCATCCCCAGGCCTCGGTCTGGATGATCGGCAGCAGGAGGAGCAGGGCGCCCGCGGCGGCGAGGAACGCGCCGAGCAGGTCCAGCCGCGCGGTCGAGGCGGACCGCGACTCCGGCAGGATCCTCGCCCCGAGGACCAGCGCCAGGATCGAGACGGGCACGTTGATCCAGAAGATCGTGCGCCAGCCGAGCCCGGCCAGGTCGGCGTCGACGAGCAGCCCGCCCAGCAGCGGGCCGGCGACCGAGGCGAGGCCCTGGACCGCCCCGTAGGCGGCGAACGCCTTGGCCCGCTCGGCCGGGGCGAAGGACGCCCGGATGATCCCGAACACCTGCGGGACCATGATCCCGGCGGTCAGTCCCTGCCCGGCCCGCATGCCGATGAGCATGCCCGGGTCGACGGCCAGCGCGCACAGCGCCGAGGTGAGCATGAACCCGGCCAGCCCGAGCATGAACAGCCGCTTGCGGCCGTACTGGTCGCCGAGCCGGCCGCCGGTGATGAGGCCCGCGCCCAGGGTGAGGGTGTAGGCGGCGATCGTCCACTGGATCTCGGCGGCGGACGCCCCCAGGTCGTGGGCGATCGCGGGTGCCGCGACGGTGACGATCGTCGCGTCGAGCAGGTCCATGAAGGACCCGAAGAGCACCACGAGCAGGGCCAGGGAGGCCTGGGTGGTGCGGAGGTTCGAGGTGGCGGTCATGCCGGCCACCATGGCGGGCATAATTGCCATCGAGTGTCCGCTACAGGGCGGAGAATCGGAGCATGGCTGCCACCTCCGCTCGGGCGCTCAAGCTGCTGTCGATCTTCGGAATCGGTGCGACGCTGACCGCCGAGGACCTCGCCGACCGGCTCGGGACCTCGGCGCGAACGGTCCGCCGCGACATCGACACCCTCCGGGAGCTCGGGTACGAGATCGAGGCCGTGCGCGGCGCGGGTGGCGGGTACCGGCTCGGCCGGGCCACGCGGTTGCCGCCGGTGGTCTTCGACGAGGACCAGGCCGTCGCCGCGGCGGTCGCGCTGCAGACGGTGCCGGCGGTCCTGTCCGGCATCCGCGAGAACGCGGCCCGGGCTCTGGCCACGCTGCACCAGGCGATGCCCGCGCGCAGCCGCTTGCACGCCGAGGCGTTCACGGTCACGTCGGCGCGCAACTACTGGGAGTTTCCCGCGCCACCGATCGACTCCGAGATCGTCCGTGCTGTCGGCAGCGCGATCAGCCGGCGGCACCTCGTCCGGGTGGACTACACCGGTGACGGCGAACCCGTCACGCTCACGCTGGAACCGCACGACCTCGTGGTCTGGGCCGCGCGCTGGTACCTGGTCGCCTTCGACCCGGACGCGGGCCGGTGGCGGGCGATGCGCGTGGACCGCATCGGCCCGCACCCGCCGACGCACCTGCCCTTCGACCGGCGGGCGATCCCGCACGGGGATCCCGTCGCCTTCGTCATGACCGCGCACGACCGCGGGGACGCCGCCGCCGAATGGCCGTGCCGTGGCTCCGCCGTACTCGCCCTGCCGGCCTCGACGGTCGCCAGGTTCGCCCCCGGTGGGTCAACGGTCGAGTACGAGACCGACACCACGTGCCGGCTCACGCTCGGCGCGTGGTCGTGGTCAGGAGTGGCCGGGCTGCTGCTCACCTTCGACGCCGACCTCACCGCCATCGAACCGGCCGAGCTCCGGCAAGCCCTGCACTCGCTGCGCGGCCGCATCGACAGGGGTCTTCCCTAGCACCGGCCGTTGAGCGGCGCGAGCGAGCCGGTCAGGTGCTCGGGCCGGACGCCGAGCGCGACCAGGCGGCCGAGCAGGCCGCTGAAGCCGGGCAGGTGACGGAGCGTCCGCAGCGGTTGCGGCACGCGCAGCGGTTCGGCCGCCGCTCCGGAGCCGTCCATGGAGGCGGCGACGAACCGCTTCTGGGCCGCCCGCTGGATGCCCTGCGTCACGAGGGCCGGCCACCGGCGTCGCCGCTGCACGCGGGCCAGGTCCCTGGTGGTGACGTGCCCGTTCCGCAGGCCGGGCACGAGGACCCGGGCGGCCGCCACCGCGTCCTGGATGGCCAGGTTGATGCCGACTCCCGCGATGGGGGACATCGCGTGCGCCGCGTCCCCGATGAACAGCACTCCCGGCGCCCACCAGCGCTCCAGCCGGTCGATCCGGATCTGGAGCGCGGCGATGTCGGCCGCTCCGATCGACTCCGCGCGCTCGGCCAGGTACGGCGCCAGCCGTACGATCAGCTCCCGGGTCCGGGCGCCGTCGTCCGCGCGGGCCGCGGCGGCTTCGCCCTTGCCGATCAGCAGGGCCGTCTGCCAGTAGTCGCCCCGGTTGATCATGATCAGGCCGCCGGAGGCGGAGAAGCGCAGGTGCGTAAGCTTCGGATCACCGGGCAGGCGGGGGATGCGGACGTAGAGGCAGTCGTGGGGGGCTCCGATGTTCTTGGGGCGGAGGCCGAGCAGGTCGCGCATGGTGGAATGCCGCCCGTCCGCCGCGACCACCAGGGCTGAGCGCACCTCGCGGACCATCCCGCCCTTGTCCAGGTAGCGAACGCCGCGGACCGCCGCGCCCTCCCGGATCACGCCGGTCACCCGCGCGTTCTGGACCAGGTGGAAATGCGGCGACTCCCGGCCCGCCGTGGCCAGCAGGTCGAGGAAGTCCCACTGCGGCACCAGCGCCACGTGCTGGTGCCGTCCGGGCAGCCGGCCGAAGTCCTCGTCGAAGCCTCCGTCGTCGAAGCGGACCGTCAGCCGCCGCTCGCGCTGCTGGGGTAACGCGGCGAACCGCTCCCCCAGCCCCAGCTCGTCGAGCAGGCCGAGGGTCGAGGCGTGGACGGTGTCCCCGCGGAAGTCGCGCAGGTAGTCGGGGTGCTGCTCCAGGACGGCCACCTCCACCCCGGATCGAGCCAGCAGCAGACCCAGCACCATCCCCGCCGGGCCGCCGCCCACGACCGTGCATGCCACCGACCGCATGTCCCTGCTCCTTTGCCGCCTAAAACGGGGGGTTATTCCCCGCTTCCTTCGCACGCTAGCATAAGCGGGGAGTTTGTCCACGTTTATCGAGGGAGCCGTCGAGTGGCCGACCATCCGCCGATGCGCGCCGACGCGCGCCGCAACCGCGAGCAGATCCTGCGCGCCGCGCACGCGGCCTTCGTGGAGTACGGCCCAGCCGCGCCGCTGGACCAGATCGCCGAGCGCGCGGGAGTCGGCAACGCCACCCTCTACCGCCACTTCCCCACCCGCGAAGACCTGATCCACAGCGTGGCCGTCCACGACATGGACCAGGTCGCGGCGACGGCCACCGACGCCCTGGACTCCTCGCCCTCCGCCTGGGAGGCGATCCGGACGTTCGCCTCCCAGGTGGTCGAGCACCAGAGCGTCGCGATGCTCCCGATCCTCGGCGGCCAGGTCGAGTCCGGCCCCCGCTTCAGCGAGGCCGCCGCCCGCGTGCTGTCGGCCGTGGACTCCCTGGTCGACGCCGCCCAGGCCGAGGGCACGCTCCGGCCCGATGTGACCTCGGGGGATCTGATCCTGTTCCTCGCCGTCGCCACCCGGCCCCTCCCGGCCCTCTCCCCCGCGCTCGCCACCACCTTGCGGGACCGCCTGCTCGGCACCCTCCTGGACGGCTTGCGCAGGGGCGAGAGTGCTCCGCTGCCCGGGCTGGGCATGACCGCGGAGGGGATCGTCAGCGGCTTGAGCGGCGCCGGGACCGAGGAGTGACACCCGGCTGTCAGGCCTTCGACAGGGGCCCCGACAGGCTCATGGCGTCGGTGCGGGCGCACAGCTGCGCGCCGGACCTGCTGGAGCCGTTGTAGTAGAGGTCGACGCAGGCGTTCAGCTGGCCCCAGCCGGCCGAAGAACGCACGCTCGCGCTCTTCGACGCCACGACTCCGCGGTGCAGCAGGGCGTAGTCGCAAGAGTGGGTGCTCCGCTGCGTGCTCCAACCCGGGCTCATGCCCTTGCGGTCGGAGACCACGAACCAGACGGTCAGCTTGCAGCCCGTGGCACGGGTCGCGTACCGGCCGATGCGCACGGTTCCCCGACCGGACAGGTACCCCACGTCGCCCTTGATCAGCTGGGCGCAGACGCGGATGGCGTTGTCGATCTGCGGGTTGTGGACGTTGCTCTCGCACACCGTCGTGCGACCCTCCGCGGCGGCGGCCGTGGCGGGGAGGACGAGGCTGGGGATCAGGGCCAGGGCGGCTGCGTGTCGCCGTTTCATGGAAGCGCTCCTTCTGTGCTGGATCTTCCGGACGACTTCAGTAATCCACCCGTTCCCGCAGTTCGCACGGGGTGTTGACAAGTGTGGACAGCGGTTGACAGGTTTCTCCCGTCGGGAGGCACGATGAGAGCGGATCCCACGAAGGTCGGCACGCAGCCGGAGTTCGCCGCTGCGCTCAAGACTCTGGTGGCGATGGCGGTGCGGGAGAACCGCATCACCAACGCCACGCATCTGGCGCGCGAGCTGGGTCTGTCGCGTTCGGCGGTGTCGAAGTGGATGACCTCGGTTCCTGGGCGGCCGGGGACGGGCCTGCCTTCGCCCGCCTATCTCGCGCGGCTGCTCACCCTGCTGGAGGCAGCGGACCGGCAGGAGTGGCTGGACGCCCGTGACCGGGCCGAGCGGGCCTACGCCGGCAACGGCAGCGCTCCGGATGTTCCCCCGGAGACCACCGCAGCGCCTCCGCAGCAGGGCTCTCCACGCCGCTTCCGGAAGCCGGCGTGGATCGCCGCAGGTCTCGCCTGCGTGCTCGCGGGTGCGGCGGCCTTCTTCCTGCTCCGCCCCACGGGTTACGCGGCCTGCGCCGAAGGCCACGCCTGCCTGTTCGGGCAGCGGGACGGCGGAGGGCAGATGGCCGACCTGGGGGAAGTCCGCGCCGGCCAGCGCTTCGAACTCGGCGCCATCCCGCTGTCCGAGCCGTCCACCGATCACTGGCACGACGCCGTCGACTCCGTCTACAACCGCAGCGCCCACTCCGTCTGCCTATACGACCGGGTCCCCGACGGCCACGTGCTGCTCGGCTCCGCCTGGTCGGCCGGCGAACGGGCGAACTTCAAGCCGGCCAACGCGGACCGGGCGGACACCGCGCTCATCATCGCCGGAGGCTTCTGCCCGCCGAAGCCCTAGATCATCTAGATCGGCGTCCCGTTGAGTGCGGTGCCGGCGATGGCGTCGGCGTCGCAGCCCAGGCCGGAGAACGGGTCCTTCATGCCCGGCGGCTTGGGCAGGCCGCCGGGGGGCTTCAGGCCCTCGGGCCTGGACGGCTTGTCGCCGTCGGTCAGGGTGTCCTGCTGCACGGTACGGGCCTGAAGGGTGCCGTCGCCCTGGAGCGTGCCGACCACGGTGGTGTACTTGCCGGTCGTCAGGTCGGTCAAGCGCGCCGCGGACTGCCGGACGAGCGTGGTGGAGGCGGACGTGGTGACCTTCACCTTGCCGCCGTCCGCGCCCGTCACGGTGAACGCGCCGTCCCGGATCTGGCTCACCGTGCCCATCGCGATGCCGTGCCCGGCCAGCATCGCGGTGATGCCCAAACCCATCCCGCCGGGGAGCCGGGGCGGCTTCAGCTTCGCGGGCGCGACGAGCACGCTGCCGGCGGCGAGGGTGTCGCCCGCCCGGCTGCCCTCGCCGCGCACCAGGACCGACATACCGGGGACGAGGTCGGCGACGGTCCCGGCGATCTGCCGGGTCACCTTGGCCGTCGGCGCGACGTCGACCCGGATGTCCTTGCCGCCTGCCGTACGCACGACCAGGCGTGAGCCGTCCACGACCCGCAGGGAGCCCGCGGCCACCTGCAGGCTCTCGCACTCGGTGGCGAGCAGGCCCATCGCGGCGACCCGCTGGGCGTCGAAAGCCTCCTCCACCGGGGCGGACGCGGTGCGCGGCAGCAGGACGTACCCGGCGATCGCCACCAGCGCGGCCGCGGCCGCGACCCAGCTCAGCACCGCGGGCCCGCGCCGCCGGACCCGGCGCGGGCCGTCGATCGCGTCCAGCACGCCGCGCAGGACCCGCGGGTGCGGCTGAGCGGCAGGAGCACTGTCGCGTACGGCAGGCGCAACGGCCCGCCACGCGTCGAGCTCCGCCCGGCAGGCCGGGCAGCGGTCGAGGTGGGGGTCGGCCGGCTCCGCCGTACCGTCGGCATGGGCGAGGAGCTCTTCAAGGCTCAGATGAGGCGAGGCCTTGGTCATGACGCGTATCCCCCTTCGGGCATCGAGCGAACGAGTGCGGCCCGCGCCGCGAACAGCCGGCTCTTGACCGTGCCGACGGGAATCTCCAGGATCTTGGCGATCTCGGCGAGCGGCAGCCCGGTCCTGAAGACCAGGTCGAGCACCTCGCGGTGGTGCCGCGGTAAGGCGCCGACGGCCGTCATCATCGCCCCGGCCGCCATCCGGTCCAGCACCTGCTCCTCCGGTCCCGGCTCGGCGGCCGGGCGGTTGGCCAGCACGTCCTGCGGGACGAGCGTGGGCCGCCGGCGGCGCAGCCGGTCCCGGCACTGCCGCCGGGCGATGGCGATGATCCACGACCGCACCGAGGAGTCGCCGCGGAAACCGCCCGCGCCGCGCCAGACGGCGAGCATGGTGTCCTGCAGGATCTCCTCGCTGAGCCCGTGATCGTCGGTGAGCAGGACGAGGTGGGAGTAGACCACGCCCGAGTGCCGCTCGTAGAGCGTCACCAGCGCGGCGCGATCACCCTGGGCGATCGCCGAGAGAAGGGTCCGGTCGTCGGCGCTTCGGGTTGCGTCATCACGAGGTACGGCCCGCCGTCTTGCCGTAAGGGATCCACGGGGTTTCCTCCAACTGGTTCGGTCTCGCGCTGCCGTCAGGTGGGCGGCAGCGGCCGGGCGAACGGTGCTGACCCGCTGCGG
This sequence comes from Nonomuraea sp. NPDC050310, assembly GCF_040655795.1. Classification (NCBI taxonomy): domain Bacteria; kingdom Bacillati; phylum Actinomycetota; class Actinomycetes; order Streptosporangiales; family Streptosporangiaceae; genus Nonomuraea; species Nonomuraea sp. NPDC050310. The sequence goes on along the minus strand of NZ_JBFAKP010000008.1, from coordinate 168,414 downwards.
GGCCGGGTCCTCCCCCAGCCAACTCGGCGGGCGGTATCGTCACGGTGACCAAACCCGGGCCCGGCCGGCGTCCGGGACGGGCGGGACCTCGCGCAGGTAGCGGTCGTGGCCGAGCCGCCCGCGCGTCGCCGCGACGACCAGCAGCGCCAGCCCGACCTGGGCCAGGGTGCGGAGGTCGGCCACGAGGTGCCCGAGATCCGCTCCGGGGAACAGCTCGTAGGCCAGGCTGTGCAGGACGTTCCCGACGGCGTGGAAGAGGACCGCCAGCAGTACGCTGCCGCGCGTGTTGTTGAAGATCCAGGTGAACAGCACCGACCCGGCGGTGACGCCGCCGACGAACGTCGCGAACGACACCGCGAGGCCCGCCGGGTCGGCCGGGGCGCCGTTGTAGCCGGGGACCAGCACGTAGACCGGCAGGTGCCACAGGCCGTGCAGGACGCCCAGGACCAGCGTTCCGGCGAGAGGGCCGTGGCGCTGTTGCAGGAGCGGCAGCGCGAACCCGCGCCAGCCCGGCTCCTCGCCCAGCGGACCGCCGGTGACCAGGATGAGGAGGAAGAGTCCCCAGAACGCCGCCGCCGGAGCCTGTGCGCTCGCCCCCTGCGTGAAGCCGAGCAGCAGGAGCAGCGCCGGCCAGCCGAGCAAGACGATCGCGTACCACCACGGCGAGACCCGCCACAGCACGAGCCGCCGCAGCAGGTCCCGGATCCCGGCCCTGCCCTGGGTGAGCGCCGTCAGGACGAAGGCCGCGAGGGCCGGCCCGACCAGCGGGGCCAGCGCGCCGCCGATCCCGAGCATGGGCAGCCGCAGCACGCCGAGCGCCACCGCCATCCAGGTCCAGGAGAGCGTGAAGGTCAGCAGGAAGTAGCCGGTCAGGGGGTGTCGTCGCGCCAGCCTGACCGCTGGGTGTAGGTGAGCCATGCACCTAGGTAGCGGCGGGGCGGCGAAAGGTTCGGCACGTCCAGGGCGGCTGCTCGGCTCGCCCACCCCGTAGGATCCGGTCAATGAAGTGGGAAGGATGCAGCCGCGACCGTACGGTTCCCACCGAGATGTCCAGCGCCCGCGCCACCTCCTCGTACGACATGTCCTCCCACGCCACCAGCAGCAGCACGTCCCGATGGCCGCGGGGCAACGACGCCAGCGCCCCCGCCAGCTCGCGTTCCCTGCCCTGTGCCATCACCCGCCGCGTCACGGCGTCGGCCAGTTCCTCCGGCAAGGGGTCCACTCCGGTACGGCTCAGCGCCCGCAACAGCCGCTCCTCCTGCCGTCGATGCCTGGCGATCAACGTGGTGGCGATGCCGTACAACCAGGGCCTGGCCAGCGCGAACGACGGGTCGTACGTCCCGCGCCTGCGGAAGGCCGCCAGGAACGTCTCGGCCACGATGTCATCGGCCGCCTGCGTGCCGAGCCGCCGGGCCGCGTACAGATGGATCTGCCTGGCGTAGCGGTCGAACAGCGCGGCGAACTGTTCCGGGTCATGCGCCGAACGACGGATCAGTTCTCCGTCGTCGATCTCGACCGTCTCAGCGCTCAACGCCTCTCCTTCGGTGAGTAGCCATTTCACCGTGCTGTCTCCCGAAGGGTTCCGACGGGTTCCCTGGACCCGCGTCTTCCGGGTCAGCCCAAGTCGGTCACCAGGCGGCGGGCGAGTCGTTCGGACGAGGCCGGGTTCTGGCCGGTGCAGAGGTTGCGGTCGGTCTCGAGGTGCGGCACCAGCGGGATCTTGCCCTTGGTGAAGTCCGCGCCGCTCTCTCGCAGCCGGTCCTCCAGGAACCAGGGCGCCTTGCGGCCGAAGCTGTTGGGTTTCTCCTCGGTGCTGGACAGCGCGGTCATCCGGTATCCGGCGAACGGCCATGACCCGTCGGCGTCCTTGGCGGCCAGCAACGCGGCCGGCCCGTGGCACAGCATGGCCAGAGGCCTGCCGGAGGCGAGCCTTCCGGTCAGGAGCGCACCTGAGACCTCGTCGTGGGCGAGGTCCTCCATCGGGCCGTGCCCTCCGGGGTAGAAGACCAGGTCGAAGCCCCTCTGGTCGACCTCATCCAGGCATCGGGGCGTGTCCAGCTCGGCCTGGATCGAGTCGAGGTAGCGGACGAACAACACCTTGGCCATCGCATCCCCCTCCGAGCGTCCCCACCTGCTTATGCCACTCGTTGCGCCGCCCCCAAACAGGGACCGACGGTGGGGATCCGTCCTGAAGGTGTGGTCCACCATAGGCAGGCTTGAACCAACACAGGGGAACGGGCGGCCCGGAACAGTCCTACGCTGGGATGGACATGGACTGGGAGGCAACCATGAAATTCATGGACGTCCACCATGGCATGACCGGCATCACCGCGGACCAGCTCAAGCAGGCCCACGACGCCGACCTGGCCATCCAGGACGAAGAGCAGGTCACCTTCGAGCAGGCGTGGGCCGACCCGGAGTCCGGGCTCGTCTACTGCCTGTCCGATGCGCCGGACGCCGACGCCGTCCAGCGCATCCACCAGCGTGCGGGGCACCCGGCCGACGAGATCCATCCCGTGCCGCTGACGATCTGACTGCTGGAAACGCACTGCCCCGTCAGGACGAGAGGGGATGAAGAGCATGATCGAGGTCAAGAACATCGACAAGCCGGATGAACGCCGGGACTTCCCGCGCGGGCACCTGGACGTACTGGGACTGAGCGGCCTCAGCTTCGGCGTCATCACACTGGAGCCGGGGTGGAAGTGGTCGGAGTCGGTAGGGCCGATCGCCGGGACCGAGCTGTGCGAGGTGCACCACAACGGCTTCGTCGTCCAGGGGCGCATCCATCTGAAGATGCGTGACGGCACCGAGTCCGAGGTGGGGCCCGGCGACGTGTTCGTCTGCCCGCCGGGGCATGACGCCTGGGTGGTGGGCGACGAACAAGCCGTCGCCTATGACTTCGCGGGCGGGGCCGACGAGTACGCCAAGCCGGCCGGGTGAGGCAGCTCCGCTTGTACGGCGAGGCGGGTCGCTTCGCCGTACAAGCGGCGGGCTAGACAGCGGTGCGGTAGGCCTCGGTGATCGTCTGGTCGACGGTGTTACCGGCCGAGTCGGTGGTCTGCGCCCGGAACGAGACGTGGCGGGCGTCCGGGTTGCCGACGCGGGCCACGCCGCCGGACGGTGTGCGCGTGATGGGCGCGGGCCGCCAGGTCACCCCGGCGTCGTAGGAGACCTCGACCGTCAGGGCTGACAACGGGTGACCTGCCTGCCGTACCGTGACCGGGACCAGGGAGGGAACGCCGCCTTGGGCCCGGTTCTCCCGGTTCAGGGCCCAGGGAGAAGCTCATCACCGCGGCTGCGGCGGGAAGGCCCAGGCGGTGCTGATGCGGGTGGAGGCGTACGGCTCGCCGCGTTCGCGTGGATCTCCAGGCGGTAGCTCGCCCGGCTCCTTCAGGCCGAGCCGGCCCGCGGCGTGGGACCCGGGGCTGGAAAGGCACGCTTTGATCGAGTATCGTCGATTAACGATGAAGCCTTTGGAGAGAGCCGAAGCCGAGGAGTACGCGAGCTGGTTCAAGGCCCTGGCCGACGCCACCCGCATCCAGATCGTCTCCCTGCTGGCCCGGCAGCGGGAGCCGATGACCGTCGGTGAGATCGTCGCGGCGGTCTCGATCGGCCAGTCGACCGTGTCCCACCACCTGAAGATCCTGGCCGAGGTCCGCTTCGTCCTGGTCGAGCACCGGGGGACGTCGAGCCTCTACCGGATCAACGAAGCCTGCGTGAGCTGCTTCCCCACCGCCGCCGACGTGGTGATGGGCAAGCCGGTCCCGGCGACCCCAGCCTGCGAGTGAGGAATCATGGCCGACGACGAGATCGTGACCCGCTACTCCGACCTGGCGGTCGCCGAACTGCGCACCGGGGAGACGGTGCTGGACCTGGGCTCGGGCGGCGGTCTCGACGTGCTGCTGTCGGCCCGCCGGGTCGGCCCGCACGGGCGCGCCTACGGCCTGAACGCCGCGGCCGAGACGGTGGAGCTGGCCAGGCGCGAAGCGTCCGAGGCCGGCGTCGGAAACGTCGACTTCCTGCAGGGCTCGATCGAGAACATCCCGCTGCCCGGCCTGTGGGTGGACGTCGTCATCTCCAACCGCGTCATCACGCTCTCCGACGACCGGGCCGCGGTGTTCGCCGAGGCGTTCCGGGTGCTGCGCACCGGCGGGCGGCTCGGGATCAGCGACATCGTGAGCGCCGACGACACCGATCCGGTACGGCGAGCCGAGGCCGAGCGGCGCGTGGGCTGCCCGGCCGGGGCGTTGTCCGTGGGCGAGTACCGGCGCCTGCTCCAGCAGGCCGGGTTCGTCGGCCTGTCGATCGAGCTCACCGCCGATCACGGCGGCGGGGTGCACTCGGCCCTCGTGCGGGCGTCCAAGCCGAAGGCCCCGCCCGGCATGGTGATCAGGCCCATGCGCGACGAGGACGCCGAGCAGGTGCTGGCCATCTACCAGGCCGGCCTCGACACCGGCAACGCCAGCTTCGAAACCACCGCCCCGGACTGGGCGACGTTCAGCGAGGGCAAGGTGCTCCGCTACGTCGCCCAGGACACCGCGACCGGGGAGGTGCTCGCCTGGGTCGCCGCCTCGCCGGTCTCCAGCCGGTGCGTCTACGCCGGGGTGGTCGAGCACAGCGTCTACGTGCACCCGGGCTGCCAGGCGCACGGGATCGGCCGGGCCCTGATGACGGCGTTCATCGCCGCCAGCGAGGACGCGGGCGTGTGGACCATCCAGTCCGCGATCTTCCCGGAGAACGCGGCCAGCCTGACCCTGCACCAGGCGCTGGGCTTCCGGATGCTCGGCATCCGAGAGCGCATCGGCCGCCACCACGGCGTCTGGCGGGACGTGGTCTTCCTGGAACGCCGCAGCCCGGCGATCGACTGACCGGGTCTGGATATAGACAGCCATCGATATAGACTGTGCTCGACTTCGACGGCTGTCGATATGAGGAACGGTGGAGATGGAACTGCCGCAGCTCCTGGAGTGCAGCCCCCCGCTGGCCCGCCGGCCACTGGACGCCGAGCAGGCCGCGGGGGTCGCCCGGGTGTTCAAGGCCCTGGGTGATCCGGTACGGCTGCGCATCCTGTCGATCGTGGCCAGCCGCGAGGGCGGCGAGGTGTGCGTGTGCGACATCACCGGCGCCTTCGAGCTGTCGCAGCCGACCATCAGCCACCACCTGAAGGTGCTCAAGGAGGTCGGCCTGCTGACCTCGGAGCGCCGGGCGTCGTGGGTCTACTACCGGCTGGTCCCCGAGACGCTGGGCGAGCTGTCGGCCATCATCGGCTCCCCGGCGGCGGTGTGACCGTGGATGCTTGGACGTCGCGGTCCGTCGTTGCGGGCCTGTCCACGCTCGACCGGTTCCTGCCGGTGTGGATCGGGCTCGCGATGGCCGCCGGGCTGCTGCTCGGCCGGTTGCTTCCCGGGCTCGACACCGCCCTGGAGTCGGTGAAGGTCGGGCAGATCTCGCTGCCGATCGCGCTCGGGCTGCTGCTGATGATGTACCCGGTGCTGGCGAAGGTCCGCTACGACCGCCTCGACACCGTCACCGGCGACCGGCGCCTGCTGCCGGCCTCGCTGGTGCTCAACTGGGTCCTCGGGCCGGCGCTGATGTTCGCGCTGGCCTGGCTGCTGCTGCCGGACCTGCCCGAGTACCGCACCGGGTTGATCATCGTGGGCCTGGCCCGGTGCATCGCCATGGTCCTCATCTGGAACGACCTGGCCTGCGGCGACCGCGAGGCCGCCGCGGTGCTGGTGGCGCTCAACTCCGTCTTCCAGGTCGTGGCGTTCGGGTTGCTCGGCTGGTTCTACCTCGACCTGCTGCCGGGGTGGCTCGGCCTGTCCCAGGAGACCCTGGCCGTGTCGGCCTGGGAGATCGCCTTCTACGTGATCATTTTCCTGGGCATCCCGCTGGCCGCCGGGTACGCCTCACGCAGGCTCGGTGAGCGCACTCGTGGCCGCGACTGGTACGAGCAGCGGTTCCTGCCCAGGATCGGGCCGATCGCGCTCTACGGCCTGCTGTTCACCATCGTCATCCTCTTCGCCCTGCAAGGGCACACCATCAGCGAACGTCCGCTGGACGTGGCGCGCATCGCGGTGCCGCTGCTGGCGTACTTCTTCCTGATGTGGGGCGGGTCGTTCCTCGCGGGGCGGGCCATCGGCCTGCCGTACGAGAAGACCACCACGCTCGCCTTCACCGCGGCGGGCAACAACTTCGAGCTCGCCATCGCCGTCGCGGTCGGCGTCTTCGGCGTCACCTCCGGGCAGGCGCTCGCCGGGGTGGTCGGGCCGCTCATCGAGGTGCCCGTGCTGGTCGCGCTCGTCTACGTCAGCCTGTGGGGCCGTCGCCTGTTCAAGGAGCCCGTCCATGCCTAGCGTCCTGTTCGTCTGCGTGCACAACGCCGGCCGCTCCCAGATGGCCGCCGGGTGGCTCACCCACCTCGCGGGGGACCGCGTCGAGGTGCGCTCGGCCGGGTCCGAGCCCGCCGACCGGATCAACCCGGTCGCCGTCGAGGCGATGCGCGAGGTCGGCATCGACATCACCGCCCAGCAGCCCAAGGTGCTGACGCCGGACGCGGTCGAGGCCTCCGACGTCGTCATCACGATGGGCTGCGGCGACGTCTGCCCGATCTTCCCCGGCAAGCGCTACGAGGACTGGAAGCTCGACGACCCCGCCGGGCAGGGCATCGAGGCCGTGCGCCCGATCCGGGACGAGATCGGACAGCGCGTGCGTGCGCTGCTACGGGAACTGGGCCAGGAACCCGCCTGAGCCGGCCGCGGCTGGTCAGGCGGGAGCGAGTCCGAGGTCGGCGCGGGCGGGCTCGCCCAGCGGAGCGAACAGGGCGCCGAGCTTGTTCACCGCCTCCGGGATGATCCGGTAGTAGACCCAGGTGCCACGGCGCTCGCCGTCGATCAGCCCGGCGGTGCGCAGGATCTTCAGGTGGTGGGAGATCGTCGGGGCGGTCAGGTCGAAGGAGCCGGTCAGGTCGCACACGCACGCTTCGCCGCCGGCGTGGGAGCCGATCATCGACAGCAGGCGCAGCCGTACCGGGTCGGCGACCGCCTTGAGCAGGACCGCGAGGTCGGCCGCGTCGGCCTCCGACAGCGGCTCGCGGGCGATCGGCGCGCAGCACTGGATCGTCACGGCGGTCATCCGGGGCTCCTTAATTCGATCCTCGTCTAAATCATACGCGATGGCGGGCGATCGGGGCCGTGCCACTGGACCGAGTGATGATCAGGCGGCTTTCTTGACCAGGTCGGCGTCCAGCCAGCACGGACAGGCCGAGCGCCGCGTCGATCCACCGGCCCTGCCTGGTGTACGGCTGACCGCCGCCCCGGCTGGCTAGGGCGGCGGTCTCGGGTTCAGCGGTCACGCCGCGCCGCTCCGGCCGGCGTGGCGGTCCACGTGTCACCGGCCTGGGCGATGAAGCCCTGTGCCTCAAGCCGCCAGGCGAGCGTGCCGGCCAGGCGTTCGGTGTCCAGCCCGTCGTGGTGGCAGAGGAGGCGCAGCGCTTCTTTCTGCGCGGCGGTGGGGTAGCCGTCAGACATTTCCGGACATCCTGCTTTGCAACCAGGTGGTCGGGTTCCTTTCGGAATCCTGGTCAGCCGCAGCAGCCGCCGCCGGAGTTCACCGTGGCGAGCGGGAGCGGGGTGGACAGCAGGCCGCCGCTGAGGCCGGTGGCCAGGCCGACGCGCTGCTCCTGGGCCTCGGCCAGGTTGGAGGAGCAGACCCCCGTTTCGGGCAGGTCGAGGTGGGTCTCGCGGGCGGCCTCCCAGTCGCCGGCGAGGGCGGCGACCACGGAGCGGACCTGCTCGTAGCCGGTGGCCATGAGGAAGGTCGGCGCTCTGCCGTACGACTTCACACCGACCGCGTAGTAGCCGGGCTCAGGGTGGGCCAGCTCGTCCACGCCGTGGCCGGGGACGGTGCCGCAGGAGTGCTGGTTCGGGTCGATCAGCGGGGCGAGCGCGCGGGTGGAGCCGAGGATCGGGTCCAGGTCCAGCCGCAGCTCGCTCGCGATGGTGTGGTCGGGGCGGTAGCCGGTGGCGCTGATGATCCGGTCGGCGACGACGGTCTGCTCGTGACCGGACGGGTCGCGGCTGATCACCGTGTCACCCTCGATGCGGTGGACGTAGAAGCCGGTGACGAGGTCGATCCGGCCGGACTCGACGTGCGCACGGAGTCTCGTGCCGAGCGCGCCGCGGGCCGGGAGGGCGTCGGCGTCGCCTCCCCCATAGGTACGGCCTGCCGTACCGGCGCGGATGGCCCAGGTGATGCGGGTGTCGGCGGAGAGCTGAGCCAGGCCGAGCAGGGTGGTCGCGGCCGAGTGGCCCGCGCCGACGACCAGGACGTGCTTGCCCTCGTAGCGCTCGCGATCGGCGCCCAGGACGTCCGGCAGAGCGTGGTCGATCTCCGCCTGCTCCTCTCCAAAGGCGGGCAGACCGCTCGCGCCCAGCACGTTCGGGGTGCTGTAGGAGCCGGAGGCGTCCACGATCGCGCGGGCCTGCAGTTCCTCGCCGCCGGCCAGGCGGATGAGGAAGGGCACGCCCTCACGACCGTTGGTGCGAACCCGGTCGTAGCCGACGCGACTGATCGCGGTCACCTTCGCGCCCAGGCGGATCTTGTCGCCGAAGAGCTTGGCCAGCGGAGCCAGGTAGTCGGAGATCAGCTCGGCGCCGGTGGGCAGCCAGTCCTCGTCGGGGGCGGTCCAGCCGTCGGCCTCCAGCAGGCGCTTGGCGGCGGCGTCGAGGTTGAAGCGCCACGGGCTGAACACCCGGACATGTCCCCACTGCGCGATGGAGGCGGCCACCTGCTCGCCCCCCTCCAGGACGAGGAAGTCCTGGCCGCGCTCGGCCAGATGGGCGGCGGCAGCGAGGCCGACCGGCCCTGCGCCGATCACCACGACCGGCAGGGTGTCGGTGGCGCCGGTGGTGGCCGGCTGCTCGAGTTCGAAGGACGGGGTGGTGCCGCAGCAACTGTCGCTCATGACAAGAGTCCTCAAGGTCCAGGGGTGATGGGCTTATCGAAGGGTGAGGGCGGAGGTGCGGACGCGGTCGACGGCGGCGTTCGCAGCTCCTGTTTAGAAGATTGTCGAAATAGTAGCTATGATGCGCCTCTAATTAGAGAGATGTCAAATCAGCGCGTCACAGGCCGACATGCTGGGGGCGCGGCGGGCATGGGCGGCGAGCGGACCCATGATGTACGCGGTGCCGGCCCCCACGCCGCACAGGGCGCTGGACGCGAGCGAGCGCTGGAACGCCAGCCCGAGGTACGCCAGGCCCGGCCCGACCAGGGACAGACCACCCTGATGCCGGGGAAGCCGGACAAGGACACGGCGCCCAGCGGGGCCGGGACGATCTAGCGGGTGAACGGCCCGCTGGCCGCCACGGCAGCGGCGGCTTCCATCTGCGCGCTGTCCATAGTGCGCACCACGAACGCCCCGGCCCGCCAGGACGGGACGCGGCAGGTGGCCACGACTTTGGTGGCCGTGCCCTACGCGCGGATGCCGTCGAGGATGACCTTGAGGTAGGCGTCGAGCCGGCCCTGAGGGTCCCCGCTGATGCGCAGGGCGAAGGCGGTGCCGCAGACGAGGTGGTGCAGATCGTCGTCGGTGAGGCCGGCACGCACGGCTCCGGCGTCCCTGGCGCGTTCGACGACGGTCCGGGCCAGCTCGGCGAACTCCTCGCGGTGGCCGGTGGTGCGCGGGGCGGCGTCGTGTTCCGGGCCGGTCGAGACGACTTCGAAGAAGGCCGGGTCGGCCAGTTGCCGCTCCAGCAGCGCGCGCAGGAAGTGGGCCACGCCGCGGCCCGCGTCGGGGTGCCGGGCGGCGGTGCGGGCGTCGTCGAGGAGCGCGGTGAACGTGGGATCGGCGAGAGCCTCCACAAGTGCCCGGCGGGTGCGGAAGTGCCGGTAGGCGGTGCCGACGCCCACGCCGGCCTGGCGGGCGACCTCGTTGAGCTGCAACGACAGGTCGCCCGCGTCCACCGCGAGCCGTGCGGTGTCCAGGAGCCGCTCGCGGTTGCGGGCCGCGTCGGCGCGTTGTGCCGGGGTCATGGGGCCAGCCTACAGAACCGGATTGACTATCCGGTTAGCCCGAGGCTTTAATCGGATTACTTATCCGCTTATTCCATGGAGGCGTCATGGCAAGCACAGCGAACTGGACGCTCGCCCGGCTCGGCGATCAGACCGGCCGGACCTTCGTCGTGACCGGCGCCAGCAGCGGCCTCGGCGTGGCGATCACCACCCACCTCGCCGCCCGCGGAGCCCGAGTGATCATGGCCGTGCGCGACACCGGAAAGGGCGGTCGCGTGCGCGACCAGTTGCGCGCCGACCACGCCACCGCCGACCTCGACGTGCGCCGGCTCGACCTGCTCGACCTGGACTCCGTACACCGGTTCGCCGACGGGCTGCGCTCGGACGGCGTCGTCGTCGACGGGCTCGTCAACAACGGCGGGATCGGCACAGTGCCGCGACGGCTGAGCCCGCAGGGCGTGGAAAGCCAGCTCGCCACCAATCACCTGGGCCACTTCGCGCTCACCGCCCGGCTCTTCGACCGGCTGGCCGCGGGCCGGGACCCGGTCGTGGTGACGGTCTCCTCCAGCCTCTACCGGATCGGCCGCCTCGACCCCGACGACCTGGCCGCCGAACACCGCTACTCCCCCGGAGGCGCCTACGCCACCTCCAAGCTCGCCAACGTGCTGTTCGCCCTGGAACTCGACCGCAGGCTACGCGCCACCGCCTCACCCGTCCGCAGCCTGCTCGCGCATCCCGGCATGGCCAAGACCGACCTCAGCCGGGATGCTCCGCCGTCGGCCCGCCTGGCGGGAGCGGTGATGGGCCTGCTCTACAGCCGTCCGATCGACGACGCCGTCACGCCGATCCTCTACGCCGCCACCGAGCCGGGCGCTCCCACCGGACTGCACATCGGGCCGGGACGCCCCCTGCGCAGGGCCCGGCCGACCTTCGAGACGCTCACCGGGCCGGCCATCGACCCCGACCTCGCCGCCCGCCTGTGGTCACGCTCCGTCCAGCTCACCGGGGTTGACCTTCCCGCGGTAAACGCGCACTGCTGACCGATGCCGGCTCTGATGTGGACGGGCGCCGTGGAGGCTCGCCCGCTTCGTCGGGCGGGGGGCGTCCCGTCAGGGGCGAGCGTCTGCCAAGGCCTTGACCAGTTCCTTCTTGGTCATGCGCGACCGGCCGGAGATCCCGGCCTGCTGCGCTCGCTCGTAGAGCTCCGCCTTGGTGAGCCGGCCGTCGGTGGGCGTGGTCAGGGCTCGCAGCTCCTGCTCGCGGCGTTGCCGGAAGGCCGTGGCCAGACTCCGGAGGCGCTTGGCGTCGGTGGTGCGGGCCAGCAGGGGCAGGAGGGTGCTCTCCTCCTCCTGCACATGGTGGCCGACCGAGGCGGCGAGCAGTTTGTGGGCGTTGACGAAGGCGGCGCTGCCGGGCTCGGCCCGTTTGAGGGTGTTGAGCAGGACCTCTGCCTCCTTGTGCTCCACCAGGCCGTGGTGGGCGTCGAGGCCGGGGTAGACGATGTCCTCTTCGGCGCGAGCGTGGGCGGTGAGCAGGGCGAACAGCTCTGCCACGATGGCACGGGCGTCGCCTTTGCCGGCCTCCAGCCGGGTGAAGAGCTCCTCCACCTTGCGGTGGTCGGCCATGATCAGGGTGATGACGTCGTCTGCCATGCTCCGCCCCTACCCCGCACCCGCTGGTCCACGCCCGCAGCCGCGGTTGCCGGTGAGGCCAAGGGCGACCGAACCTCTGGGAACACGCCCCCGCCGGGGGTGGCGGGGGCGGGTACGGCATGCGGTCATGGTGACCGCTTGCCGTACCCGCACAGACATCCCCGGAAAAGCTCAGCGGCGCAGATCGCGGACGGGGTGCTTGCCCTCGGTCTCCAGCCGGTAGTCCTCGCCGGACTTGGCACGGTTCTCCTCGATGACCCGCTCCGACGGAGGCTGCTCGCCGCCCATCAGCGCCTCCTGCATCTTCTCGAACCGCTCATGGGCGTCCTGGACGTATCCGGTGCCCAGCGTGGTGTAGTCGATCTGGGTGGCGATCAGCTCGCGCAGGTAGGCCTTGTTCGGCTCGAAGGTGACCGGCGCGGGCAGTTCCGGGGCGCAGACCTGCTCGGGGTCGCGTCCGTCGTGCTTCTTGAAGAGCTCGGCGGCCAGCCGCAGGTGCTCCAGCTCCATGTTCAGATGGAGCTCCCAGATGTTCTTCACCTTGGGATCCGACTCGGTCTCCATGAAGGAGTGGTACAGGTAGCACTCGTTGTACTCGTGGTTGAGCAACATCTCCCACCAGCTCTCGCCGGGGTCGACGAGCGACTCGTAGTGGGTGACGTGCTCCTCCTCGATCAGCCCGATCTCCTGGTAGAGCTGGCGCGCGATGGGCTCCATGTAGGTCGGGCCCACGTTCATGTAGAAGTTCATGGTCTGCTGCTCGGCCGACATGATCGTCAGGGCGTGCAGCTTGGAGATCGGCGCGGCACTGCTCCGGTCGTACGGCTCGCGCACGTTGTCCACGGGATCGCGGTGGTGGCGAATGGTCGGCCGGCCGGGCATGACCTCGGTGAGCTGATCGACGATCTTCTCCGCCTTGCGGTGCTCGATCATCTCGTACAGGTTGGCGTAGCGGTACAGGTGGTCGAAGTCCTCCAGCACGCCGAACTGGTAGGCCTGCCGGAGATACTCGTCCGGCTCCATCCGGGCCACCCATGCCGTCAGGTCGACGGCCACCTGCTCGTAGGCGATCGTGGTCTCCAGCACTGAAGCCAGACCGGGAAGCAGCCAGTTGACCACCTTCTGCTGCTGCGCCTCGATGTAGCGGACCCGGGCCAGTTGCTGCTTGAGCTCCAGGTCCGGGCAGTGCCGGGCGAGCTGGTGGCTGAACAGGATCGACTCGACCTCGATGCCGTTCATGGTGATGATCCGGCACCGCGTGTACGGGTCGGCGTGGTCGGCGTCGATGGGCGCGACGTTCAGCTCACGCCAGTTCCGTAGCTGCTTGTCGAGCGGAATGCCCCGCTCGCGCAAGGGATTGAAGGTCATCTGCTTGGTGCTCCTTCGCACGTCTTCGTCATGGATGTCCGGCCCGGCGGCCCGCGTGCCGTAACTCCGGCCTCGCACCGCGTCACGGCAGGTCAGGACCGCTTGCCGAGGGCCTGACGGATGGCGTCCCGCGCTCGGTCCATCATGGCCACCGGGGTGCCGACGAGGAGGTTCTTGCTCGCCGACTCCGTGCCCGGGTCCGGGTGGGTGGGCGCCATGGCCTCCGCGGCCTTCACGCCCGCGCCCATCGCGCGTCGCTGCGCGGCGGTGGTGTGCTGGATGATCTTGTTGAACTCGTAGCGTTCCTCGCTGCGCGCGTGCGCCTCGACGGCCGCCCGCAGCATGAGCAGGTTCTTGGTGAAGTCGCGATCCTCCGTGCCCGCCTCGTCCATGTGCTGCAGGAGTTCCTTGGCCTCGCGTTCCTCGGCCAGGCGGTCGTCCGCCACGCCCTCGCCGCCGTCGATCTCGGCGCGGGCGAACGGGTGCACGATCTCCTCCTCCGCGGTCTCGTGTACGGCCAGCAGCCGTACGAGCCGCGTGAACGCCTCCTGCCGCCGGTCCGCCGGCGCCTGCTCGACCTCGTCGAACAGGTTCCGGATCATGCCGTGCTGCGCCAGCAGCAGCTCGATGACGTCCGTTTCCTGCATCGTCTCCGGCTTGGTGTGGCCGTCTGCCATGGGTCGGCTCCCTTCCTCCCGCCCGTGGCTACCCGGCGCCCGGAGCGCCAACCGGGAGCGGAGCCTCTCCGTGCCGTCCGATGGCCAAACCATGCCGCTCGGCGCCCGTCGTCCGCTTCCTCTCACCTTCGCCGGGCTTTCCCTCCGTGCGCAGGTGCTCTCTAATGGACGAAGACCACGCTTTCCCGGGAGTGCCTCAGTGCGTGAGCGGCTCAAAGCCCTGCTGGGCCGGCACATCGCGTGCGAACCGATTTCCGCCTCCGCGGTTGAAGTGAGCCGCGAATTCCCCCGGCTCCTCCCGGCCTCACATGTCCCCGCCGTGACCACGGGGCCGGCGTGCTGTATCTGATCGGTGGCACGTCACGGTCGGGAAAGACCCTGCTCGCTCAGATGGTGCTCCGCCGCCGGCACGTTCCCTTTCTCTCCGTGGACGTGCTCAAAATGGCGCTGCACGACACCGTGCCCGCGATATTCCCCGGCCCCGACCGCGCCCCATCTGAACTCGCCGACGCCCTCTGGCCCGTGCTGCGGGCCATCGGCCTCCACTCGGTCACGCAGGGACTCCCCTACTGCCTCGAAGGCGACCTCGTCACCCCGGATCACGTCACCGAATTGTCCCGGGACCTGCCGGGGCGGATCCGCGCCTGCTTTCTCGGCTTCCCCACGGTCGCCGCCGAGGAGAAGGTGAAGCAACTGGCCTCCTTCGCCGGCGGGCCGAACGACTGGGTCGACCGGGACCTCGACCGGGCCGGGCGACTCGCGCACGTCGAGGAGATGAAGAGGGCCGGCCAGGCGCTCGCGGAGTCGTGCCGCTCCCAAGGTCTGCCGTTCGTCGACACCTCGCACGCCTTCGAGGCCAGCCTCGAACGCGCCTACGACCGGCTCACCGGCCCGCCGGTCTAGCGCGCCTTCGTCCCCGAGGTCAGCAAGAACGTCAGGACATAGGTCAGCTTCCCGTCCCGGACCGCCCGGTCGAACTGGCGGACGAAGCGTTCGGCTTCGCCGACCGGGAGCCGGCCCCGGCCCACCGCGTGGTGCGCCCAGTCGCGCAGGTTCAGCACGTTGTCCAGCACATCCGGCCGCCGGACGACCACCGTCCGCGCCTCCACCCCGATGTCGTCGAAGCCGAGATCGACCAGGCGGGCGGCCTGCCGGTGGGCGAGAGCCCCGTTGCGCACCATTTCGTCCGCGCGATAACGCAGAATTCGGCGCGCCAACTCCTGGTCCTCTATCTCCAAGGCCTGGAGGTCGTAGTCCGGGTCGGCGAGAACCAGCCTGCCGCCCGGCCGCAGGACCCGCGCCGATTCGGCCAGGGCGATATCGGGTTGGTCCAGGTGCTGAAAAGCGCGGTCCGCATAAACCCCGTCAAAGGATGCCGACGCGAAAGGCAGCAGGTGCGCATCCGCTGCCAGCGCATTCGGAACTCCACGGGATTTCGCCAGGCGGCTCATGCGCAGTGACCGATCGAGGGCCACTAATTCCACCGGATGGCCGGCGAGGAAGCGAATGGCCGCCTCGCCGGATCCGGAACCGACGTCGAGATATCGGCCGCCGCTTCGCGGCCTGAGCAATTCGCGGATCCGCTTCTTGTAAGAGGCGTAGAAGTCATCCGCCGCCAACGCGTCGAGAACTAACGGGTCCCACTCCTGATGCGGAGAACACACCTGGCCGCTATCATCCGATTCAGGCACTCCGGCATCCTATCCACGGGCACTGTTGTCATCGGGGCACGGCGGGAGGCGCGAACGAAAGTGTCCGACGGCGTCGGATTTCTCAGCTACGCCCGGGCCGACGACAGCCGGGACGAGGGCGAGACCGAAGGGCAGATCGAGAGCAGCTGGCTCAGCCGTTTCCGTGAGGCGCTGAGCGCAGAGGTGGAACGACTCACCGGATTCCCTTTCGTCATCTTCCAGGACCGGGTCGATATCCGGTGGGGATCCGACTGGCGGGCGCAGATCAGGACGTCACTGGAGCGCTCGACCTTTCTGATCCCCATCATCACGCCCGGCTATTTCGAAAGTCCGCTGTGCCGGGGAGAGCTGGAGCAGTTCCTCATCCGGGAACGCGCGCTCGGCCGGACCGACCTCATCCTGCCCATCTACTACGAGACCTACGACCCGCTCTATGATCCGCTGCGGCAGGCGACCGACCCCCTCCTCCGCACCATCGCGAGCCGCCAGGTGGACGACTGGCGCGAGCTGCGCCACGAGTCGATCAGCACCCCCGCGATCCAGCGGCGGATCGCCAAGCTCGCCCAGGAGATCGTGACCCTGCTCCCCTCGGCGACCGCGACCGTCGCTTCGAGCCGCGCCCTGGGACACGTCAGGCGGGACCGCGGCGGCAGCTCCCGCTCCAGCAGGGTCGACATCCGGTCGGAGAGCTCAGTCGTCATCGTCGGCGAGGGCGCTCGGGCCCACTTCCGCAGCCTGGCGGCGGCCGTCAGGGAGGTTCCGGCCGGTCTGCGCATCCTGGTCCTGCCGGGCGTCTACCGGGAAGGCGTCGTCATCGACAAGCCGCTGGAGATCATCGGTGAGGGCAACGACCCGAGCGCGGTGAGCCTGCGCGTCAGCGGATCGGACGCCGTGGTGTTCGCCACCACCATGGGCCGCGTCGCGAACATCTCCATCCATCAGCTCGCCGGCCAGGGCGACTACGTGGCCGTCGACATCGCCCAGGGCCGGCTCGACCTCGAGGACTGCGACATCAGGAGCGAGTCGCTGTCGGCCGTGCTGGTGCGCGGCGGCTCCGACCCGCGGCTTCGCCGTAACACCATCCACGGCTCCAAGGTCCACGGGATCGTGATCATGGAGGACAGTTTCGGGACCTTCGAGGACAACCACGTCCACGACAACACGATGGCCGGCGTGGTGATCAGGGAGGGCAGCGATCCGGTCCTGCGGCGGAACCGGATCGCCCACAACAAGCACCACGGCGTCTACGTGCTCGAAGCCAGCGCGGGGACCCTGGAGGACAACGACATCCACGACAACGGGTTCCCGGGGGTGGCCATCATCCAGGGCAGCGAGACGATCCTGAGACGCAACCACATCCACGACGGGCGCCAGCACGGCGTCTACGTCTCGGAACAGGCGTCCGGCACGATCGCCGACAACGACATCCACCACAACAAGTACCCCGGGCTGGTGATCCTGCAGCAGAGCGACCCCACGGTCACCGGCAACCGGATCCACCACAACCGCGATCACGGCGTCTGGGTGGACGAAGACGGACTCGGCCGGTTGGAGGGCAACCGCGTGACTGAAAACCGCTACTCCGGCGTCTACATCCTGGAGGGCGGGAACCCGCGGCTGGTGGGCAACGTCATCAGCGCGAACCGGGAGTACGGCCTGCACATCCTCGACCGCGGGCGCGGCCACGTGCACGACAACACGATCACGGCCAACCGCGACGGCGGGATCTTCGTCTCCGCGGACTCCTCCCCCGAGCTGTCCGCGAACCACGTGACGGACAACGGCTCGTTCCAGATCGAGATCGAAGAAGCCGAAGGAGAGCCGCCCGGATGATCCCCAGCGGAGATCCCGATGCCGGCCTGAACAACGATCTCATCGGTTTCGGGCGGCCCAGCCCCGCGGCCCGGCTGGTCCCGCTGCGCCGGCGTCAGTCACTCGTAGCAGCGGTGCTGCTTCTCGCCGGGCTGGTGCTGGCTCCGGCGCTGACGATCGAGGTCCTCGTCGCCGCCATGCTCCTCATCATCCTGGCGGTCTCGATCTTCCGCGCCGTGCTGGTGGCCCTCGGCGTCCGGAAGCGGCCTGCGCCCGGCCCGCCGCCCGACCTCCCTGAAGACCGGCTGCCGACCTACACGGTCTTCGTGCCCCTCCACCAGGAGGCCAACGTCGTTCCGCCGCTGATCGAGCACCTGTCGCGACTGGACTACCCCGCGGACAAGCTGGACGTCATGCTCATCTGCGAGGCGCGGGACGAGACCACGATCGCCTCCGTCCGGAGCAGCCTCCCCGACCCCCGCTTCCGCCTGGTGGTCGTCCCGCCGCCGGACGGCCTGCCGCAGACCAAGCCGCGCGCCTGCAACGTGGCCCTCGCCCAGACGCGCAGCGACCTCTGCGTCATCTACGACGCCGAGGATCGCCCGGAGCTCGACCAACTGCGCAAGGCCGCGCACCTGTTCGCGGTGAGCGAGCCCGCGACCATCTGCCTCCAGGCTCGCCTGGACTTCTACAACCAGGACCACAACTGGCTGACCCGGTGCTTCACCATCGACTACGCCGCCTGGTTCGAGGGCTTCCTGCCGGGCCTGTCCTCGCTCGGGCTGGTCGTCCCGCTCGGCGGCACCTCGAACCACTTTCCCGTCGCCCGGCTGAAGGAGCTCGGCGGCTGGGATCCCTACAACGTGACCGAGGACGTCGATCTCGCCCTGCGGATCTACCTGGACGGCGCGCAGACCGCCCTGCTCGATTCGACCACCTACGAGGAGGCCTGCTCGCGGACGCCGGCCTGGATCCGGCAGCGGACCCGCTGGATGAAGGGGTACCTGCAGACCTGGCTCGTGCACTCCCGATCACCGGCGTTCAGGACGTTGTCCTGGAAGGCGCGCATGGCCTTCCGCGCGCTGATCGCCGGCGAGCCCGTCCTGGCCGCGTTGATCGTGCCCTCGACCGTCCTGTGGGTGGGGGTGCTGGCCGCGCTCGTCACCGGCGGCTCCTTCCTGTCGCTCCCCCTGGCGATCGCCGTGCTGGCGGTCACCGCCGGAACCCATCTCCTGGCCGTCTGCACCGGGGCGATCGTCCGGCGGCCCGGCCTGGCGACCGCGGTGCTGACCGGGCCCGCCTACGTCATGCTCTCCGCCGTCGCGGCCTACCGGGCCGTCTGGCAGCTGTTCCGCCGGCCCCACCACTGGGAGAAGACCCCGCACGGCCTGTCCTGAGCTGTCACATCCACAGCACGCCGTCGTCCTCGTGCTCGCGCACCCGGAAGGCCATCATCCGGCGCAGCAGGTCGCCCGGCACGGGCTCGCCGTACGGGAGCTTGACCGAGCCCTTGCCGGTGGCGAAGCCGGTGAGCTCGGCGTCGAACGCCTCCCGGGTGCTGGGGGTGAACGTCACGTTCGCGTGCTTCGTGTGGGCGCTGACGACGAACAGGATCGTCCCGGACGGGTGCACCCACGCGGGATCTCCCCATTTGATCGCCTCGCTCGCCTCCGGGACCGCCTCGCGGGCCAGCGCGCGGAGCTCTTCCAGCAGCTCGCGGCCCGGCCCGGTGCGGCCCTCGATGTACTCGTCGATCGTCTGCGGCCTGCCCATGGCACCAGTGTGGCACTCGCGTCGCCCGGTCAGCGGCCGGGACGACGACGGGCGTGCCGGCGGCGACCTGGCAGGTCGCGTGGATCACCAGGCCGACGGCCGCGCGGGCGCGGTGTGATCGGATCGTTGCCGAGGGCCTGCGCGGGGGTCGTTTATCCGCCCCGGCTGAGGTCAGTTCTCCCGTCATGACAACTCTTCTGTGGATCATCGCCGTCGTTCTCGTCATCGCCGGCGTCTACGTGCTCATCGCCCGCCGCGACATTCTCTGGGGCGCCGTCCTCATCGTGCTCGGGCTGCTGGTCGGGCCGGGCGGCGTCAGCATCTTCAACCCCTGACGCGACCCATCGTGAGAACCCCTCCCCTTCGCCGGGCGTGATTCGTGGAGCAGCCGTGAACGAGCACCTTCCCCCCGACGATCCCCACACCGACGAGTCGCCCAAGGAGCGCATCGACCGGGAGCTGGGCGAACTGATGCAAGGCCTGCGGGTGGCGACCACTGGAATCCAGGTCCTGTTCGCCTTCCTCCTGACCGTCCCCTTCTCCACCGGATTCCAGAGCGTGCCCGAGGGCGAGCGCTGGCTGCTCTATCTCGCCCTCGGCGCCGCCGCGGTCGCGTCGGCCTGCTTCATCACCCCGGCCGCGCAACACCGGGTGCTGTTCAGGGCCGGAGCGGGGGCGAAGGGGCTCCTGGTCCGGCGCTCCAACCTGTACGGCCTGGCCGGGACCGTGGCGCTCATGGTGGCGCTGGGCAGCGTCACGTTGTTTATCTTCCGTCTCCTGATCGCCGACTGGATCGCGGCCGGCTTCGTCGCCGCGCTGGTGGCGTTCATCTGCTGGGCGTGGTTCGCCCAGCCGCTGCTCACCCGCGTCAAGGCCGAGCGCACGACGTCCGAGACGCCGGCACCGGCCGACGACCGCGAGACCGACAAGCGGTCAGCGCTGGCCTGACCCCAGCGTGCTGAACTCACTCCGCGCGCCGAACGAGTGGAAGCATCGGGCGGTCTTGTCTACTCTGACGGTAGCGAGGGGAGTACTTCCCAAGCGTCGATCCGGTCAGTACGGGCGTACCGAGCGCCCCCGGACGGCCGCCCGCCACCCCCGGGTGAAGGAGACCTCGAACGGCTGAGCACGTTCGAGGAGGATTTCATGGCCGTGGGGACGACTTTCGCTGCGCTGAACACGTCCGCCCCAGGTTCTGTCGCCTCACCCCGTCTGTGGGTCATCGCGGTGGTGGTCCTGCTGATCCTGCTGGCGGTGGACATCGCCCTGACCCGGCGGCCCCACGAGGTAGGGATGCGCGAAGCCGTCGGCTGGTCGGTGTTCTACCTGGTGTTGCCGGTGGCCTTCGGCGGCTACCTGTGGGGCGCCTTCGGCGGCACGGCGGCGGCGGAGTTCTTCACCGGGTACGTGGTGGAGAAGTCGTTGTCGGTGGACAACCTGTTCGTCTTCATGCTGCTGCTGGCGGCCTTCGCCGTACCAGCGGAACTGACCCAGCGGGTGCTGCTGTACGGGATCATCGGGGCGCTGGTGCTGCGAGCGGTCTTCATCGCGCTGGGCGCCGCCGCCCTGCAGACGGGCACGTGGGTCTTCCTGCTGTTCGGCGCCGTCCTCGTGGTGACCGCGGCCAAGGTGTTCAAGCAGGCCCGCGCCGGCGACGAGCACAAGATCGACATCCACCAGATGCGCAGCGTCCGGCTGCTGCGCCGCATCGTCCCCGTCACCCCCGACTACCGCGGCTTCCGGCTGGCGGTGCGCGAGCACGGCCGGCTGGCGCTCACCCCGCTCGCCCTGGCCACCGTGGCCGTGTTCGCCACCGACATCGTCTTCGCGGTCGACTCCGTGCCCGCGGTGTACGGCGTGACCGAGGATCCCTTCCTCGTCTTCACCACCAACGCCTTCGCGCTGCTGGGCCTGCGTGCCCTGTACTTCGTGCTGAAGGGCGCCCTGGACAAGCTGCGGCACCTCGACTACGGCCTGGCCGTCATCCTGGCCTTCATCGGCGTCAAGCTGGTCCTGCACTGGGCGCACGGCATCTGGCCGGCCGTGCCCGAGATCCCCACGCTCGCCTCTTTGGGCGTCATCATCGCCGTCCTGACCACCGTCACCCTGACCAGCCTGTACGCCAACCGCCGCACCGCCCCCGAACCGGCCGACGCACTCGACTGAAGCACACCGTCCACGGCAGATCCGGGTCGCGGCCGGGCGACGTAGAGTTCGAGCATGGGCGGGCCCCGGATGACCCTGCAGCTCCAAGCGGTCCTGCAGGTGTTCCTCGCCGATCCGGCGCGGCCTCGCTACGGGCTGGAGCTGTGCACCACGACGGCGCTGCCCTCCGGCACGATCTACGCGATCCTCGCCCGGCTGGAACGCTGCGGCTGGGTCGAGAGCGCCTTGGAGCAGACCACGGAGCACGAACCGCCTGGCCGTCCCCGGCGCCGGTACTACACGATCACCGACAAGGGACGAGCCGCCGCCCCGGCGGCGATCGCCAGGGCGTACGGCCGGCGGCGGCCTCTCCCGGCGTGACGGGCCGGTATCTCACGCTCGAGCTGGCCGACCGGCTGCCGTACTCGATTGCCTTGAAGGGGCACCCGGTGCGCCTGGGCGCCCCCTTCGGTCGGGCGACGGGACCGGCCCGTCGCCCGTCACTAGCTCGGCATCAGGACGGTGTCGATGAGGTACACGGTGGCGTTGCGGGTGTCGACGTTGCCGCAGACGACCTTGGCCTTGCCGGCCGTGTACTCCTCGCCCGAGCCCGACGTGGCGATCTGCCCGCCCTGGAGGGTGGTGAGGTTCGCCTGCCGCAGGTCGGCGGGGCTCTTGCGGCCCTGGACGACGTGGTAGGTGAGGAGGTCGGTCAGCGTCTTCTTGTCGGCCAGCACCTTGTCCAGGGTCTCCTTGGGGATCTTGGCGAAGGCGTCGTTGGTCGGCGCGAAGACGGTGATGCCGTCGGCCGTGTTGAGCGTGTCGACGAGCCCGGCCTTCTGCACCGCGGCGACCAGGGTGGACAGGACCGGGTTGTTGGAGGCGGCGGTGGCCACCGGGTCGGCGGCCATGCCGGTGAAGCTGCCCTTGCCCGAAGCGGGTACGGCGGAGCAGCCCGGCCCGAACGGCTCACCGGCAGCGGTGCCGGAGGCTGTGGGGCTCGGCGCGGAACTGGTGGCCATGGCGGCACCGGTGGCCGAGTCGCCGCCGTCCGAGCCGCAGGCGGCCAGGGAGGCGGCCAGAGCCAGCAGCGGCAGGATCGCGAGGCGGGTGTTCATGGGTCTCTCCTGGATGGTTCGGTCGTGAAGGTGGGCCAAGGCGCGATACGCCCTGGGCTACTTGCCGGGCATGAGGACCGTGTCGATGAGGTACACGGTGGCGTTGCGCGTGGCGACGTTGCCGCAGACCACCTTCGCCCGGCCGATCTTGTAGGTGGAGCCGGAGCCGCTGGTGCGGACCTTGCTCCCCTGGAGCGTCGTGAAGCTCCCCATCCGCAGGTCGGCGGGGCTCTTGCGGCCCTGGACGACGTGGTGGGCGAGGATGCCGGTCAGCTTCTTCCGGTCGGCCAGCACGCGCTTCAGGGTCTTCTTCGGGATCTTGGCGAACGCCTGGTTGGTGGGCGCGAAGACGGTGATGCCGTCCGCGCCGTTGAGCGTGTCGACCAGCCCGGCCTTGCGGACCGCGGCGACCAGGGTGGACAGGGCCGGATTGTTGGAGGCGGCGGTCGCCACGGGGTCGGCGGCCATGCCGGTGAAGCTGCCCTTGCCCGAGGCGGGCACTCCGGCGCACGCCGGTCCGAAGGGATCCGCGGCGGCGGAGGCGGGCGCGCTGCTCCCGAAGGCGGTGGCGGCCAGGGCCACGGCCAGAACCGTCAGCGTGCGGGCGATTCGGCGGACGTTCATGAGGACTCCTTGCGATATGCGGTGAATGGGAGGTGTTGAGGGACGTTCAGATGACGGTCACCAAGACCGAGTGCCAGCCGGTGGCGCCGTCGGGAAAGGTGGGCGCGCGCCGGCTGGTCTGCAGGGCGCCGCCGGCGTCGACGGCCCGCACCTGCAGCCGGTGCTGGCCCGGGGTGGCCTGCCAGGGCAGCTTCCACTGCCGCCAGGTGTCGGGGCCCGGGGTGGCGGCGAGCTGGGCCTGCTGCCAGGGGCCGTCGTCGACGCTGACCTCGACGGCGGCGATGCCGCGGTGCTGGGCCCAGGCGGTTCCGGCGATGACGCTGCGGCCCGCGGGGACCGTGGCGAACGGCTTGGGGACCTCGATGCGGGAGGCGGTCTTGATCGGGGCGCGTTCGGCCCAGCCGCGGGTGGTCCAGTAGGACAGGCCGGTGGCGTTCGCGACCAGCTCGAGGTCGGTGACCCACTTGGTGGCCGAGGCGTAGCCGTACAGACCGGGGACGATGAGGCGGGCGGGGAAGCCGTGCTCGGGCGACAGGGGCTGGCCGTTCATGGCGACGGCCAGCAGTGCGTCGCGCCCGTCCAGGACGGTCTCCAGCGGGGTGGTGGCGCTCCAGCCGTCCGCCGAGCGCGACAGGAGGAGCCCGGCGTCGCGCTGGACGCCCGCCTGGCGGAGGAGGGTGCGCAGGTCCAGGCCCAGCCAGCGGGCGTTGCCCGCGTAGGGGCCGCCGACCTCGTTGGAAACGCAGGTCAGGGTGATGTCGCGCTCGGTCAAGGGCTGGGCGAGCAGTTCGCCCATGGTGAGCTCGAACGGGCGGTCCACCAGGCCGTGCACACGCAGGGTCCACTCCTGGGCGGGGACGCGGGGGATGACGAGGGCGGTGTCAACCCGGTAGAAGCCGGTGGCCGGGGTGATGAAGCGGGCCATGCCGGGGATCTGCAGGTCGGTGCCGGGCGGGAGGGGCGGCGCGGGGTAGGCCGGGCGTGGGAGCACGCTCATCGTCGCTCCCGTGGGGCGCAGAGCCGTGATGGCGCGGCTGCTGCCGCCGGCCAGTGCGGCCACCCCCAGCAGGCCGGCGCCCGTGATCAGCAGCGCCCGCCGGTCGACCTCCCGGTTCTCCCGCTGGTCGGGGTGGTCCTGGGCCGGGTCGCCTGCCGTACTGGTGCTGTGAGGCAGGAGACGGCGGCGGACCAGGGTCAGGGCGGCCAGGCCCGCGGCGGCCGCGGCGGCTGACGGCACGATGTCTGTGAGCAGCGCCGTGGGCCGGGTCAGCGCCGCGGCTCCGGCGACCGCCACGAGCCCGAACAGGACCGCGACCGCCGGCCACGGCCGCCGCCGCGTCCCGGCCCATCCCATGAGGGCGGCGACGAGCAGGGCGCCGACAGCCAGGGACAGGAGCAGGACGATCTTGTCGGCCGTTCCGAAGGTCCGGATGGCGAAGTCCTTGAGCCACTGCGGCGTCAGGTCGATGAAGGCCGACCCGGCCGCCACCAGCGGACCGGCCTGCGGCCGCCCGATCAGGGCAGCCGCGAGCTCGGCCACCGCGAAACCCAGCGCCCCGATCACCATGCCGAAGATCGCCGCTGCTGGGAATCGCTTCTTGCCGGTCACACGAGGAGTTCGGAGCCACCACCGACGCGGATGGGTCTCGTACGGCAGGCATTCTCCCGGACGCCGGTCGGGCCCTAGGGTTCAGAGGTTCACCGCGGCGGCGGTCTCCTTCAGCTCCGTCTCATCCATGTGCGCCACCCGGCTGGTGAAGAACCACGAGTGCCCGAACGGGTCCTCCAGCTCGACCTGCAGGTCACCGTGGAACTGCATCTCGACCGGCCGGATGACGCTCGCCCCCGCGGCGATGGCCCGCTCGGCGAACGCCTCCACGTCCGGCACGAAGACCAACAGGTTGACCGGCGTGCCGCCGATCGTCCTCGGGCTGCGGAAGCGGTACTCGGGGTACTCGTCACGCAGCATGAACACCGCGGCGCCGATCCGGAACTCGGCATGCGCGATCTTGTCGCCCTGGCGGGGGATCTCGATGCGCACGTCCGCGCCGAAGGCCTCGCGGTAGAAGGCGAGGGCCGCCTTGGCGTCGTGCACGTTGAGGTAGGGGACGCCGCCCTTGTACTCCTCGGGGATGGGGTTGGTCACGGTGGTCTGCTTCGTCGTTGTCATGCCTCCATCCTCCGCACCGCGCCTACCAGCAACAACGACGGAAACCGAAACGATCGACAACCTCTGGGTTAGCGATCGAGCTCGGCCTGAAGAAGCGCGAGGAAGGAACGGACCCTGCTGGTCTGCCCGCCGACCGGCCAGACCGGGCCGTACTCGAGGGGCGGCAGGCCGGCGATGGGCACGTAGGCGATGTCCGGCCGGGCGTGGTACCGGGTGGCCTGGCTCCCGACCACGGCCATTCCCGCGCCGCCGCTGACCAGCGTGAGCAGTTCCTGCCGCGAGGTCAGCACGGTCTCACGCCGGATGGCCTGCCCGCCGGGCGTCATCGCCGGGATGATCGCGTCCAGGAGGTAGGCGGGGGCGTCGGCGGGCACCAGCACGACGTCCCGGGCGAGATCCTCGACGGTGACGTGGTCGCGGCGGGCGAAAGGATGCTTGGCGGACACGGCCAGCAGGCGGGGGTCGCGCAGCACGGCCGGCCCACCGGCCAGGTCCGGCTCCTGGACGGGCAGCTCGGTGATCTGCAGGTCGAGCTCGTCGGAGCGCAGCGCGCCGAACGCATCCGACAGGTGCACCTCGCGGATGCGCACCTCGCAGTCCGGGTGGCGGGTGCGGAACGCCTGGGCGGCGGCCATGATCGCCTCGCCCACCAAGGGGCTGGAGAAGCCGACTCGCAACGTCCCGGCGAACCCTCGCCCGGCGGCGACCGCCTTGGCGATGCCTTCCTGGATGCGCTGGTAGCCCGCCTGCACGTCCTCGCGCAGTTGGCCGCCGACCGGGGTGAGCGCCACCTGCCGGCTGGTCCGCTGGAACAGGGCGACGCCGAACCGGCGCTCCAACTGCTTGATCGTCTGGCTCACCCGGGCGCCACTGACGCCCAGCCGCTCCGCCGTACGACCGAAGTGCAGCTCCTCGGCCAGGGTCAGGAAGATCTCGATGTCACGCCGTTCCATAACCCGCAGGTTAGCGATCGTTGCGGAATCCGTCGTTGTCGCAGGTCAAGGCGACGGCCAGGCTGAAGACCATGAAGAACACCGCACAGGTGGACATCACCCTCGACGTCATCTGCGTCTGGTCCTACCTGGCCTTCACCCGCTACCGGCGAGCCGCCGCCCGGTTCCGCGCGGAGGGCGGGCACATCGACCTCACCATCCGCTCCTGGCAGGTGGAGCCCGGGGCGGTGGGCGGCGAGTCCAAGCTCCAGCAGAGCCTGGCCAGGTTCGGCGAGCGCGGGGTGGCGCGGGTCGACGCCCTGGCCGCCGCCGAAGGCATCCCGCTGAACTTCGCCGAGGCGGTGACGGCCGACACCGCCCACGCCCACCACCTGATCGCCATGGCCGCCGCCCAGGGGCTGGCCGAGCCGATGACCGCCCGCCTCTTCCAGGCCCACTTCGTGGACGGCGCCGCCGTCGGCGACCTCGACGTCCTGCGCGGGCTGGCCGCCGAGACCGGCGTACGGTGGGACCCCGCGGTCGCCGTGCGCTGGGCACGGGACGTCACCGCGGTACCGGTGTTCCGCTTCAACCGCAAGCCCGCGCTGAACGGCGGAGCCTTGTCGGAGGAGGCGCTGTACGGCCAGCTTGCCCTGACGTCCGCAGAGCGGCAGGAGAATGTCGGTGGCGAGGGCTAACCTTCGCCGGGTGAGTGAGATGGAGCTGGGCAAGACGCACGTCGACGCGCTGGTGACCGCGGCGCTGGCCTGGTCGGAGCACTCGGTCGGATACGACCGGTTCCAGCGCTACGAGTTCGTCGACCCCTTCCCCGAGAGTCCCACGTACGGGCAGCGGACGGCGCTCACCGAGGCCACCGCCGACCTCGCCGGGCGCGCCCTGTGGACTCCGCTGGCCGTACTCACCGCGATCGACTGCTACGAGTACAACACGCCGTCGCCGGACGAGTGTGACGACGACGCGGAGGGGCTGGCGGTCGGCGAGGCCGCCCGCGGGCTGACCACCTGGTTACGCGGTCAGGCCCTCGGCAACCTGCCCGCGCAACCCCACAGAGCCGCCCTGTGGCCGATCGAAGATCGCGACGTCTTCCTCCCCGTGCAGGGGGAAGAACCGCGGCCACCCCGGCACGACGTCTTCGCCGTCCTCCGGAACGAGTACCCGGCGCCCATCTCGTACGGCGGGCAGGTCTATCCGAGCGTCGTCCACGCCTACTGGGCCCTCGCCGTGACGGACGAGGGCCTGCGCGAGGCCATCCGCGCCGCGCCCGGCCCGCGGGAGGTCAAGGAGCTGGTCTCCTTCGTCCATGTTCGCGACACGTGGCAGTTCGAGTCGGCAGGCGTCCTCGCCGCCCTGATGCGCGCCAAGTTCGAGCAGCACCCCGACCTGGCCGAGCGGCTGGTGAGCATGGGGGTGGGCGGGCCTTTCCACGCGGAGCGGCACGCCGACGGCTGGCTGCACGAGCCGCTGACCCCGCACCTCACCTCGACCCTCCTCGTGGTCATCCGCGGCGAACTGGCCGCCCGCCGCGCTGGGCACACCTTCCTGTGAGAGAGGCGGCCATGCAGTCACCGACCTACCTGCACGACCTTCTGGTCTCGACCCTCTTCACCGAGGAGCTGGACGCCGAGATGGATCTGTGGGCGCTGGGCTTCAGCGCCATGTGGATCAAGGGTGCGGACCTCGACGCCCTCGCCCGTGACTTCCACTTCGACCTCGCCACCCGGACGCCGTGTCACCTGAGCGAGATCCTCGATCACGCCATCGACGACGGATCCCGCTGGGTGGCCGAGGTCAACGGCTGGATCGGCGTCATCCCGGGACACGGCGACGGTGAGTCCCTGCGCGCCCTCACCGAAGGCGGCCGCCAGGCCGTCGGCCTCCACATGGACATCACCTTCAACGCCTACTTCGACTACGCCCGCGACGGCCGGACCGTCGTCTCCTTCGACCCTCTCTGGCCCGAGAGCTGGAGGCTGTCCGGCGACGACCCGCACGCGCTCGATCACCTGATGGCGGGACTGCGCTTCCAGCTCAACGAGGGCGACGGCCTCGACGATCGCGTGGAGGATCCGGAGAGCATCAGCTCGGCCCTGGCGCTGATCGGGCGCATCACGGAAACCGACCTCGCCACCGACTGGTTCCTCGCCCAGCACTCCCGCTTCAGACCTGCCTCTTGACCGTTACGCGACCCGGCCGGGCAGCGGCGATCGCGCGGCTCACCTTTCGCCGGGGTGTCTCGTCGGTTGGATGAGAACCGGAAGCCAAGAGAGGAGACGGCCGAGATGACCGCCAGAGACGACACCCACCCGGAACCGGCGTTCGGCCCGCCTACCAGCTCGGGATACCTCTACCTGGGCCTGTCGGTCGATCCGCCCGCGCTGCCGCGGGCCGGGCGCAGCGCCGAGCGGGAGGGGGTGGTCGAGCGGTGCCGCGTTCTGGCGCAGCAGCTCTCCGCGCGGCCGGACGTGGTCCGGGCGCGGGTCTTCGAGGCGGTGCTGATCCCGCCGCTGAAGGGCATGCCGCGCTTCGACGTGACGATGCTGGTGGAGACCACCTCGCCGGACACCGTCGAAGCGGTCCGCGCCTCGACGCCGTTCGCCGAGATCGGGGCGAGCCTGGTGGTCCCGGCGGTCAACCCGGTCACGCTGGGCGACACCGAGCACCCGTCGACCGGGTTCTACCTGTTCAACCACTTCCTCGCCCCGTCCGGCGACGCCGCGGTCGCCGGGTGGAAGTCGGTCGCCGGGTGGTACACCGACGTGATCGGCGTCGACAACTCGCTCCCGCTGCGACCGGTGGGTGAGGCGCCGTTCGCGCTGATCAACTACGCCCGCATCCCGGGCGGGCCGCTGCCGTTCCTGCTGGGCCAGCTCACTCGTCCCAGCTTCCATGGCTTCGTGCGGCCACGGCTCAGGCGGCACGGCATGACCGCGCTTCCGCTCCTGACCCGGCCGAGGTGAGCCGGGAGGTCCCTCCCTTGACCGCCTGCCGATCGAGGCTCAGCTCTGGTCGTCTCGGGCGTCGAAGGCTTCGCGGGCTCGTTCGACGGCCGGCATGTGCTCGGAGGCCCATGCCAGCAGGACGTCGACGGGTGGCCGCAAGGTCTTGCCCAGAGGCGTGATCCGGTACCTGACCGCGACCGGGCGCGTGGAGATGACCTCGCGTTCGACCACCCCGTTGCGCTCGAGGCGGCGCAGGGTCGCGGTCAGCGACTTCTGGGTGACCGCGGGAAGGGCCCGTCGCAGCTCGTTGAAGCGGCAGGGGCGTTCACACAGTTCGTTGAGCACGCCGAGGGACCACTTGTCCAGCACCTGATCGAGGAGTTCGCGGTGCGGGGCGTCGATCCGCAGTTCGCCGTCGGTATCCATGGTGAAACCTGGTCTCGTTGAAGTGTCCTTGGCCTACTAGGTAGCTTACAGATACCTACTTCGACGAGGAGAAACACCCATGAGCGTCAAGCACTTCACCCCCGCCGGCCTGCCGCAGCCCACCCCCTACCACCACGTGGCCATCGGCACCGGCACGACGCAGGTGCACGTCAGCGGGCAGGTCGCCCGCCTGGCCGACGGGACCCCGGTCGCACCCGGCGACCTCGCCGGCCAGGTCGCGCAGGCCCTGCGGAACACCGCCCTCGGCCTGACCGGCGCGGGCGCCTCGTTCGCCGACGTCCTGCGCCTGACCTTCTACGTCACCCGGTGGAGCCCGGAGAAGATCAGCGACCTCATGGCCGGTGTCGAGGCCGTCGCCGACGAGATCGGCCTCCAGCTCCCCATGCCGCCGGCCTCCCTCATCGGCGTCGACTACCTCTTCGAGCCGGACGTGCTGGTGGAGGTCGAGGCAACGGCCCTGCTCGACTGACCCGCTCGCGCTCGGGGGGTGCGCCTCCGGCGCCGGTAGTGCCAGGTGGCCACGCCGAGGACCAGGAAGTCGGCGTACCACAGCAGGCCCCGGGCGGCCTGTGGATGCGCGTGCTTGGCGGCGAAGGTCGCAGCCGCCGATGGACGAGAGCGAGCGGACCGGCCGCCGCGACCGAGAGAGCACGCCGAACCCTCATTAGCCGACGGCCGCGCTGCCCGTCTGCCCGGGAGCATCGCCGGCAGGCCTATCCTGACCACAGGTGCGGCAAGCCGTACACCACGGCACCCGCACTGGCCACGCAAGCCGCCCACCGGACCGGGCGCGGCGGCGCCCAACGTGCCCACGGACGGCGGGTCGGTCACCTGGGGTCCGGTGACCTTGTGCCTCCGACCGGCGACTGGAAGATCCAGGCGAGTCCGGTATCGACGGCGCAGCGGCCAGGGCGGTCAGTCGGCCAGGAGCCGGCCCTTCCAGCTCAGCAGTGGCCTGGAGGTCACAGGAGGGCGAGTTCGTCCTGGGTGAGACGGAGATCGGCGGCGGCCAGGTTTTCCAGGAGATGGGCCGGGTTCCCTGTGCCGGGGATGGCCAGGACGTTGGGGCCCTGGTGAAGGGTCCAAGCCAGGCGGATCTGGGCGGGTGAGACGCCGCGGGCCGCGGCCAGCTTGGTCACTGCGTCGTTCTGCTCGGTGCCCGGGCCCTGTTCGCGGCCCGCGCCCGCCATGGCGAAGAAGGGGACGAAGGCGATTCCGCGCTCTCCGCAGGCGCGGACGAACTCGCGTTGTCGCTCGGGAGCGTCTACGCCGAAGGAGTTCTGCACGCAGACCACGGGGGCGATGGCTTCGGCTTCGGCGAGCTGCGCAGGGCTGACCTGGGAGACGCCCAGTTCCCTGATCAGGCCTTCCTGCCGCAGGTCGGCCAGGGCGCCGAAGAGCTCCGAGATGGAGTCGCGGGTGTTGGCGGCGCGCAGGTTGACCAGGTCGAGGTGGTCGGTGCCGAGCTGGCGGATGTTCTCCTCGACCTGGCCGCGCAGTTGCTCGGGGGTGGCCCACCACCAGTCCCCCGCCGGGTCGCGGCCGGGGCCGACTTTGGTGGCGATGACCAGATCGTCTGGGTACGGCGCGAGCGCGCGGTTGATGAGCTCGTTGGCGGAGCGGAGCGGGGAGAAGTAGAAGGCGGCGGTGTCGATGTGGTTGACGCCATGGTCGACGGCCAGGCGGAGGACGTCGAGGGCGGGCTGACGAGGTCGTACCTGCCCCAGGTCGAAGGCGGCTGTGCCGGTGAGGCGCATGGCGCCGAAGCCCATCCGGTTGACGGTCAGTTGGCCGAGCTGCCAGGTGCCGGAGGCGGAGGCGAGAGGAGGCATGTCCGAATGATCACATAATAACCGTGATGCGACGGTGTGCGAGGAACGCCGCACCCGAGGATGAGCACCACTGCTGCCGCCGCCGTCACCGCGGCCGTCAGGCCGTGCGCCCCTTCTTGGGGCCCCTTGTTCTTGAGGACGGCCAGCATGTCGCTCAGCGGGGCGAAGGTGGTGGTGGAGGACGACGCCTGCGGTGATGGCGCGGGCGGGAAGGCGTTCACGGGAACGAGGGTTCCGTAGCACGCCGCGGAGGCGAAGGGCTGGAGCAGGAATCGGGTGCCGATGAGGATGATGCCGAGCATCTCCCGACATAGGTGAACGAAGGGTTCGAAGACCCCCTCCAAGCACTCCAGCGCCACGACCGCTTCGGAGTCCTTGCCGTCGACCGAGGGCCAGCCCGCGCCCGTCCCTGCTCCAGCTCACCCGCACCTCGCGAGACGGCGTCGGGACTCACCCCGGCCGTCCCCGCGTGAGTCGAAGAAGGAGGGTGCCGTCAAGGGATGAGCAACAGCTTTCCGCTGGTACGGCGAGCCGCCAGGTCCTCGTGCGCCTGCCGTGCCTCCGACAGCCGATAGCGACGGGAGACATCGATCGTCAGCTCGCCCCGAGCCAGCCACTCGAACAGCTCGCGAGCCCGCCACTCCAGCTCCTCGCGGGTCTCGACGTGGTGGTCCAGATTCGGCCTGGTCAGGAAGAGCGAGCCGTTCCGGTTGAGCTCCTGGACCTCGATCGGCGGGACCGGACCGCTGGCCGCGCCGCCGCGGCCAGGTCGGTGCCCAGCCCACGTCGTCCGGCACCTTCACCAAGCGGTCCGCCGGGATCACCGCCTTCTCGGCATAGGACCCCAACCAGGTCGCCCACGCCACCCGGTCGCCCACCGCGAGCCCGGCGACTCCCGCACCCAGCGCCAGCACCCGCCCCGCACCCTCCGAGCCGATCGGCGAGGGCAGATCCAAGAGGGGCGGAGCCGTCCCACATTCGTCACATACGAACGAGCTCGATAAGTGCCCGGTTCTTGGGGCACTCGCATGATCCAGGTGGCGACTCGACGTATTCGAAGATAGCCCTACTGCGGGCGATGACGGAGCCGGTGGCGTCCCACAAGGTGACGCGCGCGCCCGTCCCGGCCCACCGTTTGAGGCCCTCGAGCGAAGCCGTCGAGGGACTGAAGTAGGCGCGATTCGGCGGGCTCGAGGATCAGCACCTCGTTGGTGTTTGCGCATGGTCCGCAGAGCGGGCCTCTGGGGGCGCACGCGGCCAGGAGCACGCACGCCACCAACCCGGGGAGAAGCTGCGCCACAGGCTGCACCTGAAGATCGTAGATGACGGGATCGCGCCGAGCACGGGTCCTCAAGGCCCGCCGGCTAGCGCGTGCCTGCCAAAGCCTCGACGTGGGCGAGCTGGACGGCGAGGATCTCCTCGAACGCCGCCTCTCGGTCCCCTCCGAGGGGGCGGATGTCGCGGGCGAAGTGGGCCAGGGCTGGGAAGCGTTCGGGGTCGGCGCCCAGGACGGCGACGCGGAACTGCTCCATCCCCTGCTCGTGCTCCTCGGGCGGAACGGTGGCGAACCCGGCCTCGGAGGCGACCAGCGCGGCGATGAGCACCGCGATCCGGTGGTAGCACAAGGGGATCTGCTCCTCGGGCAGCCCGGAAGCGCGAAGCGCCTGCAGCGTCTCGTCGACGATGAGCCGGGAGCCGGTCCCGCCCGAGGCGTAGCGCGCCCAGACCGCGGCGAGCTGGGGGTGCTGGCCGAAGGCCTCTCGCACCTGCCGGGCCATGGTCAGGATGCGCTGCTTCCAGTCGCCCTCGGGGCGGTAGCCGTCCATGGCGGACAGCAGGATCCGGTCGGCGACCGCCCGCAGCAGCTCGGTCTTGTTGCGGAAGTGCCGGTACAGGCTGGAGGAGTCGGTCCCGAGCACCGCGGCGAGCTTGCGCACGCTGAACGACTCGGTGTCGCTCGTACGCAGCATCTCCGCCGCCGCGTCCAGGATCTCCTCGGTCGACCAGCGCCTTCGGCCCGCCATCGTGCTCCTCTCGACGGTCCCAGCCTAGCCCATGCACTTGGTGTTGCACGCAGTGCGTGCATAATGAGGACATGAGCCCGCCACCCCGCGTGCTCGTCCTGGGACTACGAAAGGACACCTGTCGTGACCAACCCCTTGGACATCGAGAAGCTCGACGCCGCCCTGGAGAACATCCACCGCGCCGGGATGCCGGGCGTGTTCGCCGAGGTGCGGGACGGCGACCAGGTCTGGCGCGGCGCCGCCGGGGTCGCCGACCTCGCCACCGGCCGCCCGATCACCCCCGGCCTGCGGCACCGGGTCGGCAGCGTCACCAAGACCTTCACCGCCGCCGCGGTCCTGCGCCAGGTCGAGAGCGGTCAGATCGGGCTGGACGCGCCGATCGGCCGCTATCTCCCGAAGCTGGTCCCCGGGGATCGAGGCGACGCGATCACCGTCCGGATGCTGATCAACCACACCAGCGGCCTGGCCGAGTACCTCCCCTACGTCTACTCCTCCTTCAAGACGTTCCCCGACCTCGCCGGCACCGGGCCGGAGAGCATGGACGAGCACCGGTTCACCCGGTTCGACCCCGTCGAGCTGATCGAGATCGGGGTCGCCGCCCCTGCCGCCGGCGCCCCGGGCGGCATGCCGGGGCTGTACTCCAACACCAACTACCTGCTCCTCGCCCAACTGCTGGAGCAGGTGACCGGGACGACCGCCGAGCAGTACATCGCCCAGGACGTGATCGAACGCGCCGGGCTGCGTGACACCGGGTTCCCCGACGGGCCGCAGGTCGACGGGCCGCACGCGCGGATCTACGAGTCGTGGTTCGGCATGATCGATCCCCCGCGCGACTTCAGCGTCTTCGACATGTCCTACGCGGGGCCGTCGGCTTCACTGATCTCGACGGTCGCCGATCTCAACCGGTTCTACGCCCTGCTGTTCGCCGGTGAGATCGTCAGCCCGGCGACGCTGGCGCAGATGCGGCGCACCGTCCGTGTCATCTCCCAGGAGAGCAAGATCATCGACTATGGGCTGGGCCTGTACCCGATGGAGACGCCCGGCGGCACCTTCTGGGGACACGGCGGCACCGTCTGGGGCGGCGGCACCCTGGCCATGGTCAGCGCCGACGGCCGGCGGCAGATGGCCGTCGCGGTGACCATGCAGCGGTGGAACCGGCTCGACCCTTCGGGCCGGCCGCAGCCCCATCCCATCGACGACGCGCTCGCGGCCCTGTACGGCCTGGCGGCGGGCACCGCCCCGGCAGGGGAACGATGACCACGACCGACGACACCGGCGGGCGATCCGTGGCCGAGCTGCTGCGCCCCCACCGGTGGAGCTTCGCGGCCGTCGTCCTCCTGCAGGTGGCCGGCGCCGTCGCGGGTCTGGCGCCGCTGCTGGCGGTCGTCGAGCTGGGGCGCCGCCTGCTGGCGCCCGGCCCGATCGATCACGATCAGGTCTGGCTCGTCGTGATCGCCGGTGCGGCCGGCCTGCTCGTCCGGCTGCTGTGCACCGCCGCGTCCACTGCGATCGGGCACCTGCTCGACGGCCACGTGCAACTGGCCCTGCGCCGGCTGCTGGCCGCGCGGCTGGGGCGGGTGCCGATCGGCTGGCTGTCCCGGCGCCGGACCGGCGAGCTGACCAAGGTCGTCGGCGACGACGTCAGCGCCGTGCACCCGTTCATCGCGCACGCGCCCGGCGAGCTCGTCGCCGCGTTCGTGGTGCCGCTCGTCTCGCTGGTCTACCTTCTCACCGTCGACCGGCGGCTGGCGCTGATCACGCTGATCCCGGTGGCGCTGGCCCTCGCGCACGTCCCGCTGATGATGACCCCGGCCCGGCTGCGCGAGGAGAAGCAGTTCGACGCGGCCATGGGGCGGATCGCCAGTGCCGTCGTCGAGTTCGTCCAGGGCGTCTCGGTGGTCAAGGCGTTCGGCGGCGCCGGCCGTACCCACCGCAGGTTCCGCACGGCCACCGACGACTTCGTCGGCATCTACCACCGCTTCGTGCGCGGCCTCTCCTTGGTCGCCGCCGGGATGCAGGTGGTGTTGTCGCCGCCGTTCGTGCTGCTGGTCGTGCTGATCGGCGGGACGGCCCTGATCATGACCGGCGGTCTGGCCCCGGCCGACCTGCTGCCCTTCCTGCTGCTGGGCCTGGGCCTGACCGCTCCGGTGGCGGCGCTCATCGCGCACAGCTTCGACGATCTGCAGAACGCCCGCCGGGCGCTCGGCCGGATCCGGGACGTCCTCGACGTGCGGCCGCTTCCCGAGCCCACCCGCCCCGTCACCCCGCGCGGTCACCGGGTGGAGCTGCGCGGCGTCCGCTTCGGCTACGACGAGGATCATGAGGTGCTGCGCGGCATCGACCTCACGCTCGAACCTGGTACGGTCACCGCGATCGTCGGGCCCTCGGGCAGCGGCAAGTCCACGCTGGTCCAGTTGCTGCCGCGCTTCTTCGACCCGAGCCACGGGTCCGTCACCCTGGGCGGTGCCGACCTGCGCGAGATCGGCGGTGACACGCTCCACCGGCTGGTGTCCTTCGTCTTCCAGGACGTGCGCCTGCTGCGCGCCTCGGTCACGGAGAACATCGCGCTTGCCGTACCGCATGCCGACGTGGAAGACGTGGTTCGCGCCGCCCGGATGGCGCACATCCACGACCGGATCCTCGAACTGCCGCGCGGCTACGACACGGTGCTCGGCGAGGAGAGCGGCCTGTCGGGCGGTGAGGCGCAGCGGATCGCGCTCGCCCGTGCCCTGCTCGCGGCCACCCCGGTGCTGGTGCTGGACGAGGCGACCGCGTTCGCCGACCCGCACACCGAGCAGGCGGTACGGCAGGCGCTGGCGACGCTGGGAGGCGATCGCACGATCCTGGTCATCGCCCACCGCCTGGAGACGGTCGCCGGCGCCGACACCGCCGTGCTGCTGGAGAACGGGTCGATCGTCGCGCGGGGCAGACCTGCCGACCTCCTGGCCGGCGACCGCAGGTTCGCCGCCTTCTGGCAATCCAAGGAGTACCGATGATTCGCCTGTTGCTGCGCGTCCTGGGCCAGGAGTACGGCCGGCCGGTGCGCCGCACCGTGGCCTTGATGACGCTGACCGCGGTCGTCGAGGGTCTGTCCTACGCCCTGCTGGTCCCCGTGCTGCGCGGCCTGTTCGGCGGCGACCCCGGGGAGGCCGCCCCCTGGCTGGTCGCCTTCGGCGGCGCGGTCGCGGCCTACGCGGTGCTGCGCTACGTCAGCGACCTGTTCGGCTTCCGTGCGGGGACGACCCTGCTGGGCGGCATGTACCACCGCCTCGGGGAGCATCTGGCCCGGCTGCCCCTCGGGTGGTACGGCGCCAGCCGGGTCGGCGAGGTGTCGGTCCTGGCCGGCCAGGGCGTGCTGGAGACGATGGGCGTGCTCGCGCACCTGCTGTCGCCCTACCTCGGCGCGGTCGTCACGCCCCTGACGATCGTCGGCGTGATGGCCGCCTACGACTGGCACCTGGGTCTGGCCGCGCTGATCGCCGTACCGCTCGTGGCGGCGATCCAGGTCTGGACCGGCCGGGCGCTGGCCGCCGGCGACGCCGAGCGCCACCGGCGTGACACCGAGGCGACCGGGCGGGTCATCGAATACCTCCAGGCCCAGCCGGTGTTGCGCGCCGGCGGCCGGAGCGGCCGGCACTTCACCTCGCTCGACGACTCGCTGCGGGAACTGCGGCGCGCGGCCCGCCGTACCGTGGTGTCGGTGGTGCCCGGCATGATCGGCCTGACGCTGGTGGTGCAGGCGGTGTTCACCGGGTTGCTGGTGCTGGGCACTTTCCTCGCGCTCGGCGGGAGCGTCGGCGTCGCGGAGGTGCTGACGATCCTGGTGCTGGCCGCGCGCTGCGCCGATCCGCTGCTCTCGCTGGCCGACCTCGGCGGCAAGCTCCGCAGCGCGCGCTCCGGGCTGGCCAGGCTCGACGAGCTCCTGCGCACCGAGCCGCTACCGGAGGCGCCGCAGCCGCTCCAGCCGGCCGGCCACGGCCTGGAGCTGGAGTCCGTCACCTTCCGGCAGGGCGACCGTACGGTGATCGACAAGGTGTCGCTGTCGGTGCCCGAGGGGCAGCGACTCGCCGTCGTCGGGCCGTCGGGAGCGGGCAAGAGCACGCTGCTGCAACTGCTCGCGCGCTTCCACGACGTGGACTCCGGCGCGGTGCGCCTCGGCGGCGTGGACGTGCGCGACGTCGGCAGCGAGGCCCTGATGGCGCGGTTCGCCGTCGTCTTCCAGGACGTCTACCTCTTCGACGGGACCATCGAGGAGAACGTACGGCTCGGCCGCCCCGGCGCTTCCGACGCCGAGGTACGAGCGGCGGCGAGCGCGGCGCGGCTGGACGAGGTGATCGAACGCCTGCCGGGCGGCTGGGCGGCGAACGTCGGCGAGGGCGGCGCGCGGCTGTCCGGGGGCGAGCGCCAGCGGGTCTCGATCGCCCGGGCGCTGCTCAAGGACGCGCCCGTCGTGCTGCTGGACGAGGTGACCTCCGCCCTGGACCCGGTGAACGAGGCCGCCGTCCACGAAGGCATCGAACGCCTGATGGCCGGGCGGACGGTCGTGATGGTCGCGCACCGCATCCGGACCGTCCGGCGCGCCGACCGTATCGCCTTCCTGGACGGCGGCCGGGTCGTGGAGGAAGGCGGCCACGACGAGCTGCTGAGCCGGGGCGGGCGCTACGCCGCCTTCTGGGAGATGTCCCAGTCCGGCCTGCCCGCTCGGTGAGCCGGGGGTGCGAGCCTGTTGGATGAGCGTGTGATTCCCACGCCCGCACCCCCCGGATGGCAGGGGACGACCACGCTGCGGCCGGGCTGGCTGGCCTTCAGCGGCGAGGTCGGCGTCACCGGACCGCACGCGCACGCCGCGCTGCAGGTCCTCGTCGTGACCGCCGGGACGGTGGACGTGACCGACGCCCACCGCACCTGCCTCCGGGTGCGGGCGGCGATCATCCCGCCGCGTGCCCGGCACGCCGTGCGCGGGGGTCCCGGCGCCCGCGCCGAGATGCTGTACCTCGACCCGGCCGGCAGCGCGGGCCGTCACCTGCTCACCGCCGTCACCTGGCCGCGCCACGACCGGGTCGCCGACTGGGTGGCCGCGGCCGACACCCTCCTGCCAGCCGTAGAGGAGACCGCGGGCGCCCCCGGCAGGCCCGGCCCGGACGTGACCGCAGGCGACCCCGGCAGGCCCGACCGGGACGTGACCGTGGGCGGCCTCCGCGATCCGGGTGCGCTCGTGCGGGGCTGGAGCGCACCGGCCCGGGGCCCGCGCCACCCGGCCCTGCTGAGGGCCCTGGCCCTGCTGCCGGACCTGCTGGCCGGGCCCGTCCGGCTCACCGACCTGGCCTCCGCCGTGCACCTGTCGGCCAGCCGCCTCGGCCACCTGTTCACCGCCGAGCTCGGCCTGCCCTACCCGGTCTACGTGCGCTGGCTCCGCCTGCGCCGCGCCATGGAACTGGCCCGCCAGGGCGCCGGCCTGACCGAGGCCGCGCACGGCGCGGGCTTCGCCGACAGCTCCCACCTGACCCGCGCCTGCCACGAGATGTTCGGCCTGGCGCCCTCCCGGCTCGTCCACGTCGTGCGGGCGTGACAGGCAGCGGATCCGTCCAAGTCCCCGCGGGCCGCCCGCCACGAGGCTGTACGGCATGCACCGCACCCTCATCCGCTACGGCTACGTCCCGTTCATGCTGCTCGGCGTCAACGGGACCGCCATCGCCCTGGCCGCCTCCGGCGCTTCCAAGCTCTGGCTGGTCGGCCTGCTGCCGGCCGCCATCGGCTGCTCCTTCCTGGCCGAACGTGCCCTGCCGTACGAGAGCGACTGGAACACCCCGGCCGGCGACGGCACCCGCGACGTCGCCCACGCCGGCGTCAACGAACTGCTGCTGCTCGTCAGCGTCGGCGTCATCCCGCTGCTGGCCACCACCGTCACGGTCGCCGACGTGTGGCCGCACGCGTGGCCTTTCGCCCTGCAGGTGCTGGCCGCCGTCGTGGTCGCCGACCTCGGGATCACCCTGACCCACTACGCCAGCCACAAGATCGGCGTGCTGTGGCGGTTCCACGCCGTCCACCACTCCATCAAGCGCTTCTACGGCTTCAACGGCCTGATGAAGCACCCGCTGCACCAGACCCTGGAGATGAGCGCCGGCGTCGCTCCGCTCATCCTCATCGGGCTCCCCGTCGACGTCGCCGGCGCGCTGGCCATCGCCGTCGCCGTCCAGCTCCTGCTACAGCACTCCAACGCCGACTACCGGGTCGGCGTCCTCAAGTACGTGCTCGCGCTGAACGAGGGCCACCGCTTCCACCACCTCAAGTGGGCCGGGGTCGGCGACGTCAACTTCGGCCTGTTCACCCTGGTCTGGGACCACCTGCTCGGCACCTTCTCCTACGACCCGGCCCGCCGCTTCACCTCCGACCAGCTCGGCATGGCCGCCAAGCCGGACTACCCGACGGCCTACCTCGCCCAGCTCGCCGAACCCTTCCGAGCCTCCGGCGCCTGCCACACCGATTCCCCGCCCCCGGCGTGACGCGGCTTTCCTGCTGGATCAGCGGAACCGCTCGTTCCGGTCGTCCCAGCGGGCCTCGTCGCGCCGAGAGGGCGGATGATATCCGTCGAACCAGGCCCACACGCCGAACCCGGCGACGACCGGCACCGCCAGGATGGGAAGGGCGATCTTCCACCCGCCAGGCACGAAGATCACCAGAATCAGGCAGACCAGCAGCGTCCCGAACAGCACCAGCAGGCCGATACCGAGCTTCTTCCACAACGACATGACCGTATTGTCCCGACTCCCGGCGCGAGGTGCCACGAGACCCGGGCGTTGACCGGCCCGGAACGCCATGAGGCGGGTCTCAGGCCGGGCCGCCTGCCTCGCCGGCGGCCGGGCGCGGCATCAGGCTCTGCGCCTGGTCGACGTTGTCACAGAAGGCGAAGGCGGTCGTGCCGAGCGCGTCGAGCCGCTCACGGAACTCCGGCGCCACCCCGGCCAGGAGCAGGAAGCCGTCCGGCGTGCCGGTGACGCGGTGCTGGACGGTGATCAACGCGGCGACGCCGGTCGCGTCCCAGTCGCCGATGCCGCTCAGATCGAGCACCAGCCGCGCCGTGCGCTCCCCGGCGAGCAGAGCCTCCACCGCCGCGCCGAGCTCGCGCGCCGCGTGCTGGTCGAGGTCGCCGCTCAGCGCCAGGACGGTGTGGCCGCCGAGCCGGCGGCGGCTCAGGCTGAACGGCAGGCGGTGGTCACGCCCGGGTAGAGGGAAGACGACCGTCACGGTCGAACCCCCCGGCCCGGTCCGCACGTCGAGGTGCGTGGCCAGGTACCGGGCGATCCACAGCCCGTGCCCGTGCTCGAAGGGCCAGGCCTCGGCCGGTCCGGCGGGCTTGGGACGGCCCGCGTCGTGCACCTCGCAGTGCAGGGCTCCGTCCGTCCGCCAGATCCGGAGCCGTCCGGAGCCGGCGCCGTGCAGCACGGCGTTGGTGGCCAGCTCGTGCATCGTGATGACCACGTCCGCCACGCGACCCTCAGGCAGCCCGGCGTGGGCGAGATGTGCTTCCAAGGTGGCCCGCATCGCGTACAGCGTGCCGCGGTCGAAGGGCTGATCGACCAGGAGCCGGCCGCCCGGCAGCGGATCGCCGGGGCCGTGCTCCCGGGCGCGCGGAACGTCGATGGGCTCGTTACCGGTCATGGACGGTCACCAGATCGAGACCCGGCACCGTAGCGGCGCCGAGGAGGACGAAACGGGCCAGGATGGCGGCTTGGCCACGGATGACGACCTTCCGGGTGGGGGCGAGGCTGCGCGCCGCGTCGAGGATCATGCGGGTGCAGGCCAGGTCGATGAAGGAGAGCTCGGCCATGTTGACGGTCACCTCACCCTCCGCGCGAATGGCCTCGGCCAGCGCCAGGGCCAGCGCGTCCTCGGCCGTCTTGTCGATCTGCCCGGCCAGGCGGATGCCCGGCGGCGCGTACTGCCGGCAGATCCGCAGCAACGGGTCGTGGTGGTAGGTCGCCGCGGCCACCGAGCGAGTGTGAAAGGCCGACACCGAGGCGAGCGTCACCGGGTCGAACCGTTCCCGATCGTACTGGCACAACACCGAGGCGGTCGTGCCGGCCAGCACGGCGGCGATCTCCCGCTCGAAGGCGGGCAACTGCTCGATGCCGCTGATCGGCCGCAGGGCCCAGCTCATGTCCAGGGCCACCCGCAAGCCCGCGCACCCGTCCCGCTCCGCCTGCTCGATCTGGCGGTGCAGCCAGCTCGTCGCCTGCTCGAGCGCGAAGGCCTGCCCGGTCAGCAACTCGTCCTGGCAGGCGCCGACGTCCATCCGGCCGGCCGGATGCATCGAGACGCCGCGCAGTTTGAGAGCGATCGTGGCGTCCTGCGGCGCCTCGCTCAGCCACACCACCCGCAGGCCCTCGGACAGGCCGTCGCGGACGTAGGCGGCGGTGAGGTCCAGCAGTTCCTCCGGTTCACCGAAGGTGAGGCAGGCGTGTTCGTTCAGTCCCAGGTCCGTGATCTGAGCATCAGCGTCCAACGTCGTCACGCCACCATTCCCACTGCCGTCCGCTTCATCGACCGCCCAAGAATAGTGATCCGGCCTTGATCGGCAAGCGGCTCCGGCGGACGCGGCCCGGCCCGCTGTCCGTACGGTTCCGCCATGCGTCCTCACCTCGGCCCCCTCTTCGCGCAGGTCCTGACCAGCCCTTCTCGGCGCGGGTGCGACGCTACCCTCAGCCCCGGCCGCCTCACCTCTCCGGGTAGGACGCCCGCCGGGCACCCGGCGTTGCCAGACCAGTAGTCTCCACCGACCGAGTGTCGGGAGGCCTCCCGCCGAATCAGCCAGGCACCCGATCGACAAAGGACCGGCACGTGCAGCAAGAACCAGAGACCTCCGAAACGAACGGCAGCACGGAAGCGGCTCACCTGGCCGCCCGCGCCCGCGACAAGCGGGTGGGTGTCCGGGTGACCGTGGCGAGCGACCCCGCCACTCCCCCGGAGATCCTTCACCCCATGACGGCAGATCCGTCCCGCGCGGTCAGGCGCGCCCTGGCCGCTCGAACCGACGCACCGGCCGAGCTGCTGCGTGAACTGGCCCGGGACCCGGACCTGAAGACGCGCCAGACGCTTGCCGAGAACCCGGCCTGCCCGCCTGACGCGCTGCTCACCCTGGTGGACGACCCTCACTGGTCGGTCCGGTGGTCGCTCCCCGACCATCCGGGCGCCGGCGTCGAGGTCCGCCGAGCCATCTGCCGATCCGCTGATGACGTGCTGCGTCGGCTGCTCGCCGAGCGCAGTGGACTGGATCGGGAGACGAGTGCGACCCTCGCCGCCGACCCTGCTCCGGCCGTCCGTGCGGGACTGGCCGCGTACACCGACGACGCGGACCTCCTCGCCGCGCTGATAGCCGCCCCCGAGCCCGAGGTTCGCGTCGGCGCGGCCCAGAACGTGCGCGCCACACCCGCGCACCTTCGCCTGCTGGCCGACGACAGGATCGCAGCCGTCCGCGCGGCCGCGGTGCAGTCGGGGCGGCTCCCTCATGACGCCATGGAGCGCCTTGCCCATGATCGATCGGTCAATATGCGATGGTGGCTGGCCACCTGGTCCACGACGCCAGCGGCCATTGCGCGGCTTCTCCTTGACGATCCTGACCCCGACGTGGCGGCGCAGGCGCAGGCGAGAGTCGGTCGGGGCGGATGACCGGTTCGCTGCTCAGGCAGCTGTGAAGATCTCGCGCAGGAGATCGGTTCGGCCTGCGGCGTGGGCGAGGAGGGCGGCGGCCTGGGCGGAGGCGGCGACCACGCGGCGCAGAGGCCAGTCGGTGGGTACGGCGGCGCCGGCGGATACGGCGTTCAGGATCACCCCTGCGTCGGGGGCGTCGTCGAGGTCGGGAAGGGGGCCGTCCCAGGTGAGCAGGGCCGTTTCGACCCAGCGGCGGGCGCGGGCGGTCGGCTCGGTGTGCGGGGCGTCGCCGGTCAGGTCGGGAAGGGTGGCGGCCATCGACCCGGCGGCGGACGGGTCCAAGGCGGCGGTGGTGGCCAAGGCGTGGAGGCGTAGGCGGGCGTCGGAGCTCAACCCGTCGAACAGGATGAGGGCGGCGTACTCGGAAGGGTGCCGCAGCAGTGCGGCGGCGAGTTCGGCGGGTGAGGAGACGTAGCCGCCCTGGCCACGGCGCGGGTTGAGCTCGGTGGC
Source organism: Nonomuraea sp. NPDC050310 (assembly GCF_040655795.1). Lineage (NCBI taxonomy): Bacteria > Bacillati > Actinomycetota > Actinomycetes > Streptosporangiales > Streptosporangiaceae > Nonomuraea > Nonomuraea sp. NPDC050310. The sequence continues at coordinate 125,020 of NZ_JBFAKP010000008.1, read as the reverse complement.
GGTGAGGTCCGCTGACAGGGTGATGATCGTCAAGAGCTGGCGCAACCGGGCGGGCAGGTCCTCCCCCAGTTGCAAAACGGTCTCCAGTGCGTGGTGCAGGGCGTTGTAAGCGTCGCTGTCCGGTTGCTCCAGGCCGAGGGCTTGTGTGACCTCCTTGAAGGTCGCCTGGGCGTCGGTGGCCTCGATGGCGGCGGTGACGGGGGCGGCCCCGGCCATGAGCAGCGCTGAGTAGGCGAGGTGGTGGAAGGGGGCGATGTCCTCGGCGAGGCCGGACACGAGGCGTTCGCCGTCGGGGGTGTCCAGCAGGTCCGGACGCTGGATGGCCAGCCAGACGGCGGCGTGGGCGAGCGCGGCGCCGGCCACTTCTTCCCCGTCGCCGTCGAGGGACATCTCGACCCGCTCGGCCTCCCTCTCGGCCAGCTCGCTGACGAGTTCGTCGTCGGTCAAGCGGGTGAGGAGCGTCCACGGGCTGGCGGCTCCCGAGAGGGAGGAGGTCAGCGTGGCCAGGGCCCGGATCCCCGGCCACAGCAGCTCGTCCGGTCCGGAAGGCGGGACGTCGGGGTTCCATCGGAGGTCGTGGTCGCGGACGAAGTCTTCGACGAGGCGGCGGCCTTGTGCGGCGGAGTCCTCGGCAGCGTGGGTGACTGCTGTCGCGCGGGCTCGGCGCAGGAGTTCCTCGGCCAGGGCCGTGTCGCCGCCTCCGGCTGTCAGGTTCGCCCGGGCCTGGGTCGTGGCCTCCAGGCGGGCGGCGCTGATCAGCAGCGGGCCCAGCGCTGCGGTCAGCTCCCGGGCCCAGGGGTGGTCGGCCGCTGCTGCGACCACGTCGTCCGCGGTGACGGCGGGGGTCGCGGCGCGCCTTCGCAGGGAGTGCGCCGCCGCGGCGAGCAGGTACTGGGCTGACAGGGCGAGGAGTTCCTCGTCCAGAAGGGAGGGCAGGGAGCGGCGGGGCCGTCCGATGCCGGCGTGGGTGGTGATCTCCAAGGCGCTGATCGTGCACGCCGGCAGGCCGGGGCTCTGAGACAGCAGATGACGGCCCAGGGCGGCCAGGGCGACTGCGGCCTGATCCAGTTCCAGGTGCTGGCCGGCGAGAACCAGCTCAACCGTCGCGCCGGCCGGGTGGCCGAGCACGCGGTGGTCACGGATGCGGATGACGCCACCGGGCGCCTCCCAGCCGGATTCGGCCGCCGCTTCGAGAGCGGCCGTCAGCTCCGCCAGCGCGGGTGCTCCCGTGAGCCTGATCGTTCCGAGGAAGGTCACGCCGGTGCTCTTCCCTTTCGTCTCTTCCGTGGAACCTGAACAGCCCCGCGCCTTTACATTGTAGATCTGTCAGTTCACCACTGCACGTCGAAGCCGAGGGCCGTGGCCACCGTCGTGGCCTGGACCGAGTCGATGATCGCACCCTTGACCGTGGTCACCTGCGGGTCGAGCGCGCTCAGGTCACTGCCGCGCAGGTCGCATCCGGACAGGTCGGCGCTGTGCAGCCAGGCCCCCGACAGGTCACAGCGCCGCACCTGGGCGCCTGCCAGACGGGCCCCGGTCAGGTCGGCTTCGCACAGCCGTACCTCCGAGAAGGTACTGCCCCGCAGGTCGGCACCGGGCAGGCCGACGTAGGACCAGTCGCCGCCCTCGGCCTTCAGCAGGCCGAAACTGCAGCCGTCGAACATGCTGCCGGTCAGCTTGCAACCGACGAAGGCGGCCTCGAAGAAGGAGCAGCGGCGGAAGGTGCAGTTGATGAAGGCGGCGTCCTCGTGCGTGGAGACGTTGAAGCGCACGTTGCTGAAGGTGCACTCCTCGAAGACCGAGCGGTGGTTGACCAGCTCGGTCATGTCCACGTCGCGGAACAGCACCCGCGTGTGACGCTCGCCGGTGACCGTACGGCCGTCCCAGTCGGCGGAGATGATCGTCGTCTCGGTGGGCGGCGCGGGGCGTCCGTGCTTGCGTTCGGCCATCAGGACAAGCTAGCGGGTTCAGGTCCCCGGGCTCACCGGCCACGTCCCGGCACGGCCGAGCTGCGCCGGGACCGCGGCGCCGAGGCGCCGTTCGATGAGAGCCGCGGCGGCGAGGGTCGCGGGCAGGTCGACGCCGGTGCGCAGGCCGGAGCGGTGCAGCAGGTAGAGCAGGTCCTCGGTGGCGATGTTGCCGGTCGCGGCGGGGGCGAAGGGGCAGCCGCCGATGCCGCCCGCGCTGGCGTCCAGAGCCGCGGCGCCCGCCTCCAGCGCGGCGAGCGCGTTGGCGTAGCCGGTGTTGCGGGTGTTGTGGAAGTGGAAGCGCAGCGGCGCGGTGGTCGCCTCGCCGACCGCGGCGGCCAGCCGGCGCACGTCGGCGGGCACGCCGACGCCGATCGTGTCGGCCAGTGCGACCTCCTGCGCGCCCGGGCACCGCCGGACGAGCTCGGCGACCCACGCCGGGCTCACCTCGCCCTCGAACGGGCAGCCGAAGCTCGCCGCCACGGTGAGCGTCACCCCGAGCCCGGCCCCGCGTGCCCGCCCGGCGATCGTGCCGAAGCCCCGGACCGCCTCGTCCACGGACATGCCCTGGTTGCGCCGCGAGAAGGTCTCGGTGGCGACCACGACCACGTTGACCTCGTCGACTCCCGCCCCCAGCGCGCGCTCCAGGCCGCGCTCGTTCAGCACCAGGCCCGCGTAGCGCACGCCGGGCACGCGCGGCACGCGCGCCATCACCTGCTCCGCGTCGGCCATGGCCGGCACCAGGCGCGGATGGACGAAGCTCACCGCCTCGATCCGCCGCAGCCCGGCGGCGACCAGCGCCTCGATGTAGGCGACCTTCGCCGCGGTGGGGACGATCACCCTCTCGTTCTGCAGACCGTCGCGCGGGCCGACCTCGACGATCTCCAAGTCGATGAATTGCATACAATCCCTTGCCCAGCCGCCGCCATTTCTCCATCATGGTGCCATTCCGATCGGAGGAATGTACACATGTCGATCGTCGACGATCTCAGGAACCTGATCCTTGACGGCCACTACACCCCCGGGGACCGGCTCGGCGAGGTCGAGCTCGCCGAGTCGCTGGGGGTCAGCCGCACCCCCGTGCGCGAGGCTCTGCGGCGCCTGCAGTCCGAGGGCCTGGTCGAGATCGTGGCCAACCGCGGCGCCCGGGTGGTGGAGTACCCGGCCGAGGATCTGGAGACCGTCTTCGAGCTGCGGGCGCGGATCGAGGGCCTGGCCGCCCGGCAGGCCGCGGCCACGGCCTCCATCGAGGAAGCGGACCGGCTGCACGAGGTCGCCGTCGCGGTGAAGGAGCACGCGGAGCGGGACGAGCTGGACCTGGTCTACCGGCTCAACGCCGAGTTCCACCAGGGTCTGGTACGGCTCGGCGGCAGCACGGTCCTCGCCCAGTCGATCAGCTCCCTGATCCATTCGCCCGTCCTGCTGCGCACCTACTCCAGCTTCGACGCCGAAGCCATGCGGCGCAGCGTCAACCACCACATCGAGGTCGCGGCGGCCGTCCGCGCCGGAGATCCGGACTGGGCCGAGGCGGTCATGCGCGCCCACCTGTTCTCCGCGCGCGCGTCGCTGCTCGGACCGAGGAAACCGAGGAAGCAGACATGAGCCCGCTCCCCCTGGACGACCTCCGCGTCGTCGAGCTCGGACAACTGCTGGCCGGGCCGTTCTGCGGCCAGTTGCTCGGCGACTTCGGCGCCGAGGTCATCAAGGTCGAGGACCCGGCCGAGGGCGACCCGATGCGGCAGTGGGGCAGGGAGAAGCCGTACGGCAAGTCCCTGTGGTGGCCGGTGGTGGCGCGCAACAAGAAGTCGGTCACCTGCGACCTGCGCACCGCCGAGGGCCAGGACCTCGTCCGGCGGCTGGTGGCCGAGTCGGACGTGCTCCTGGAGAACTTCCGGCCCGGAACGCTGGAACGCTGGGGCCTGGCGCCGGCGGACCTGCACGAGATCAACCCGCGGCTGGTGATCACGCGGGTCACCGGCTTCGGCCAGAGCGGCCCCTACGCCCCCCGGGCGGGCTACGGGTCGATCGGCGAGGCGATGGGCGGCCTGCGCCACGTCACCGGCGATCCCGACCGGCCGCCGTCGCGCACCGGCATCTCCCTGGGCGACTCGCTGGCCGCCACCCACGCCTGCGTCGGCACCCTCGTCGCCCTGCACCAGCGCGAGCGCAGCGGCCGGGGCCAGGTGGTCGACTCGGCGATCTACGAGGCCGTCCTGGCCATGATGGAGTCGCTGCTGCCCGAGTGGCAGCAGGCCTCCTACCAGCGCGAACGCACCGGTCCTGTGCTGCCCAACGTCTCGCCGAGCAACGTCTACCCCACCCAGGACGGCGAGGAGATCCTCATCGCGGCCAACCAGGACAGCGTCTTCCAGCGCCTGGCCGCCGCGATGCGGGCGCCCGAGCTCGCGAAGGACCCCCGGTACGCCACCCACAGCTCGCGCGGCGAGCACATGGCCGAGCTCGACGAGATCATCGCCGCCTGGACCGCCGGCCGGCCGGCCGAGGAACTGCTGCGCACGCTGAACGACAGCGGCGTGCCCGCCGGACGCATCTACACCGCGAAGGACATGTTCGCCGACCCGCACTTCGCCGCCCGGGAGGCCATCGTCCGGGTCCCGCACCCGGACTTCGGCGAGCTGGCCATGCAGAACGTGGTGCCCAGGCTGTCGGACACGCCGGGGCGGGTGCGCAGCGCCGGTCCCGCGCTCGGGCAGCACAACGACGAGGTCTACGGCGGCCTGCTGGGCCTCTCCGCAGCGGAACTGGCCGCCCTGAGGTCCGCCAGGGTCATCTGAAAGGACTCCCCATGCTCCATCGGCTCCTCCGCGCGCAGAACGGACCGGCCGCGTCGCTCTTCCCGGTGTCGCGGTGATCCGGCCCCACGAGGAGGTGTACGGCCGCTCGCTGCCCTTCGGTGAGCGTCCGGCGCTGCTCCTGGTCGACCTCATGCGGGCCTACTTCGAGCCGGGCGAGGAGCTGTTCATCGGCTCCCGCGCCTGCCTGGAGTCGGCCTCGCGGGTGCTGGCCGCCGCGCGGGCGGCAGCCGTACCCGTCCTGCACACGCGGGTGTCCTTCGGCGCGGACGGCCTGGACGGCGGGCTGTTCTTCCGCAAGGTGGCGCCGCTGCGCCACCTGGTCGGCGACGGGCCCCTCGGCCGGCTCATGCCGGAGGTGGCGCCCGCACACGGCGAGCTGGTGATCGTCAAGCAGTACGCCAGCTCCTTCTTCGGCACCACGCTGGCCTCCACCCTGCACGCCCTGCGGGTGGACACGGTGGTGCTGGCCGGGGTCTCCACCAGCGGTTGCGTCCGGGCGACGGCCGTGGACGCGATCCAGCACGGCTTCGTGCCGATCGTGGTACGGCAGGCCGTCGGCGACCGCGACGCGGGTCCGCACGAGGCCGGCCTCTTCGACATCCAGGCCAAGTACGGGGAGGTCTGGGACGAGCCGGACGTGGTCGCTCAGCTCGCCCGGTCGATGGCCAGGTAGGTGGAGCGCAGGTGCTCCAGGTGCGCACCGGCGGCCTCGCTCGCGCCCCGCTCGTCGCCGGCCTCGACGAAGGCCAGGATCTCGCGGTGGTCCCGGTCGACCTCGTGCCAGAACCGGCCGGGCGCCCGCTCGCGCAGGAACCGCTCGTCGAGCACCCGGAAGACCGGCTGGGCGACGACCTCGAGCACCGGATTGCCGGACGAGCGCAGCAGCAGCGTGTGGAAGCGCTTGTTCGGCTCGTGCATCTCCTCGACCGGCAGCGTCGCCGGATCGAAGAGCGCGGCGCGCAGCTCGGCGAGGTCGGCCGGGCTGCGCCGTAGCGCGGCCAGCCCGGCCGCGGGCACCTCCAGCAGCGCGCGGATCTCCAGCAACTGGTCCACGGTGATCCGGGTGTCGGCGGCCAGCAGGTTGAAGCTGGTGTGCAGGTAGTCGCCGATCTGGTCGGGGCGCGGCGTCACCACGAAGCTGCCGCCGCTCACGCCGCGCAGCGTCGCGATGAGGTTCTGGCTGGCCAGCAACCTCAGGGCTTCGCGGACGGTGCTGCGGCTGACGCCGTAGCCGGCCGACAGCTCGGGCTCGACGGGCAGGCGGTCGCCGGGGCGGAACTCCCCGGCGAGGATGCGCTCCCTGAGGCTCGTCGCGAGCCGGTGATAGGCGGGAATGGGCACCCGAGCATCCTAGGCGAAAACGTCAGACTTTCCATTGACGGGCGGCGGGACCACGCGACATCATTTTTGAAATGCCGTTTCACACAGTGGAACAAGAGGTGTTCCGATGCCCCTCCCCCGAGGCGCCTCGCTGTCCATCGCCGGCGGCGTGCGCGAGTTCGGCGCCGCCACCCCTGACGCGATCGCCGTGGTCGACGGCGAGCGGAAACTGAGCTACCGAGGGCTGCGCGACCGCTCCGGACGGCTGGCCAACGTCCTGCTCCGCGCCGGCCTGCGGCCGGGTGAGCGGGTCGCGGTCCTGCTCGGCAACCGCATGGAGTACCCCGAGATCGCCTGCGGCATCGCCGAGGCGGGGCTGGTCATGGTACCGATCGCGCCCCGCCTCACCGCCGCCGAGGCGGCCTACGTCATGGGGCACTCGGGCAGCCGGGCGCTGATCCTGGATCACGCGCTGAGCTCGGTCGCCGCGTCCTGCGCGCCCGGGACCGTGCTGTCGATCGGCGGGACGGGGCTCGGCCCCTCCTACGACGCGATGCTCTCCACCGTCTCCGGCACCGGCCCCCGGATCCCCGTCGACGAGCGCGACCCGTTCTGCGTCGCCTACACCTCCGGCACCACCGGCAGCCCCAAGGGCGTGGTGATCAGCCACCGCTCCAGGGCGCTGACCTTCTACGCCGCGGCCCTGGAGTGGGGCCTGGGCCTCGGGCGGCGCACCATCGCGGTCGCGCCGATGTACCACGGCGCCGGCTTCGCCTTCGGCTACGCGCCCGTCTTCACCGGCGGGACGGTGGCGATGCTCCGCTCCTGGGACCCCGAGCGGCTGCTCGCCATGATCGAGCGCGAACGCGCCCAGTCGGTCTTCCTGGTCCCCACGCACGCCCACGCGATCCGGGCGCTCGGCGAGGCGGCGCTGCGCAAGCACGACCTGTCCTCGCTGGACACGCTCTACTTCAACGCCGCCGCGCTGCCCGGCCCGCTCAAGGAGTGGGTGCTGGACGCCTTCCCCGGCGTCGGCGTGCACGAGCTGTACGGCTCGACCGAGGCGGGGATCGTCGCCAACTGCCGGCCGGCCGACGCCCGCCGCAAGATCGGTTCGGTGGGCCGGCCGTGGTTCATGACCGAGGTGCGCGTCGTGGACGACGACGGCCACGCCGTCGGTCCGGGCGAGCGCGGCGAGCTGTTCAGCCGCTCGCCGTACCTGATGAACGGCTACCTGGACGACCCGGCGGCCACCGCCGCCTGCGTCACCGGCGACGGCTACCTCACCAGCGGCGACATCGTCGTGCGGGACGAGGAGGGCTACATCTCCGTCGTCGACCGCAAGAAGGACATGATCATCTCGGGCGGGGTGAACATCGCGCCGCGCGAGGTGGAGGACGTCATCGCCGCCTTCCCCGGCGTCGCCGAGGTGGCCGTCGTCGGCCTGCCGGACGAGCGGTGGGGCGAGACGGTGGCCGCCTTCGTCGTCACCCTCCCCGGCGCCTCCGTGCCGCCCGGCGCCCTCGACGCGCACTGCCGTACCAGCCTTTCCGGCCCCAAGCTGCCCCGGCGCGTGGAGTTCGTCAGCGCGCTCCCTCGCAACGCCGCGGGCAAGATCCTCAAGCGCACCCTGAAGGAGAGCTATGCGCCCCCACGTTGAGCTGATCCAGGAAGACGACTACGTCTGGCACGGCGCCGAGCTCGTCGGCGGCGAGGGCCGCGCCAGCGAGCGCCGGTTGTCGGTGGACGAGGAGGACGGCTCCTCCTCGCTGCGGATCGACTTCCACACCGGCTGGGGCCGCGGGCCCGGCGTGCACCACGCCGACACCGAGTACTACGTGCTCGAAGGCTCCATGACCTACGGCGGTCGTCGCCTCGGCAAGGGCGGCTACGTGCACGCGCCGAAGGGGGTGCCCATCGAGGCCGTCACCTTCGCCGAGGGCACCCGGATCCTGCACTACCGCGAGTACGGCGACGCCGGGTTCGACCTCGGGGCCACGCGCTGGGACAGCGCCCGCGACGAGGTCATCGTCATCGACAGCGAGGCCATGCGGTGGGACGCCGTGCCCAACCCCGGACCCATGCCGGGCCTGTTCATCAAATACCTGCACGTGGACCCGGTGACCGGCTTCTACACCCGCCTCGTGCACGCCCAGGAGGGCTGGGCCGACCACCGCCTGGCCCACCACCCCTGCTACGAGGAGGCCTACACGGTCCAGGGGCACATGGAGTACAACTTCGGCACGCTCGACCTGGGCACCTACTTCTTCCGCCCGGCCCGGGTCAAGCACGGCCACTTCACCACCATGGAGGGCGGCGCCACCTGGCTGCTGCGCTCCGACGGCGAGCTGCACAACTGGTACACGCAGAACGAGTGGGTCCGCTGGGGCGGCGAAGCGGTCAACTACGGGCCGCGGGGCGGGCGGATGCGCTGGTCGCAGTCCTCGCACGACCTGGCCGCCCGGCCGACCCGGCGCAGCGAGCGCGATCTGGCCGACCTGGCCGCCGCCTGGCGCTTCCAGCACGAGCAGGGCCGGCCGGACGCCGAGTACGTGCAGCACGGCATGGGCACGGACAAGAGCCTCATCGCCATCGCCAAGGCCATGGACGCCGCCCGCCTCCAGGGCGGCCACGACCACGAGCACGGGCACGACCATGACCATGACCATGAGCACGGGCACGGGCACGACTGGGGTGCCGACCCGAGCACCTTGGAGCACCCCGACGAGCGCACCGACGCCAACGCGCACAACTGGGGGCAGGGCAGGGCGTGGAAGCCCGGGGACCCGATCCCCGCGCCGGTCGTCTCCAGCATCCCGGTCCGGAGCCGTTCGCGCGGCCGGTGGGACGGCGACGGCATGTAGCCCACCGGCGGAATGCCCGGCGCCCCGGCGGCACGCATCTCAGCCGAAGGCGGCCGGGGCGCGGGTCAACGGGCCGGACGTGTCACGAGCGCGGAAGATAGGCGCCGCCCGGCGAGCCGACCACCTCGCCGTCCCGGTAGGCGACCCGGCCGCCGACCACGGTGGCCACCGGCCAGCCGGTCACGACGGCGCCCTCGAAGGGGCAGTGGTCCTGCGCCGACAGCAGCAGATCGGTCGTGACCGTCCGGGTCAGCTCCGGGTCGACCACGGTGAGGTCGGCGTCGAAGCCGACCGCGAGGCTGCCCTTGCGTCCCCACAGGTTGTAGGCCTTGGCCGGGTTGGCCGAGGCGATCTCGGCGATCCTGGTCAACGGGATGCCGCGCTTGAGATGTCCCTCGGAGACCAGCACGGGATAGAGCAGGGCGGTGCCGCCGAAGCCGGGCCGGGCCGGCCAGAGCAGGTCGCCCTTGTGCTCCTCCATGCAGCAGGCGTGGTCGGAGGCCACCCAGCTCACCACGCCGTCCCGCACGCCCCGCCAGAGCGCCTCGTTGTGCTCGCGGGTGCGGATGGGCGGGTTGACCTTGCCGCCGAGCCCGCCGCGGGCGTCGAGCTCGTCGTGGTCCAGGCACAGGTGGTGCAGGGTGGTCTCGAAGCGCATGTCCACGTGCCGGTGGAGGTCCCGGGCGGTGGCCGCGGCCGCCAGGGCGTCGGCGCTCGACAGGTGCAGCAGGTTGAGGTTCGTGCCGGTGTGGCCGGCCAGCGTGGTCGCCTCGGCGATCGCGACGCGCTCGGTCAGCGGCGGCCGGGCCTCGCTGTAGGCCCGCAGGTTCTGCGGGGCGCCGCTGCGCTGGACCCGGTCGATGAAGACCCGCATCAGCTCCGACTGCTCGCAGTGCAGCGAGAGCGACAGGCGGACGTCCGGACGGGCGGCCTGCACCGCGGCGAGCTGCTCCATGATCAGGAAGAGGTGGCCGAGGTCGTACTCGTCGCCCATCGTGAACGCCTGGGCGTCCCGGCTGTTGGCGGCCAGGTCGAAGCCCTTGTAGAACATGTAGTACTTGTAGGAGGTGATCCCGTGCTCCTCGACGAGCTGCGGGATCTCGCCGATCTGCTCGACCGTCATCGGCGCCAGGTGGAAGCCGTAGTCGGTGAAGCACCGCCCGGCCACCGCCTCCAGCACCTCGGGGAAGATCTGCTTGTAGGGCCCGGTCCGGTCGAGGTAGTGCTGCCCGGTGCGGAAGTAGGACAGGACGGTCGTGGCCCCGCCGACGAGGGAGGAGCGGGTCTCCTCGAAGGCGTCCAGCGCCATGTCACGGTAGATGCCGATGTGGAAGTGCGCGTCGACGGCGCCCGGCAGCACGATCTTGCCCGTGGCGTCGATGACCTCGGCGGCCTCGGCCGTGCCGATCTCCGAGGCGATGGCGGCGACCCGGCCGCCGGACACGGCCAGGTCCGCGCGGATCTCACCGTGGAAGGGAAGGACGATCAGCCCGCCCTTGACGAGCAGGTCGTAGCGGTGCATCAGGGGATTCCTTTCGATAGCCGAGCTGGGCGGAGAGCCGGTCGGCGGCTTCGAGGAGCGCGGCCGCGCAGGCGTCGGCCTCGCCGATGAAGCGTTCCGCCGGGCCGCAGACGCTGACGACCGCGGCGGGCCGGCCGTGGTGGTCGAGGATGGGGGCGGCGACGGAGGCGGCCCCGCTCTGCCGTTCCGAGACGGACATGGCGTAACCGCGGCGCCGGATGAGCGCCAGTTCGGTGCGCAGCCGGTCGAGGTCGGTGACGGTCGAGGGGGTCAGCCGGGTGAGCGGCTGCTTCAGGTAGTCGTCGATCTCGGCGTCGGCCAGGAACGCCAGGAACGCCTTGGACGACCCGCCGGCGTGCAGGGGGTACGGCACGCCGAGCGAGACCGACATGATCACCTCGCGCTCCGGTGTCACCTGGTCGAGGTAGACCCGGCTGCTGCCGCCCGTGCGGATGGACAGCGTCGCCGTCTCCTGGGTGCGCCGGCTCAGCTCGACGAGCTCGGGGGCGGCCAGGCGCCGCACGTCGATCCGGTCGAGGTAGGCCAGGCCCAGCCGCATCGCGGTCAGCCCCAGCGAGTAGCGCCTGCTCTCCTCGTCGAGCTCGACCAGTCCCCTGGTGCGCAGCGAGGCCAGGACCCGGTGGACGGCCGCCTTGGACATGCCCAGGCTCTCGGCGATCTCCGTCACGCCGAGGGTGAGGGCGCCGGACTCGGCGAACAGGACGAGGACGTCGGCGGCTCGCTCGACCGTGGCGACGGTCTGGCTGCCGACCTCGGTGGCGGCGCGTTCAGACGCGCCGGCGGGCACGCCGGTGGGCACTCTGGCGGGCACTCTGGCAGGCATGGTGGTGGCTCCTCAGGCTCGTGGGTCCCGTCACTCGCGCCGGAATCCGGCGGCGACCGGCGGGTCGGTCATGATCCTCGTGTCGAGGAAATCCCACCACTCCTCCTGCGTGACGCGCTCGGACTCCCACGAGGTGTCGGCCTTCAGCGTGGCCAGGGCGGCCCGGTAGGCGGCCCACGCCGCCTCGTCCTCGAAGGCGGCCCAGTTCTCCAGCGTGTAGACCTCGCCGACCACGCTGTAGTACCAGCGCACCTCCCTGACCATGGGCAGGTCGCGGTAGAACCAGCGTTCGCGCTCCTCCAGCCAGGCCCAGAACGCCTTCATGTCCCTGCGCGCCCGCGGCGACAGTCGCATCCGGTAGACCAGATAGAGCATCGAGGTTTCCCATCCGGTGACATTGTTTCCTTTTGATGGACCGGCTCGCCCACCATGGGTACAGTTTGGAACACCATTCCGTAAATTGGAACACTGGCTCTGGGAGTTGTGCGGTGCAGAACGGAACGCTCCGATGACCCTGTGGAGGGCCGTGGCGGCGGCCAGGATGTTCGATCTGGCACAGCCCATGCGCAAGGGCATGCCGCAGTCGCCGAACCATCCGCCCTTCCGCATGGCGCTCGAACGGCGGCACGGCGACCTGGTCCGCCCCGACGGCGGCTCGGCGGCCAACGAGGTGATCGTCACCGGCGGCCACGTCGGCACCCACGTGGACGCGCCGGCCCACGTCAGCCAGGACGGGCTGCTGCACGGCGGGCGGCCGGCCGCCGAGCTCACCTCGCACGAGGGGTTCGGCTCGCTCGGCATCGACGAGTTCGAGCCCTACGCCGGGCGCTGCGTGCTCCTGGACGTGGCCGCGGCGCACGGGGTGGCGGTCCTGCCCGCCGGCTACGAGATCACCCCCGATGACCTGGAACGGGCCGCCGCCGGGCTGGAGATCCGCGCCGGCGACGCCGTCCTGATCGGCACCGGCTGGTCCCGGCTGTGGGCGGACGGGCCGGCCTTCGTCGGGCACCGGGACGGCGTGCCAGGCCCGGGCGAGCGGGCGGGCCGCTGGCTGGCCGAGCGCGCGCCGCGCCTGGTCGGCGGCGAGAGCATCGCCTTCGAGCACATCGCGCCCGGCCGCGGCCACGCCACCCTCCCCGTGCACCGGATCCTGCTGGTGGAGTCCGGCGTCCACATCGTCGAGACGATGCGCCTGGCCGAGCTGCTCGACAGCGGCGCCCGCGAGTTCCTGCTCGTCCTGGCCCCGCTCCCGATCGTCGGCGCCACCGGCGCGCCCGCCCGCCCGCTCGCCTTCGTGAGCCCGGCATGACGACGCACGTGCAGCGCCTGGCCGCCTTCGCCGCCGGCTGCCGGGACGCCGGCGTGCCCACCGAGGTGCACGACGACGTGATCGGCCGGATCCTCGACGTCCTGGGCAACTGCCTGGCCGCCTACGCCGATCCCGACGCCGCACCCGACGCCGAATCCGGCGGGCCCGGCGAGGGGGCCGCCCCGGCGGTCCTGCGCGCCGTCCGGCGGTGGGGCGGCAGCCCGGAGGCGACCGCGATCGGCAGCGGCGACCGGCTGCCCGCCCCCTCGGCCGCCCTGGTCAACGGCACCCTCGCCCACGCCCTCGACTTCGACGACACCCACCTGCCCTCCGTCCTGCACCCCAGCGCCCCCGTGGTGCCCGCCGCCCTGACCGCCGCCGAGGCCGCAGGCGCGAGCGGGAGCACGCTGATCGCCGCCGTCGCCGCGGGCATCGAGGTGTGCAACCGCCTCGGCATGGCCTCCTACCTGCCCGAGGCCCGCAACTCGCTCTTCTTCGACAAGGGGCAGCACGCCACCTCCATCTGCGGCACGATCGGCGCGGCCGTCGCCGCCGGGCTGGTCTCCGGCCTGGACGCCGGCGGCCTCGCCCACGCCGCCGGCATCGCCGCGAGCATGGGCTCCGGCCTGCTCGAGGCCAACCGCACCGGCGGCAGCGTCAAGCGGGCGCACTGCGGCTGGGCCGCCCACGCCGGGGTGTCGGCCGCCGTCCTGGCCGCCGAAGGGCTGACCGGGCCGCCGACCGTCCTGGAGGGCCGCTTCGGCTTCTTCCAGGCCTGGATCGACGGGCGCTTCGACGCCGGCGCGCTGCTGTCGGGCCTGGGTGAGCGGTGGGAGCTGCTGCGCACCGTCTACAAGCCCTACCCGTCCAACCACTTCACCCATCCGGGCGTCGACTGCGCGCTGGCCCTGCGCGCGCGGGGGCTCGATCCAGCCGGGATCGAGGAGGTCGAGCTGGGGGTGGCCGCTCCGGTGCTGCGCACCATCGCCGAGCCGTACGAGGAGAAGATCCGGCCGCGCACGCCGTACCACGCCAAGTTCTCCGGGCCCTACACCGTCGCCGCCGCGCTGCTGGGCGGGGGCGGGCTCGGGCTCGCGCTCGACGACTTCGTGGAGCTCGATCCGGCCCGGCTGGCGCTGGCGGCCCGGGTGCGGTGCGTGGCCGACGAGCGGGCCTCCGAGCTGTTCCCGCGCTCGTTCGCCGCCGTGCTCCGGGTACGGCTGGCCGACGGCTCGATGCTGGAGCACCGGGTGGACTCCTCGCGGGGCGGCCCCGAGCACCCGCTGTCGCGGGCGGAGCAGGCCCTGAAGTTCCGCGCCAGCGCCGGGCGCGCGCTGGCGCCGGATCAGGTCGAGGCGCTGATCGAGGCCGCCGGGCGGCTGCCGGACCGCGACGGCGTGGCGAGCCTGGCCCGCCTCACCGTCGTCCCGCGCTGAGGACGACGACCGGGCTCAGCGCCGCCGGAGCAGGAGCCGCCCGGACGGCGGCTCCCGCCCGGCCTCCAGCAGCCCCCACCGGCGTTCCGTCAGCGCGAGCACCTCGACGTCAGCGTCAGGTACGGCAGGCGGACGCTCGTGCAGGACGGTGCCCGCCAGCAGTTCGAGCCCGCCGGGCGGGACCGCGACCGACCCCAGCCGGACCCGCCTCGGCGGCACAGGCGACGGGCCGTCACCCGCCACCCATTTGGGCGGCCCGTCGAAGCACGCCAGCGCCAACGCCCCTGAGGGGGTGGCGGACTCGAACCTGGGCGCTCCGGCGGGCAGCCAGCCCCAGTCGCCGGGCAGGTAGCCGACCCCGGAGACCCGCAGCTCGCCCTCGAACACCACGAACTCCTCCCCGGCCAGGTAGTGCCCGCGCCCGGGCCTGGTCCAGCCGGGCGGAAAGCGCACCAGCGACACCGACCCGCCGTCGCCGTCCAGGCTCAACCGGGCCAGCCGGACCGGGACGGTGGAGCCCGGCAGGACGTACTCCCGGTCGAGCAGGCCATCGTCGAGACCGATCACGACAACAGCCGCCGAGCCTGGCGGACGACCGCCTCGTCGACCATCCGCCCCGCCTCGTCCAGCACCACACCCGCTTCCGCCGCCTCGAAGCGGGCGATCAGCGCGCGGGCCCGGTCGACCTCCTCGGCGGCCGGGGTGAACACCTCGTTGACCACCGCGACCTGCGCCGGATGGATGCAGGCCCGGCCGCGGAAGCCCAGGCGCCGCAGCGCCTCGGTCGAGGCCCGCAGGCGATCCAGGTCGCGGAAGTCGGGGCTGACCGCGCCGAGCGGCGGGCCGATCCGGGCGGCGGCGCCGGCCGCGACCACCTGCGAGCGCGCCCACAGCAGCTCGCGCTCGTCCGGTCCCGGCTCGATGCCCAGGTCGACCCGCAGGTCGGCCTCGCCGAGCTGGAGCCTGCGCACCCGGGGCGCCCGGGCGATCTCCACGGCGGCCAGGACGGCGGCCCCGCTCTCCAGGAGCGGGCAGAGCCCGATCCAGGGGGCGTCGTCCAGCAGCGCGGCGAGCGCGACCAGCTCGGCGGCCGATTCGGTCTTGGCCACGCACACGCCCGTGACCGTCGGCAACGCCACGGCCCGCAGGTCGGCGTGCCCGGGTTCGCCGGGGTTGATCCGCACCCAGATCTCGCAGCCGGGATCGGCGGGCAACGCGCGCAGCCAGTCCGCGACCTCCGCGCGGGCCCGGGCCTTGGCCGCGGGCGCGACCGCGTCCTCCAGGTCGACGATCAGCGCGTCGGCGCCGCGTTCCAGCGCTTTGGCCAGCTTGGCCGGCTGGTCCCCCGGAACGTACAGGGCCGACCTCACCAGCCCACCCTGCCCTTGCCCGACAGCAGCGAGCGGGCGATGACCGTGCGCAGCACGTCGTTGGTGCCCTCACCGATCGCCATGAGCGGCGCGTCGCGGTAGAGCCGCTCGACGACGTACTCCTGCGAGTAGCCGTACCCGCCGTGGATGCGCATCGCCTCCAGCGACGCCCTGATCGCGGTCTCGGAGGCGAAGTACTTGGCCATCCCCGCCTCCATGTCGGCCCGGCCGCCGGCGTCGGCGCGGGCGGCGGCCCAGTAGGTGAGCAGGCGGGCCGCCTGGATCTCGGTGGCCAGGTCGGCGAGCTTGAGCTGGATGGCCTGGAAGCCGGCGATCGGCCGGCCGAAGGCGGTGCGCTCACGCGAGTAGGCCAGCGCCGCGTCGTAGGCGGCCTGGGCGATGCCGACCGCGCGGGCGGCGACGTTGATCCGGCCGCTCTCCAGCCCGGACAGCACCTGCTGCAGCCCCCGGCCTTCGACGCCGCCGAGCAGGTTCGCGACCGGGACGCGCACGTCGTCCAGCACGACCTCGCACGTCTCGGTGCCCTTGTAGCCGAGTTTGGGCAGGTCCCGGCTGACGGTGAAGCCGTCCTCGACGAGCAGGACGGACATGCCCCGGTGGGCGGGCTCGGTGACCGAGGTCTTGACCAGGACGGGCAGGGGGCTGGCGTGGCGCGCGTTGGTGATCCACGTCTTGGTGCCGCGCACGACGTAGTGGTCGCCGTCGCGGCGGGCGGTGGTGGTGATGCCCTGCAGGTCGGTGCCCGCGCCGGGCTCGGTGAGGGCGATGCCGCTGCGGCGCGCGCCGGTGGCCAGGTCGGGCAGGTAGGCCGCCTTCTGCTCGGGCGTGCCGTACCGGGCGATCATCCGGCACGACAGCGTGTGCGAGCCGAGCACGCCGGCCACGCCCATCCAGCCGCGCGCGATCTCCTCGAAGACCAGGGCGAAGGAGACCAGGTCCGCGCCCAGCCCGCCGTACTCCTCCGGCACGGTCAGCCCGAACAGGCCCATCAGCTTCATCTTGTCGACGATCTCGGTGGGGTAGCGGCCGGTGCGCTCCCACTCGCCCGCGACCGGGACGATCTCCTTGTCGACGAACGCGCGCAACGTCTCGCGGAAGGCGCGCTGATCGTCGTCCAGCTCGAAGTCCATCTCACTCCTTCTCGAAGACGGGCAGGCGGCGGCCGTCGTCCAGGGCGCGCCAGGCCAGCCGGACCCGCTGGTCGCAGTGCCAGCCGGCGTCGCCGACCAGGTTGGTCAGCAGGATCGGCCCCTCGTCCAGGCGGACGCGGGCCACGACGTACGGCGGCCGGTGGCCGGGCGAGGGGGCGCGGTGGACGACGGTGAAGGAGTCCACCACGCCGCGCCCGGCCGACTCCTGCCAGCCGAGGTCCGTGCCGCCGCAGGCCGTGCAGAGCGCGCGGGGGTAGTGCTGCAGGTGGCCGCAGGCCCGGCAGCGCTGAAGGAGCAGCCGGCCCTCCCCGGCGGCCGCCCACCAGGGGGTCATCGGTCGGCTCCCAGCAGGACGGTGGCGTGGGTGGAGAAGATGCCGCCCGTGCCGTGGGCCAGCGCGATCTCCGCCCCGGCGACCTGGCGGGGGCCGCACTCGCCGCGGAGCTGGCGGACCGCTTCGACCAGCAGCAGCAGGCCGTACATGCCGGGGTGGCAGTAGGACAGCCCGCCTCCGTTGGTGTTGTACGGCAGGGCCCGGCTGCGCACGAGGTCACCCGCCTCCCCCGGGCCGCAGAAGCCCAGCGCCTCCAGGGTGAGCAGGACGGTGATGGTGAAGGAGTCGTAGAGCTGCGCCACGTCCACGTCGCGGGGCCGCAGCCCCGCCATGGCGAAGGCGCGGCGGCCCGACTCGATCGAACCGGGGCGCAGCAGGTCGTCGGCGGTGGCCATGCCGGTGTGGGTGGTGGCCTCGCCGTACCCGAGCACCACGACGGGCGGGCGGCGCAGGTCGCGCGCGCGCTCGAGGCTGGTCAGCACGATCGCGCCGCCGCCGTCGGTGACCAGGCAGCAGTCGGCGACGGTCAGCGGCGAGGAGACCATGGGCGACGCGAGCACGTCCTCGACGGTCAGCGGCCCGGCGCCGTGGCGGTAGGCCCTGGGGTTGAGCAGCGCCCACTCGCGGGCGGCGACGGCGACCTCGGCCAGGTCCTCCCGCCCGGCGCCGTGGACGTGCAGGTAGCGCTGGGCGGCCATCGCGTAGTACGAGATCGGGTAGAGCGGGCCGTACGGGGCCTCGAACTCCGCCTCCGGCGTGTGCGGCTCCAGCACCCCGGCCAGCGAGCGGGAGCGCGCGCTGCGCTGGTCGGAGCCGTAGGAGATCAGGACGGTCGTGCACTGCCCGGCCTCGATCGCCTGCGCGGCCCTGGCCACGTACATCTCGAACGCCGAGCCTCCGGCGAAGGTGGAGTCGCTCCAGGAGGGCCGGATGCCGAGGTAGTCGGCCACCTGGGTGGCCGAGAAGCGGGAGACGCCGGCGGTGGCCAGGCCGTCCACGTCGGCGAGGCCGAGCCCGGCGTCGGCCAGGGCGCCGGTGACCGCCTGGGTCTGCAGCTCCATGATGGAGCGGCCGGTCACGCCCAGGTCGGACTCGGCGGCCCCGGCGATGGCGACCGTCATGCGGGCACCACCGTGGCTCCGGCGGGGGCGACCGCGACGCGGCCCGGCTCGCCTCCGGCGCCGACCACCACGACCTGCTGCTCGACGGTGATCACCCCGCCGGCGCGGCTGAGCACCCGGCCGGTGCAGCGGACCGTCTCCCCGGCGAAGACCATGCTGCGGAAGCGGAAGTGCAGGCGGGTGAGGCGGTGGCCGGGGCCGAGCCAGTCCTGGAGCTGTTCGGCCAGCAGGGCGCCGAAGAGCTGGCCGTCCACCACCGGGCGGTCGAGG
This sequence comes from Nonomuraea sp. NPDC050310, assembly GCF_040655795.1. NCBI lineage: Bacteria > Bacillati > Actinomycetota > Actinomycetes > Streptosporangiales > Streptosporangiaceae > Nonomuraea > Nonomuraea sp. NPDC050310. The sequence goes on along the minus strand of NZ_JBFAKP010000008.1, from coordinate 106,675 downwards.
CCTTCGGGGGCGTAGTGCAGCCGGTGCCAGTCCCAGGTCGCCCCGGCGTAGGCGATCATGTCGGGGAGCTCGATGCGGCGCTCCAGCGGCGGGATCAGATCCACACCAGCACCTCCTCGTTGACGGCCAGCAGCTCGCCGTGCTGGTTGGTGTAGGTGGCGCGGGAGGTGACGAAGACCTTGCCCGCCTTCTCCTCGACCCGCTCGATCCGCCAGGTCGCGGTGATCACGTCGCCGGGCCGGACCGGCTGGTGGAACTCGTAGCTGTTGCCGCCCCTGACCTGGCGGCGGCCGGGCAGGTCCAGCGGCCAGCGGTGGGCGGTGGAGCCGTCCTCGTCCCTGGGCAGGCCGGTGTACTGGTTGGTCTCGCAGATGAGGGTGGGCGGGGCGATCACGCCGGCGTAGCCGTGCTCGCGGGCGTAGTCCTCGTCGGTGTAGAGCGGGTTGTCGTCGCCGACCGCCTGGGCGAAGTAGCGGATGGCGGCCCGGCCGAGCTCCTCCGGGGCGGTGTAGCTGACCTCGTCGCTCACGGGAACACCGCCGTGGGGACGACCTCGATCAGGAACTCCGGGCGCAGCAGGGCCGAGCAGACCACGGAGGTGAGGGCGGGCGCGCCGGGGAAGTAGCGTTCGCGGATCGCCGCGATGCCCGGATATCTCGCGACGCCGTCGGGGGTGACGTACTCGACGAGGCGCACCACGGACTCCCCGCCCAGCCCCGCCTCGCGCAGGACCGCGGCGATCGCCGCGTAGGTGAACTCCGCCTGCGCCTCGAGGTCGCCGGCGAAGAGGGCCCGTTGCGTGGCCGGCTCCAGCGCCCCGAACCCCGACATGAACAGCGTGTCGCCCGCGACCACGCCGGGCTTGTAGGTCAGCGTCTCGTAGCGCCGCCAGCCCGGGTTCACCGCGCGCAGCGGCCGCCGGGAGGCCACCGCGTCGAGCCAGGCCATCGCGCCGGGCACCGGAGGACGGTCCACCAGGATGCCCGCCGCGCCGGGATGCACCGGCCGCCCGTCTGTGCCGGTGCCGCCGAGCAGCTCGCGGCGGGGACGGCCGCAGCGGGGGTAGTCGGCGCGGGTGGCGGTGGCGGTGTAGTCGGTCGTGCGCACCAGCGCCTCCAGGCCGGTTCCGGCCGCTTTCAGCAGCTCGCCGGCGACCTCCAGGCAGGAGCGGTACTGCTCGCCGAAGCCCGCCGTCAGGTCGGCGGGCAGGATGCCGGGCAGGTAGACGATCTCGTCGGCGACGGTGACGACGCCGTGCGGGGTGGGGATGCGTTCGCCGCCGCCCGGCCAGGCGGTCAGCTCGACCGCGGCCGTCCCGTCCAGCAGGCCCTCGACCGTCACCGTGGAGACGGTCACGCCGGCCGGGGCGCGGGCCGCCGCCGGTTCGGTCACGTACTGCACGACCTGGACGAGGTCGTCCTCGGACAGGCCGGTCTCCGCCAGCTCGCTCAGGGCCCGGGCGTAGGCCTCCTGCGCGCCGGCGCCGGTCACGGCCGGCAGCCTCACGGTCATGCGATCAACTCCTGGATCAGGGGCTGGAGGGTGGACAGGCCCGGCAGGTTCAGGACGAGTCCGGCCGCGCGCTCGCTCAGCCCGTTGCCGAGGGCCTTGGCGCGGACCTGCTCGGCCGGATCCGGCGAGAGGGGCGGGGACTCGGCCACGGCCGAGGTCCCGTCGGCGAACCGGACGCGCAGCCGTCCCGGCTGGTCGGCGGCGACGCCGGGGAAGGGCGTCACCTCGTGCCGGACCTTCGCGGCCAGCGCCGCGACCTCCGGCCGGTCGACGTCGGCGTAGGTGCGCACGGTGACCTCGCCGTCGACGAGCATCGCGGCGACGCTCCACGGCAGGCTGAACTTCGCCTCGTACGGCGTGCGCACCCGGTCCTTGCCCGGCCCGCAGACGATCGGCGCGGCGTCCGGGTGCACCTCGGCGGTGATCTCGGCGATCTCCCCGGCGTCCGTCTTCAAGGTGCGGGCGGCGTCGAGGCTGGCGCGCAGGAGCCGGCAGGCCGGGTACGGCTTGACGCCGATCCGGGTGACCTCCCAGCGCTCGCCCAGCCCGGTGATCGGGTCGAGGCCGGGCCGGCCGAGCAGGGCGCCGTACAGGCCGTGGGCCCCCTCCAGCACGCTGGCGGGACCGGAGGCTCCGGCGCGGGCCAGCCGGGCGGCCATGATCCCGGCCTGCGCGGCGAAGCCGGGGTGCAACTGCTTGGTGGAGGCGCCGGTGTGCAGGAACTCCAGCAGCCCGCCCGCCTGGCTCCCGGCGATGCCGAGCGCGTCCACGCACTGGGCGTGGCTCAGGCCGTAGAGCCGGGCGGCGACCAGCGCCGCGGCGAACACCCCGCAGACCGCCGTGGCGTGCAGGCCGCGCGCGTGGAAGCCGTGCGGTACGGCGGCGCCCAGCCGGCAGATCGTCTCGTAGCCGGTCAGCGCCGCGATCAGCACCTCCGCGCCGGCGGCCCCGGTCTCCTCGCCCACGGCGAAGGCGACCGGCAGCACCGGCGCGGTCGCGTGCACGAGGCCGCCGGCGTGGGTGTCGTCGAAGTCGAGCGCGTGCACGAGCGTGCCGTTGGCCAGCGCGGCGGCGGGCGCCCCCACCCGCCACGGCGTGCCGAGGATCGTCGCCTCCGGGGGGCCGCCCAGGTCCCGCGCGACCCGGACCGCGGGCAGGCCGGTCCCGGCGGCGACGGCGCAGCCCAGCCCGTCCAGCAGGTGCCGCAGCGCCGCCTCGCGGGCTGGTCGCGGCACCTGCTCCAGGGTCAGGCCCAGGGCCCATCCGGCCAGCCGGGCCGCGGCCGTCGGCGACGTCGGCGGTCCCGCCGGCGCGGCCGTCATCGTGGCGCTCCGAAGGCGCCGGCCGCCGCCAGGGCGCCGATTCGCTCGGCCGAGTAGCCGAGCAGGCCGCCGACGACCTCCTCGAAGTGCTCGCCCCGCTGCGGGGCCCGGCGGTGCTCGACCGGCTCGGCGCCCACCCGCACCGGGGAGACGAGCTGGCGCACCCGGCCGTAGCGCGGGTGCTCGACCTCGGCGATCAGGCCGCGGGCCGCGGTGTGCTCCTCGGCGAGGGCCTGCGCCACGTCGTTGACCGGTCCGCACGGGATGCCCGCCGGGGCCAGCACCGCCAGCCATTCGGCCACGGTCCTGGTCCGGAAGACCTCGGCCAGCCGGGGCAGCAGTTCCGCGGCGAACTCGCGGCGCAGCGCGAAGGTGGCGTAGCGCGGCTCATCGGCGAACTCCGGCCCCAGGATGGCGGCCAGCCGCTGCCAGAACTTCTCCTTCGCGCAGCCCACCACCAGCCAGCCGTCCTCGGCGGCGAAGTTCTGGAACGGCACCAGGGAGGGGTGGGCGGAGCCGGGCAGGCGGGCGGGCCGGTAGCCGGTGTTGAGCGCCCACGTGCCGACGTAACTGAGCATGCTCACCGCGGTGTCGTACAGCGACAGGTCGCAGTCCGTGCCCACGCCGTCGCGCCGGGCCGCGTGCAGGGCCGCCAGCAGGGCGATCGCCGCCACGAAGCCGCCGGAGTAGTCCACCAGGGACAGGCCGGACTTGGTGGGCGGGCCGCCGGGGTCGCCGGTGAGCTCCATCCAGCCGGCCAGCCCCTGCAGGATGTAGTCGTAGCCGGGTTCGGCGGCGCGCGGGCCGGTCATGCCGAAGCCGGTCAGCGAGCAGCACACGATCGCCGGGTTGAGGTGCTTGAGGTCGTCGTAGGTCAGGCGCATCCTGGCCGGGACGTCGCCGCGCAGGTTGGAGTAGACCGCGTCGGCGTGCCGTACCAGGTCTTCGAAGACCTCGCGCCCGGCGGGCGTCGCGAGGTCCAGGGAGATCGACTTCTTGTTGCGGTTGAACGTCTCGAAGAACAGCGAGTCCTCGCCCTCGGTGTAGGGCGGCACGTAGCGGCCGACGTCGCCGCCGGCGCGCGGGTCCTCGATCTTGATGATCTCGGCGCCGAGGTCGGCCAGGTGCACCGTGCCGAAGGGGCCGGCGCCGTACTGCTCCAGGCTGACGACCCGGACGTCCTGCAACGGTCTCATGCGGTCAGCTCCCTGATCAGGGTGATGATGCGGGCCTGGTTCTCGCGGATCTGCGCGGGGCTGTTGCCGTACACCGCGGGCGTGAGCTTGATCGTGTCGGCGAGGCCGGCGTACTCGGCGATCCTGGCGGCCACCTGCTCCGGCGTGCCGGTGAGCGCCAGGGGCTCCACCATGCGGCCGGGCACCTCCGCGGCGCGGCCGGAGCGGAAGGCCTCGACCACGCGGGCGTGCTCGGCGGCCAGGCCGTGGAAGGCGAAGAAGTCGCGGTAGGTGGCGACCGAGGCGTAGAAGGCGAGCACGCCGGCGGCGCGTTCGCGGGCGAGGGCGGGATCGGGGTCGATGGAGCAGCAGCCGGAGACCACGACGTCGAAGCCGTCGGGGCGGCCGGCGAGGTTGGGCAGCACGTGCTCGCGCAGGTAGGCGGGCGAGCACAGCTCGTGCGAGATCCATCCGTCGGCGATCCGCGCGGCCAGCCGGGTGAGCTGGGGTCCGACCGCGGCCAGGTAGATCGGGATCCGGGTGCGCACCGGCTGGTACGGCCGGCGGAAGCCGCGCACGCTGAGGCGCTGCCAATCGCCCCGGTACTCCAGCGGCTCCCCGGTGTGCGAGCCGGCGACGATGGTCCTGATCACCTCGACGGTCTCGCGGAGCTGGGCCAGGGGTTTGTCCCAGCGGGCGTTGTGCCAGTTCTCGTTGAGCCGCCTGGCCCCGGAGCCGAGCCCGAGGACGAACCGGCCGCCGGTCAGCTCGTCGAGGTCGAGGGCCTCCAGCGCGGTGACCATCGGGCTGCGGGTGAAGGCGAGCGCGATGGCGGTGCCGACGCCCGCCCGGGTGGTGGCCGAGGCCACCGCGGCGGCGCTGACGGTGGCACTGCGGTGCAGTTCGGGCAGCCAGATCAGCTCCGCGCCCGCCTCCTCGGCGGCTCTGGCCGCCGAGGTCAGCTCGGCCAGGGTCTCGCCCCACGGCCCGTAGGTGATTCTCATGCGGTCAGGGGCCCGGTCTTGGCCTGCGGGAAGTAGCCCTTGTCGTGGGGGGCGTCGCGCCGGTAGACCATGACGGTCCGCCGCCACGACATGATCTCGTCGCCGTCCTGGTTGAGTCCCCGGGTGCGGCAGGAGACGATCCCGGCGTAGGCCCGCGAGGCGGATTCACGCTTGGCCAGGACGAGCGACTCGGCGTAGATCGTGTCGCCGACGAAGACCGGGTGGGTGAGCTTGATCTCCTCCCAGCCGAGGTTGACGACGGCCGTCTGGCTCATGTCCATGACCGACAGCCCGAGGACCACGGCGACGGTCAGGCCGGAGTTGGCGATGATCCTGCCGTAGGGGGCGCGCTCGGCGAAGTGGGCGTTGAAGTGGTTCTGGTTGGTGTTCATGGTCAGCAACGTGAACCAGGTGTTGTCCGCTTCGGTGATGGTGCGGCCGAGCGGGTGCTGGTGAATGTCGCCGACCGTGAAGTCCTCGAAGTAGCGGCCGATGGCTGCCTCGTGCACGGTCACGGGGACTCCCAGGGATCGTGAAACGTCAGACCATTCACGCTAAGGGTCTGACGTTTTCGGGGTCAATCCTTGCGTGGCCTCATGTTCCAATTTGTGGAACATCGTTTCAAGCTACCTCTTCCTGCTCTGTTTCCGAGAGGGTAACTTCGTTTCCATCTCATCGGAGAGGAGCGACGTGGGACCTCATCCGCACGGCTGGTGGATCGTGCTCCACCTGGTGCTGTTCGTCTTCTGGCTCGGCGGGGACCTGGGCGTCTTCTACGCCAGCCGGTACGTGCTCGACCCCGCCCTGGGACCGGAGGCCCGCACGACGGCAGTGAAGATCATGAGCGGGCTCGACCTGGGACCGAAGATCTGCCTGGTGCTCTTCCTGCCCAGCGGGTTCACGCTGATGGCGCTGGAACCCCACGGCGCCGAGCTCTTCGGTGTCGCGCTGTTCCCGTGGTGGTCGGTGCTGGCGGTGTGGGCGTTCGCGCTCGGCTGGCTCGCGCTGACGGTGCGGGACCACCACGCGCCCGGGCGGCATCCGCTGGTCAGACGGGCCGACTGGACGATCAGGCTGGGGCTGATCGCCGCGATCACCGGGGCGGCGGCCTACACGCTGATCGCCGAGCGCCCGTTCGGGGTCACGACCGACCCGCGCTGGCTGGGGGGCAAGCTGGCGCTCTACGCCCTGACGATCGCGGCGGGGCTGGGCATCCGGCTCAAGCTCAGAGGCTTCGGGCCGGCTTTCGGCGCCCTGGCCGCCTCCGGCTCGACGCCGGAGGTGGAGGGGAAGCTGCGCGCCTCGGTCGACGGCTGCCTGCCGTACGTCTGGGCGATCTGGGCCGGTGTGCTCGCGGCGGCGGTGCTGGGCGTGCTCAAACCCGGCGCCGCCCTATGACGGGCGGTGGCCGAGCTGGGCCGACAGCCGCGCGGCGGCCTCGAGGAGCGTCGCCGCCGTCTCCTGCGCCGACGGCTTGAAGCGGGCGCTCGGCCCGGCCACGCTCACCGAGGCGATCACCAGGCCGTCGTGGTCGAAGATCGGCGCCGCCGCCGAGGCGGCGCCCTCCTGGCGCTCGCCCAGGGAGGTGGCGTAGCCGCGCTTGCGCACCGCGGCGAGCTCGGCGCGCAGCTTGCCGGGGTCGGTGATGGTCTTGGCCGTCAGCGGCTCCAGCTTGTGCCTGGCCAGGAAGGCCTCGATCTCCGGCTCGCGCAGGAAGGCGAGGATGGCCTTGGAGGAGCTGCCCGCGTACAGCGGGTACGGGATGCCCAGCGAGACCTCCATGCGCAGCTCCTGGGCGGGGACCACCTGGTCCACGTACAGCCGCGTGTCACCGCGCCGCACCGACAGGGTCGCCGTCTCGCCGGTGCGCGCCGACAGCAGCCGGAGCTCGGGGCCGGCCATCGCCCGCAGGTCGGTCCGGGCCAGGTAGGCCCGGCCGAGCGCGATCGCGGCGTGCCCCAGGGAGTAGCGGCGCGAGACCGGATCCAGCGCGATCAGCTCGCGGCTGCGCAGGGCGGTGAGGATGCGGTGCACCGCCGCCTTGGTCAGGTCGAGCTCGGTGGCGATCTCGGTCACCCCGAGGTCAGGCCGGGGACTCCGGCCGAACAGCAGCAAGACGTCCATCGCCCGCTCCACCGAGGCGATGGATCTGCTCTGACTCTCCGTCTCGACGCTCACGAGGCCAGTGTATTTCGCTGAGGGAAACATCGTCACATTGACATGAAAATGGCCAGCCGTTACCTTCAGCGTTACAGCGTTTCCATTGAAGAAACAGCGAGGTGTCGTGGAAACGGACTTCCGGGCGGTCATGGCCCAGTGGCCCAGCGGGGTGGTGATCGTCACCACCGGCGCCGCGGGCCACTGGCACGGCATGACGGCCAGCGCCTTCTCCAGCGTGAGCCTCGACCCGCCCATGGTGCTCGTCTGTCTGGCCCGCGGCACCAGGACGCACCACCTCGTCGGCGAGCACGGCGGCTTCGCGGTCAGCATCCTCGGCAAGGACCAGGCCGCGCTCGGCCGCCGCTTCGCCGGCCACCACCCCGACCACTTCGCCGGCCACGCCTGGACCACCGCGCTGACCGGGGCGCCGGTGCTGGGCGACGCCGTCGGCTGGCTCGACTGCCGGGTCGCGCACGCCTACCCGGGCGGCGACCACACCATCTTCGTCGGCGAGGTGCTCGCCTCCGCCACGCCGCGGCGGGTGGCGCCGGTGCTGTTCCACTCGCGCACCTGGAGCCACCTGGCCGATCCGCTCCCCGACCGCATCTCCGTCGCCGACACCGGCCTGCTCGCCGCCCTGCGTGGCAGGGGGGTCGAGGCCACGCCGCTGGCGCGGCTGCTGCGGGGGGCGGGCATGCGGGTACGGCTGGCCGGGCCGTGGAACGATCCGGCCCGCCGTACCGATGCCGGGCAGGAGCTCGACCCGGCCACCGCCTCGGCGCTGGTCGACCGGCCCGGCCAGATCGGCGCCGTGGTCAAGGCGGGAGCGGGCGTCGTGGAGTTCGTGGCCGGACGGCCCGGCCCCGCACCGCCGCGGGCAGATGCCGCGACCGCACCCGCAGAAGGCGGCGAGGACGCGGAGGCCCGGGTGGTCGAGGCCGCGCGGCGGGCCGGCCTGGCCACGGTGGCGCACCTGCCCGACTCCTTCGCCGGCGGCGACGGCGTGACCTCGGCGATCGCGCGCCTCGCCGCGCTCGGCTGCGACGAGATCGCCCTGGAGGAGGGCGGCTCGCCCGCCACCCCCATCGGCGTCCGGCGCCTGCTGCAGGACGCCTCGGCCGCCGCGGGCGGGACGAGCCTGCGCGTCGGTCTCCGCGAACGGCACGGCATCGGCCTGGTCAACGCCCTGGTGGCGATGAAGAGCGGGGTGTGGCAGTTCGACACGACGCTCGGCGGGGTGGACGGCGCCCTGCCCGCCGAGGACGTGCTGTTCCTGGCCGGCGAGCTGGAGGTGGACAGCGCCGTCGACCGGGCCGCGCTGGTCGCCGGCGCGGCCGAGCTGGAGAGCTCCTGGGGTTCCGCCCTGCCCGGACGGACCTACCGATTCGCCTGCTGAAGGGGATTGAGCGTGACCGACAGACTGACAGGCGAGCGCCTGGTCGACGACATGACCGAAGCCGAGCGCGCCCGCGCGGAACGGGTGGAGTCGGTGCTGCCGGCGCTGCGCGCCGCGGCGGCCAAGGCCGACGAGGAGGCCCGCTTCCCCGTGGAGCACGTCGCGCTGCTGCGGGAGGCGGGCCTGCTCGGGCTGGTGGTGCCCGAGGATTACGGCGGGCTGGGGGGCACGCTGCGCGACCTGGCCGCCGCCACCTTCGCGATGGGCACCGCCTGCCCCTCCACCGCCCTGGCCTACTTCTTCCACAACACCAGCGCCTCGCGGGGCCTGCTCCCGCTGGAGGCGATCGAGGCCGGGTTGTTCACCGCGGAGGAGACCCCGGTGGTGCGGGCCTTCGCGGAGAAGGTGCTGACCCGGATGGCGGGCGGCGCCTGGCTGGCCAACTTCGCCTCCGAGTCGGTCAAGAGCTCCGCCGCCAACATCACCATCGCCACCACCGCCCGCCGTACCGAGGGCGGCTGGCTCCTGGACGGCGAGAAGTCCTTCGGCTGCGCGACCGGCGTCGCCGACTACTACCTGACCACGGCCAGGCTCGACGGCTACGACACCGCCGAGGGGCTGGTCACCTTCTTCGTGCCGCGCGAGGCGCACGGGGTCGCCACCCGCGCGCCGTGGGACGGGCTCGGGATGCGGGCCACCGCCAACAACGGCATCCGCCTGGACGAGGTGTTCGTCGCCGACGACGAGGCGCTGACCGTGCCCGGCGCCTTCACCCGCATGCTGAAGATGAGCCGCGGCAGCTTCGTGGGCAACCAGCTCGCCATCGCCGCCGTCTACACCGGCTGCGCGCAGAACGTCTACGACGTGGTCGTCGAGCAGCTCACCCGCAAGACCTTCGCCGACACCGGCCGGCCGATCGCCTCCTCCCCCATGCACCAGCAGCTCATCGGCGACATGACCGCCGATCTGGAGACCGCCTACCTGTGGCTGCGCCGGCAGTTGCTCCTGGAGACCTCGCAGCCGCCGCTGCGGCCGAAGGCCGAGGTGTTCCGGCAGTGGCGGCTCGGGAAGGGGTCGGTCACCGAGGCGTGCCACCGGGTGGCGCTGGGGGCGTTCAAGGCGTCCGGCACCTCGGGGGCGATGATGGGCGGGGTCGTGGGACGCGCCCTGCGGGACCTGTCCATGGGGCTGGTGATGACCTTCCCCGCCGAGCGGGGGCGGCTGGAGGTCGCACAGATGGTCACCCAGGACAAGGAGAACGAGCTCTTCGCCACGGCGGAACGGTCATGACCCTTCCGCAGGCGGACCTGGTGGCCGGGCAGTGGGCGGCGTGCACCGAGGACCTCGGTTTCGATCTGGAGAACCCGGCCACCGGAGAGCCGGTCGGCAGAGCGCTCGGCTCCTCCGGCGCCCGCCTGGAGGCGGCGCTGGCCGCGGCCGAACGGGCCGCCCCCGGGTGGGAGGCCACCCCCGCCGAGGAGCGGGCCGCGCTGCTGGAGCGGGTGTCGGCCGAGCTGAACCGGCCGCTGCCGCCCGACGGGCCCGGCCGGTCCTCGGCGTCGGAGGAGCCGGTCACGGTGGCGGAGCGGATCGCCGCGCTGGAGTCCTTCGCCACGGGCGTGCCGATCACGCAGACCGGCGCGCTGGCCGTGATCGTGCACGGCGCTTTCGCGCTGGCGGCGGCCCAGGTGCGAGCGGGCCTGCTCGACGCCTCGCGCGAGGGCGTGGAGGTGCGCCGGATGCCGTGGGGCCCGGCGCTCTGCCTGGTGCCGTGGAACGCGCCCGCGCCGATGGCCGCGCACAAGGCGGCGAGCGCGCTGGCGGCGGGCTGCCCGGTGATCCTCAAGGTCAGCGAGTACGCCCCCTACGGGACGCAGGTGCTCGCCGAGGTGCTGGGCGAGGTGCTGCCGCCCGGCGTGTTCCAGCTCGTGCACGGCGGCCCGCGGGAGGGAGCGCGGCTGGCCGAGGACGCGCGGATCAGGGCGGTCTCCTTCACCGGCGGCCTGGCCGGCGGCCGGTCGGTGGCCCTCGCCTCGGCGGCGCGCCTGCGTCCGGCGCAACTGGAGCTGGGCGGCAACAACCCGCTCCTCGTCCTGCCCGACGCCGATGTCGGGGCCGCCGCCACCGCGGCGGCGAACCTGCTGACGACGCTCAACGGCCAGTGGTGCCGGGCGCTCGGCAGGCTCCTCGTCCCCCGGGCCGCACTCGGGGACATCGTGGCGGCGACCGGGGAACGGCTGGCCGCGCTGCGGATCGGCGATCCGCTGCTGCCGGAGACGGAGTTCGGGCCGCTCGTGCACTCGGCGCACCTGCGCCGGGTCCGGGCGGCCATCGGCCTGGCCGGCGGCCACGCGACCGCCTACGGCGACATCCCGGACAACGGACACTTCCTCCCGCCCACGCTGATCACCGGCGCCGACCTGGCCGACGAGATCTTCGGCCCGGTGGCCGCCGTCGTGCCGTACGACACGGTGGAGGAGGCGGTCGAGCTGGCCAACGCCACCGGCCACGGGCTGGAGGGGTACGTGATCGGCGCCGACGAGGAGCGGGCGCTCGCGACCGCCCAGCGGATCCGGGCCGGCGAGGTCAAGGTCAACGGCTCCAGCGTGCTGAGCCTGCACCTGATGACACCGCGTCCGGCCTGGGGGCTGTCGGGCCTGGGCGAGGAGGGCACCGCCGAGACCATTCTGTTCTTCACCGGGGCCAGGGTGGTCGGGGTGGAGCGGTGAGCGTCCTCGTGGCCGGCGCCGGGCCCGTCGGCCTGAGCGCCGCGCTCGTGCTGGCGGTCGGCGGGATGCCCGTCACCGTGCTGGAGGCGGGCGACGAACCGGCCGCCGAGTCGCGGGCCTCCACCTTCCACCCGCCGACCCTGGAGATGCTCGCCGACCTGGGGGTGCTGGGCGAGTTGCTGGAGCGGGGCCTGGTGGCCCGCACCTTCCAGTACCGCGACCGCCGCGGCGGCCCGATCGCCACGCTCGACCTGGGCGTGCTCGCGGCCGACACCCCCTACCCCTTCCGCGTGCAGTGCGAGCAGAACAAGCTCTGCGCGATCCTGCTGGAGCACGTGCGGCGGCACGGGGGCGAGGTCCTGTTCGGGCGGGAGGTGCGCGAGGTCGATGATCGGACGGTCACGACCGCCACGGGAGAGCGCCACACCGCCGACTGGATCATCGCCGCCGACGGCGCCCACTCCGCGGTACGGCGAGCGCTCGGCATCGGCTTCGAGGGCCTGACCTACCCGGAGACCTTCCTGGTCGCCTCCGTGGAGGAGGACCTGGCGGCCCTGCTGCCCGGCCTCGCCCCGATCAACTACGTCTTCGACCCCGAGGAGTGGCTGGTCCTGCTGCGGACACCCGACCATTGGCGGGTCCTGCTGCCGGACGGGCCCGGCGAGCTGCGGGACCGGCTGCGCGCGGTCGCCGACCCGGGACGCGAATGGAAGATCAGGCACGCCACGCCGTACCGGGTGCACCAGCGGGTGGCCACCCGGTTCCTGGCCGGCCGGGTGCTCCTGGCGGGGGACGCGGCGCACGTCAACAACCCGCTCGGCGGGCTGGGCATGAACAGCGGCATCCACGACGCCGTCCTCATGGCCGGAGCCCTCCTCGGCCGCGACTCGCCCGGACGGGTGGCCGCCAGGCGGCGGGCGGTGGCGCTGGAGCACGTGCAGGCGATCAGTCACCGCAACTGGGCGCGGATGCGCTCCCCTGACGTGCACGACGAGCTGCGCGCGCTGGCCGCGGACCCGGTGGCGGCCAGGGAGCACCTGCTGCGCGCCTGCCTGATCTCCTCGCTCCGGGAGCCGGGGTGATCGTCCGGGAGAACCCGGCGCGGATCCGCGAGGTCGTGGGGCGCGTCGCCGAGACCGACCCAGGCGCCGCCGTCCGCCGCGCCGAGGCCGCGGGACGGGAGTGGTCGGCCCGCGCGCCGGCCGACCGGATCGACGCCCTGCGCCGCAGCGCCGCCGCCGTGCAGGCCCGGGCCGGGGAGCTGGCCGTCCTGCTGGCCAGGGAGACGGGCAAGCCGCTGGCCGACTGCCGTGGCGAGCTCGCCTTCGCCCTGGCCCACCTGCGCTGGGTCTGCGATCACGCGCCCCGGGTGCTCGGCGAGCGCCTGCTCGACGACGAGGCGGGCCGGCTGCTGATCCGGCGCAAGCCGTACGGCGTGGTCGTCTGCATCACCCCGTGGAACGCGCCGGTCATCCTGGCGATGCTCAAGCTCGCTCCGGCACTGGCGGCGGGCAACACCTGCGTGATCAAGCCGTCGCCGCTGGCCCCGCTGGCGGTGAGCGAGGTGGCGGCGGCGCTGCCCGGCGTCGAGGTCGTGCACGGCGGCGCGGCGGCCGGGCAGGCGCTGGTCGGCCATCCGCTGGTCCGCAAGGTGGCGTTCACCGGCGGCGACGCGGCGGGCCGGCAGATCGCGGCGGCGGCCGGGGCGATGCTCACGCCCACCGTGCTGGAGCTGGGCGGCAACGACCCCGCGCTGCTGCTGCCGGACTTCTCGCTGACCGGCCAGGACTACGAGCGCCTGGTGATGGCGTCGTTCGCGACCAGCGGGCAGGTCTGCATGGCGGCCAAGCGGCTCTACGTCCCGCGGGCCAGGGCCGGCGAGTTCACGGCCGCCTACGTCGCGGCCGCCGAGCGGATCCTGCTCGTCGGCGATCCGCTGACGCCGGGCGTCACCATGGGCCCGGTCATCAGCGCGCAGGCGGCCGAGCGGATCAGGGCGCTGGTTCCGGGTACGGCGATGCCGCTGGGCCGCTCCACCGGTGACCTGGGCGCCGGCTATTTCGTGCCCCCGGTGCTCGTGCCGGATCTGCCGGACGACGCACCGCTGGTGACGCAGGAGCAGTTCGGTCCCGCCGTGCCGCTGCTCCTGTACGACACGGTGGACGAGGCCGTCGCCAGGGCCAACCACAGCGAGCTCGGCCTGGCCGCCTCGGTCTGGTCGGCGGACGAGGACCGCGCGTTCGCCGTCGCCGACCGGCTGGAGGCGGGCTTCGTCTTCGTCAACACGCACAACCGCACCGGGATGTCGTTGCGCGCCCCCTTCGGCGGGGTCAAGCGCAGCGGCCACGGCCGCGAGTACGGCGAGGAGGGGCTGCTGGAGTACGTCCAGAGCACCGTGGTGCACGCTCCGGCCGCCTTCCGGCCCGGCGGCCCCGGCCTGGCGGCCACCGCCTACCCCCTCCCCTGACGCGACCGGCGGCCTGGAACCGGTCTTGACTTCAAATGGAAACGCCGTTTCTTTATAAGAAACACCGTTCCGAGGAGGAGCCTTGGGCCTCAGAAGCCTGCCGGCCGCGTTCGTCGTCACCGCGGCCCTGCTGCACACCCCCGCGCACGCCCAGTCGGTCACCAAGATCGAGAACACGGTGGAGATCCGCTGCGCCTTCACCACGCTCCGCCAGAGCAGCGACTGGTACTTCCCGTCCGGCCCGCCGAAAGCCCTGCTGTGGTTACAGCACGGCTTCGCCGGCTCCAACGACGGCATGACCGACACCGCGCAGCGCTTCGCGGCCGACGGCTTCCTCGTCTTCGCCCCGACGCTGCCCTCGGCCAACATCTTCGGCTGCACCCTGCAGAACCTCGGCAACAACACCGCCTTCCTGGGCAACGTCGCCGACGTGCTGGCCGGCGGGCTCGACCGGAGCTTCGCCGACGCCAGGGCCAGAGCGGGGCGGCCCGACCTGGCCCTGCCCGGCGCGTTCGTCCTCGCCGGGCACTCGGCCGGCGGCGAGGCGGTGCCGTACGTCGCCCAGCAGCTCCGGGCCCGCCACCCGGCCGCCTTCGCCAAGGTGCGCGGGCTGATCCTGTTCGACCCGGTGAAGTCGCTCGCCGGCGACAACCTCGGCAGCTCGCTCAACCACCTCGCCAACACCAGCCTGCCGATCCTGGCGATCTCCTCGCCGCCCTACACCTGCAACAGCGGGGGCAGCGGCACGCAGGAGCTGACCGAGCAGCTCGCCAGGCCCTTCCTGGGCGTCCGGCTGACCACCGGCTCGCACATCGACGTCGAGGGCTCCAGCGCCACCGGGCCGGAGAAGCTGGCCTGCGGCACCCCGCAGGCCCAGAACGTCTCCGCGCTGCAGACCCTCGCCAAGGGCTGGGCGGGCGACTTCGTCAGCGGGAGCACGACCCCTGGCCTCTACCCGGGCGGCGACTACTTCGAGAGCCTGCGCTCGGCGGGCGTGATCCAGCCGCTCGTGCCGTAGCCGTGACCCGTGGGGAGATGTCGCGCACTGGACATCTCCCCCGCTTTCGCGAGATCCTGCTTGGAAACACTGTTTCGCTATACGTAACAGGAGGCACCGTGGTGCGTGTCGCCGCCGTGCAGTACGAGGTGGGCACGGACATCGCCGCCAACCTCGCCACCACCCTGCGCCTGATCGACGCCGCGGCGGCGGAGGGCGCCGAACTGATCGTGCTCCCCGAGTTCTGCCACCACCTGTCCTGGTACGAGAGTCGCGAGCAGGCCCGCGCCCTGGCCTGCCGGCACGGCGACCCGTTCCTGAGCGCGGTCGCCGCGCGGGCGGCCCGGCACGGCGCGCACGTCAAGATCGGCGTCACCCTCGCCCGGCCGGACGGCCGCACCACCGGCGCCTCCCTGCTGTACGGCCCGGCGGGGCAGCTCCTCGGCGAGGCCGACAAGCAAGTGCTGATGGGCGCGGAGAACGACCACCTGTCCCCCGGCGCCGAGGCCGGCCCGGTCCTGGACACCCCCGTGGGACGCCTGGGCCTGTACGCCTGCATGGAGGGCGTCATCTGCGAGGTCACCCGCGGGCTCGCGCTGCGGGGCGCGCAGGTCCTGCTCAACAGCCTCAACTCCTTCGCCGTCGACGAGGCGTCCCTGCACGTCCCGGTCCGCGCCGCGGAGAACAAGGTCTGGGTGGTGGCCGCCAACAAGGTCGGCCCGCTCATCCCCGCCGACCGGCTGGAGGCGGTGAGCGAGGGCCTGCGCGTGCCGCCGGAGTGGCTGCACGGCGCCGGCGAGAGCCAGATCGTCGCCCCCGACGGCGGCGTCGTCGCCCGCGCGCCCCGCACCGGCGAGGCGGTCGTCGTGGCCGACATCGACCCGGGCGCGGCCGACGCCGAGCGGGCCGCCCTGCTCGCCGGCCGCCGGCCCGCCCGCTACGGCCCGCTCGCCGCGCCCGCGCCGGGCCGCACGGCCGAGGCCGGCGCGGACAGTCTCCCGGTCGCGGTGGTGCGGGGCGACGCCGCCCTGGTACGGCAGGCCGCCACCGAATGCGCCCTGCTCGTCGCGCTCCCCGAGGGCTCCCCCGTCTCCGCCGAGGAGGCGGCGCGAGCCGTGCGCGGGACGGCCTGCCACGTCGTCACCGGCGACGCCGTCCTCGTCGGGCCCGGCGGACCGGTGACCGGCGGGGACGGCCCCGCCGGGATCCACGTGCTCCCCTGGGGACGGCTCGCGATCATCACCGGCGAGGCCGCCCGGCACCCCGAGGAGTTCCGGCTGGCCGCGCTGGCCGACGCCGACGTGGTGGCCGTGCCGTTCACCCCGCGCGAACCGTGGGAACTGCGCCTGGGCCTGCTGGAGCGGGCGGCGGAGAACCGGCTGAACCTGGTCGCCGCCGGGCCCGACGGCCCCGACGGGCTGGCCGGCGCGATCCTCGGCCTGTCCCCCGACTTCACCCTGTGGACCACCTGGCAAGGCCCCTTCACCGGCCGGATCAGCCACCCCCTCGTGACCCACGTCAAGAACACCGACCTGCTCGTCCACGGCGTCGTCGCCCCCGCGCAGGCCGTCAACCGGCTCGTCTCGCGCGGCACCGACCTGGTGGCCGGGCGGCCGTGGCGGGCGGCCGGCGCCCTCCTGGAAGGACCCCAGTGAACGAAACCCTGCAACACGTGGAGCAGATGCTCGACGAGTCCCCCGTGGTCGACGTCACCGAGACGTTCGAGCGGATGCGGGACCTGCTCGCCGAGCTGAAAGCCAAGATCGACGCCCGTTTCGAGCTGAGCCTCGACCCCGCCTCCCCCGGCGCGTACGGCTCCCGCCCGGACGGGCCCGGCGGCCGGCTGGACGCCTACGCCGGGCCGGAGGTCGACTGGATGGTCCACTCCTGGCTCGGCGACCCCACCGCCGGCTTCGCCAACCTGCACCTGACCGTCTGGCTCGGGCCGCACATCCGGGTGCCGCACCTCGGGATCGCCCTGCTCGTGTGGCCCGAGGGCTGGTTCTACCAGGACTTCCTGCCCAGGGCCGGGCTGACCCGGGACGCCGGGTACTTCGACCGCTACTACACGCCGTCCGAGGCCGGCTGGCTCGCCTTCCGGGAGAGCAACCCGGACTTCACCTGGTTCACCAGCCGCGCCGCCTTCATCCGCGCCAGCCTGTCCCCGACCGCCTTCTGCTACTCCTTCCCGCGCGAGCCGGCCCACCTCGACACCGTGCGCGGGGTGCTGCACGAGCGCGTGGACCGCTGGCTGACCTGGGTGGACGAGGCCGAACCCGTCCCGGTCCAGGAGCGGCCGGCCCTGGCCGCGGCGGACCTGGCGACGCGGCGCAACATCGCCGAACGCGACCCGGCCAACGTGATGGGCGTGCGTTACTTCGGCGAACAGGAGACCGAACGCCTGGTCAGAGGCCTGTGGGGCGGCGACCGCACGCTGCCGGGGCCGGCATGATCCGCTCGCTGTGGTGGGCGGCCGGGACCGGCCGGTTCGACACCGCCCACCTGAAGATCTACTACCCGGCCGCCGAGGACGGCGACCGGCTGACCGGCGTCTTCCCGCCGGCCGGCGGGCCGTACCCGGTGGTGCTGTTCGTCTCCGGCATCAACGTCGGCCAGGACGCCTACCGCTGGCTGGCCACCGAGATCGCCGCCGCGGGGTTCGTGTGCGTGACCTTCGACCGGGTGGGCGAGCTGTTCGGCGGCGAGTACGGGCTGACGCCCGGGGTGGACCTGGACGCGGCCAGGCCCCAGGTGTACGGCTCGCGCCCGACCTGCCCGGCCCTCGGCGAGATCCTGGCGGCACTGACGGAGATCGACCTGCTCAGAGGCGTCATCGACCTGGAGCGGGTGGCCCTGGGCGGGCACTCGGCCGGCGGCTCGGTGGTGCTCCAGTCGGCCCGCTACTTCCCCGGCGTGCGGGCGGTCTTCGCCTACGGCGCGCACACGATGGTGGCGACCATGCTCGGCTGGCCGCCGGGCACGGTGGTGCCCGCGCAGGTGGACTGCCCGGTGCTGCTGGCGGGCGGCACCCGCGACGGCGTGATCACGGGCAGCGCCGACCGCTACGGCCAGGAGGGCCACGACCCCGTCCGGCGGACCTTCGAGGAGGCGCTGCCGCCCGGCGAGCACCTGCTGGCCGTGCTCGAGGGAGCCAACCACTTCACGATCGCCGACCCGGTGGACCGGACGGCCGCCCGCGCCTTCCTGGACCTGCCCGCCACCTCGGAGCCCCGCGCCGAGCTGGCCCGGTTGTTCACCCTGTTCCTGCGCACGCACCTGCACGGTGACGCGCGGGCGCGGGCCGCCCTCGAGGAGGAGCCATGCTCAAGAACTTCTGGTACGCCGTCGAGTTCAGCCACGCCGTCCAGCGGCAGCCGCGGAAGGTGACCTGCCTGGGTCAGGACTTCGTGCTGTGGCGGCGGCGCAACGGCGAGGTGGCCCTGCTGTCGGACCTGTGCGTGCACCGCGGCGGCGCGCTGTCGATGGGCCGGCTGGCCGGCGACGACCGGATCGCCTGCCCGTACCACGGCTGGGAGTACGAGCCGGACGGCACCTGCGTGAAGATCCCGGCCAATCCCGGCGGCCGCGGCATTCCCAAGAAGGCGCGGGTGGACGCCTATCCGGCCGTGGAGCGCCACGGCATGGTCTGGGCCTTCCTCGGCGACCTGCCCGAGGAGCGGCGCCCGCCGATCCCGCACATCCCCGAGCACGACGACCCCGCCTTCCGGGCGGTCTACTACGAGACGACGATCAACGCCAACTACGAGCGCACGATGGAGAACGTCGTCGACGCGGCGCACGCGCCGTTCGTGCACGGCACCGCGTTCGGCAACCCGGACAAGCCGCAGATCCCGGACTTCGAGCTCACCCAGGACGAGTGGAAGTGCGAGGCCGACATCCGGATGAGCCCGCCGCCCGCCAAGGGCCTGTGGAGCCGGCTGTACAAGAAGGAGCAGCAGGAGGTGGTGGTCACCAACGGCTGGTACCTGCCCAACGTGGTCAAGCTGCACGTCCGGCTGCCCTTCGGCGACATGCTGCTCTACGACTTCAACATCCCGCTGTCCCAGGACCGCACGCTCGTCAAGATCATCGGCTTCCGCAACTTCTTCACCCGCAAGTGGGCCGACCGGGACGCGATCCGGCGGATCGGCAAGATCTTCGAGCAGGACCGGGTGGTCGTGGAGGCCCAGCGGCCCGAACTGCTGCCCTTCGACCTGTCGGCCGAACTGCACATCCGCAGCGACGCCCTCCAGGTCGCCTACCGGCGCCGGCGCCAGCAGCTCATCGACGACGGCTGGTGGATCGGCGACGACGACCTCGTGACCGGCGACGTCCCGCGCCGCCGGGCCACCGTCATCCCCTCGCCCGCCCGGCGCGACAACCCCGAACTGGCCCGCGCGTGGGTCCACAAGACCAGAGGAGGCGGCGATGAGCCTGCCCACGGCGCTGAGTGAGCGCACCCTGGAGCGGCTCGTGACCGCTCTCGGCCTGGAGGTCGCCGAGCAGGTGCCGCTGAGCGCGGGCCACCTGACCGTGCTGCGCGGCCCGCTCGTGGACAAGGTGGTGACCGTCAGCCTGGCGGTGCCGCCGATCGGCCTGGACAGCCACATGATCTTCGCCTTCACGCCCCCGGAGTCCGCGGTCCCGCACTTCACGCTGGACGCGGTCGCCTCGGCCGACTACCACGCGATGCACCTGGACCTGATCCCGCGCGCGGAGCTGGCCACCCACCTGGCCTACCTCGACGCCTGCTTCCTGCCGCTGACCGAACCGCTGGAGCGGGCCTGGCGGCTCGACGGCCTCTCCCCCGCGGCGGTGGGCCCCCGGCAGCGGGCGATGATGTCGCCCTGGATGCTGGTCTGCCGCGCCACCGAGGCGGCCTTCGCCGGGCTGGACCCGACGGTGGACACCTACCTCGACCACTGGCTGGCCCTGCTCGGCGGCGGCGTGCCCCCGGTGGACGGGGACCTGGCCGCGCGGGACGCGGCCAACCGGGCCAACCTCTTCGACCCGGACGTGGACCCGGTCTGGGCCCAGGTGCGCCGGCTCCTCGGCGAGGAACAGGCCGAACGCGTCAGGAAGGAACTCCTCGCATGAGCGAGCCCAGCGTCTGGCAGCAGCGCATCGCCGGCGAGTGGCACGGCAAGCCCTCCCTGTTCGACGCCACCGGCACCTGGGTGGGCTTCGAGCAGGTCACGCGCTCGTCGGTGTTCGAGAACGGCACGACCACCTACTACATGGACGGGGGCCTGGAGGCGGGCGGCCCGCTCGCCGGGCGGTTCCGGCTCGGCGCGCCGTTCGCGTTCGGGGTGATCGACTCCGACGCCGACCGCGTGTACACCGGGCCCGACTTCTACGGCACCGGCCAGCCGTACGGCGGGTTCGTCGACGCCCACTACTACAGCCCCGGCTGGCAGGTGGACCTCAACACCTGGAACCAGACGATCGGCGACCTGCAGGTCTACTCGTCGCTGATGTACCAGGGACCGGCGATCGTGGCCGCCTTCAACGGCCTGTACACCCGCGAGGCCGCTAAGGTCGAGCAGTGGATCGCCGACGAGACCGCCAACGGCCCGGCCTCCTTCATCCTGCCCACCAAGACCGCCGGCGCCTACCGCGGCACATGCGAGCTGTACGGCGCGGACCAGAAGCCGGGCGGCACGGTGGACATCACGGTGGAGCTGGAGCCGCTCACCCTGCTCAGGACCCGCCACCACGTCACCTGGACGGGTGCGCTGGAGCGCCGGCACACCGTCGAGGTGCGCCGTGACGGCTTCCGCTCCTTCTACGAAGGGCCCGGGGCCTGGGGCAACGCGCAGGCGTACGGCAGGGCGAACTATCCCAGCCTGCACTTCACCGACGTGGGGAAGCTCAAGGGCCGGGAGTTCATGGTCGACGCCACCCAGGGCATGGGCGCGGGCAGGACGCTCGCCGTCGTCTACCAGTTGTCCGAGGGCGGCCGGCCCGCGGCCGTGGTCCACGGGGTCCTGACATGGTCATCGTCGTGACGGGCGGGACCCGCGGCATCGGCCGCGGGCTCGCCGAGCACTTCACCCGGCTCGGGCACCAGGTCGTCGTCTGCGGCTCCAAGGACGGTGACGTGCGCGAGCGCGAGCAGCTCCAGGCGGTGTGGGACCGGGCCGTGCGCGAGCACGGCCGCGTCGACATGTGGATCAACAACGCCGGGATCACCCAGTCCCGGCTGCCGCTGTGGGAGCTGCCCGCCGACGAGGCCCACCGCGTGGTCGACGTGAACCTCAACGGCGTGATCAACGGGTGCGCGGTCGCCCTGGCCGGGATGGCCCGGCAGGGCCACGGCCACGTCTGGAACATGGAGGGCCTGGGCAGCGACGGCCGGGCGGTGGCCGGGCTGGCCGTCTACGGCGCGACCAAGCGGGCGCTGACCTACCTGACCCTGGCCCTGGCCAAGGAAGTGCCGCCCGGGGTCTCGGTGGGCCTGCTCAGCCCCGGCATGGTCACCACCGACCTGCTGCTGCACGACCTGACCCCGCGCAGCCGGAAGGTCTACGACATCCTCGCCGACCGGGTGGAGACGGTGACGCCGTGGCTGGCCGAGCAGGCTCTCGCCAAGGCCGCCAACGGCGCGCACGTGCGCTGGCTGACCCCGCGCAAGGTGCTCTACCGCTTCGTCACCGCCCCCTTCACCCGACGGAAGGTGATCCCGTGACCGACGCGCTCGGCTGGCGGCGCAAGTTCGGCGTGATCGCGCCGTCCACCAACACCGTCGTCGAACCCGACTTCTACCGCATGATCGTGCCCGGGGTGACGGCGCACTTCAGCCGGATCCACATCCGCGACGGCAACATGGCCGGGAACATCGGCATGGAACGATTGCTCGACCAGATCCGCGCGGAGATCGGCGCCGCCTGCGAGCGGGTGCTGACCTGCGAGCCCGACGCCATGGTGATGGGCATGTCGGCCGAGACGTTCTGGGGCGGCGTCGAGGGCAACCGGCAGTTCGTCCGGCAGATCCACGACCTCACCGGCCTCCAGGTGGCCACCGGCGCCGAGGCCTGCGAGCGGGCACTGCACCTGTACGGCGCCCGCCGCATCGGCGTCGTCACCCCCTACCAGCCGGTGGGCGACGAGAACGTGGTCAGGTTCTTCTCCGAGATCGGCTTCGAGGTGGCCGCCATCAAGGGGCTCAAATGCCCGACCGCCGTCTCCATCGCCCACGTCACCGAGGCCGAGCTCAGGCAGGCCCTGGTCGAGGTCGCGCCCGGCGTGGACGCGATCGTCCAGTGCGGCACGAACCTGTCCATGGTCGGGCTGGCCGACGAGGCCGAGCGCTGGCTCGGCCTGCCGGTCATCGCCATCAACGCGGCCACCTGGTGGATGGCGTTGCGCTCCAACGGCATCCCCGACCAGGTGCACGGCGCCGGCAGCCTGCTACGGGAGCACTGACAACGCGGCCCGCCGGTCCGCCTCCAGGCTGGACCGGCCCCGCAGCGTCAGCAGCGCGCCGAGCACCAGCGGCACGGCGAGCAGCGCGTAGGCCACCCGCAGCGAGCCGGTGGCCTCCGAGGCCGCGCCGACCAGCAGCGGGCCGAACGCCCCCGCCAACGACACCACGAACTGCGACAGGGCGAAACCCAGCCCCCGCCGCGCGGCCGGCACCACGTCGGCCACGGCGGCGGTGAGGGCGGGGATGGCCAGCATGATGCCGAAGTTGGCCACCCCCAGGAACAGGAGCTGGACGCCCAGCACCGGCACCGCCACCGACGCGGCCAGGCTGAGCGCGCCGATCAGCAGCCCGACGGCGCCGAGCGTCACCCGCCGGTGCGCCCACCGGTCGCCCAAGCGGGCGCTGACCAACGCACCGGCGATCATCCCGGCCAGGCCCACGCCGCCGGCGATCGCGGAGGCCGCGCCGGCCGGCAGGCCGAAGGTGCGGGCGTAGAAGGTGGGCAGCCAGAACATCAGGCCGCCCAGGCCGAAGAAGAGCGTGCTGAGGCCGATCACGATCGCGCGCAGCGTCCTGATCGACAGCAGGCCGTACAGCTCCCGCCGGATTGGGAGGCTCGGAGTGACGGGCTGCTCCTTGGGCTGCTCGCCCGAGCGCAGCAGCTCGATGCGGTCGCCGGTGCCCCTGGCCGGCTCGCGCAGGGTCAGGCAGAGCAGGGCGATGATCAGTCCGGGCACGGCGACCAGGAAGAACATCGTGCGCCAGCCGTACAGGCCGGCCAGCGCGCCGCCCGCGATGACGCCGCCGGCCGGGCCGGCGAAGTAGCCGAACCGCTCCATGGCGAAGGCCCGCGCCCGGCTGCTGCCCGGGAAGTAGTCGGCCAGCAGGCTGGAGCCGGCCGGGTTGTAGAGCAACCCGGCGCCGCCGAGCACCACCCGCACGGCGAACAGCATGGCGTAGGTGGTGACCAGGCCGCTGCCGAGCGTCAGCAGCGACCAGACGCCCACGACGGCGGCCACGATCCACGTCCGGCGGCCCCGGTCGGCCAGCCGGCCGGCCGGGATGAGCAGGACGATCCCGGCCACCGCGGCCGCGGAGGCGATCGCGCCGCCGGCGGTGTCGCCGAAGCCGAGCTCCCGCTGGATGACGGGGAGCGCCCCCGCCATCAGGTTGAACTCCACCCGGTCGATGAAGGCGACCAGGGCGATGCAGACGGCGGGCCACCAGCCGAACGGGGCGGCCGAGTCCAGCCTGACCCGTAACGGCGCGCGACCCGCCACCGGGATGTCGACGTGCTCGTCAGCGGTCATGTGCGCGCTCCTCGGCCGCAGGTCCTCGTGCCGCACATCGTTATGGAAACGCCGTTTCCCGTCAACGGCCCGCGCGGCTATTTTGGAAACATCGTTTCCATCCGGGAGGTCTCGTGGACTACCCCCTCTCCCTGGCTCTCGTCGACTTCCTGCCGGTGCTCGCCATGGCGGCGGGCGTCGTCCTGCTGGTGCCGCTGCTCGCCGGACCCGCTCGCGCGGCGGGCGGCCTGGGCGGCACGCTCGTCGTCCTCGGCGGCGCGCTGAAGGCGCTGTGGAAGCTGCTGGTCGCGGTCGGCGGGCCCGATGTCGCCCTGCTGTCCGGGGCGCAGTTCTACCTGTTCGCGCCCGGGTTCGCGCTGCTGGCCTGGGCGGTGCTTCGTCCCAGGGCGCCGCTGTGGGCGTTCGCGGGCTTCACCCTGGCCGGGCTGGCCGCCGCGGTCGCCACCGGGGCGGTCTGGCCGTTGCTGATAGTCACGACGGTCTGCGCGACCATCCTCTCCATCCGCCTGCTGCTGCTGTCGCGGCAGCTCGCCGGGCGGCTCCTGTTCGGCTTCAACCTCCTCGGCACCTACGCGATGGGGCTGCTCGCCTCGCGCCCCGAGCAGCCGATCGCCCTGCAGTGGGTCGAGGAGTCGCTCAACACGCTCATCTGGACGGCCTTCGCCGTGGCCGTCTGGCGGCTGCGCGCCGCCTCACCGGTTCCCGCCACGATCGGAGAACAATCATCATGACCTTCCTGAGACGGCCCGCCTCTTTCGGACGGCCGGCCATCTTGCGGCGGCCGGCCCTTTCCGGGCAGCCGGCCTTTCCGGGGCGGCCGGCCCTTTTGCGGCGGCCAGCCTTTTCGGGACGGCTGGCCTTCTTGAGGCGGCCGGCCTTTTCTGGATGGCTGGCCTTTTTGAGGCGGCTGGGCGTCGCCGGGGTGGCCGCGGTCGCCGTCCTGGCGGTGGCACCCCCGGCGCAGGCCGCCACGCCCGGCTGGGTGAGCAGCCACGAAACGCACATCGGAGCCGACCCCGCCACCGTCCACCTGCCTCCCGGCCGCGGCCCCCTCCCGGTCGCGCTGCTACTCCAGGGCGGCAACGTCCCGAAGGAGAGCTACACCCGCTTCGCCAAAACCGTCGCCGGCTTCGGCTTCGCCGTGGCGGTGCCCGACCACCGGCGCGCCGTCGGACCGGTAACGGGGCTCTTCCCCGAGAGCCTCCAACTGCAGGCCACCGTGGACTGGGCCACCGCGGAGAACACCCGCGCGGGCTCCCCCTTCGCCGGGCGCCTCGACCCCGGCCGGCTGGTCCTGCTCGGGCACTCCTTCGGCGGCGCCGCCGGACTGTTCTCTCTCGGCAACGCCTGCACCCCGCCGTTCTGCTTCGGCCCCGTCTACCAGCGCCCCGCAGCCCTGCGCGCCGCCGCCTTCTACGGCGCGAGCACGGGCGCGCCCATCGCCAACGCCGGTGTGCCGGTGGCCCTGGTGCAGGGCGACGCCGACGGCGTCAACCTCCCCGCCACCGCGCGGGCCACCTACGACGCGCTCGCCGCACCGCCCAAGGCTTACGTAACCGTGCACGGAGCCAACCACTTCGGCCTGACCGACACCCAGACCCCGCCCGGCGCCCGCCCCGACCCGACACCCCAGACGCTCTCCCAGGACGACAGCATCGACACCGCCGCCAAGTGGAGCGCCCTGTTCCTGCGCGCCAGCCTGGGCGATCAGTTGGCCGCGGCCTACATCTACGGCTTCGGCGACGCCGCCGACCCCCTCGTCACCGTCGTCCACGAGCGAGGCTGACGTGCTGCACCACGTGGTCCTGATGAAGTTCGCCGATCCCGCCGACGCGCCCAAGGCCAAGGAACTCCTCGACGGGCTGAACGGCCGCGTCGAACAGATCGAGGACCTCACCGTCGGACTGGACACGCTCGGCACGCCGGTCTCCTACGACCTGTGCCTGATCACCGTCCATGCCTCGCCCGAGGCCCTGCGCGGTTACCAGGAGCATCCCGCGCACCTCGAGGTGGCCGCCTGGCTCCGGCCACGGCTGGCCGCTCGCGCCGTCGTCGACCACGAGCCGTGATCTCCGCCCTCTACGCCGGGCTGGCGCTGGTCCAGATCGCGCTTTCCGTACGGCTGGCGCGATCCGGGCTGTGGCTTCCGGTGGCGGTCGGGCTGGGGATCGCCGCCGACTCGGCGATCATCGCGTCCGGCCGGCTCCTCGGCGAGGGGCCGGCCCTCGAGGCACTCAACGTCGGCCGTTTCGCCCTGCACGCGGTGCTCACGCCGCTCCTCATCGTGCACGCCGCAACCCTGGCACGACACCGCCCCGCCGTACCGGCCGAGGTCTCGGATGGGAAGGACCAGCGGGACCTCACCGTCCCCGTCCGGGTCGTGGACGGGGCGGAGCGGCGGGACCTCAGCGTCCCGGCCCGGATGCTGGCCTGGGTGGCGCGGCGGGGCCTCGCCGTATCGGCGTGGGTGGTGGCCGGGGTGCTGATCGTCTTCGACGTCGTGGCCCTCAGCGGGCTGCGGCTGGAGCCCCGGCACTGGCTGGACACCCTGCGCTACGTCGACGCGGAGCCGGGCGGACCTCCTGTGGCCGCGCTCGTCACCACCGTGGCGCTCCTGGCCGCCGGCCTCGCCATCTGGCGACGGCGGCGGCGGCCCTGGCTGGCCCTGGGGGCGATCGCCCTCCTCACCTCGGCCGGAGCCGCCGTCGCCGTACCCATCCTCGGCAACCTAGGCGAAGCGGTGCTGCTGGCAGCGATGGCAGCCACCGGACGCGGCCTCACCGACCACCCCGGCCGAAGCCCGGCCACGGACGGATGACCAGCAGCCGAAGGCCGAAATCAGGTTGCCGGGCCGGCCGCCAGGCCGAGAGGGTGCCACGGTGACGGAGATTCTGCTGTTGCCCGGCGGTGGCCGGACGTCCACGGACTGGCGGCTCGCCGCACCCCTGCTGGAGGCGGCGGGGCTACGCACCGTGGCGGTCGAGTTGCCGGATCTGGGCTCGTGGTCGTGGGCCGGAGCCGTCGAGTTCGTGGGTGAGGCGATCCTGGCCCACGGACTGGAGCGTCCCGCCGTGGTCGGGCACTCGCTGGGCGGCATCGTCGCGGCCCTGTGGGCCTCAGAGCACCCCGGCTGCCCGCTGGCCGTCAATCTGGACGGGCACACCAACCCCACCGGCCCCTTCGACGGGGTCGACCCCGTCGAAGCCGAGCACACCATGCGGGCGTTCCTCGCCGAACAGACGGCGGGCGATCCGGAGATGACCCATTTCATCGCGCAGATGGACGCGCTCGACCTCGTCGCCGTCTACCGGGCGGCCCGCTGCCCCCTCCTCGTGGTCTCCTCCAGCGGCTCGGACCTGAGTGCGATGCTGCCTCCGGCCGTCTCGGCGGCCTTCGACGCCTACGTCCGCGGCTTCGCTCGCGAACTGAGGGCAGCCGCCGCGCAGACCCCGCTGCTGTCCCTCGCCGACCTGGCCACCGGCCACGACATGCACCTGGAGGCTCCGGACGGAGTGGCGCGCCTGATCCTCGGCCATCTGAGCCCCGGACACCGCCCGAGCGCCTGATCCCGGTTTCCTGGCGCTGCGTATGGGACTTTCGGCGGTGCCGGTGCTCCACGGCTCTGCGTATCGTCACGGTCGTGGAAAGAGCGAGAACCGAGCACGCTGGAGGGTGGTGGCCGCCCGTGCTGAGCGCGGTGGCCACGGTGGCCGCGGGGTTGAGTGTCATCAGCCTGTGGTGGGCCGTGCCGACCGCGGTCGCCGCGTTCGTGGCGGGGTCGCGGTCCGGGCGGGCCCGGTCGGCGGCGCTCGTGCTGGTCGCGGTGCTCGCGGTCGTCGTGGTGGCGGTCTCGGTGTTCCCTTCCTGGATCGGACTGGGGGGCCGGTTCGTGGCGGTGGTGGTGGGGGCCGGCATGCTGCCCTGGTTCGCGGGCCGGTTCCGGCGCCAGTACCGGGAACTCGTCCGGGCCGGCTGGGAGCGGGCCGAGCATCTGGAACGGGAGCAGCGGCTCGTCGCCGAGCAGGCCCGGTTGCGTGAGCGGACCCGGATCGCCCAGGACATGCACGACGTCCTGGGCCACGACCTCAGCCTGATCGCCCTGTCGGCCGCCGCCATGAAGCTCGCGCCCGATCTGCCGGAGGCGCACCGGACGTCCGCGGCGGACATCAGGGCGAGGGCGGCGGGCGCCGTGGAGCGCCTCGGGGAGGTGATCGGCATCCTGCGCGAGGAGACGGACGGGGCGCCGGCCCAGCCGGTCGGTGCCGACCTCGCGGACCTGGTCGGCAAGGCGTCCGCGTCCGGCCTCGCGGTCACGTTGTCCGTCGAGGGCGAGAGGGGCGATCTGCCGCCGGTGGTCGAACGGGCCGCGCACCGCATCGTGCAGGAGGCGCTGACCAACGTCGCCAAGCACGCGCCCGGTGCGGCAGCGGCCGTCCAGGTCCGGCACACGGCCACGGAGACCGAGGTCCTGGTCGAGAACGGCCCCGCGGACATCGTCGAGTTCCCGTCCCGGGGCGGGGGCCGCGGCCTCATCGGCCTGAACGAACGCGTCCGGCTGGCCGGTGGCTCCCTCACCTACGGTCCCTCGGGCAGTGGCTTCGCCGTCCGAGCCCGGCTCCCGCACACCCCTGCGGCGCCATCGCCGCACCTCCCCGGTCTCGCGTCGCCCGCCGCGGGCGGTGCCGTACCGCAGGCGCACCGGCGCGCCCGCCGCCGGCTCGGCCGCACCCTGACCGCCGCGTTCCTGCTGCCCCTGGTGACGGGCGCGCTGCTCGGCGGGGTCCTGCGAGGGCGGGAGATGCTGACGGCGGGGCAGTCGGTGCTGGCTCCGGAGCACTACGCCGCCCTGCGGATCGGGCAGGATCGTTCCGAGGTGGGGCGGTATCTGCCGGACCAGCAGACGGCCCATCGACCAGGGGCCGCAGAATCAGCAGAACAGGGCATGACGTGCGAGTACTACGCGATGACCGCCGATCCTTTCGACGACCGGTCCGGGGACGCCTACCGGCTGTGCTTCCGGGCGGGCAAGCTGGTGTCCGCGGACGTGCTCGCCGCGTGAGCGTCCGATGATCCGCGTGCTGATCGCCGACGACGAGCCGATGATCCGCGCGGGCGTGCGGGCCGTACTGTCCGCTGACCCGGAGCTCACGATCGTCGCCGAGGCCGCCGACGGCCACGAGGCGGTGGAACTGGTGCAGCGCCACCGCCCTCAGGTGGCCGTGCTCGACATCCGCATGCCGAGACTCAGCGGCATCGAAGCCGCCGCGGAGATCCGCAGGACGGTCCCGGCCACCGGTGTGGTCATCCTGACGACGTTCGGCGAGGACGACTACATCCTGCAAGCGCTCGGCGGCGGAGCCGCGGGGTTCCTGATCAAGTCCGGTGAGCCCGAGGAACTGATCGCGGGAGTCCGCGCGGTGGCCGACGGTGCGGCGTACCTGTCACCGAAGGTCGCCGCCCGGGTGGTCGCCCATCTCGCGGCGACCAGCGCGGGAGCCCTGGCCGGCCGGCGCGACACCGCCCGCAAGCGGATCGAGGCGCTCACCGCCCGGGAACGCGAGGTGCTGGCCTTCCTCGGCGGCGGGCTGTCCAACGGCCAGATCGCCCGCCGGCTGCACGTGGTGGAGGGGACGGTCAAAGCCCACGTCAGCTCAATCCTGGCCCGCCTGGCCGTCGACAACCGGGCGGCGGCGGCCGTGGTGGCGCACGAGGCCGGAGTCGTCCCCGCCCAGGCGGCCGAGCAGCGGTGACACCAGCCGCGCCACCTGCGGCGTGAACGCGAGCAGTACCGCCGCCACCACGGTGGCGGCGAGGATCGCGCCGGCGAGCACGTCGTGCGGGTAGTGGACCCCCACCATGACCCGCAGCAGCGCCGCCGCCGCGGCCACCGGCAGGGTCACCGCGGCGAGGCGGGGACGCAGTACGGCCAGCCCGACCGCGAGCCCCGCGGCCAGCGCGGCATGGTTGCTCGGGAACGACCAATCCCCCACCGTGGGACATTCCGCGATCGCCGCCGCTCCCCGCACCACCCGACAGGGCCGCTCCTCGTCCACCACCAGCTTCACCGCCTCACTGATCCCGTAGGCGGCGACGGTGCCGATAACGATCAGGACAGTGGCGCCGACCCCGTGGGCGTCCTTGCGGCGGACGGCGAGCCACCAGACCAGGACCAGCAGCAGCCCGAGAACCACGAGGGTGCCCTCCGTGGCCACCTCCAGCACCGTGCCCACCCATGCCGGCGCCTCGGCCATCGCCCCGGTCACCTCTCGGTACGCGGAGGCCGACGCCCCGCCCCCGACCTTCACCGGACCGGCCTCGCCCAACCCGCCCGGAGCAAGCCAGGTGACGGCTCCCGCCCCCGCACCCAGCAACACCGTCGAGCCCAGCAGCCGGCGACCGACATTCCAGGAGTCAGTTCTCATGGCCCCCGACCATAGGAACGGCAGCATCCAGGCACCTTGGTCGAACGGCAGGGCCGGGATTGGACGAACGTCAGGGTTGACAGCCCGTGGATCTTGATGCCGGCCTCCGCGTCATGACGCGGAGGCCGGAGCCGGGGACCGGGTTCGCGGGTACGGCAGGCGGAACAGCCGGTGGAGCCGGCGCAGGGCTTGCCGGTCGCCGGAGGCGGAGGCCGCGCCGCTGCTGATCGCCGCTTCGAGGGTCGACCTGCTGGCGGCGAGGTCGCGGAAGGTCTCCCGGCCGGTCGTGATGACCACGTCGGGGTGCTGGGCCGGGCCGTGCACGGTTTCGATGGTGCCGTCGTCGATGCGCGCGTGGAAGACCTCCTCCTCCACGCGGAACTCGTACAGCGCCTTCAGCCCGGCGGCGGCCTCGGCGTCGAAGCAGGCCTTCAGGCCGAGTACGGCCCAGCCGGGGTGGAAGGCCTCTTGCTCGCGGGGTTCGTCCATGGCCCAGGTCAGCCCCCACCGGGCCAGCGCCATCACCACCGGTTCGAGGTCCACCCCGGCTGGAGTGAGGGCGTATGCGGGGGTGCGGGCCGGCGGCGGGAGGGTGACCTTGCGGGCCAGCCCTTCGCGTTCGAGGTGTTTCAGCCGGGCCGCCAGCAGGCCGGTGCCCAGGCCCCGCAGGCTCTGCTGCAGGTCGCTGAAGCGCTTGGGGCCGGTCAGCAGTTCACGGATCAGCAAGAGCGTCCACCGTTCGCCCACGAGGTCGAGGGTGCGCGCGGTCGCGCAGTACTGGTTGTAGTTCCGCTGTTCCACTTCTGCATCATAAACTCAGCGCTTCTGGTTATTGAACTGATCCAGCAGCAGCTCGGCCAACTGCTGCGGGTGGGTCAGCATCACGTCGTGCGGGCCGTCCACAGGCACGGTCCGGTAGCCGAGCTCCTCGGCGAACCGGTCGAAGGGGTAGGTCTGCGGCCGGCAGTAGAGGGCGGTGCCGGGGATCCGGTCGACGGCTCCGCTCAGCCGGGTCGCCTCGGTGAAGGTCCGCAGAGGGTGCGGCCGCAGACGGGGGGCGAGCCAGCGCGTGTCGTCGGGGCCGGTGACGCCGAAGCTCACCGGGGGCGGGGCCGGGATGAGACGGCCGTCCCCGTGGGCGTCGGCGGCGGCGCGGATCGCCTTGACGAAGGCGTCGGGCGCCAGGCCGAACATGCTCGCGCCGTCCCCACCGGCCCAGCCGTCGACCAGGACGACGTGGTTCACCAGATCGGGTCGCCGGTCGGCGGCCTGCCGGACGACCAGGCCCGCGTAGCTGTGCCCGACCAGCACCACGTCGTCACCGCCGGTTGCGGCGCCGTCCAGACAGGTGAGGACCTCATCGACATGGGTGGTCAGGCCGGCGTCGCCGTCCAGGGTGAGGGCGGGGGCCAGGGTACGCGTTCCGGCCTGGTGCAGGAGCGGGGTGAGGCGCTCCCAGGCCCAGGGGCCGTGCCAGGCGCCGTGCACGAGAACGAAGGTGGTCATGCGGTTCCTTTCGAGCGAAGCAGGGGCTCACCCTGAGGTTCTCGACCTTAACCGCAGACTTCCTGTTTTTGAAGTGTACGCCACTCTTTCAGGTAGTAAGTGGCTGGGCGGCTCATCGCTCTTCCAGAAGGCGGGCGGCCTGTGCGGTCCGCTGGTACAACACGTAGCGCCCGTCCCTGACCTTGGTGACGAGGCGGGCGCGGTGCAGTGCGCCGAGGTGGTAGGAGACGGTGCCCGGGCTGTATCCCGTCCGGGTGGCGAGCTCCGCGGTCGACCGGGCGGTTTCGAGGTCCGCCAGCAGGGCCGCGCGGGGCGTTCCCGACCACTTGGGCGATCCCTCCGAAGCCGCGGTCCCGGCCGGCGCCCACCCGCTGGGCGGGGTAGTAGAGGACGAACTGGCCGGGGACATCGACCTGGATGACGACGTGGGGCCAGTTGAGCACGCCCGGGACCAGGACCAGGTCCCGGCCGGTGACGTCGATCTCGCCGTCCCAGGACTTGGCGAGGGTGACCGCGTCACCGGTCCACTCGATGCCGGGGTGAAGCGCTCCGAGCACTCGGCCGACGCCGTAGGTGGCGATGGCGGTCGCACGGTGGGCGATGTCCTGATCCATGATCGAGCGCAGCCGGGGCCAGCCGTCGGCGAGGGTGTCCCGCCAGAACCGGGCGAGCCCGTTGGCGAGACGCCGCTGCATCCGCCCGGACTCGGCGATCCGGCGGGTCACGGCCCGCAGGGGCCTGCTCCAGTGGGTCCGGGTGTGGGTGAAGACCTGGGTCTCGAGCTCGTCCTGCGCCGTGGCCTCGATCCGCGCGACCTGCTCGTCAAGCAGGCCATGCCCCTGCGCGTCCGTCCCTGGCTGCGGGGTCAGCAGGTCGGGCGTGTAGGTGTCGCCGTTCTGCGGCAGCAGCTCCGCGAGCAGGGCGACGTCCGGGTGGGCGAGAGACGCGCGGGCGAGTGGCCCGGGATCCCCGAACACCGGATGCCGCCTCGACCCCGCGGCGAGCTTCAACCAGGCCACCGACTCCGCCGCCGGAGAGGGCGACAACCGGGTCCTGGACACCGTGTCGGCATCCAACCGCAGCACGAGCACCGCCCGACGCTAGCAGTCGTCGTGGTGGATTCGAACCGGCTCGAATGCTTTGCGGCGCCCGGTCGGCGCGGAGTTGAGTGGGGTCGCCGAACAACGGCACCGAGGCCGGCAGAAGCAGGGAGTGGTGGTCATGGTGAAGCTGAAGGACATGGCGCGGGCGAAGAGCGGCAAGAGGAAGGCCGGCGCCGTCATGGCCGCCGTGGTGTCGGTCATCGGGACGATCTGCGGTTCGGCGCCCGCCAGCGCCACCGCCTACCCCACCAGCACCTTTACGGACAGAGCTACTACAAGGGCACGGTCACCTGGTACAACCGCGCGGTCAGCGTCACCGGAGCCTTCAAGGCGGTCGGGTGCCGGCGGGTGTACGCGGACGCCCGAATCGCCAACTCCGGCAAGCGGCTGGACTGGCAGAGTTCCAGCACCTGGTGCACCGAGTCCGGCCCCGCGACCCTTCCCCTCGACGCGGACGTCCCCGGCGGGGCCACCAAGGTCAACGTCTGGATGACCACCGAGAACGCCGGCAAGGGCCTCCAACACTTCATCTGCTATCCCGACTACAGCACGTGCTTCGGCGCCTACGAGGGACTGCCGTGGGAGTACCGCTACCAGGCGGATCTGACCGACGTGGGGTGACGCGCCGTCCGACCTGAGCTTCTCAGCCGGCGCCTTCACTCACTGGGATGTGCGCAGGTCGGCGAGTCGTCCCTCGGCTTCCGTGCCGGGTTCAGCGGACCAGATGATGAGTTGCTGGTCCGGGTTGCCGACCTGCTGGAAGCTGTCCCAGTCCAGGACCATGTCGCCGACGACGGGGTGGCGGACGAGCTTGGTGCCGAAGTTCTGGTGGGCGACCCGCCGCTCGGCCCACCACCGGCGGAAGTCCGCCGAGGCGATCGACAGGTCGCCGACGAGCCGGGAGAGTGCCGGATCGGCGGGGTTGTCTGCGGCGTTCATGCGGAGCACCGCTACGCAGGTGCGGGCGACCTGCTCCCACTCGGGGTAGCGGGCGCGCATCGTCGGGTCGGTGAAGACCAGGCGGACGTAGTTGCGGTCGCGCTCGGCGATGTGCGCGAAGTCGATCAGCAGGGCGGCGGCGAGGTCGTTCCAGGCCAGGATGTCCAGATGCCGTCCGAACACCAGGGCGGGCACGCGATCGAGTTGGCCGAGCAGGCGGGTGAGTTGCGGGCGGACGGACTGCCCGCGCCCCCGCCGGCGATCGCGCGCCGGAGCCGGCGGCGGCGATGCCGTGCGGGCGAGGAGCCTGCGCAGATAGTCGGACTGCTCCTCGTCCAGCCGCAGCACTCGCACGAGGGCGGCGAAGACCGACGCGGAGGGCGGGAGCCGGCCCTGCTCGATGCGGGTGTAGTAGTCGGCGCTGATGGCGGCCAGTTGCGCGACCTCCTCGCGGCGCAGCCCGCTGACGCGTCGCCGTTCGCCCCTTCGTGGCGCGAGCCCGACGTCGTGCGGCTGAAGCTCGCCGCGCCGGCGGCGCAGGAACCGGCCGAGCTCTTGCAGCGCCGTCGACGTGGTGGCCATGCACCCATTCTAGGATCCCTGCCTGCGCCCATATCATGGGCAGGATTCTTCCTAGGATAAAGCTTTCTCTTCCTCCCCCAGCTCGGCTGCCGGACTATCGGTAGTGAGCCCTGCACCGCCCGGCGGGAAACGCCCGTCAGGGATCGCGCTCGGCTCCATCCACGGAGGAGATGACGACAATGGCGAACGCCACCACCAAGTCGGTCCGTATCAAGGCGCTGGCCTGGGACATCGCGGCGGACATCTACTTCCCGCCGGGATTCGACGACAAGCGGCAGTACGCCACGGTCATCAGCGCCCACCCGACCGGCAGCTGCAAGGAACAGACCGCGGGCAACGTCTACGCCGCGGCGCTGGCGCAGGAGGGCATGGTCGCGATCGCGTTCGACGCGAGCTTCCAGGGCGACAGCGGCGGCGAACCGCGGTTCATCGAGGACCCGGGCTTCCGGATGCAGGACTTCAGCTACGTGATCGACTACCTGGTCGCGCAGCCGTACGTGGACGAGAACCGGATCGGGGTCCTGGCCGTCTGCGGCGGCGGCGGATACGCCATCGGCGCCGCGATGACCGAGCGCCGGATCAAGGCCCTCGGCACCGTCGTCGCCGGCAACGTCGGCCGGCTGATGCGAGAGGGTTTCGTGAACTACGACGCTCTGGGCGCGCTGGAGGCCATCGCCGCTCAGCGCACGGCCGAGGCCCGCGGTGCCGGCCGGGTGGTCAACGACCTGCTTCCCCCGTCGCCGGAGGCCGCCAGGGAGGCCGGTCTGACCGACATCGACCTGTGTGAGGCGACCGAGTACTACAAGACCGATCGAGGCCGCCAGCCGCACGGCGCCACCAGCTTCCTGTTCTCGCGCCAAGCCGCGCTGGCCGGCTGGGACGCCCTCGACCGGGCCGAGGTGCTGCTCACCCAGCCGCTGTGCATCGTGATCGGCGACCGGCCGGGCGCCTTCGGCTCCTACCGCACCGGCATGGAGCTCTACGGCCGCGCCGCCTCCAAGGACAAGGAACTCGTCGTCGTCGAGGGCGCCTCGCATTACGATCTCTACGACCAGCCCGAGCCGGTCAAGGTGGCGCTGGACCACCTCATCCCGTTCTACAAGAAGCACCTCTGACCCAGGCGAGCGCGCGGGGGTGGCCGCCTTCCGCGCCTCCGACGGGCGGGTGCTGCTTCGCCACGGGGCCGCCGCCCACCCGGCCGGAGCCGGATGGGCGGGCGCGAGAAACGGTCAGTACACCTCGCTCCGGTTGTTGACGATCTCGTCCAGCAGTGCCGTCGTGTCCGAGTAGCGCTGCGCCGACGAGCTGTTCACCGGCAGCTCCAGCGTGGCGAAGGCGTACCGGACGGCGGCGCCGACGGTGGCTGTGCCGAGGCGGCGGGTGAGGGGGCTGTCGATGCGGGTGGCGGCGTTGATGTGGCGGGCGGCGAGGTCGAAGAGCGTGGCCAGGAGCTGGAACTTGGCCGGACCCGGTTGCGGGCCGCCCGCGGAGAGGACGGCGAGCGCCTCGGGGTCGTCGAGCGCCCCGCTGGCCGAGGTGTCGAAGCCCTGGTAGGTGGCCTGGATGCGGGCCCGCAGTTCGGCGGTGCGCTCGGCGGCGTGGGTCTTCCAGTAGCCGTGCGAACGCGGGTTGCGGGAGGGCGCGACCTCGGTGATCGTGGTCGTGGCCGACGCGGTCACCGGGTCGTAGGTGCAGCCGTGGGCGTTGCCGTACGAGAGGGACGCCTGGTCGGTGAGCTTGGCGCCCGCGGTGAACAGCAGGCTGGGCCGTACGGTGAACTGCACCTGCCGGTCGCCGTCGGCCGCGAGGTCGCCAAGCGTCCAGGTGAGCGTCGTGGTGCCGTCGGCGTTGCGGGTGACCTGGGAGGGCTTGGGGCCCGCGCCCTGGTCGAGCGCCTGGCTGTAGTAGACCTCCTTGGGCAGCGTGTCGGTCAGGACGGCGCCGGTCGCCTTGGCGCTGCCGACGTTGGCCGCCTTGAGGTCGACCGTGATCGCCTCGCCCGCGTTGACGGTGGCGGTCGCGCGCTTGTCGAGGGTGAGCTTGGGCGCGTGGGCCTTGGTCGCGGCGGTCGCGTCGTTGTTGCCCGTGGCGGCCTCGGCGCCGCCGGCCAGGTCGGTGGCGGTCACGTGGGCCTTGTTGGTCAGGACCGCGGCGTCCTCGACGGTGCACGGGATCACGTAGGTGAAGGTCTCGGTCGCCGTGCCGCCCGCGCCGAGCTGCCCGACCTGCCTGGTCTGGACGTCGCCGGTCGGCGGGGTGTCCTTGACCACGATCGACTTGGCCGCACCGGTGCCGATGTTGTCCAGCCGTACCTGGTAGGTGAGGGTGTCGCCCGGCTCGGCGTCGGCCTTGTCGACGGTCTTCTTCACCGCGAGGTCGGGGTCGTAGGCGGCGAAGAAGGCCACCTCCTGGCGGATCACGGTGTCGAAGCTCAGTTCCTTCTCCACGCTCTCGCCCGCGCCCGCGCACGTGGGAGCCGAGGCGGGCCAGCCGCTGCACGCCCAGCCGAGCCGGTCGGGCGACTGCGCCCTGAACTTGACGGCGGGCCAGTCGTTGTGGTCCCTGAGGATGGTCAGGCCGTTCTCGGCGTTG
Source organism: Nonomuraea sp. NPDC050310 (assembly GCF_040655795.1). Taxonomy (NCBI): domain Bacteria; kingdom Bacillati; phylum Actinomycetota; class Actinomycetes; order Streptosporangiales; family Streptosporangiaceae; genus Nonomuraea; species Nonomuraea sp. NPDC050310. The sequence goes on along the minus strand of NZ_JBFAKP010000008.1, from coordinate 70,033 downwards.
ATGTCCACCGGGACGGTGGCGGTGTCGATGATCGGGATATTGGTGCCGGCCGTGGCGTTGTCGTTCCAGTTCAGCGGGCCGTTGCCGGCGCCGGAGCGCAGCGGGCGGAAACCGCTGGCCGGGTTGGCGACGTTGTCGGTCCACCAGAACGTCCAGTCGGTGCCGTCGCCGATGCCGGCGGCCTCGTTCAACCTGTTCTCGTCGAGCTGCGCCAGGCCGCCGCCGGACAGGCCCAGCCGTACGTTGCCGACCTTCCAGTCGCGCATCTGGTTCACCAGCAGCGGCGGCGCGCTGTTGGGGATGCCGGTCTGGAAGAAGTAGTTCATGAGGCTCAGGTAGTTGGGCTTGAAGTTGTCGTTGTTGTCGCCGCCGTGCCGCAGGCCCATCGCGTGGAACAGCTCGTGCAGGATCGTGCCGGCCTGGTCCTGGTCGGTGCCGACCTTCGCGTCGGCGGCTCCGGTGCCGGGGGTCAGCACCTGGACGTCGGTGGCGTGGGCGCTGGTGGTGTCGCAGCGGCGGTTGTCGCCGACGTGGATCTGCGTCCCGGTCGTCACGTCGTCGCCGGCCGCGGTCGTCTGCAGGGTGTCGTCGCCGTTGTAGTCACGGGTGAAGTCGGCGACGCACATCGTCCGCCACGAGCCGAGGGTGACGATGAAGTCCTTGTTGTTGTCGCGGTTCGGCTCGCAGCACTGGCCGGAGGTGCCCGGGGAGCCCTGCAGGTCGTGGGCGAAGATCCCGTAGTGCGCGTAGCGGGCCAGCTCGGCGGGGAAGTTCGCGTTCCGCGCGTTCCGGTAGGCGTTGCTGTCGAGCCCGAGCTGCGCCTGTTCGGCGAGTTGCGTGCCCTGGAGGTAGATGAGGTCGATGCCCGCGCGGTGCGTTCCCGCGTACGGGCACGGGTTCGCCGCCGGGAACGGCGCCCGGTCCAGCACGTCGCGCGCCAGCGTGATCGCGCCCGGCTTGGGCTGGTGGGAGTGCTGGGTGGCGGGGTTCACGTCGGCCATGTAGTCGAGCTGCAGGATGACGGTCTTCCGGCACGGGTCGGCCCCGAGGGCCGGCAGGTCGGCGAGTACGGTGCCCGCCTGGTTCCTGATCCCGGACAGCTCCACCAGGTCGGGGATGCCGTCGAGGTCGGTGTCCGGCATCTCGGCCGAGGCGGTGATGCCGATCCGGGTGATCCGGCCGTCGTTGTCCCGAGGGAAGCCGTGGTCGCCGTCGCCCTGGATGCAGCTCTCCCCCTTGGCCGGCTGCCCGTTCGACTTCACGCACGGGACGCCGAAGACGAGCTGGTCGCCGGAGAGGGTGCCGGAGCGCAGGTCGAAGACCAGGTTCAGCTCCAGGTCGTCGTTGTTGGGGCTGATGTCCATCCGGTCGTCGTTGGTGTTGAGCCCGTCGTCCCAGTCCCAGAGCGTGACGGTGATGTCGACGGTCGGCTTGTCGCCCGGCAGGTTCTCCTGGGTGAACGTCCAGCCGCCCGGCGTCTCCGGCAGGCCGAACGGCTCGAACTCGTCGTCCTCGATCCGGGCTCCCTGGTGCAGCGGGCCATCGGCGATCTTGACGCGGGGGAAGTAGTCACCGTCCCCGATGCCGCCGCTGTCCGGGTCCTCGATCTGCCGGAGGTACTCGATCTTGAAGGTGACCTTGATCCCGGGCGCCTCGGCCGCCGCCGGTTGCGCGGCGAGCGGGAGCAGGGCCAGGAGCATCGCGAATATCGCGGCTAAGGTCAGCGGTCTTCTGGTCGGATGTCTTTCGCGCACGGTGGTCCTCCCCTGGAGTGCTGCCAGGAGGGCATCGTGCGCTGTGACAGGGGGGTGGCGCCTGAGTATCGGTATGCCTAAATCGGCGGGACCGGCCGATCAGGAGTCATGGCCTTCCCCCACCGGCTTCGGTTCGGGGGTGCCGCGCAGCCGGTCCATGTACCTCATGACCGGTGTCGCGCTGATCCCGTGCAGCACGACCGAGGCGAGCACGGTGAACGCGGCGATCGCCCACAGTTCCTCCGCAGGGACGCCGAAGTCGGCGTGGCCCAGCGCGTACGCCAGGTAGTAGAGGGAACCGATTCCGCGGATGCCGTAGAACGAGATGACGGCTCGTTCGCGTGGGCCTCCGGGGCCGCCGAGCTGGGCCAGCCAGCCGGTCAGCGGCCGGACGACCAGCAGGAGCAGCACGGACACGGCCGCGCCACGCCAGGTGAGCGGGGACAGCCCGCCCGCGATGACGAAACCGCCGAGCAGGAGCAGCAGCCAGGCGGTGAGCAGCCGTTCGACCTGCTCGATGAAGCCGTGCAGGATGCCGTTGTAGCCGTGGTCGCGCTCGGCGTTGCGGATGGTGCAGGCCGTCACGAACACCGCGATGAACCCGTAGCCCTGCACGAGCTCGGTCAGCCCGTAGGCGAGGAAGGTGGCCGCCACCGCGACGAACCCGTCACGGTGCTCGGCCAGGCGCAACTTCTCGGTGCTGGCGTGGAAGGACAGCCGGCCGAGCAGGCGGCCGATGAGCAGCCCGCCGACCACCCCGGCCGCCACCCGGTAGAGCACATCCGTCAGCACCCACTCCCCCGCCCACGCCAGCCCGCCGACGGTGGCGAGGGCGATGGCCGCGTAGACCACGGGGAAGGCCAGGCCGTCGTTGAGCCCCGCCTCCGACGTGAGCGCGAAGCGGACCTCGTCGTCGGCGTTCTCCGCATCGACCGGCTCGCCCACCTGGACGTCGGAGGCCAGCACCGGGTCGGTCGGCGCCAGCACCGCGCCGAGCAGGAGCGCCGCCGCCGGCGGCCAGCCCAGCAGCCAGGACGCCAGCAGCGCCACGGCGACGATGGTCAGCGGCATCGTCCAGCCGAGCAGCCGCCAGGTCGACGACCAGCGGTGCAGACCCACCCTGCGGTTGAGCGCCAGCCCGGCGCCCATCAGGGAGATGACCACGCAGATCTCGGTGACGTGCTCGATCGCCACGCGGTGCGCGACCGGGTCGGGCGCCGACAGCGGGAGCGGCAGCCAGAACAGCAGCATGCCGCCGAGCAGGCAGACGAGCGGGAGGGAGAAGGGCAGCCGGCGCAGCACGCCGGGCAGGACGGCGGCCAGCAGGGCGCCGGCACCGGCCAGCGCGAAAACGAGATCGACGTTGCTCACCCCCCGGCCCTTCCCCGCTGGCGTGAAACCTCTCGGCTACAGCCGCCCGAGTCGGCGATGCATGATCTTGCGGTGAAGGTCCGGAGAGCGGCCGCCCACCAGAGACCGCTCGATCCGCTTCGTCGGAAGTGAGCCCCGCTCGACGAGAGCGAAGTCACTCGGGCTCGAGGCCAAACCGCCGCGCGAGGTGTCCACGACCGTGCATCCCACGCTCGCTCACACTCCGGTAGGCGCCGCTGCGGGCCAGGTCTGGATCTACCCGTAGAGCTGACGCGCCGGTCGCCGCCACCGGGTTTCGCTGCTGTCGGGCTCCGGCGATCGCCCGAAGAGATCGCCCGGCTCACCGGCCAACGGGAGCAGCGGTGACGGAGCAGGTTCACCTCAGGCGAATCGGCCCGGTCCTGCTCGGCCGGGACGGGAGGCGCAAGCTGCTCCCCGGGCAGCACACTCCCACCTGGGCGATCGGATCGGGCATTACCGCGCGGACTCTCGTTGCCCGGCAACCACCACAGGCTACGAGCCGGCCACCCGCGGCAAGCTGAGCCCCCTCTCCCTGGAATCGCCACCCAGCACGTGTCGCCCTCTAGCGGGCAGGCCGACCGAGGAGGTGAGCTGCGGCTAGCGGCGACCGAGCCAGGTGTCGATGCAGTGCGACTTGTTGTCACTGCAGCTGATTCCTGACAGGTGGACGGTCAACGCCGGCAACGGAGGTCGCCAGGGGCCTCTGTCCCCGTGACCTCCTTCCACTCCCCAGGGGTGAGGTCTCGTTGGGTGTTGTCGCAGACAGTGTCGAGCCAACCGCGTTCACTTACCGTCCAGCGGGCGAGAACACCGCCTGGCGTGGCGGTCAGCAGTTGGCCCTCATATCCCAGCAGGGTGGTGCTGTGCCATGGGGAGCTGGTAAAGCCCTGGTTCTGCGGAAGATTGAGCGACCCGACGAGCGCCCCCGACCGCAGGTCGTAGATGATCGCTGTTCCGTCGTTTCGCATCCTGGCAACGAGCGAAGTGCCAGGGATACCGGTCAGCGGGCCGATGTAGCCATGACGCCCGGCCACCGAATGGATCAATCTGAGATCCTTCCGACCGTACACGTCAAGGGACCCGTTGGGCCGCGAGATGAGCAGGTAGTCGTCGTGAAACGCCACGCCCTCGGCCTCACCGGGGATCGGCCTGCTAAGTCCGGACTCAGCAGTGACGATCCTCCCCTTGCCATCCTGCTCGACAAAGGCGGCAAACCTTGTATCCGCGCTGACGGCCGCGTATGTCGCGGTGCCGAAGCCAGGGTGCACAACGCTGTTCACGGCGAATCCGTCGAAGGGATGGATGCCTAAGGCACCCGACGCATAAGCGATGACAACCCCTTTGCCGTCAGCTGTGGGCACCGCTGCGAGGGGATCTGATCTCTCGTCCGAGACCTGTTGAGACTCCAGTTCACCTTTTTGGATATACGAAAGCAGGCCGTTGCCAGCCACGACCAGCTCGTCGGCGGACCGCCAGAAGGCGAGCTTGGCTCCGTCGAGCGTCCGCGCTCCGAGGCCGTTGTCAGGTTTGTCAAGCTCGTGAACCAATACCTCGCCGTACGGGCCGACGAGCGCGGCCTTCCGACCATCTGGGGAGACGGCGAGTCCGACGTATCCTCCCGCCCCAGGCACCTCCGGAACGCGATAGGTCCAGCCCTGTTGGAGGCGCGAGCGCCGGGCCCGATCCCAGAGCGTCAGAATGCGGCCCTTCGCGGTGATCAATCGCCCCTCCACGCCGGAGAAGGCGGCGCGCGCCGCACCACCTGCGCCGGCCAGGGGGTAGGCGGTGAGCCGCGCGTCCGAATCCGTAGAAGCGCTAGACAACCACAACTCGTCGGCACTTCCCGTCAGCACCCATTTTCCGTCCTGGCTGATGGCAAAGACGGTCGGCGTGATGTTCTGCGGCCCACCGTGGCCCGAAAAGCGCGGCTTGGCGCCAGGCCGGGAAGTGTCCTCGATCACCACCCAGCCCAGCTTCATGTATCCGAAAAATTTCCCGTTCTCGGCCGCGGCTGCCACGTCATAGCTGGGCGGGAACGCCTCCTCGGTCGACCGCTCCTCCAGTGACCGTTCCCAGATGTTCCATCGCTGCCATCGCCCATTCGCGCCCAGCACAACCACCGTCCGGTCATCGGGCATCCCGATACTTCCCCACCAGGCGCCATCCCCCAGTTGAACCATGCTGCTCCGTTCACCGTCGAACACGGCGAGACGTTGCGGTCGGATCTCTGGATCGGAGACGATCGCCACCACTCCCGATTCGCTGACTGCCACGCCGTGTGCCGCTGGAACCGCCAGCGGCTTGGGATCGGCGCCAGGGCGCCAGATCACGGCTGCCCGTCCGTTGGCCGCGGCGATGACACTGCCATCCCGGGAGATTCCGACGTCGGTGACCGGGCGCGGCGCCAGCCGGATCTTCTGCATAACAGACGTCTGCAGGTTCCATTGGATCACTGTTCCGTCCGCGGCGCCCGCCACGGCGACCCGTCCGTCCCCAGAAGCCGCTACCGCGGTGACCTCGGCTGATAGGTACGCCTGCCGTACAAGACTGGGGTTGTCGTTGAGCGTACGGAAGAGAGCGGAAAGGGTCTGCGAATCCCGATGAAGCCGGTAGCCCTCCGCGGCCAGAAGTTGGGACCGCGACGAATCCTCACCCGAATCACGCTCTGCTGTGGCGGACAAGAGCCGGGCTCTGGCGACGTTCGCCTCCTCATTCGCGCGGTTTGCCTGCATGAACGCGAAGACGCCGGCACCCGCCGCGCCCATGAGCAAGGCGACCAGAACAACGAGCGCTCCTCGGGTGCGACGGATCTCCCTGCGTAATCGGTCGAGGTGTTCCCCCAGCAGTTCATCCTTCTCCATCCCCCGCAGCGGAGAGGAGAACTCCGCCAGGATCTCCTGCACCCGGGGATTGCCACTGTCCAGTCGTGGAAGGGCGCGGACACCCCGCAGGTCAATCCACCGCGGCTCCTCCTCGAAGGCGCCGCGCAGCGCAGGGTGTACGGCGGTGCTGTGTACCCAATCGAAGTCGCCTGCTGCGCCGTCCCAGGCGATCTCCCCGTCGGTCAGACCGATCAGGAGGCGGTCTGCGGATCGGTTCTGCCGCCACCACTCGATCTCTCGTCCGACCCACGCTGAGGCCGCCGACTCCGGCCGGGCGAGGAGAACAAGCCATTCCGAGGCCGCAAGTGCTGTCTCGATCGACGACCACAGCGCCGCGTTCGCGGCGAGATTGGCGTCGTCACGGAAGATCCGGAGTGACCGGCCTCGCCTGCCGTGAGCACCGAATCCTTCCAGCAGCCGCTGAAACTGAGGGGCGAACGCGCCGTCACCCCTGTGGCTGTATGAGATGAAAGCTCCGTAGCCATCCATCAGCGGGCGATCATATCGCTATTTATAGAGACGAGTAGATCGCCTTCTTGGTGCCGATCAGCACGTCAGGTGAGTGCTTCGGCAGGCCAGCCAACTGTGGCGAGACGGCGGTGGCTGGACGACCTCATGCGGGTTTCACCGCGGGGGCGAAGCGCAACCGCTGGCTGGAATACGATCCCAGCCAGCGGTTGGCTCCCTTCTGGGCTTGCCTGAGGACGACGTCGCGACGTCCCCTTCTTCCCTGCCTAGGCCAGAGCGCTCGGGAAGCGTTCCCACACGCGGTGCAGGGCCAGCAGCCCCGTCACTTCCTCCAGGACGGCGGTGGCCGAGTCGCCGAGCACCACGCCCGGCGCCCCCGCCGGAACGGCCGCCGCGGCGAACGCGTCCCCGGCCTGGCCCCAGCCGCCGAGCGGCTTGGCATGCCGGTAGGCCTCGTTGAGCAGCAGCGCCACCCTCGGGTCGACCGGGCCGGGCACACCGGCCTTGGCGTCACGAGCGCCCTGGGCGTCCGCGCCCGGCGCCGGAGCACCGGCGACGAGGATCGCGTCGAACTCCACCGAACGGGCCGCCGCGAAGGTGCGCTGCACGGTGATCGGGTCGCCGTCGCCGGTCAGGGTGCCGCCGGTCGGCGCGATGACCAGCGGCACCATGCCGCCGTCGAGCACCGCCTGCCGTACGGTCCGGAGCGCGTCGAGGTCGGGGCCGGCGACGATGCCGACGATCCGTCCCGCGGTCGGCCAGGCCTTGCCCACCTGGGACAGCGCCGGGCTGGGCATCGGATCGCCCTCGGGCGCGCCGTCGGGCACCGGCAGTCCGAGCCCGGCGGCGACCTCCCGGCACAGCACCGGGTCGATCCGGGCCAGCACCAGAAGCTGCCGCTCCTTGATCGCCTGCTCGTAGACCTTGCTCAGCTCGAAGGTGTACGCGGCGATGACGTGCTCCTGCTCCACCGGCGACAGGCTCAGCCAGAACAGCCGCGGCTGGCTGAAGTGGTCGTCGAAGGACGCGGGCGCCACCCGTCCGCGCGCCGCCGCCTCCACCGGCACGGGCACCTCCACGTAGCCGTCGGGCGCGTGGAAGGGGCACCCGCCGTCGAGCGAGTTGGGCCGGTACGGCGCGGCCCCGGCGTGCACGGCGGTCTGGTGCATGCCGTCGCGCAGCATGTCGTTGACCGGCGCGTGCGGCCGGTTGATCGGGAGCTGGTTGAAGTTCGGCCCGCCCAGCCGGGTGATCTGCGTGTCCAGGTAGGAGAACAGCCGCCCGGCCAGCAGCGGGTCGTCGGTCACGTCGATGCCCGGCACCAGGTGCCCGACGTGGAAGGCGACCTGCTCGGTCTCGGCGAAGTAGTTGACCGGGTTGGCGTTGAGCGTCATCAGCCCGATCGGCTGCACCGGCGCGAGCTCCTCCGGCACGATCTTCGTCGGGTCGAGCAGGTCGATGCCCTCGAAGGTCTGCTCCGGCGTGTCGGGGAAGATCTGCACCCCGAGCTCCCACTGCGGATGCGCGCCGGCCTCGATGGCGTCGGCCAGGTCGCGCCGGTGGAAGTCGGGGTCGACCCCGCCCAGGAGCTGCGCCTCCTCCCACACCAGCGAGTGCACGCCGGCCTTCGGCTTCCAGTGGAACTTCACCAGCACCGTGCCGCCGTCGGCGGCGACCAGGCGGAAGGTGTGGACGCCGAAGCCCTCCATCGTCCGGTACGAGCGCGGGATGCCGCGGTCGGACATGTTCCAGAGCGTGTGGTGGGTGGCCTCGGTGTGCAGGGACACGAAGTCCCAGAACGTGTCGTGCGCGCTCTGGGCCTGCGGGATCTCGCGATCCGGGTGCGGCTTGCCGGCGTGGATGATGTCGGGGAACTTGATCCCGTCCTGGATGAAGAACACCGGGATGTTGTTGCCGACCAGGTCGAAGATGCCCTCGTCGGTGTAGAACTTCGTCGCGAAGCCGCGGGTGTCGCGCACCGTGTCGGCCGAGCCGCGCGAGCCCAGCACGGTGGAGAAGCGCACGAACACCGGCGTCTCGGCGTCCTTGGCCAGGAAGGCCGCCTTGGTGATGGACGCGGCTGTGCCGTACGACTGGAAGACGCCGTGCGCCGCCGCGCCGCGGGCGTGCACGACCCGCTCCGGGATGCGCTCGTGGTCGAAGTGGGTGATCTTCTCGCGCAGGTGGTGGTCGCGCAGCAGCACCGGGCCACGCGGACCGGCCTTCAGCGAGTGGTCGGTGTCGGGCAGCCGCGTGCCGGTGGCGGTCGTCAGGAAGGGTCCGCCCTGGGCGCGGCTCTCGGGGGTGTCGCCCGAGGGCTGCCCGGTCGCGGTGAACGGGTCCGGTCCGCGCTGGTCCGGCTTGGGCGGCAGCGGGCCGCGCGGCTCGACCGGTTCGTCGAGGCTCGGCGGCTCGGCTCCCGGGCGTCCGGGAATCTCGGCGGCAGGTCCGTGGTCGGTCACGGCGTCGGTGAGCTTGTCGACGGCCTTGTCCACGGCCTTGGCCAGCGGGTTGGTGTCTTTGGGCATGAAAGCGTTCCCCGAGTTCTAGACGCTGAGCGCGTCGATCAGTTCGTCCTTGGTCATGGAGCTGTAGCCGTTCAGGCCCTTCTCCTTGGCCTGCTCCAGCAGTTCCGCCTTCGTACGGCCGGCCGGCTTGGGCGGAGTGGCGAGCTCCTCGGCCTTGGCCTGGCTGAAGACGCGGCCCATCTTGACGAGGCGGTCGGTCGGGATGGCCTTGGCCAGGGCGGGAAGGATCTCGCTCTCCTCCTCCTCGACGTGGTGGCTGACGGCCTTCTCCAGGTCCTTCAGCACATCGAGGAACTCCGGCCGGTCGGGGTCGGAGCGCATGAGCTTGGCCAGCAGTTCCTCGGCCTCGTGGTGCTCCTCGACGCCGTGGTGGACCTCGCCGCGCTCGGACGGGTCGGCCTTGGCCAGCTCCGGGTAGACCTTCGCCTCCTCTGCGCGGGCGTGGGCGACGAACTTGGCGGCCAGCTCGGCGAGGAGCGCGGGCCGGTTCTCCGGCTGCCGCTTGAGCTTGTCGAAGAGCTGCTCGACATCGCGGTGGTCGGCCATGATGAGATCGATGACTGTCTGTGACATGTTCCCTCCAACGTGTGACAGGAGGGGACTACCCATCCTGAAGTGGCACAAGCTCGCTGTCGATGCGTCATCTGGACGTGCGAGAGCCGGGCGAATCAGACCGCCTTCGCCCGGCTCCTGGTCCGAGTGGTCACTCAGCGTTGGTCGCGGACCGTCGACACCTGATCCTGCGCGTGCTCCTTGGTCGCCTGGACGGCGTCGCCCGCCGCCTCCTTGACCTGCCGGCCCGCCTCCTGGGCGGTCGCCTTGACCTCCTGGCCGAGCGACTGGGCCGACTCCTTGACCGAGTCGACGACCGGTTCGATGTACTCGCCCGCCTGCTCCTTGACCTGCCGGGCGGCGCGCCGCTCGGCCCGCGTCTCGGGGATCACGGCCGCGGCCAGGGCGCCGACGCCGAAGGCGATCAGGCCCACCGCCAGCGGGTTGCCCTGCGTCTTCCGCATCGCCTGCTGCGGGGCGGCCTTGACGGCGTCCGCGGCCCGCGAGGCGCCGTCCTTGACGGCGTCGGCCGCGTGCGAGGTGGTGTCGCGCACCGCGCCGCCGGCCTCGGACAGGTTGTGCCGCACGCTGTCCGCCGTGTCGTGCAGCCGCTCGCCGGCGTGCCCGGTGGTACCCATCACGCGCTCCTTGAGGTTTCTCGTTGCGATCTTGACGCGTTCGGCCCGGCGCTGGAGGATCTGGGCCGGGCTGGTCTTGTCGGCCAGCCGGTCGACGTCTCGGGCGATCTCGGCCCGCGTCTGCTCGATCTCCTGTTTCAGCTCTTCAGATCGCGTGCCCACGCCGCGTCCTCCTTCAGCGTCTGTACGGTTTTCTCCGGCACCGGCGAGACGGTCTGGAGCTTCTTGCGGCCCGTCACGAACAGCGCCGCCGCGACCGCGCCCCACAGCAGGGTCACGATGAGCGCGGCCCAGCCGGCGTCGATGGCGGCGTCCAGCCCCCACACCAGCGCCAGGCTCGCGAACAGCGCGGTCATCCAGCCCGCGACGCCCGCCCCGCCGAGCATGCCGGCGGCCTTGCCCGCCTTGGCGGCCTCCTCGCGGATCTCGGTCTTGGCCAGCTCCACCTCCTGGCGGAACAGCTTCGACAGGTCACTGCCGAGGTCGCCGACCAGGTCGCCCAGCGAGGGCGAGGGCTGCGGACCTGGCGTGCTCATCGGACGTCACCTTCCGGATACCGGGGCGACGGGTACGGCTCGGCCGGCGCCGGCGTCGTGGTGGGGGCCGCCGGGCTGGAGTACGGCGAGGCCGTGGTCACCCCGTAGCCCGTGGTCGTGGGGGTCGTGGGGGTCGTCGTGGCGGTGCCGGGGACCACCGGAAGGGTCTCGCGCGAGTCCTGCTGGTCCTCCTGGGCGACCTTGGCGCCCGCCTTGGCGATGCGGGTGAACAGGAACCCGGCCGCGGCCGCGCAGGCCAGGAAGACGGCGGGGCGGCGGCGCGCGAAGTCCTGCACGTCGCTCACGGCGCCGCCGAGACCGCGCTCCTCCAGGTAGTCGGCCGCGCGGTGCCCGGTGCCGGCGACCTGGCTCAGCACGCCCTGGACGGGACTGTCGGGCTTGGCGCCGTCGGTCATGCCGTTCAGGTCGTCGGCCCAGTACCGCAGCTTCTCGGCGGCGCGGCGGCTCTGGGCGTCAGCCTGGTCGCGTAGCCGTCCTCGAAGCTGGCCGACCGCCTGGCCGGCCTGGGTCTTGATCTCGCCGCCGACGTTGCGGGCCTGCTGGGCCGCGGTGTGCGCGGTCTCGCTCGCGGCCTGCTTGGCACGATCGACCGTGCCGGATGTGGAGCCGGACTCGGGATATTCGGTACGGCTCGCCGAGGGAAATTCGCTCACTGGGTGCTCCTCTGCCATGCGGTGGGTGCCTGCTTCGGCTTCCCTGGAGAGCCTGCGCAAACGCGCCCGCCCCGCCGGCCGGGCCGCGGTGCCCGGCTCACGGCTCCCGGTGACCGGCCTTCGACAAGGGGTGATGGCATCGCCGACACGGGGCGGGAAAACGTCCAAGAATCATCTGGATTCGGCGGCTGCTGCGCGTCACTCCGAAGCGGTGACGGCCCGGTTCGCGGTTTGAGGGTTCCTGTACTGGCTGGGGGTGAGCCCGACCAGGGAGCGGAAACGGCGGGCGAAGTAGGTCGGGTCGCTCCAGCCGACCTCGGCGCCCACCCGGGCGACCGGCAGGTCGGTGTGGAGCAGCAGGGTGGCGGCCCGCTCGGCCCGGATCCTGGCCAGGTACGCCAGCGGCGACAGCCCCACGTGCCGGCGGAACAGGCGCCCGAGGTAGTCGGGGTCGAGGCGGACGGCAGCGGCCAGGGCGTCCATCGTCCACGCCCTGGCGGGCTCCCGGGCCAGCAGGCCGCTGGCGGCCCGCACCGCCGGATGCCCGGGAGCCGGCGGGACGGGGTCGCGCCCGTCGGTCAGCGTCCCGAGCACGGTGAGCAGCCGCCCGAGCAGCCGGGCCTCGCCGAGCCGCTGGTACGGCTCCGCGGAAAGCCGCCGGATCTCCGAGATCGCCTCCAGCGCGGCGTCCGGATCCGTCCTGGTCACCAGGACCCCGCGAGCGCCCTCGGCGACCGGGTCCGTCCAGAGCAGCCGGTGGATCGCCCCCACCTGCTCCAGCAGCGCGAACTCCGCGCGCAGGGCGGCGGCCGAGACGCAGCAGTTGGCCACGGTGAGCGCGTCGCACCCGCTGAAGCCGTGCCACGCGCCGGGCCGCAGCACGATCACGTCGCCGCGGCGGAGCTCGTGCCCTCCGTGAACGCTCAGGTGGGTGCCGCGCCCCTCGCCGATGACGGCGATCTCCACGAAGTCGTGCCCGTGCGATTCGAGCTCGCCCATCAGCGTGTGGACCCCCGCGAGCACCGGCCCGCCCCCGAACAGCTCCCGCTCGTGCAGGGTCACCGACATGTCGGAATCGTACGGCGAGCGGTCGGAATCCCCCTGGCCGCGACCATCAGCGAAACGCGACGCTGATCGACATGATCGAGGAATACCGAAAGAACGGATTCGTCCGAGTCCCCGGCCTGCTGGACCGGGACGAGGTCGAGCACTTCAGGTCGGCCGCCGAGCGGTTCCTCAAGGAACACCGCGGCCAGAGCACGATGGGGGCCGTGTTCAGCCAGCTCGTCAACGTCTGGCAGCAGGACCCGGTGATGCGCGAGCTCACCCTCCACCCGAAGCTCGCCGAGACCGCGGAACGGCTCGCCGGCATCCCGCTGCGCATCTGGCACGACCACATGCTCGTCAAGGAACCGCACAACGAGGTGGCCACCGAGTTCCACCAGGACCAGCCCTACTGGCCGCACGCCGGCTCGCGGCACGCCCTGTCCGCCTGGATCGCCCTGGTCGACGTGCCGCCGGAGCGCGGCTGCATGACGTTCATCCCGGAGGCGCACGAGGTGACCTCGCTGCGCCCCCAGGACCTGTGGGACGAGGAGGACCTGTTCCAGCTCGCCCCCGACCTGCGGTGGAGCCGGCGGGTGACGGTGCCGCTGCGGGCGGGCGACTGCACCTTCCACCACAGCTACACCCCGCACATGGCTCTGCCGAACCGGACGGACCTCGCCCGCCTGGCCCACGTGGTCATCTTCATGGACGCGGAGACGACCTACTCCGGCACCCCGCACGTCGTCACCGATCCGCTCGGCCTGCGCAAGGGTGACCGCCTCACCGGAGACCTGTTCCCGGCGCTGAGGTAGGGGCGCCCGCGGCGTAGAAGGGGCGGGCGGCGTCGATCGTCCTGAGCAGGTCGGCCTGCTGGCGCTCGTCGTGGAAGCGGCCGTGCTTCCGCACGAAGCTCGCCAGCAGGTCCAGCCACCGGCGGCAGAAGGCCAGGTCCGGCTCCCGCCGTACCCCGGCCCCGTCGACGTCCAGCCAGGTGGCGCCGGTGTGCGACCACGCATGGTCGGCCAGCACGTCGGGATGCGCCTCGCCCGTGCAGCGGGCCGCCACCCAGGTCGCCTCCTGGACCTCCAGGTCGAGCGAGACCGCGAGCGGGCCGTCACCTTCGGCCGAGCCCAGCACGCGCCCGCCGGCCGTGACCACGTCGAGCCGGCGGGCGTGCGGGCCGTACGCGGCCGCCGACAGGTGGACGCGCCGCCCGGCCGGGCCGTCGAGCCGGCCGCCCTCGGCCTGCCCGTCCACCCGCAGCCGGACCCACGGCCCGTTCGTGACGACCACCGGGCCGCTGCGCAGGGCGCGGCTGAACGCCACCGGATCGTGGTCACCACCCGTCCACGCGTAGACCCGCCCGGAACCCGGCGGCCCGGAGAAGGCGGCGGCCCGGCTGAAGGACAGGAAGACGTCGGTGCCGGCCGTCGGCGCGAGCCGCAGCCCGCACCCCAGCAGGCGGTACCACAGTTCGGCCGGACCGGAAGGGTCGGCCGAGAACAGCAGGTCGATGCTGTCGACCAGGCCCAGCGCGGCGTCCACCACCAGCTCCCGCGCCTCCACCGACCGGATCACCCAGTCGAAGAGGTGGTCCGGAGCCGACTCGGCATCCGGGGGGAACGGGCGGACCACCGGGTGGCAGTAGCCGATGGCCGCGCCGCCCGCCCGCAGCTCGGCCGCCGTCTCCGCGTTGGCCGGCCAGTCCCAGGGGTGCGAGCTGCCCTCGTGCCCGGTCGCCCAGCGAGCCGGTGCGGTGTGGCCGCCCGTGGCGTGGAAGTGCCCCAGCAGGTCGTTGCGGAACTCGATCCCGAAGGCCGTCGTGCCGTACTCGTGACGTAGCGGCCGCCCCAGCCGGCTCTCCACGAGCGCCTGGTCGTAGATCTCGTCCCCGTGCCAGTTGCCGGCGACCAGGCCCATCAGGTCCAGGCCCTCGCCCTGCTGCATGAGGACCGCGTCGTGCGGCGAGACCACCTGGTCGCCGGAGTAGTTGGCGTGCACGTGCAGGTCCGCGCCGGTCCAGCCGCCGCCGTCGCCGTCCCACCAGCGCTGCGGTTCCAGGTGCAGCCGCGTCGTGCGGCCGGCGGGCAGGTCGGCCCGCTCCGAGACCGAGGTGTGCTCCAGACCTCGCGCGGCCGTCACCCACACCACACCGGCGGGCACCTCCAGCGTCGCCTCCCGCGCGTGGAAGAACGGCCGGTCGTGGACGTCGTACTTCACCCGGCCCCCGGCGGGCGCCCACGGCTGGCCCGCCGCATCGACGACGGTCCATCGGACGGGCACGGCGGAGGAGAGCTCCAGCACGCTGACCGGCACGCGGCGCACGGCGGGCGACAGGTCGACCCGCACCGCACCGGCCCGCAGCGCGCCCAGTCCCGGCTTCGGCTCCACCTCCATGCGACCGACCGAACCGGCCGCTACCGTCCAGGCCCCGGCCTCACCCGTGACGTCGACCGCATGGGGTGTGTCGTTCACGACGACCACCAGCACGCCGCCGGGGCACCAGGTGCCGGGGCCGGAGGAGCGGTCGAGCACGTGCAGCGGCTCGCCGTACCGCACCTTTTCGGTCAGGACGTCGACGACGACCACGCCGGGAGGCAGGGCCGCGTCCCCGGCCACGAGCAGCCGGAGCGCGGCGGCGCGGTCGACGCGCCGCTCCTCCCCCATCGCGGCGAGCACCGGGCCGAGGGCCGGCACGCCCCAGCGGCGGGCCAGGTCCAGGACGTCCAGCATGACGTCGGGCGCTTCGGCTCCCCAGTCCAGCGGCGAGGCGGCCAGCAACGCGCGGTAGCGCGCGAGCGCCTCGCCGGCCTCGGGGGACAACTCGTCGTCGCAGCACATGGCAGGTCCTCTCGTGCCGATCCTCAGGCCTGATCAGCAGATCCGGCGGGCGCCGGGTTCGACGAGCGAATCGTCCCAGGGCGTGTAGGAGAGCCGCTCCGGGCGCCAGTAATACATCAGGTCCGCGTCCTCGCCGGACCAGCCTTGATAGATCTCGTCCCAGGGCCGCTCCGCGTGGTTGGTCAGCGAGCGGGCTTCGATCACGTCGTCGCTGCGCTGGTATCGGACGTCCATGGAGATGCGGATCTCGTCTCTGACCGCCGAGGGCAGCGACCGATGGACCGTGAAGCTGGGGAAGGTCACCACGTCTCCCACGGCGAAATCGCCGCCGACCCAGTCGGTCTCCTCCGCGCACAACTGGGCGCCCCAACTGGTCCAGTGCCCGTCGCCGGCGCCGGTGCCGACCGGGAGGCAGCCCTGCCGGTGGGAGCCTCGCAGGATGGCCAGCGGACCGTTCCCGAGCCGGCAGTCCCCGATGGGGAACCAGCTCGTCCAGGTCGAGCTGGTGCCCTGGACCAGCGGGAAGTCCTGGTGGGGTGGGGTCGCGCCGGTCGCCGGGTGCGAGGTCATCGCCCGCATGATGTGCCGGGGATGGACGAACACCTCGTCGGTGTCGAGCAGGGTCCGGTAGACCTCCAGCAGCGACGGGTGGTGCGGGAGCCTGTGCAGCTGGGGCAACTTCTGCAGGTCGGCGTAGATGTCGGCGGTGACGCCGATGTCGGCGCGCATCCGCTCGGCGGGCAGTTCGGCGAGCCGGGCAAGGTCCAGCCTGCCGCCGAGAGGACCGGCATCCGGGGCGCGCAAGCCATGCCTGGCCAGCACATCGAGGACCTTGGAGCGCAGTTCCAGAATCGGCTCGGGATCGAGCAGCCCGCGGAAGAACAGGTACCCGTCGCGCTCGGCTCGGGCCCGGAGCTCGCCGGGAACGCCGAGGAGGTCGGTGGAGTCGTCGAACGGCGCCAAATCAGCGGGGCCGGAGGCAGGGCGGTCGGCTGGGACGGAATCCCTGGGACGGGTCATGTCCGGAAGGCTAAGATCGCGGCTTCGCGTCGAACAATGCGCGAAACGCTCCGTTCATGGACGATCGGATCGATGCCCCGGGCAGTCGGCGCGATTGTCCGCCGGAGTGGTGACACAAAGCGGTGGTTCGCTGGACAATCTGCCCATGGTAAGCGCGGCGCCGTTCCCGGTCGTGAGCCAGTCGAACGTGTACCAGTTCCCGCCGGACAGGCGGCTGCGGCACGCGCGGGTGGAGTCACGCATGATCCTCATCTGCCGGAGCGGGGGCGGTCGGATCTGGGTCAACGGACACCATCACCTGGTGAGACCCGGGGCCCTTCTCATCCTGCCGTGGGGGCGCTCGATCGAGTACGCCGCGGACACGGTGGACCCCTTCCTGCTGGTCGGCACCCATCTCATTCCGGAGCACGATCCAGGGCGGCCGGTGGAGGCCGGCGTTCCGCACGACCTGGACCATCCGCTGATGGGATGCGGGTGGCGGCGCGACGGCGCGGTCCTTCCCGGCGGCTCGGTGGTGGTCTCCTCCGTCGAGGAACGCCCGCACCTGCTGGATCTCTCCCTGTACGCGGTCGAGGTGTTCCGGCGCGGCGTGCCGGACGAGCCGCTGATGCGGGCGCTCGGGACGCTGGTCGTCCGCGAGCTGTCGGAGGTGCACCGCCCGTCCGGGCCTCCGTACGGGCCGCTCGTGCCCGACGACCTGCGCCGGGTGCTGCAGTACATCGACCAGGAGCTGCACCACCAGCTCACGATCGGCGAGCTGGCGAGCGTGGCGGGTTGCGGCGTCGCCACGCTCGCGCGCCGCTTCCGCGAGCACCTCGGCACCTCGCCGATGGGCTGGGTCGCCGGGCGGCGGATCGCCCAGGCGCAGGAGCTGTTACGGACGACCGGCCTGACGGTCGGCCAGGTCGCCCGCCGGTGCGGCGTCGCCGACCCGTACTACTTCTCCCGCCTGTTCCGGCGGCACGTCGGCCAGTCGCCCCAGGGCTGGCGGCGCACCCAGCACGTCCTGTGACCGACAGGCGGCATGTTGACAGGATCGTCCAGCTATCGACCTGTTTCGCCATGTCGCGCCCAGGCAACCTGCCCGAGTCTGGATGTCGAGACAGGCGGGGACGTCCCCTCCGCCTGGTGGCTCGACTCCGGGAGATCCTTCGACGCCCACGCCTCCGCTGATGCCGTCCCGTCTCCCCGGGCCCTTCCGGTGATCACGGCGTGATCGATCTCCCCAGCCGCTCACGCGGCTCACCCCCCAGCGAACGAAAGGTCGGAGCCATGGGCACCAACGGCATCGGACGGCGGCAGTTCCTCCAACTGAGCGGCATGGGCACCGTCGCCGTGCTCGGCAGCGGCTTCTTCAGGGTCACCGCGGCCGACGCCGCCGAGTCCGCCGAGTCGGCCGCGGCCGGGCTCTGGGAGTTCGATTCGGCCCGGGGCCTGTTCATCCAGCCGATCACCACCACCGGCACGGCGGTGGCGTGGGAGTTCAACACCGACGGCAACGCCGAAGGCTGGACGGCGGCGCAAGGGCTGGCGCCGTTCGTCGTGCGCGGCGGCACGCTCAGCACCAGCGTCACCGGCTTCGACCCCTACATGACCGCGCCGCCGTTGAACCTCAACGGCATCCGCGACCGCATTCTCCGGTTCCGGATGCGGGCGACCTCCGGCGAGAGCATCGCGGTCTACTTCGCCACCGACAAGTCCCCGACGCTCGGCGTGGACAAGCTGATCGAGATCCCGATCAAGGCCGACGGCGCCTTCCACGAGTACACGGTGGACCTCGCCGCGAAGAACGCGCTGTGGCAGCAGGGAACGGTGAAGGTCTTCCGGCTGGACCGGGAGCCGCCGGCCGCCGACGGCGCCGAGATCGAGTTCGACTACATCCGCATCGACCGGCTCGGCGCCAGGATCGCGATCGCGCCGCTCATCGTCCGGCCGGGCTCGGTCCGCCCCGGCGAGGAGCTCACCCTGGCCGTCCAGGTGTCCAACGTCGGCGGCGAGCCGTCCGTGGCCTTCCCCGCGAAGCTCACGCTGCCGAACGGGGTGAGCCTGGTCACGGGAAACGCGACACAGACGGCTCCCGTCATCCAGCCGGACGGCAAGGCGCAACTGCTGTGGACGGCCCGCCCGGCGACCGACGTGCCCGGCGTGGCCACGTTCGACCTGGAGGCGCCCGGCAGCCGGCAGCAGTTCGGCGCGATCCTGCCCGTCGTCCCCGTGGCGCCTCCGTCCGCCCACTGGTGGCCTAGCGGCGTGCACGTCTTCCAGGACCAGCAAGGGCACGTGCACCTGCAGAACAAGAACGTCCGCGCGATCGTCGTGCGCGGCTCCGGCGGCTACGCCCAGCTCCTCCTCGACGTCCGGCACGGCCAGGAGTGGCGGCGCATGGCGACCGCCCAGCCGCTGAGCTACCTCATCGGCCCCGCCGCCGACGGCGTCAAGCTGCTGCCGATCGTCCCGGACACCGCTCAGCTGGCCGCCGACCATGTCGTCCTGACCGGGCAGGTGACCGACGCCGACGGCGTGCGGTGGACCGCGCGGGTACGGCTCGCCGCCCGGCCCGTGGCCGACGACGCCGGCACAGCCGCGCGCGCCATCCAGGCCACGTACTCGATCACGCCCGACCGTCAGGCGAGGCTCCTGGCCTTCGGCGGCCCCTCGCTCACCGCGGGCGAGGGCAGTTTCGGCAAGCCCAAGCACATGGGGCTCTTCCCCGGGCTGGAATGGCTCGTCGCCGGCGAGAGATCGTCGAGCACCCTCGATGTGTGGCCGCCGGACAGCCTCCGGACGACACCGCATCCGCTGAGGGTCACCGTCCCGGTGATGGCGATCTCCGCGGGCGGTTCGACCGTCTCGCTCGCCTGGGACACGAACCAGCAGTGGGACGGCCAGAACCGATACCCCAGCGCGCGGTTCGCCTCGCCCAACTGGCTCGCCGGGCAGGCCAACCATCTGCTGTCGCTGTTCGTCCCGGCCGTGCCCGACCAAGTCGCGGAGAACGCGCCCTGGGCGACGACACCCTACAGCGCGGCGGCCGGTCGGCCGCTCTCCGTCACCGCAGATTTCGTCGTCAACCCCACCGCCGACGTCCTCACCGCCGTCGAGGACTGGTACTCGCTGCACGGCGTCCCCGAACCCGGGACGATGCCGTTCACCTGGACGGACGAGCTGGCGCTCGTCCGGCACGCCTACCTCGACTCCTACTGGGACCCGGCGGTCAAGGGGTGGGCGGCGTGGTCAGGCCAGCAGGCGATGCAGTACGTGCCGTACGCGGTGAACCTGCACCTCGCCGGGCTCCTGACCGGTGACTCCGCCGCGCTCACCCGGGTGCACGAATTCGTGGTCAGCGTCCTCACCAACAACGGCCCGAGCGCGCTGGGGAACATGGACGGCACTTACAGCGGCTGGTTCCACGCGCCGTTCTACCTCGGCCATCTCGAGGGCGCCATCGCCGAGTTCGAGAAGAACAGGGACGCGAGGATCAACTCGCAGTTGCCGTCCGGCGGCTGGGCCTTCAACCCCAAGGACAAGGAAGACGAGATCCTGGGCGTGCCCGGCACCGAGATCATGGGCGTCTCGACCGTCCACGCGCACGGCCTCCTGCGCTACGCCCGGCTCACCGGCGACCCCGTCGCCCATCAGGCGGGCATGCGCGCGCTCGCCTTCATCGAGCAGTTCGACGTGCCACGCGCCGTGGGCGTCTGGGAGATGCCGATCCACACCCCCACGCTGCTCGGCTCCTCGTACGGCATCGCCGCCTACACCGAGGCGTACCGGCTCACCGGGGACACCCGGCACCTGGACCGGGCGATCTACTGGGCGCGGACCGGGCTGCCGTTCCTGTACGCGTGGTCGGCGCCTGACCGGCCGTACATGCCGTACGCCTCCATCTCCGACTACGGCGCGACGATGTTCACCATCCCGTGGTTCGGCCGGCCGGTGCAGTGGGTGGGCCTGGTCTACGCCTACTTCCTGCTCAGCCTCCTCGACGCCGTCGCCGACCCGTCCTGCACCAAGCCGTTCCACCTGCCCGCCGACATCGGAGGGTTCCCGTGGCGCCGGATAGCCGAAGCCATCGTGATCAGCGCGCTGCACCAGCAGCGGACGACCGAGCCCTACAAGGGCGGCTACCCCGACAGCTGGCTGCTGGTCCCGAACACGCCGGTGAAGGACTTCGACCTCAACCCCGACGACATCCTCAAGCCCGTCGTCATGCTTCTCGGCCACCCCGTCGACGTGCAGACCGCGCTGATCCACCCGAACACCCGGATCTCCACCGCCGCCGACGTGCTGAGCGCCGAGCGCACCTCGTCCAGGCTGACCGCCAGACTGGGGTTCTTCGCGGGGCACGCGTCGCAACTGCTGGTCACCGGCCTTCCCAGCCCGCGTGCCGTCCAGGTCGACGGCCGCACTCTCCCGCCGGTCACCGATCTCGACGCCGCCCCGGAGGGGTGGAAGCACGGCGCGAACGGCACCACGTTCGTCAAGATGCGCCACGCCCAGCAGTCCACGCTGACCATCGACTTCTAGAACCCCGGCTTCGCCGTACGAGAAGGAGCACTGTGCCGAGCAAGTTGGAGCTGGACCTGGTCCGCATCCCGCCGGGAACCGCGCGGACCGGGACCCTGAGCACGCAGGTCGACGAGCTCGCCGAGCGTTTCGGCCTGCACCCGTCCTGGTTCGACGGCGAGGTGCCCGGCGCCCGGGTCGAGCTGCCCGGGTACGACATCGGCCGCACGCCCGTCACCAACGAGCAGTGGGCCTGCTTCGTCGCCGACGGCGGCGGCGAGGCGCCCGGCTGGTGGCAAGGCTCGGCCCCGCCGCCGGACCTGGCCGATCACCCCGTCACGCACGTCAGCCTGCACGACGCCCACGCCTTCGCCGCGTGGGCCGGGGTGCGGCTGCCGTCGGCGGCGGAGTGGGAGCGCGCGGCGCGGGGCGACGACCGCCGCCTCTTCCCGTGGGGCGACGAGTTCGCGCCGTCGTCGGCCCACTACGGCGCGCTCGGCACCGCTCCGGCCGGATCGCGGCCGGCCGGGGCCAGCCCGTTCGGCGTCCTGGACCTGTCGGGCAACGTCGCCGAGTGGACCGCCGACCAGCCCGACCCCGCGACCGCGATCGTCAAGGGCGGTAGCTGGCTGACGACGGCCCCGGTCAACCTGCGGGTGGCGGCGGTCGGGCAGTCGGGCTGGGCGCTGAACCGCACGGACTACATCGGCTTCCGCGTCGCGCGAAGCAGCTGAGGAAGAGATGATGAAGCTCGAGCCCGCAGGAACCATGAGCGCCTGGCTGAGCGAGGTGCCCGCCTTTCCCGGCGCCCGCTTCTCCCTCGCCTTCCCGGAAGCAATCGGCGACGCCGCGGCCGCCGTCTGGTACACCACGCTCGTGCCGGAGTGGGAGCAGCCGGACGCCCGCCTCTGGCAGGCGACCGGACGCCGGCCCGGCGAGCTGGCCTACCGGATGACGGTCGACCTGTCCGGCGACGACGCCGTCGTGGTCTCCTACACCCTGACGAACGAGAGCGACCGCCCCTGGCGGCACGCCCTGGCCTTCAACTGCCTGGCCTGCGGCGACGCCTGGGACGTCCGGGACCACGACTGCGAGAGGCACTGGACCGGCATCGCCGGCGAGCCCGTGCCCCTGCTCTCCGTGCCCCGCCGGCACAGCACCCGCCCCGCCGTACAGCTCTACTCGACCGCCGGCGCGCCACCGGCGACGGACCTGCCGTTCGTCGCCGGCTTCCGCGCCACACCCGACGTCGTCCTCGACCCGTGGCTGGCGGTGCAGAGCCGCGACGGCACCCGCACCGTCGCCACCGTCGGCCGTCCGGCGGCGTTCCTGTTCCACAACAGGGAGTACTCCTGCATCCACGCCGCCAGCGCCTTCGGTCCCATCGCCCCGGGAGAGTCCGCCACGGCGGGCAACGACCTGTTCTTCCTGGACGCTCCGCTGGCCGCCGCGCTGAAGGAGCGCCGGTGGTGAGCCGCCCCGAGCTCGACACCGACGGGTCGCTGCTCCTGCTCAGCACCGCCGGCGTGGTGCACGCGGTCGACATCGCCGGTACGGCACGCCAGGCCGGGTTCGCCCCGAGCCACCGGCTCGACCTGACCGGCCCTCTCGGCGCCGAGGTCGAGCTGCACCTGGCCGGGGACGACCGCCCGCTCCCCCAGCACGGCACCCGGTGGACGGGCTGCGGCAGCACGTGGAGCACCACCGTCCAGAGCCACCGGGCCGAACGGCTGCCGGACGGCGGCCTGCACGTCGTCATCAGCTCGTCGGGCGCACGGGGCCTCCAGGTGGACCTGCACTTCGTGGCCAGGCCCGATTCGTCCTGCCTGACCCGCTGGACCGGCGTCCGGGCCGCCGAGGGACCGCTGACCGTCGAGCACGTCAGCAGCGGCCTGCTGCGCGGCCTGGCCGCGCACGGCGACTTCGACGCGCTGTGGCTGCACACCTACGACGGTGGCTGGTGCTGGGAAGGCGCCCTGCGGTCGCGGCCGGTGACGGACGCCGGGCTGTACCCGGTGTCCTGCATCAACGCCTGGTCGGTGGAGACGACCGGGTCGTGGTCGTCGAAGCACCTCCTGCCGTTCTACGTGCTCGAGGACCGCGCGACGGGCATCTCGTACGGCATGCAGGTCGATTCCTCCGCGAGCTGGCGCATGGAGGTCGGCGCCGAGTCCGGCACGGTCTACACGCAGGCCGGCGGGCCCAACCACGCGGGTGGGCACTGGCGGCACGTGCTGGGCGCGGGCGAGCGGCTGGAGACGGTGCCGGTCGTGGTCGGCGTGGTGGAGGGCGACCGCGCGGAGGTGGTCGACGCCTTCCACCGGCACCGCCGGCTGCACCAGGCGCCTCGGGAGCCGCGGCGCGGCGTCGTCTACAACGAGTACCACGCGACGATGAACACGCTCGACGCCTCGACCGTCGCGGCACAGGCCGCCGCGCTGGCGGGCACCGGCGTGGAGACGTTCGTCCTGGACGCCGGCTGGTACTCGCCGCAGACGCCCGAGGGAGAGGTGGCCACCTGGTGGACCCTGGCGGGCGACTGGACGCACGACGAGAGCCGCTTCCCCGACGGCATGAAAGCCCTGGCGGGCGAGCTGAGGGACGGCGGGCTGGTGCCGGGCATCTGGCTCGAGCCCGAGGTCGCCGGGCTCGGCTCGCGCCTGGTGGACGAGCACCCGGACTGGCTGCTGCAGCGCGACGGGCGGCCGCTGCTGGACGCCGGCCGCGCGTTCCTCGATCTGCGGCTGCCCGTGGTCCGTGAGCACCTGGCCGGTGTGCTGGACGGGCTCGTCGGCGACGGCTATGCCTACTTCAAGTTCGACTACAACACCGAGGTCGTCCCGGGACCGGACGCGCCGCCGCACGGGCCGGGGCAGGGCGCGCTCGCGCTCGCCGCGGGCTGGCAGGCGGTGCTCGACGGGCTGCGCGCCCGGCACCCGCAGGTCGTGCTGGAGAACTGCGCGAGCGGCGGCGGGCGCACCGACTACGGCCTGCTGTCGCGCACCCATCTGGGCAGCGTCAGCGATCACGGCCACTGGCCCGGTGGCTGGCGCAGCTTCCCCAACGTGTTGCGGGCGGTGCTCGACGTGCTGCACCCGGCGCAGGCGGTCAGCTGGGCCGTTCTCGAGCCGGAGCTGAGCCTCGCCGAGACGAGATACCGCCTGGTCACCGGGCTGCTCGGGCGGATGACCCTGAGCGGGCCGGTGGACCGCCTCGACGCGGACCGGCGGGCGCTGATGGTCGAGGCGGTGGCCTTCGCGAACGCCTCGGCCGACCTGCTCGCGGGGGCCTCGGTGCGCCGGCACGGGCAGGAGCAGCCGCTGCACCGCACCGAGGCGGTGACGGCTCTGGAGGTCTTCTCCGAGGCCGGCTGCCTGCTCGGCGTGTGGCGGCAGGACTGCGAGGACGACCGGCTGCGGGTGCGGCTGCACGGGCTGCGCGACGGGGAGCGCTACCGCGTGCGGAGCTTTCCCGCGGGAGCCGTACCGGAGGAGCTGGTGGGCGGGACGGAGCTCACGATCCACCTGCCCGACCGGTTCGACGCCGTCGCCGTCGCCGTACGACCCGAGGGGACCTCATGACACATCTCTGGACGGACGGCACGGCTTCCGGGGTGGAGGTCGACGCCCATGTGGGCGTCCGCGCGGTGGCCGACCTGCCGGAGGCGCGCCGCCTCGTCGTGCGCTTCTCCGCCTCGTGGTGGGCGGTGCTGTACGTGGACGGGACACCCGTCGCCGAAGGCCCGCCGCGCGCCCCCGCCGGCCGCCCGGAACACGTGGAGGTCCCGCTCGACCTGGCCTCCGGCCCGCACGTGCTGGCCTTCCACGTCGTGCACCCGGGCGTGCCGACCGAACAGGCGGCGGTCGTGCCGCCGCACCTGTGGGTCGAGGTGGACGGGAGCCCCGGCCTCGACTGGCGGGCAACGCGGTTGCCCGGCTACCGGTCGCGGGTCCGCCGCCTCAACGACAACCTCGGTTTCGTCGAGTGGTGCGACACGCGAGAGCTGCCCGCGTGGACAGGCCCCGACCTCGCCGCCGACGCCTGGGCGCCCGCGGTGCCGGTGCCCGGCCTGCCCACCCCCCTACCCGACACCGGCCCGCCGGTGTCCTGGACGCCCCTCACCGCCGGCCGCGCGGCGGAGGGGGACCTGGTCGAGCGCCTGCTGCTCTTCGAGGACGACCCCGCCGCCGCGCTGTTCGCCCGGCAACTGGCGCCGGACGGGCAGGTGCCCGCGCAGGGCGTGTGGGCGCGCTTCGACCTCGGTCGCGTCCGGCTCGGCCGGCCCACCGTCGAGATCAGCGCGCCTGCGGGCGCAGCCGTCGACCTCGTCTACTGCGAGGACCTCGTCGACGGCCGGGTCACGCCGTGGATCTCGATGAGCAACGGCCTGTCGGCCAACCTCGACCACTACGTCGCCGCGGGCGGTCAGCAGCGCCTGGGACCGGTCTCTCCGCGCGCCGGGCGCTGGGTCGAGGTGCACGTGCTGGACTCGCGGGCCCGCATCGGCGAACTGCGCTGGGACGAGCGCGGCAGCGTCCCGGCCGAGCCGGTCGGCGGCCTGGTGACCGGCTCGCCCAGGCTCGACCGCATCTGGCAGGTCGGCGTCGACACGCTGCGGGCCTGCTCGGAGGACGCGCTGGTCGACTGCCCGGTCCGCGAGCGCGGCCAGTGGCTCGGCGACGCCGTGGTCGGGATGGAGATCGCCGCCGTCTCGCACGGGGATCTGCGGATCATCGCGCGCTCGCTGCGGACCGCGGCGGCCTGCGCCGACGACGACGGGTTCGTGGCCGGTCAGGGCCCCGGCTCCCCGCGGCACCTCGCGTCGTACTCCGCGCTGTGGCCAGGGGCCGTCCTGCGGCACGCCGCGCTCACCGGCAGCGGCGAACTGCTCGGCGAGCTGGCGCCCGCCGCGGCACGCAACGCCGCGGCCTTCCGCGTCCGCCTCGGCGCGACCGGTGTCGAGGGGCCCCTCCCCTGGCCGTTCGTGGACTGGGGCGCGGCCGACGACGGCCTGTCGATCTCGCTGCTGGCCCTCGACGGCCTGGACGCCTCGGCCCGCTGGCTGCGCGAGGTGAAGCACGGTGACGCCGCGGCCGCCGCCGACGCCGCCACGGCGCTGCGCGAGACGCTGGCCCGGCGCACGTCCGCCGAGCCGCTCGGCTACCACGCCGCGGCGCTGGCGCTGCGAACCGGCGTGCTGCCGGCGAGCGCCGAGCCGGCAGCCGTCCAGATGGTGCTCGACCACCTCGACTCCTGCTTCCCCCTCGACCCCGCCGGACCACGGCTGTCCAGCCACCTCGCCACGGGCACGCGCTTCGCCACGCCGTACTTCCTGCACTTCTCGCTCGTGGAGCTGGCCCGGCGCGGCCGGGCGCACGAGGTGCTCACCCGGATCGAGCGGCTGTACGGCTGGCTGCTCGACCAGGGGGCCACGACGTGGTGGGAGAACTTCGACCCTCGGTGGAGCCGGTGCCACCAGTGGTCCGGCACCCCGACGTGGCTGCTGTCGCGGATGCTGCTCGGGCTCTGGGTGGAGCCGGACGGCGGGCTGCGCCTGGACCTGCTCACCGGCGAACGAACCGGGGCATCCGGCCGGCTCCCGCTGCCCGGCGGAGGCACGGTCGAGGTTCGGTGGCGACGGCAGGACCAGGCGCTGCACTGGTCGGCCCGCCCCACCGCGCGCCTGCGGCTGCGCCACGGCGGCCTCGTGCACACGGTGGAGCCCGGCGCGCGACTGGACCTGGTCCTGCCGGCAGGCGTGGGCGGGGCACGATGATCAGTGAAGCCGCACCGACTTACGCCGACTACCTGAGCGGCTGCGCCATCACCTCTGAGGACCTGTCCCGGTCGCTGGAGGGTCGCTCGCGCTGGGCGCTCGATCCCCATCTGGGTTTCGTCGAGCGTGACTACGTGATTCCCGGTGGCGGGGCGGAGTTCCCCGGCGTCTGGCTGCCCGGCGGGATCGACGGCAGCGCCGTCTTCGTCCAGGTGCGGGACGATGGGGCGCGGCGTTCGTTCGTGCACGCCGACGGCGTGGCGCGGATCAGCACCTACGGCGACAGCTTCACCCACGGCGACCAGGTGAACGACGGCGAGTGCTGGCAGGAGTACCTGGCCGGGCACCTCCGGGAGCCGATCCGGAACTTCGGCGTCGGCGGCGGCAGCGTCTACCAGACCTATCGCCGCATGGTCCTGGAGGAGAGCAAGCACCCCTCCGAACTGGTGATCTTCTACATCTGGGGAGACGACTCGACCCGGAGCCTGCTCGGCAGGTCGATGCCGCTGATCCGGCACTTGCCGCAGGCCAAGGGCGTCCTCACGTTGTCGGCGCCGAGTATCGCGATCGACCTCGACAGCGGCGCCATGATCGAACGAGACAACCCCTTCCCCACCGTCGAGTCGCTCGAGCGCCTGACAGACGCACAGTGGATCCACGACGCCTACCGCGACGAACTCGCCCTGCAACTCTTCCTCCACCATCGCGGCAGGGTCAGCGACGTGGACGAGGCCAAGGTCGCCCGGCTGGCCGAGCTGCTCGGGTTTCCTCCGAGCGTGTCCCTGCCCGAGACAGGCGACCTGCTGGACCGCTACGCGCAGCGGGCCAGCGTCCACATCCTGGAGAAGGTCACGGCCTGGGCCGCGCGTCATGGCCGGAAGGTGCTGGTGGCGCTGTCCGACCCGGTGCGTTCGGTCCGGCAGATGCATCGCCAGGAGCGTCGCCATGACCAGGACGTCGTGGACCATCTCCGGCGGGAGGACCTCGCGTACTTCGACATGAACGAGGTGCACCTGCGGGACCACCGGAAGTACCGGCTCGGATTCGACGAGTACCTGAGCCAGTTCTTCGTCGACGGCGCGGGACATTACAACCCGCTGGGCAACCATCTCTTCGCCTATGCCATCAAGGACCGGGTGGTGTCCCTGCTCGACCCCAAGCCGGCGCCGTATCTCCACCCGGCCGAAAGGACCGGTCAGTTCTAAAACCGTATCCAGGTGAACGATCCGATCGTCCATCAACGGAGCGCTTTCCACATTGTGAACGACCAGGCGAGATCCTAGCCTGTCGGCATGACCCCAACCAGGGATTCGGTTCCAGCGAAACCCCAAGCCGCTGATCTGGCACCGTTCGGCGCACCCGCCGGCCTCCGCCGAAACCCTGGCGAGCTCCGACCGGTTTCCGGTCTCCCGCGGCCTGCCCGGTCCGGAGCCGATCGTGCAGCTTGCCCCTTGGGCCAATCCAGAGTGCTCGTCGACACCATGGCCGGACCACAACGGCCGTGGACCCAGCGGAAGGTATCTCCATGCTCCGATTCAGCATGATCGAAAGCACCCGCCGTGGATTATCACGGCCGCGGAGTTCGACCGCGTTAAGGCTGGCCGCCGGCGCCACGGCCGTGGCGGTCGGCCTGGCCGCCTGCGGTGGCGGCGGAGCCGACCCGTCGGCGGACAAGACCCTCACCATCACGCTGGAGGGCCCGAACCAGTGGAACGAGAGCGGTTCGTCCTTCGGTAAGCCGTGGGAGGACCTGATCGCGGCCTTCCAGAAGGCGGAGCCGACCATCAAGGTCAAGACCGTCGTCCTGCCGCTGAGCAGCTTCTCGCAGACGATCTCCACGCACCTCGCCTCCGGCACCGCGCCGGAACTGGTGTTCCAGCAGGTGCCCCACCAGCCGCACATGGTGCACCCGCTCGACGAGCACCTCGCGAAGCCCAATCCCTACATCAAGTCCGGGCCGGGCAGCGAGAAGTGGATCGACGTCTTCCGGCAGCGCTACTACGTCCAGGGCAATCCGAAGATCCGCAACGCCGAGGGCAAGGTCGAGCTCGTGCCCTTCAACCTGGTCGGGATCGGGTTGTTCTACAACAAGGAGGCGTTCGCCAAGGCCGGGCTGACGGCGCCGTTCAAGACCTTCGAAGACCTCCTCCAGGGCTGCGCCAAGCTCAAGGCCGCGGGCTATACGCCGCTCGCGATGGACCGGTCCGACATCGGGCCCGAGTGGACGATCCGCGCGATCAGCGGGATGTTGCTGGACAAGCACGTCGACCGGCTCAACACCTACACCTTCGACGGCAAGCCGGGAAAGGCGACGTCGGCCACCGGTGCGCCGGCCGTCGCCGACAAGGCGATGGCGAAAGCCGTACTCTCCGGCGAGCTCACGACGAAGACCCCCGAGGTCGCCGCGACGCTGGAGCTCCTCAAGAAGATGTGGGACGCGTGCGTCGACAGGAACTGGTCGGGCAACACCGAGGGGCTCAACGGCGCCGTCGTCGGACTGCGTGACTTCGCCACCGCCAAGGCCGCCATGGCGTGGGGCGTCAACTTCGGCGTCAGCGCCCTGCAGGACGCGAAGTTCGACGTCGCCAGCATGCCGTTCCCGCAGATCACCGCGGAGTCGACCCCGCTGGCCAGCGGCGCCGCGCCGCGGTTCGGAGCCAGCATCGGCGGCACCAGCTACATGATCCCGTCGACGGTCAAAGGCGAGAAGCTCGCCGCGACGCTGAAGTTCCTGCAGTTCATCAGCACGCCGGAGCACATCGACCCCTGGTTGAAGGCGACCGGCGGCATCTCCGCGGTCGAGGGCGCGACCGGAGCCGAGGAGACGAACGCGTTCGCCGAGGGGACGTGGGGCGACTCGGTTCCCCTGGAGTTCCCTGCCGGGCCGACGAGCGTGACCAAGCTCAGCCTGGTCGAGGGATGGCTGCTGGGCACGAAGTCGCTGGAGGAGCAGCAACGCTACCTCCAGGACCTGTGGGTCAAGGGCGCCCGCCAGATCGTCAAGGACAGGAAGTGGAACGACGAGCCCTGGGCGAAGGCATGACCGACGCCGGGACGAGGTCGCGCAGGCGCTTTCCCTGGTACGCCTATCTGGCCCTCCTGCCGCTCTTCGCGACGCTGGCGGTGTTCGCGTACTACCCGGCCGCGAGCGGGATCTGGCACTCGTTCTACGAGTGGCGGCCGGGCTTCGACTCGCCCTTCGTCGGGCTGGACAACTACGCGACGATGCTCGCCGACGACCTGTGGTGGGACTCCTTCCGCAACCTCGGTGTCATCTTCGTCTTCGGCATCACGGTGTCGTGGGCGATCCCGCTGCTCGCGGCCGAGCTCATCATCACACTGAAGAGCAGGCGGGCGCAGTTCTTCTTCCGCACGGTCCTGATCGCGCCGATGGCCTTCCCCGGGGTCGTCACCGTCCTGCTCTGGGCGGCCATGTACGAACCCGGCGACGGCGTCATCAACCGCGTCCTGAGATCCGTCGGCCTCGACGCGCTGGCCCAGAACTGGGTGGGCGATCCGCAGTTCGCCCTGTTGTCGCTGCTGCTCATCGGGTTCCCGTTCGTCGCCGGGCTTCCGTTCCTGGTGTTCCTCACCACCCTGCAGAACGTCCCGGCCGAAGTCTTCGAGGCGGCCGCGCTCGACGGGTGCGGCCGGCTGCGACGGCTCGTCTCGATCGACCTTCCGCTGATGATGAGCCAGGTCAAGCTGCTGGTCTTCCTGGCGACGATCAACGTCCTGCAGTACGGCTTCGCCGCCCACCTGCTCACCGGAGGCGGTCCCGACAACGCGACCCAGGTGCCGGTGCTCCGGATGCTCGCCGTGGCGTTCCAGGCCAACGACTGGGGCTACGCCGCGACGCTGTCGACCACGCTGTTCGTCCTGACGATCATCCTGAGCGTCGTCATCGCGTTCGTACGAAGGGAGGACCGGGCCAATGTCCGTCGACTCTGAGGTCGAACCCCGCCCCCGCTCCACGCCGGACCTGGGCGGGGCGGGGCGAGCCGCGACACGGCCGGCCGCGCCCCGGAGTCGCCGGCCGGGCAACCAGTTCGGGATCAAGGCTGTGCTCAGCCTCATCGCGTTCGTCGGGCTCTTCCCGTTCCTGTTCATGCTCATGGCGTCGCTGAAGTCCAACCAGCAGTACTACGAGTCGTGGTGGCTGCCCAGCGCGCCGTTCCACTTCGAGAACTACGCCCGCGCCTGGGCGCAGATCCAGCCGTACTTCGTCACCTCGGTGATCGTCGCCGCCGGCTCCATCATCGGAGCGCTGGCGCTGTGCACGGTGGCGGCGTTCGTCTTCGCCCGCTACGAGTTCGTGGGGCGGAAGGTGCTGTTCGGGCTGATCGTCGCGCTGCTCATGGTGCCGGGGATCTCCAGCCTGATCCCGATGTTCGTCCTCATGCGCGATCTGGACCTGCTCAACACCCGGGCCGTCCTCGTCATCCCGCACATCGTCGGCGGCGCGGTGCTCGGGACCCTGCTGATGAAGACGTTCGTCGAGCAGTTGCCGCAGGAGCTCTTCGACGCCGCGCGGGTCGACGGCGCCAGCGGGCCGCGCATGTTCGTCTCCATCATGGTCCCGTTGTCGCTCCCCATCGTGGGGACGATCGCGCTGGTGACCGTGATCGGCGTGTGGAACGACTTCTTCTGGCCGCTGCTCACCGTCACGGAGAACGAGCTGCGCACCGTGTCGGCGGGTCTGCAGTTCTTCCAGACCCAGAACGCGACCGAATACGGCCCGCTGTTCGCCGGGTACGCCATCGCGAGCATCCCGTTGCTGCTGCTCTTCGTGTTCCTGTCCAAGCATTTCCTCGCCGGGGTGCAGGGCGGCCTTTCCAACGGCGCCGGCAAGTAGACCCGGCCGTGAAGGAGACCACGCGGTGAACCATTCTCCCGGCCCTCTGGACCCTGTGGATCTCCGGGTGGAGGGCGAGGCCGAGCCGCTCGGCCTGGACGCGGCCTCGCCGGCGTTCTCCTGGCGGCTGGCAGGCGAGGGCCGAGGCCGTACGCAGCGGGGCTATCGGATCACGGTGAAGGAGGAGGGGCGGCCGGGCAGCGTTTGGGACAGCGGTCCGGTGTCGTCTGACCGCACGTACGGCATCGCCTACGGTGGCGCACCCCTGCGGCCCCGCACCCGCTACCACTGGCGGGTCAGGGTCGCCGACGAGCGCGGTACGTGGTCGGAGTGGAGCCCCTGGCACTGGTTCGAGACCGGGCTGGGCGACACCGCGGGCTGGACCGCGGACTGGATCGGTGCGCCCGAGGAGCCCTTCTCGCCGCGCGTGCCGACGCTGGAGAGCGTGCCGTACATCTGGGTGGCGGGGGAAGGCGGCCCCTCCCCCGCCACGTCCGCCGGCTTTCGCGCCCGCGTCACCGTGCCCTGTGATGCGCGCCCGCTGTCGGCCCGGCTGGTGGCCGGCGGCGCGGCGCAGGTTCATCTCAACGGTGCCGCCGCCGACGGGGAGACCGTCGACGGGGCGTTCCTCGCCGACGTCGGAGACCTGGTGGGCCCGGGCGAGAACGTGCTGGCGGTGCGGGCCGTCGCCCGCGAGGGCCGGCCGGGCGGCGTGTGCGCGCGGCTGGAGGTCGTGTTCGACGACCGCGTCGCGCAGCCGCAGCCCGCCGTGACGCTCACCTCCGACGGGCGGTGGCGCGGCTGCGCCGTACCCGCCGACGGTTTCGAGCGTCCCGGCTTCGACGACTCCGCGTGGCCGCGGGCCGAGCAGGTCGGCCTGCACGGCGACCCGCCCTGGGGCCGCGAACCCGTCACCGACCGGCCCAGCCCGTACCTGCGCGCGGAGTTCGACGTGCCGCGCCCCGTGCGCCGCGCCCGGCTGTACGCCTCCGCGCTCGGCGTCTACGAGCTGCACCTCAACGGCAGCCGGGTGGGAGCCGACCACCTCGCCCCCGGCTGGACCGACTACCGCCATCGCATCACCTACCAGTCCTACGACGTCACGGCGCTGATCGCCGAGGGGGGCAACGCGCTCGGCGCCGTCCTGGCCGACGGCTGGTACGCCGGGCACGTCGGCTGGCTGGGCCCGTTCCAGTACGGCAGGCGCCCCGCTCTGCGAGCCGAGCTCCACCTCGTCCACGACGACGGTTCGATCACCCGGGTGATGACCGGCACCGGCTGGCGCACGGGCAGCGGCGCGATCAGATACGCCGACCTGCAGAACGGCGAGCGCCAGGACCTGACGGCCGAACCCCAAGGCTGGACGGTCGCCGGGTTCGACGACTCCGCGTGGGCGCCGGCGGTCGCGGTCAGCCCACCCTCGGGCACGGTGACCGCTGCCGTCGCTCCACCCATCCGAGTCCACCAGGAGCTGGAGCCGGTCAGGGTGTGGCAGTCGCGGCCCGGAGTGTGGATGGCCGACTTCGGGCAGAACGTCGTCGGCTGGGTCAGGCTCACCGCACGCGCGAGCCGGGAGCGGCCCGTCATCATCCGCCATGCCGAGGTCCTCGAACACGACGGGGAGCTCCACCTGGCGAACCTGCGTTCGGCCAGGTCCGTGGACGAGTTCGTGGCCACGGGCGGCCCCCACGCCGAGACCTTCGAGCCCCGTTTCACCTTCCACGGCTTCCGCTACGCCGAGATCAGCGGGCTCGCCGGCCCGCTCACCCCTGAGGCGCTGCGGGCGCGGGTCGCCCACGCCGCGATGACGCCCGCGGGAGAGTTCGCCTGCTCCGACGAGCGGCTCAACCAGTTGCAGCGCAACATCGTGTGGGGCCTGCGCGGCAACTTCCTGTCCGTCCCCACCGACTGCCCGCAGCGGGACGAGCGGCTCGGCTGGACGGGTGACATCTGGGCGTTCGCCCCCACCGCGCTGTTCAACTACGACGTGCGGGCGTTCCTGCGTAGCTGGCTCGTCGACGTGGTGGCTGCGCAGAGCGACGACGGCGCGATCAGCTTCGTGGCCCCCGACGTGCTGTCCGGACGCGGCGACCCCAAGGCGGCGGGCTCCCCCGGCTGGGGCGACGCCATCGTGCTGGTCCCGTGGGCGATGCATCGACTTTCTGGGGACATCGCCGTCGTGGAGGCCTGCTACGAGCCGATGCGGCGCTGGCTGGACTACCTGGACGGACGGGCCTGCGGCGGCGTCTTCCCGGACGAGGGTTTCGGCGACTGGCTGAGCCTCGGGGCGGAGACGCCCAAACCCCTGGTCGGCACCGCGATAACCGCGTTGTCGGCCCGGCAGTTCGCCGAGCTGGCGGCGGCCCTGGACCGGCCCGAGGACGAGCGGGCCGCCCTCGACCTGTACACCCGCACGCGCCAGGCCTTCCGTGCCGAGTTCGTCTCAGGGCCGGGCGAGCTCGTGAGCGGCACCCAGACCGCCTACGCGCTGGCCATCGCGGCGGACCTGTTCGAGGAGCCGGAACTGACCCGGGCGGGCGCCCGGCTGGCCCGCGACGTCGAGGCCAGAGGCTGGCACCTGTCCACGGGCTTCCTGGGCACGCCGTACCTCCTGGACGCGCTGACCCGCACCGGCCACCTCGACGTGGCCTACCGGTTGCTGACGCAGGAGTCCTTCCCTTCCTGGCTGCATCCGATCGTGCACGGCGACGCCACGACCATGTGGGAGCGCTGGGACGGCTGGAGCGAGCACCGGGGTCTCCAGGATCCCGGCATGAACTCCTTCAACCACTACGCCTACGGCGCGGTCGGCGACTGGATGTACCGCACGATCGGCGGGCTGGTCGCGGCCGCTCCCGGCTACCGGCACCTCGTGGTCCGCCCGCGGCCGGGCGGCGGGATCACCTGGGCCACCACCACGCACCGCACCCCGCACGGGCCGGTGGAGATCGCCTGGCGCGCCGGGGACTCGAACTACGAGCTGGACGTCACCGTGCCGCCCACCTGCACCGCCGAGGTCTGGGTGGCCACGGAAGCCGCGGTCACCGAGAGCGGCCTGCCCGCCGAGCGGGCCCCCGGAGTGTCGCTCGTCCGCCGGGAAGAGGGCCATGCGGTCTTCTTGGTGGGGTCAGGCTCGTACTCCTTTCGCGCAACCTCGGGCTGAAGGGGCTTGCCAGTCAGATCCAAGCAGCGCTCCCTAGGGTCCGCATGACCTGACCAGGACGACCCAGGAGCACAGGCGATGGCGGATCACGTTCTCATCCTCACGATCGACGGGGACCCCCACGGCGTCCACCTCGCGAACCTGCTGGCCCGGCGCGGTGCCGAGGTGACCCTCTTCGACCCGGTGGAGTTCCCCGCCCGCGCCCGCCTCGACGCGGCCTACGACCGAAGCGGCCAGGTCAGACGACGGCTGCGCACGGAACGGCAGACCGTCGAGCTGGACGCGCTGACGGCTGTGCTGGTCCGGCGGCCCCAGCAGCCCGAGCCCCACCCCGAGATCGAGGACCCGGAGGCGCGTGCCTACATCCAGCAGCAGTGCGAGGCGTTCAGCTCCGACCTGTGGGAGCAGCTCGACTGCCGGACGGTGCCGGCGCCGAGGTCGGCCGTGCTGCGTGCCCAGCGCAAGTCTCGGCAGCTCACCCTGGCCGGACGCATCGGGTTCGAGCTGCCCGAGACGCTGATCACCACCGATCCCGACGACTTGCTCGACTTCTACAATCGCCACGACGGCCGGATCATCACCAAGGCACTGGACCTGCCCTGGCTGATCCGCGCCGACGGCGAGCGGACCAGCAGGTACACCGAACCGGTGTCCACGCGGGACGTGGCGTACGCCGACGCGATCCGCTTCGCCCCGGTGATCGTCCAGGAGTACGTGCCGAAGAAGGTCGAGATCAGGGCCACCGTCGTCGGGGACACCGTGTTCGCCGCCGAGATCCACTCCCAGCAGAGCAACCACGCCAAGTTCGACTGGCGCCGCTACGACCTGGGCACCACCCGCCACGAGGTGCATCACCTGCCCGCCGAGGTGGCCCGGCGCTGCGTCGAGATCGTCGAGCGGCTCGGCCTGTCGTACGGCGCGATCGACCTGATCCTCACCCCCGACGGACGGTACGTCTTCCTGGAGATCAACCCGAGCGGCCAGTGGGTCTGGGTCGAGAAGACCGTCGGCCTGCCCATCACCGAGGCCCTGTGCGACCTGCTCCTGCACGGGCAGGTCCGGCGCGAGACCCTTGCAGCTGTTCCCAACTGAGCTGCAAGACGCCCGCTCGATCATCTTCCCCAGGTGATCATCCGGTCACCAGACGAAGGGAGGATCATGTCGAAGATCAAGATCAGCGACATCGGGGCCGTCGGACCCGAGCTGGACGAAGGCGACCTCAAGCTCGTCAACGGCGGCAGGCCGCGCGAGTTCAGCACCTCGGTCACCGACATCGGCTATGACGGCCCCTGGTGCAGGGCTTACGAGGACGTCGACGCCTGCTTCCCGTAAACGGCACCACGGCGCGGGACGGCCGGCAGCGTCCCGCGCCGCTCATCCGAGAGGAGTACGGCATGCTGCCCGACGCGCTCGGCGTCCTTCGCGAGCTGGCCGGCCTGGAGCCGCCCGAGGCCCAGACCCGCGTCGACGACCTGCGGGAACGCCACCCGGAGGCCCGCTTCCGCCTGCTGTGGCAGCGGGAGGAGTCCGACGGCTCGCTGCACTACGACCTCCTCATCAAGCAGGACGGCGCCGGCACCGTCTCGTTGTCCTGGTGCCCGGACCGGGCGCTGCCCTGGCCGCTGCGCGGGGTGCACCGGGCGGGGGAACACCTGCTGCTCCGCGTGGACGGGGTCGACGTGCGGGTGGCCGATGCGGTCGCCTCCCTCGACTTCCTGTGGGACGAGGCCCGGCTGACCGACCGGATCATCTCCGCCGCGCTGCTCAGGGCCGAGGTCGAGCAGTCTCGCCTCGAGCTCACCGACGAGGAACTCCAGGAGGCCGTCGACGCCTTCCGCCGCGCCCGCGGCCTGCTGACCGCCGCGTCCACCCAGGACTGGATGGACCGGCGCGGCCTGACGCAGAGCGAGCTGGAAGGGCTCGTGGCCGGCGAGGTGGCCATAGCCCGCATCCGCGAGCGGGTGACCGAGGGCAAGGTCGACGCGTACTTCGAGGCGCACCGGGCCGAGTTCGCCATCGCCAGGATCGCCCGGCTCGAACTCCCCCACCCCGCTGCCGACCTCGCCGACGAGACCGACCTCTACACTCTGGCCGAACACACCCCCGGCGCCCGGCTGACCATCGAGGACGTGCCCGCGTCGCAGGCGTTCGCCTCACCGCTGGTCAAAGTGATCTCCATCCACGAGGCCGTGCTCGACGCCGCCACCCGCCGCCGGGTCGAACGGCGCATCTTCGACGAGTGGCTCGCCGCCCGCCGCGCCGAGGTGAAGATCGAGTGGTTCTGGAGCACCACCACGCGCACGAGCGCCCTGTGAGCTAGGCCGCGACAGCCTGAACCTGCCGGCGATCTTCGCGTTCCAGGCTGAGCGGATCCCGCCCGATCGCATCCAACGCCCCTCGACCCGGCTTGATCGAGACCAAGCGAAAATGGCATCCTGACGGCGAAACCCGGGCCACCCTCACACTCCTCGGCTGCGTGTGAGCAAGACCATCAGCGAGCGAGCGCTGATCGCCCTGAATCCCGGTCAGCCAGCGCCCACGGAGGAAACAGGTTGCTCAGCGACACCGAGGCACACTACCGGGATCTGATTAAGCGAAGTGAGATCACCGGCGAACTGTGCCTGACCTGGTTCCAGCCGTCCTCGGCCAACACGGCGATGAGTGTCCTACACGCCGGGGCACCGGCCGCCCCCGTGCCCGGAAACTTCACCGACCTGATCGACAAGGCCGTTCAGGAACAGATGGAAGGCGGCTTCGGCGGGTTCCTGCTGCTGGGTGAGGCAACGCCCTGGTTCCTCGCCATCGAGTACACGGGCGACCGAGCGTACAAGGCGCTCGAGCAACTCTCGTCAGATGGAAAGGCGCTATGCCTGATAGGAAGCAGACCCTGCAGCGCTTCTCCCTGCACTATTCGATCAATGGACGCCGTGCCTGCAGATTCAGGTACGGCGATGCCGAATGGGGTGACACAGCGGCTCTCGAAGAGCAGCTCCAGGGACTCTTCCACCTGCACGAAAGGTACGCC
Organism: Nonomuraea sp. NPDC050310; assembly: GCF_040655795.1. Lineage (NCBI taxonomy): Bacteria > Bacillati > Actinomycetota > Actinomycetes > Streptosporangiales > Streptosporangiaceae > Nonomuraea > Nonomuraea sp. NPDC050310. Next base: position 32,376 of record NZ_JBFAKP010000008.1, on the reverse strand, counting down.
GACGTGGCGGCCGGACAGGTTCCGGGAGAGGGGCTGCTGGAAGACTGGCGCGTCCACGCCCTGATCCTCGCGGAACGAATCACCGGCCTCCGCCTCTCCTTCGAATGGCTGGGACAAGCACACACGCTCTACCGGTTCTAGTTCCCCCGAACGCGGCTGCCACCTGGGAGTCGAAGACGTCGTACGGCTCCACGCACCAGCCGGAGGCTTGCGGCGCCTCCCCGGCCGCGCCCGAGAATTAAATGGCCCCGGAGCATGACGGATTTTGGCTTCACCTCGACCGGGTGGTTTGGGGTCCCAACGCCGGACCCGAGCGGCTGGAGCGGTTCCTGTCGTTCGAGGCAGGTGAGCCGGGCGATTACTGGATCTCAACTGGGCGGGACCGCCGCTGCTGCGGGGTGTGCGAACACCTCGATCCGGGCGCTGATGGGTCAGGATGGGGCGGCTGCCTGTTGCGCTCGAATGTGGTCGAGCCGGTCAGCGAGCAAAGGAGCCGACTGTTTCCGCACGTCACACGCTTACGCCAGCGGAAGGGAAAGGACACAGCTTTCCCTACCTGCGACTCGTGCGCACAGCGTGTGGTCCCAGCGGGCCCCCAGACGATCAGCCCGCTCACCTGCGGAACAGGCGACCGGTGACCGCCCCCTCGCCCCGTCCATGCGACCGCAAGCAGACGGCGATCCGCTCGGTGGTGCCGGCGCTGCCAGTGGTTGGGAGCCGGCGCTTCTCGATGGCGACCGCCTGTGTGGACAGGGTCCGACGACGAAGACTCGGTTCACCATGGCACACCCGGCTCGGCGATGTGGGCGGGGTCTGACCTAGGGAGCGTCGATCATCCCTTGACTACGAACCTCAGCTCCGCCACGGGATTGACGAACTGGCTGACGCGCAGGGACACCTGCATCCGCCACGTTCCCGCTACCGGAAGCACGACCTGCGCGGTGTAGAAGCCCGCCGACGCCTGCGTCAGGGGGACGGCGCCCAGCGTTGCTGTGTCGGAGGCCAGCCGTACCACCGGCGGAGCCACGCCCTCGGCAGGTTCACCGGCGGCGGAGCGCAGCCGGAGGGTGAGGGTGCTGGGGCCACGGGTGAGCGGAGTGAGGGAAGCCTGCACCTTTATGTCGCCCAGTGCCGTGGTGTGGGTGTCGAGGTTGGACGCCGCTGGCGCGGGGTCTCCGTCGGGGCTGGTGTCGACCAGGATGCCGGTCAGGAGGAGTGCGGCAGCGAGGAGCGCGCCCTCGATCGTGGTGGCGCGCACCACCGGCCGGGAGAGGCGTTGCCGGCTGGTGGTGGTTGAGGCCTGTTCGAGGCGCGGGAGGAGCGACCATCTGTTCCACGCCGCGATCGCGAGAGCGATCAGCACTATGGCGATCTTGGCCAGCAGCAGCCGGCCGTACTCGGTGCCGGTCAGCGTGGGCCAAGAACCGAAGATGCGCCACACGAGGAGCGGTCCGGTGGCGACCAGAGCCACGAGGACGGTGCTGGCCGTGGTGGAGAACCGGGTGAGCACCTCAGCCGCGACGGCGCCACGGGCCGAGAGGGCCGGCAGGGTGAGAGCGAGACCGGTGATTCCGCCGAGCCAGATGCTGCCCGCGAGGAGGTGCAGGGCGTCCACGCCGATGACGAGGAGTTCGGGGCTCGCCGCGCGCGTGTGCCCGACCAGCGCGGGGGCTGTGACCGCGGCCGAGGCTGCCGCAACCGTCGCGAGGCGACGTGGTCGCGACGCCGGCCCGTGTCCGAGCAGTGCCACAGCCAGCGCGAGGCCACCGGCGACGGTCGTGGCGACGGCGTACTCGGTGAGCGGCAGCGACGCCCAGGTCACGCCTTCGAGGAGCAGGCCCGGCCCGCCGCCGAGCTGGTAGACCGCGGTGATCGGCAACGCGGTGAGCCACGCTCCGGCGGCGACGGCCGCGGCGGCACGCGCCGAGACGGTGACACGGCGCCGAGGGCGGTCGGCGTAGGACGCCGCAGGCAGGAACATGGCGGCGAACGCGACCAGCCCGGCGGCGAGAAGAAGGCCGAGGTAGCCTGCCGTACGAGCCAGTGTCAGTGGCCAGGAGACGTCGGCGACAGCGGTCGGGCCAGTCGGAGGCGGGGTGACGACAGTGGTCGGCGCGCCGACGGAGAAGGTGAGGGCGCCGCTGATCGGATGCCCGTCCGCGGAGACGACCCTCCAGGTGATCACGGTCGTGCCGGTGCCCAGCGGCGCGGAGAAGACGACGTCGAGCTCGGCGCCCTTGACGCTGGGCTTGGCCGCGACCGGCTCGCCTTGCGAGCCGAAGACCTGGACACCGCCTGGGACGCCGCGTATTGCCTCATCGAACGTGAACCGGACCCGGCCGGGCGCGGTCTGCAGCACCGCCCCCTGGGCCGGATCGGTGCTGATGAGGTGCGCGTGTGCGTACGCCGGCTGAGGGAAGCCGAGCAGCACCGCTAAGGCGAAGGCCAGGATCACCGCCCGCCGGTTGATCATGTGAGGCGGCGCTGCCGGACGAGCGCCACGCCGCCGAGGGCCGAGCCGAGGGCGCCGAGCGCCAGCGCGGCGAGCGTCAAGACACCGCCCCCTCCCGAGGCGGACTGAGCGTGGTGGTGTGTGCCGCCGGCGGGCTCGGAGACGACGAAGCTCGGCGCGGGCAGTTCGAGCGCTTCGACGTGCTGCCCGTCCTGTGGGACCTCTGTCCAGGCGGCTTCGCCGCGCTCGCAGGTCTGAATGGTGGGAAAGACGAGCTTGGTCCCCTTGGCCGCAGGCAACGTGACCTCGAGCTCGAAGACCTCGCGGTAGCCGTCCGGCAGCGGGACCTCCGCATTGAACGTGACCGACGCGACCCGTTGCACGATCTGGTTGCCGTGGGTGTCCACGACCGGCGGGCTGACCGCTTCCGTCTGCTTCGTGATCGTCCACCCCGCCGCCCGGGTGGGGGCCGCCGAGGTGATCTGCGGCGGAAGCTGGATGGTGATCCTGGTCGTGGGCGAGTTCTCGCAGCCGTGCCCGACGCTGAACTGGAGTACGGCATGCGCCCCGGCCGCGGTCGTGGAAGGCGTGACGGTCACGTGGGCGCTCGCCGGGGACGCGGTGCCGAGGACGACGACGAGCGCAGCAGCGCCGGCGTACACGAGGCGCCGCACCCGCGCCCTTCGAACAGATCCGCTGTCATTGCGCCGCATGTCGCATCCTCGCGCCTGAAGACGAGCCGGCTCGCCGGCGTTGCTCCGAGGGTTCGCCGAGCCAGGGGGTCGCTCCGATTCGACCAACAGGCTGAACCGATGTCAAGTATGTGAACCAGCAGAGCCGTACATTGCGCCGTCCCCTGGAGCGCTGTACCGTTCGTTCACATTAGTGAACTGAAGCCCGCATGCTGGACAGCCAGCCAGAGGGAGGACGTCATGCCCAACATCACCGTCGAACTGCTCGCGGGCCGGACGCTGGAGCAACGCAAGGCCTTCGCCCAGGCAGTGGCCGACCACGCCGTCGAGATCCTGGGAGCCCGCCGGCAGGACGTCCGCATGGTGTTCACCGAGATCACCGCCGACGACGTGGCCAACGGGGGCGTGCTCGCCAGCGAGGACGCGAGCCGGGCGGGCGTGCTGGCCAAGCTGAGCCAGGACTGACACCGCGCTCGTACGGCAAGCGCGACCAGCGGGCGGTATCGGAGAGTGAGAGTGACGGGGCTGACCTGCGGCAGGGTCAGCCCCGAAGTCGTTCCGCCGCCGAGGCGTGCGACCGGGTCAGCGCCCCAGCCTGTTGTCGCTCATCGCCGACAGGCGAGCCTTCACGCTCAGCAGCGTCTCGATGATCAGGTCCTCCCGGCCCTGCTTGAGGCGGCTGATCGGAACCGCGACGCTCAGCGCGTCGACCGATCGGCGGGAGAACGGCAGCGCCACACCGAAGCAGCGCACGCCCAGGCAGGACTCCTCGCTCTCCTCGGCGTACCCGAGCCTGGCCGCCTTGTCGATGATCGCCAGCAGGGCGTCCCGGTCCGTGACCGTCTGCGGGGTGATGGCCTTGATCTGCTGCGGGACCAGCGCATCGCGGACGTCTTCCGGCATCTCCGCGAGCATCGCCCGGCCGAGGGCCGTGCTGTAGGCGGGCAGCCGGCGGCCGACCGCCGAGTACATGCGCAACGGGTGCTTGGACTCGCGCTTCGCCGTGTAGATGATCTCGGAGCCTTCCAGCCGGCCCAGGTGCACCGTCTCCTCGGTGGCCGCGGCGATCTCGTCCATCACGGCCCTGGCTCGCGTCAGGACCGGATCGCCGTCGATGTAGGCCGAGCTGACGGTCAAGGTGTGCACCCCGAGCCGGTAGATGCTGCCCGTCTGGTCGGTGTCCAGCCAGCCGCGAGCGCACATGGTGCGCAGGAGCGCGTGCAGGCTGCTCTTGGGGATGCCGAGGCGCGTGGCGAGCTGCAGCTGGGTGCCCTCGCCGTGGGCGGCGATGTCGTCCAGGATGTCGAGGACGCGCGCGGCGGACTTGACCTGCGAGGTGGCAGAGCTGCCGTTGACCGTCTTGTCCGCGCCCACCGAGGCCTCCTTCTCAAGGGATCGATCAATCATGGTGCCTGCATCCGGCAGATACCAATAAACCACAGTTCACATATAAGGACTGACTTCCATGCCTTGACTCGCCATCAAGGCCACAGCTATCGTCGCGCTCAGTTCACATAGCAGAACTTGGTTCACATAAGGAGAAGGACTTGATCGAGGTAAGGTACTCCGCTTCGCCTGACAGCGTGGAGACGGCCACGAACGCGGACCTGCGGAAGAACTTCCTCGTGGACCGCCTGTTCCGCACCGGCGAGGTGCACGCGGTGTACACCCACGACGACCGGCTGGTGGTCGGGGGTGCGGTTCCCGCCGACCGGCAGCTCGAGCTGCCGGCCTGGGACGTCATCGGCACCCCGTCGCACCTGGCCGGCCGGGAGCTCGGCATCGTCAACGTCGGCCGGCCCGGCCATGTGCTGGTCAACGGGGACAAGTTCGAACTCCGCCATCTCGACGGGCTGTTCGTCGGCCTGGGCAACGAGGTCGTCTTCACCGGTCCTGACGCCGCGTTCTACTTCGTGTCCGCCCCGGCACACGCCGCGTACCCCACCACGTTGCTGAGCCACTCGGCGATCGACCCGGTCAAGCTGGGCACGCCGCAGGGCGCGAGCGAGCGCAGCCTCTACCGGTACGCCTGGGGCCAGGAGCTGCGGACCTCGGTGCTCCAGTTCGGCGTGACCGTCATCACCGAAGGTTCGGTCTGGAACACCTTCCCGCCGCACCTGCACGACCGGCGCACAGAGGTCTACCTGTACGTCGATCTCGACGAGAACGACCGGGTCTTCCACGTGATGGGGCATCCCGGCGCCTCTCGTCACCTCATCGTGCGCAACCGCGAGGCCGTCATCTCGCCGCCGTGGTCGATCCACTGCGGGGCCGGCACCGGCTCCTATGCCTTCATCTGGGCCATGGCCGGCGAGAACAACCAGTACACCGATCTCACGCCGGTGGCGCTGGAGGATCTATGAGCTCGCCGTTCGATCTGACCGGCCGCTGCGCCGTGGTGACCGGCGCGGGCCGAGGGCTGGGAAGCGCCGTCGCTCTGGGCCTCGCCCAGGCCGGGGCCGACCTGGTCCTCCTGGGCAGACCGGGAAGCCAGGCAGCCACCCGGGACCAGATCACCGGCCTTGGCCGCGCGGTGGAGGTCGTGGACCTCGACATCAGCGATCACGACGCCATCGGGCGAGCGGCCGCGGAGGTGAACCGCGATCGTCAGGTCGACATCCTGATCAACAACGCCGGCGTCATCGACCGCGAGGACTCGGTGGACGTCACCCAGGAGTCGTGGCATCGCGTCCTGGACGTGAACCTGCACGGCCTGTTCTTTCTCTGTCAGGCGTTCGGCCGCCCGATGACCGAGCGCGGGCAGGGAAAGATCGTCAACATCGCCAGCCTGCTGTCCTTCCAGGGTGGCATCCGCGTGGCGTCGTACACCGCCAGCAAGCACGGCGTCGCCGGCCTCACCAAGGCTCTGGCCAACGAGTGGGCCCGGCACGGCGTGCAGGTCAACGCCATCGCGCCCGGCTACATGAACACCGACAACACGACCGCGCTGCGGGCGGACCCGGATCGATCCCGGTCCATCCTCGAGCGCATCCCGGCCGGCCGCTGGGGAGACGCCTCCGACATCGCCGGAGCGACCGTCTTCCTCAGCTCCGCCGCCGCCGACTACGTCAACGGCCATGTCCTGGTCGTCGACGGCGGCTGGATGGCCCGCTGACGCTGGCTTCCGGCGCGTCCATAACCGCAAAATACGACAGCACCTGTCGCCATCAGTCCCCCGACGACAGGTTTCTCTTCCCGTCGCGCCCCCCGCCGGCTCCCCCCGGCGCCGAAGAGATCGAGGATCACCCATGAAGATCAATACTCGCCCCACCGTGGTTTTACTGAGCCTCTCGCTCGCGGCCGCCGCCCTGACCGGCTGCAGCGAACAGGCGGCCGGAGGCGGCGACTCCGCCGGCGCGGCCGGCTGCAAGCCGGCTGACGTCAAACTCGTCGGTCAGGTCCGCAACGAGTCCAACCCGTACGAGGCCTCGTGGCTCACCGGCGGCGACGAGTTCGCCAAGACGGTCGGTCTCACCCAGCAGCGCCTCACCTACGGCGGCGACTCCACCAAGCAGCAGGAGCAGATCAGCCAGCTCCTCGCCGGCGACACCAAGTGCCTGGTCATGAACGTGCTGCCGAACGGCGACTCCGACACCACGGCGATCGTCAAGGGCGCCGACAAGGCCGGCGCCTACCTCGTCACGCAGTGGAACAAGCCGGCCGACCTGAAGCCGGCCGACTACAAGACATGGATCAGCCACATCACCTACAACGGCGTCGAGTCGGGCCGGCAGATCGGTGACGCGCTCGCCAAGGCGATCGGCGGGCAGGGAGGCATCATCGCGCTGCAAGGCGTGCTGGACACCGCGGCCGCGAAGGACCGGTTCGCCGGTCTCCAGGAGTCGCTCAAGAAGAATCCCGGTGTGGAGCTGCTCGACCAGCAGACCGCCAACTTCTCCCGCGCCGAGGCGCGTACGGTGACCCAGACGCTGCTCACCAAGCACGGCGACAAGGTCAAGGGCATCTGGACCGCCAACGACGACATGGCACTCGGCGCGCTGGAAGCACTCCAGCAGGCGGGCAAGGCCGGGCAGGTGGCGGTCGTCGGGATCGACGCCGTTCCTGACGCGGTCAAGGCGGTACAGGACGGATCCATGACCGCCACCGTCTCCAGCGACGGTAGCTGGCAGGGCGGGATCGGCCTGGCGATCGGCTTCTGCGTGGCCACCGGCAAGCTGGCGGTGAAGGACCTGCCCGCGGCCAATCGCGCCTTCTTCGCCGAGCAGTTCCTGGTGACGAAGGAGAACGCCGCCAGCTTCGCACAGCCGAAGACGAACCCGTCCGACTTCGAGTGCGGCAACGTCTTCAAGCGTGTGGCCGGGGCCTTGACGTGACGTTGGCATCCGAGGTCGCCTCCGTGCCTCGCCGCATCTCCAGGCGAGGCGCGTCGTTACGAGACGCCGGTCCACCGGTCGCCCTGGCCGTCATCTTCCTGATGTTCGCGGTGCTGAGCCCGCGGTTCCGCAGCATCGAGAACGTCCAGAACATCGTCGACGCCGCCGCCGTGCTCGCCGTCGTCACCTGCGGCATCACGTTCGTGCTGGTGATGGGCTCCATCGACCTCTCGGCCGCGGGAGTGATGGGCGCTTCCGCCCTGACCGTGTCGCTCCTGGTGGCCAACAATCGCAACGACAACGACCTCGGACTTCTCGGGATCGGGGTCGCCGTCCTGCTGGGCTGCGCGTTCGGCTGCCTGAGCGGGCTCGCCCTGGTCCTGCTGAAGGTGCCCTCGTTCATGGCGACGCTGGGGGTGTCGGCCGTCGGGCTCGGCGTGGCGACCCTCTTGTTCGCCGGCGTCCAGCCCAACATCTCCGACCCCATGCTCAAGGGCTGGGCGATCGAGCGGTTACTGGGGCTGTCCTATCTCACCTGGATCGCCGCCGCGTGCGTTCTGGCGGGCTGGCTGGTCCAGCGCTACACCCGGCTCGGCCGGTACGCGTTCGCGATCGGCGGCGCCGAGGAAGTGCTCGCCCTTTCCGGCGTCAGGGTGAAACCGTACAAGGTCGCGGTCTTCGCCGTCGCCGGCGCCTTCTACGGCCTTGCCGGAGTCATGGTGACCAGCCAGCTCGGGGCCGGTCTCGTCCAGGCCGGCAGCGGATACGACTTCTCCGCCATCACCGCTGCCGTCGTCGGCGGGACCCTGCTCACCGGGGGCCGGGGCGGCGTCCTGCACTCCGCCGTGGGCGTCCTGCTCGTCGTGGTGCTCACGAACGGTCTGGTGCAGATCGGGGTCAGCCCGTACTGGCAGGGCGGGGTCGAGGGGCTCATCGTCGTGGCCGCGGTGGCGGCCGCGGTCATCCCCCAGCGTCGCAGAAACCAGGTGGTCAAGTGAGCGTCCCAGCCTCGACGCCGGCGTTGGAGGTCCGCGGCCTGGTCAAGCACTATCCGGGGGTGAAGGCCCTCGACGGTGTCGACCTGGTCGTCCGCCAGCACGAAGTCCTCGGTCTGGTCGGTGAGAACGGGGCCGGCAAGTCCACCCTGCTCAAGGCATTGGTCGGCCTGGTCGTCCCCGACGCCGGCGAGATCCGGGTCCGCGGCGAGGCGGTCAAGCTGCGCAGCGTCGTCGATGCCGCCGACCACGGCATCGGCATGGTGTTCCAGGAGCAGTCGCTGGTGCCGAACCTGACCGCGGCGGAGAACATCCTCCTCGGCGGGGAAGGGCCGGGAGTCCGCCGGGGCGTCTATCGCTGGGACACCATGCGCCGCCTGGCCCAGGAGCAGCTCGACAAGATCGGCTCGACCATCGACCCGATGGTCCGCACCGACGCGCTGTCCTTCGCCGACCGGCAGATGGTCGAGATCGCGAAGGTGTTGCGCATCGAGCAGCGGAGCCAGCACCCACCGGTGATCGTCCTGGACGAGCCGACGTCGGTGCTGGAGTCCAAGGAGATCGAGACCCTGTTCGCGCAGATCCGCCGGCTGCGCGAGTTCGCCTCGGTCGTCTTCGTCTCCCATCGCCTCGACGAGGTGCTGGAGGTGTGCGACCGGGTGGCTGTGCTCCGCAACGGCCGGTCGGTCGGCGAGGTCGCCGCGGCCGGAGCCGTCCCCCGCGAGCTGCACCGGATGATGATCGGGTCCACCGGGTCGGACGACCACTACCACGAGAACGCCGCGGCCGTCGTCGAGTCGGGGGAGCCTCGGCTGGCCGTACGCGGGCTGTCGGGTTCGTCGTTCAAGGACATCGACCTGGACGTCGCGGCAGGAGAGATCGTGGCGATCGTCGGCGTCCACGGATCCGGCCGGGAGGACGTCTGCCGCGCCCTGTTCGGCGCCGAGCCGGTCACCGCCGGCGAGATCCGGATGGACGGCAAGCAGGTCAAGATCTCCGGCACGCGCGCCGCCTGCGCCGCCGGCATCGGCTACGTCCCGGCCGAACGCAAGACGGAAGGCATGGTCGGTCCGCTGTCGGTGGCCGAGAACATGACCCTGGCCAAGCAGCGGGCCCGGTGCGCGGGCCCCTTCGTGGCGCCCAGGAAACAGGCCGCGCTGGTGGACCGCTGGATCGAGCGGCTGTCCATCCGGACACCGGGTCGTGACACCCCTATCCAGCGGCTGTCCGGCGGCAACCAGCAGAAGGTCGTCCTGGCCCGCTGGCTGGTCGGCGGCGACATCCGCCTGCTCCTGCTGGACCACCCGACGCGAGGCCTGGACATCGGCGCCCGCTCGGAGGTGTACCGGCTGATGCGGGAGCTCGCGGCGAGCGGGGTCGCCACCGTACTGCTGGCCGACAGCCTCGAGGAGGCCATCGGCATGGCCGACCGCATCCTGGTCATGAACGACGGGCGGGTCGTTTCCGAGGTCGCCTGCCCGGCCGGCGGCAAGCCGAGCCCTCTGGACCTCGTGAAAGAGATGCTATGAGCACCCCCATCACCCTGAAGCCGGCCGCCGAGCCGGCCACCGGTGACAGCGGCCCCCGGCTGGGCCGGCGGCTCACCGGATTCATGCCGCTCATCGCCCTGGTGGCGCTGGTGGCCGCCCTGGCCATCGCCGACCCGGGCTTCCTGACGCAGCGGAGTCTGACCGCGGTGGCCCGTACGGCTGCGCCGCTCATCGTGCTCGCCGCGGCGGCGACGCTCATCGTCCTCTGCGGAGGGATCGATCTGTCGATCGCGGCGATGGCCTCGCTGTCCACCGTCCTGCTGGCCCTGTGGCTGCCGCACCTCGGAGGCCTGGCCACACCCGTGGTCATCCTCGCCGCGGCGGCCATCGGCGCGGTGCAGGGGGTGGCGCATGTTTTGCTCCGAATACCCTCCTTCATCGTCACCCTGGGCGGGATGAGCATCCTGTCCGCCGTCGCCCTCGTCGTCTCCGGCGCCGGCACCGTGCGGGTGGTGGACGACTCGACGGTCAAGTGGCTCGAGCTCTACGTCGGCGGCTACGTGCCGATGTCCTTCGTGATGGCCCTCGTCGTGGTCGCCCTCATCGCCCTGACGCTGAAGCTCACCCCGCTACGAAGCTGGATCTCCGCCACGGGGTACTCCGAATCGGCCGCGCGGCTGGCCGGCACCCCGGTCGACCTGGTCAAGATCGGCGCGTTCGCCGTCTCCGGCGCCGGCGCCGGGTTCGCCGCGATCATGCTGGTCTCCCGCCAGTTCAGCGGCGGTCCCACGATGGCCGACAACCTGCTTCTGCCGGCGGTCGCGGCGATCGTCGTCGGCGGCACCGCCATCACCGGTGGTCACGGCAGCGTGTGGCGAAGCCTGGCCGGCGCGTTCGTCGTGACGCTGCTCCGGGTCGGCCTGCCGATCGTCGGCGTGCCGTCCGCCTACGAGCAGATCCTCTACGGCGTCATCATCGTCCTCGCCGTCACCCTCACCCTCGACTGGTCGAAAGTGTCGATCAGCAAATAGTCCGGACTGTCCATGGAAGGCCGTCATGTCCCACGAGAACTCCCTGCTCCTGCCTGCCGTACGATCGTTCCTCTCCTCGCCGAAGCAGTTGCTCATCGGCGGCGAGTGGGTGGACGCGAAGGACGGCAGGACGTTCGCCACCGTCAACCCGTCGACCGAGGAGTTACTGGTCGAGGTCGCGCACGCGTCCGCCGCGGACGTGGACCGCGCGGTCGTGGCCGCTCGCACGGCTTTCGAGTCCCCGTCCCCGTGGTCGAGAATGACCCCGCGTGACCGTTCCCACCTGCTGTGGCGCATCGGCGATCTCATCGACGCCCATCGCGACGAGTTCGCCCAGCTGGAGGCGCTCGACAACGGCAAGCGCGTCGAAGCGGCCCGGGACGGTGACGTGGCCGTCTCCGCCGAGCTCTTCCGGTACTTCGCGGGCTGGGCGACCAAGATGGAGGGCACGACCATCCCGATGTCCGTGCCGGGGCGCGAGTTCCACGCGTACACCCGCCGCGAGGCGGTCGGCGTCGTCGCGGGCATCGTGCCGTGGAACTTCCCCTTGCTGATGGCGTGCTTCAAGATCGTCCCGGCCCTCACCGCGGGCAACACCGTCATCCTCAAGCCGGCCGAGCAGACGCCGCTGACGGCGCTGCGCCTCGGCGAGCTCCTGCTCGAGGCGGGCGTGCCCGCCGGTGTGGTGAACATCCTGCCCGGCTTCGGTGACACCGGGGCCGCGCTGGTCGACCATCCTGGCGTCGACAAGGTCGCGTTCACCGGCAGCACCGAGGTCGGCAAGAAGATCGCGGCCGCGGCCTCGGGCAACCTCAAGAAGGTCTCCCTCGAGCTCGGTGGCAAGGCGCCCAACATCGTCTTCAACGACGCGGACATCGACGCCGCCATCGCCGGCGCGGTGCTCGGCGGGTACTTCAACGAGGGGCAGTGCTGCGTCAACGGCTCGCGCCTCTACGTCCAGCGCGGTGTCTTCGACCAGGTCGTCGAAGGCGTGGCCGCCGCCGCGCGGGCGATCAGGGTGGGCGACGGCTTCGACCCGGCCTCGCAGATGGGGCCGCTGGTCTCCCGGGAGCAGCACGAGAAGGTGCTGGGCTACATCCGTGGCGCGCTTCAGGAGGGTGCCGTGCTGAACGCGGGAAGCGCCGACGCCGTCGGCGATCGCGGCTTCTTCGTGTCGCCGACGCTCATCACCTCGGTGAACGAGCGGATGGCGGTGCAGACCGACGAGATCTTCGGCCCGGTCGTGACGGCGCTACCCTTCGACACCGAGGACGAGGTGGTCGCGGCGGCGAACAACACGGTCTACGGGCTCGCCGCGGGCGTCTGGTCGAAGGACATCGGCACGGCGCACCGCGTCGGCGGCCGGCTGCGGGCCGGCACGGTGTGGCTCAACACCTGGCACGCCGACGATGTCACCCTGCCTCGCGGCGGCTTCAAGCAGTCCGGGTGGGGACGCGAGCTCGGGTCCTTCGGACTGGACGACTACACCGAGCTGAAGACCGTCATCGCCGAACTGCGCTGAGACCATCTTGACGATGTAGGCCCCCGGAAGAGCTCCGGCGGGCCTATTTCGTTTATACCGCCAGCAGTTCACATATAGGAACTCAGCAATAAACACGTTCATATAGATGGACTGAGTTCTTGACGATGCATTCCTTTCGGCATAACTTCGGGGCGCCGTGGTGGTTAGCCCACCTCCGCCACCCCCCGTCTGCCTCAAGGATCCCCATGAAAGTGCCCCGCCTCTTATCCAGCCGGACCACCGCGGCGTTCGTCGCGTTGCTGGTCGCCCTAGCCGGGCTGGCGATCCCCGCTGCCCCAGCCCTCGCCGCCCCAGACAACGACGGACGGCTCAGCATCCTGCTGTTCTACAAGTCCAATTTCCACGCCTCCCACGTGCAGGCCCGGCAGGCCGTACGCGACCTGGCCACCCAGCTCGGCACCCAGTACGGCCAGCAGGTCGACATCCAGGAGACCGACGACCCGGCGGCCTTCAACACCGCCAACCTCGCCATCCGTGACACCGTGGTCTTCGCCCAGACCGGTGGTGTGCTGTTCGACGCGGCACAGCGCGCCGCGCTCGAGAGCTACATCCGTGGCGGCGGCGGATTCATGGGCCTGCACTACACCGGCTGGTCGGTCGGCGAGAGCGAGCACGACGTCAACCCGTTCTACGCCCGCCTCGTCGGCGCCGTCTCCGAAGGACACCCGGAGAACCCCGGGGTACGGCCGGGCCGCGTGTTCGTGACGAACACCAGCCACCCGCTCACGCAGGGCGTGACGGCCAGCCTCACCCGCAGCGACGAGTGGTACGACTGGGTCGTCAATCCGGCTCCCTGGGTGCGCACCCTGATCGAGGCCGACGAGACCTCGTACGGCATGGGCCGGCAGGGCTCCATGCACCCGGTCACCTGGTGCCAGCAGATCGACTCCGGCCGGTCCTGGTACACCTCCATGGGGCACGAGGGCACCGCCTACGGCGAGGCGTACATGCGCGCCCAGATGAAGAACGGTCTGGCCTACGCCGCCAAGCTGCTGGCCGCGGACTGCTCGCCGCCGGTGAAGGACCAGGCCGGCGCCTGGAGCGGCGTCACGCCCTGGCCGCTGGTCCCGATCAACATGGCGCTGACCTCTGACGGCAGGGTGCAGTCGTTCGGGAGCGTCGGCGGCTGGGGGAACGACACCACGCCCTACGACTGGACCGGCAACGACTCGGTCACCCAGGGCGGCCAGATGGAGGTCGACATCTGGAACCCGGCCACCCCGCGCACGCTGGCGAACCTGCGCAGCGGCATCCTCCCGAACACCACCTACACCGATCTGTTCTGCGCCATGCAGGTGCAGAGCCCGCACGACCACTCCACCATGACGGTCGGCGGCGACGACGGCATGGGCGGGAACGCGCCCAACGACGGCGCGATCGGCGTCACGAGCTACACCACCAACAACGGGCTGCAGAACGAGGCGCCCATGAACTTCCCCCGGTGGTACCCGACGGGCACCACCATGCCCAACGGCGACATCGTCGTCCAGGGCGGTAGCCTCACCGGCGGGCCCGGCGGGCGCGGCGTCCTCACTCCGGAGATCTACACCCCGGAACAGGGCTCGGGCTGGAAGAAGCTCGACGGCGCCAGGAGCCCGGCCGCCTACGGTGACGGCGGCACCGACCACGCGGGCGCGGACGAGAACCGCTGGTGGTACCCGCGCGCGTTCGTCGCCCCGACGACCGGCACGCTGTTCAACATCAGCGGCACACAGATGTTCGAGCTGAACCCCGCCGGCAACGGCGGCACCGGCCAGCTGACCCTGCGTGGCACGCTGCCGGCGAACATCGCCAGTCAGGGCGCCAACGGCAACCCGGTCGGCGCCACCTCCACGGCCACGATGTTCCGCCCCGGCAAGATCCTCCAGGTCGGCGGCGGCTGGTGGGCCAACGGCGGCGGTCCGGACGGCGCCCGTGCCGGCTTCGTCGTCGACATCACCGGCGGCACCGCCAACCCGGTCATCACCGCGACCAAGCCGATGAAGTACCAGCGCCACTGGGCGACCTCGACGCTCCTGCCCGATGGCAGGGTGCTGGTCACCGGCGGCGGCCGGGAGAACAACGGCAACGGCGGATACGTCACCAACCCGGAGATCTGGGACCCGGTCACCGGCAACTGGACCGAGGTCGTCCTTCCGCACGAGCGGGCCCGGCTCTACCACTCCACCGCTCTGCTGCTGCCCGACGGCCGCGTGATGGTCGGCGGCGGCGGCGCTCCCGGCCCGCGCAACTACACGGACGTGGAGTACTACTCGCCGGGGTACCTGTTCAACGGGGACCAGGCCGCCCCGCGACCGGTGATCAGCGCCGCCCCGCAGAAGATCGGTTACAACGGCACCTTCCAGATCACCGCGACCGGTACGGTCTCCCGGGTCACGCTGGTCCGCAACGGTTCCGTGACGCACGGGTTCAACAACGACCAGAACTTCCAGGACCTCGCGTTCAGCCAGTCCGGTGGCACAGTGAGCATCACCTCGCCGCTCAACGGCAACTACGCCCCGCCCGGGTCGTACATGCTGTTCGTCTGGGACAACACCGGCACCCCGTCGGTCGCGAAGATCGTGAAGATCGACCCTTCGGTGATCATGACCCAGTTGAACCCGCGGGTGGTGGACCAGTTCGAGTACCCGCGCCTGCCCGCCGAGTGGCGTACCAACAACCCCCCGGCCACGGTCGACGTCGCCCCCGGCAACTCCCGGATGGTTCCCTGGGCCGTGGCGAGCCAGGTCCAGCTCGTGCGCGGCAACGCCACCGGCCAGGGCGGCCTCGGCTACACGGGATACCAGCTCGCTCTGGGCGGCTCGGGCAACCTCAGCCGCACGGTCAGCGATCTCACCCCTGGAAGCACCTACCGGATCTCGCTGCGTTACGCCCGCGACGCCCGGACGTCCGGGAGCGCCGCGGCGACAGGCACGCTGTCGATCGGCAACCTGAACGCGACGCTCACCGCCACCACAGCCCTGCCGTCGACCGCCGCCTACGGCACGTACGTCGGCACCTTCACCGCCGCGACGGCCTCCCAGGTGCTCACCCTGCGAGGGACCGCCGGCGGCCTGATGATCGACGATCTGGTGATCGTGGGCGACAACCCACCGCCGCCGGCCACCGGCATCCCGATCCGGTACGAGTTCGAAGAGGGCACGGGTACCACCGCCGCCAACACCGGTACGGCAGGCGCGGTCGGCGCCGCCGCTCTGACCGGAACCACGGGCTGGTCCGCCAACGGCGTGCTCGGCAAGGCGGTCAACCTGCCCGGCGGCAGCACCGCCAACGCGGTGGACCTGCCGGACAACCTGCTCCAGGGCGCGGCGAACTTCTCCACCGCGCTCTGGGTACGCCCCGACGTGAAGAACAACTGGACCGGCCTGTTCCACCTCGGTGACGGGCTCGGCTCGGCCGGAAGCTACTACCAGATCCAGATGCAGACCCAGGCGAGCGGGAGCACCGGGCTCGCCGTCACCTTCAAGGGCAAGACCGGCCCCGAGGAGAGGGTCCACGCCAGCCCGGCGCAGGACGTGGTCGCCAACCAGTGGAACCACGTCGCCTTCACCCGCCAGGGCCCGATCGGCACGCTGTACCTCAACGGCCAGGTCATCGCGACGCGTACCGACCTGACCGTCGGCATGACCGAGGTCGGCCCGACGACCAACAACTGGCTGGGCCGCAACGGATATCCCGACGCGGCCTTCGACGGCCTGATCGACGACGTCCGGTTGTACACCTCCACCCTGACCGCGGCGGACGTCGCGGGCATGTACAACGAAGGCGTCTCCGTCCGCTACACCTTCGACGAAGGCACGGGCACCGCCGCCGCGAACACCGGCGCGAAGTCGTCGATCGGAGCGGCGACGTTGCTGGGTACTACGTCGTGGAGCACGGCCGGTCGCCACGGCCCCGCGGTGAGCCTGCCCGGCGGCGCGGCGACCTCCGGCAACGAGGTCCGGCTCCCCGACAACATCGAGGCAGGCCTGACCAACCAGTTCACCGTCTCCTTCTGGGCCCGTCCCGACACACTGCCGAACTGGGTGCCACTGGTCCAGATCGGCAGCAGCACGGACACCTTCTTCCTGCTCCAGTCAGCCACGACCGGCGGAACCACCGGCTTCGGCGCCACCTTCAAGGCCCCTGGGGTGGCCACCCAGGAACGGCTCCTGCTGGGAGCAGGCAAAGACCTGCCACTCAATACGTGGACGCATGTGACGTTCACGCAGAACGGCTCAGTCGGGAAGATCTACTTCAACGGCGTCCTCCAGGCCACCCGCAACGATTTCACCATCAGCATCGGCGACGTGGGCGTGGGCGGTAACACCACGGCCAACTTCCTCGGCGGGACGAGCTGGGGCGACTCCAGGTTCGACGGCCTGATCGACGACTTCCGTCTGTACAGCTACGAGCTCACCGCGGAGCAGGTGACACAACTGCACGCGGGCCGCCGATGAGCGCGCCGTCCCGGTAGGACACACACTTGGGCCTCGGAAAGCCTTCCGGGGCCCAAGTCGTGCGCGCTGCAGACGCTTTCACCAGGGAACGCTCGGTAAACGCGTGATCGCGGGTAGGCGCGCATCGCTGCTGATAGGCGGTGGCATCGGATGCCGGCTCGCGGCCGGATGGTCACGCCATCGTGTCGCTAAGACAAACCCCCTACCGCGGCCTCGTCGTCGCTGGTCGCGGCGGCCAAGCCGCGCGTGAGCACGCCGAGCTCGATGCGTTCGCCGACGACAGCCGACACGAGGCGGCGCTGCGTGCCGAAGCCGATGGGGAAGCCGTCGGCCCACCGGCCTTAGGCCCAAGGCTGGTCCCGGCCCGGCGCCTCGCTGCCGCCGGCTACATCTGGGCCTTCGCCTCCCTGCGATCTCCCGGCGCTCGTTCGCACTACGACCACCGACGCGCCCAACGCGACAGGCACACCAGCGCTCGGCGCAACACCTTCAACCGCATGCTCGGCTGCCTCCACAAGGGCACGCCCTACAACGAGGAAGCCGCCTTCCGCAGCCGCGAAGCGATCGCCGCTTGATGACTTGCACAGATCGGATGTCCGCGACCGTCGGATTAGAAGCAAGACCCTTTGATGGCCGGACGTGCCTGTCTATGCCGGTCTGTGCGATGACGCGTCAGTTTGCGTGTCCACAGATGGCCAACGATGACGTGCCATGCCCGGGACGCCCGAGCACGAACCGAGCACCGATCGGGTACCGCGTCCGGTCTTCACCACTCATCCACGGGAGACCAGCTCTTCTCCATATCGGCCCCCTGCCCGTTCCAACCGTGCGCCAGCCCATTGGACGCAGCCGTGACCGGCTCATCCAGGCCCGCGCCGTTACTGAAGGCGATGTTCACGTGCGCCGCATGCCCTCCGGCTACGGCACCCCCGCCGCGCCTCGGCACGGTCGGGCCCCCGGCTCTGCGGACCGCCGACGACACGACGTATCGAGTTGCGCATCCGGATAGCTCGCAAGCCGAAGTACTCCTAGCTTGCGCCCTCATCGAAACCGTCGCCCTCAACGGATATCGCCACTTACATCCTCGCTGGCATCGAGCACGCCACCAAGCGATCCGCTTGGCTGTACCGCTTCATAACTCATCGTGTGATGCTTGATCTGGGGCTTTGGCCCTCAGACGCCTCGAGTGCAAGATCGCGATCTGTGTCGGTTCGTCTGCTGTATCTGACTGTGATTCGGGTGTTCGGTTAACTGGCGTTGCTGGGACGTGCTCAGGCATCCAAGGATGTCGAGATCATGCTGCTCCGCCACGAGGTGGCGGTGCTGAAGCGCCAGGTCGTTCGTCCGAAGCCGGACTGGGCCGACCGGGCGCTCCTGGCGGCCTTGGCCCGCTTCCTGCCGACGGTGCTGCGCGCTCATCGGCTGGTCACTCCGGGCACCCTGTTGGCCTGGCATCGCCAGCTGATCAAACCCTCCTGGACTTTCCCCCAGCGCCTGGCCGTCCCGGAACAACCAAGGAGGTCCGGGAGCTGGTCCTCCGGCTGGCACGAGAGAACCCGGGTGGGGGTATCGGCGGGTACACGGCGAGCTGGCCGGCCTCGGCGTGCAGGTCAGTGAGGCAACCGTGCGACGGATTCTGCCTTCACACCGACACGGACCGGCGCCACGAAACTCCGACACCTCATGGCGGACGTTTCTACGGCTACAGGCGAAAGGGCTGCTCGCCTGCGACTTCTTCCACGTCGACACGATCTTCCTGAAACGCCTCTACGTGCTGTTCGTGATGGAGGTGGAAACCCGACGCGTCCACATCCTGGGCGGTCACCGCCCATCCCACCGGCGCGTGGACAGCTCAGCAGGCCCGCAACCTGCTCATGGATCTCGGGCAGAGCATCGGCTCGTCCCGGTTCCTCATCCGTGATCGGGATGCCAAGTTCACCGCCGCCTTCGACGAGATCTTCACCAGCCATGGCGTCATGATGATGAAGACACCGCCACGGACGCCTCGGGCCAACTATTATACCGAACGCTGGGTGCGCACCGTACGAGCCGAATGCACCGACCGGATGCTGATCTACGACGAACGCCACCTGCGATCAATCCTGGAAGAGTACGCCGAGCATTACAACGCCCACAGACCGCACCAGGCCCGTCAACAACGCCCACCCGATCAAGACGAGCACGTTCGTCCCGCGAGAAGGCCGGATCCAGCGCCGCAGGGTGCTCAGCGGAGCGATCAACGAGTACCACCGAGCAGCCTAGCCGGTCCAAAAAGAACACCAGTTCAGACCAAGTGTCCCAGTTTTGAAGCGGTACAGGGTGACCAGGCCCTCGTGTGCGAGGCGGCGGATGGCGTCACGCACCGGGGCCTGGCTGATCCCGTACTGCCGAGCGAGTTCGGACCCGACCAGCCGGGTGTTCGGCGTCAGGTCGCCGTCGATGACCGCCTGTCGCAGCCGATCATAAACCTGGTCGGAGAGTCGGCCAGTACGGCAACGGAACGACATCAGTCACGCCGGTTCTCCCTTCGCCGCGGCCGGCCGCGTGGCGCGACCGCCGTGTGGGAAACCGTGGGAACCAGTCAGATGGGGTCGCCGGCGAGTGCCTCATCGGCGGTGGATCGGCAGGTGACCCTCCGAACGCCTGGTCAATGACTGCAGAAGGATAGGAGGAATCGCTGCATACGGCACGCTCAGAACGGTGGCTCATCCGCGGCAGGTGCTGCCGACGCCCATGGGTCGTCAAATCCGCCGCCGCGAGGGACGCCACGCTGTGGTGATGGGACACGAGCGCCGAAGAACGGCGGCGGCAGTTCCTCGGTGTCGAATGCGGCGCTCCACACCCGCCTGAACTCCTCCTTGTGGGTGGAGGTCGGAGGCTCATACCTGTCGTCCTCGTCCTGCCGCAGATAGTACTGAGCCTGGGGGTCCACGTCCGCGAGTGCGCAGAGCGGGGCGTACACCGCCCACACGGTCTCCCATCGTTCCGGGATGATGAGGCCCCGGAGCGTGCGACGGATCGTCTCCTGGCTCGCGGTTCCAGTGAGCCTGTCCGGGCCCTTCGCCTCGGCCAGTTCCTTGGCCTTGTCCGCGATCTGCTTGAGCGGCGGTCGGCCCGCCTGCCTGTACATCTGGAACAGCGTGACCAGGAAATCTCGGCGAGGGCCTTCAGGCACCTCGTCCTTGGTCGGCATGCCGATTGCCCTCACCATGGCTAACCCCCCTTATCAACTTTTGACAACTTACGACCATGCTAGTCCAGCTACATCCGCTAAAGGCCATGGTCTAGGTACTCCAGACCTGATAATTCTCCACTCAGATAGCGCTCAAAATACTTCAACCACAAGGAACAACTACTTCGGAAGGGGTGGAACCTGGATCCAGAGCAGGCAACCAGCCTTCGGAGGGACCTGCTCGGCGCGAGGCGCGACAGGCGTGCCTCCATGTCCCCTTCGGAGAATCGATGTACCTACTGAACCTGCGAGCGGCGGTCATTGCCATGGCCGCGGCATTCATCGCGGCGATCGCATTCGGGCTGACCCTGTCGGCCGGGACGGTGTGGCAGATGGCGCTGCTGTACGCCGGCGGGACATTCGGGCTCGCGGTCCCGTTCTTCAACAAGATCATCCCGCCCGCACCGGACGGCCCCACGGCAACGGGCGACGGGACGGTGGGTCCGCCCGACGCCGGCTAGGGCTGTGCTGTGCGGCCTCTGGCGGGCACCTCCCCGGCCCGCCAGAGGCCGCGTTTCCACAGGTCGCGATGCTCTACATCTATCTTTATGTCAACCCGGCCCGGGTGGGCGTCACCCCTACAGGAGACCGGGAGAACCGCGGGAACGGGTCAGGCAACGAGGCTGAGTGCTTGATCTGAGTTGGGGTACCAGCACGCGAAGTCTGCGTCGAGGTCGCGGTTGAGGACGCGGGTACGGATCTGCAGGAGGCGGTGGGCGCCGCGGGGTGTCCATCTCATCCGCTGTTTCTTGACCATGCGGCGGCTGATGACGTGGTTGACGGTGGCTTCGGCAGTGGCGCTGGAGATGGCTTCGCCGTTGCGGTGGCGTTCGCCATAGTTGGGTATTTCGTGCTGGTTGCGGTCGATGTAGGTATGGAACTCGGCCAGCCGGGTGTAGAAGGCACACCGCTTGTCGTCGGGCTCGCCTGCGCATAGCAGTTCGTAATCCTCGACAAGGTTGTTGAGCAGGTGCAGGGCGCGGAAGGTGTTGCCGTGCCACAGGTAGTTCTTGATCCGCTCCAGGATCCGGTCGGTGCCGCTCGGGTCGATGGTGAAGTCCGCGACGTCGGCGGGCGGCGCTGGGAGCGATCGGGTGCTCTGGCGCAGGACGGTGAGGCGCATGGTGATGTGGAACCAGTCAAGGTAGTGCTCGGCTTGGGGGATGAGGTAGCAGGGCAGGTCGCGGATGTCCTCGCCGCCGTCGACGAGGAACACGATCTGCTGGTTGTCGGTCATGCCCTGGGAGCGCAGCAGTTCGTACACGCGGCGTTTGAGCTTGTGGTCGTAGGTCTGGACGAACGCGAAGGTCTTGGCGGGGCCGCCGCCGGTGGGGGTGGAGCAGCCGGTGACGGCTTCGAACCAGCCGTCGCGGCGTGAGGTCTGGTTGGCCGAGTGGACATAGCCGCCGTCCAGGGCGACGACCAACGGCAGGTCGGGGCGCGGCACGGTCTCTAGATCGCGCGGACAGGTGTCGATGGAGCTGAACCGCTCGTCGCCGAGCTCGTCTTCCAGGTGGGTCGCGGTGCGCTCGACCTGCTGGCGGATGCTGGTGGCGTGCAGGGGTCGACCGAGCGGGAAGGTCTCGGCCAGCAAGGTGGCGGCGTTGCCGTAGGAGGTGAGTGCGGCGTACTTGGCCTCCCACAACAGCAGCTCAGGAGCGGTTCGTTCGGGCATCGCCGCGGCGACGGGACTGAACGTAGCGGCTGTCGCGGAGGCCATCGACGGGGTGCATGGGCAGGTCTTCAGGCGCGGGCTGTCCAGCCGGAGGGTGTCGGACTCGGTGCGCAGCACGATCGTCCGGGTGTCCTTGCGGGCATGAGTCCGCCCGCACTGTTGGCAATGCCGCGCGGTGTCGACGGCCTTGATCCCTCGCAGGTGAAGAGGTACGGGAGGTGGCTGATGACGGCGTTACGAGCACGCGTGGATGGATCCGGGACGCCTACGGCTACCACGATTTCGACGACCGGGAGTCGTGTGAGGGGTGTCGGATCGATGCTGAAGGCTCTAGACGAGGCTCGCCCGGAAAGGTCACCGGATTCCTCGGGCCGAACGGCGCGGGCAAGACCACGACCCTGCGCATCATCCTCGGACTCGACCGGCCGACCTCCGGACGGGCCACCGTGAACGGCGTGCCGTACCGGACACTGGATCGACCCCTCACCCATGTCGGCGCCCTGCTCGACGCAACCGCCGTACAGGGCGGACGTCGTGCCGAGCAGCACTTGCATTGGCTGGCCAGAGCCAACGGGATCTCCCGCACGCGCATCGGCGGGCTGCTGGAGTTGGTCGGGCTCGGCGCAGCGGGGCGCAAGCGGGTCGGCGGCTTCTCTCTCGGCATGAAGCAACGGCTGGGGTTGGCCGCCGCCCTGCTCGGCGATCCCGAGGTGCTGCTGCTCGACGAACCGCTCAACGGGCTCGACCCCGAAGGCATCCGGTGGATGCGCGGGCTGCTGAAGTCGCTGGCAGCCGAGGGGCGGACCGTGCTGGTCTCCAGCCATCTCATGCACGAGATGGCGGTCACCGCCGATCACCTGATCATCATCGGGCGCGGGCGGCTACTGGCCGACGCGGAGATGACGCAGTTCGTGCGGCCCGGGATGTCGCTGGAGGACACGTTCATGAAGGTCATCGAAGGGAGCACCTCGTGAATACCGTCGCCGCCGAGTGGATCAAGTTACGCACGTTGCGTTCGACCTGGTGGGCCCTGGGCGTAGGAGTGCTGACGGCACTCGCGCTCACCGCGCTCGGCGCAGGCACCGTGATCTCACGCTGGGAACCGGAACAGACGGGCGAGCAGGCCGCGATGGGCATCGTCGTGGCCGTCTACGTTGGCGTCGTGCTGGCTCAGCTGCCGCTCGGCATGCTCGGCACCATGTCGATCAGCGGCGAGTACACCTCCGGCATGATCCACACGACCTTCATCGCCACGCCGTCGCGCTCACGGGTACTGCTCGCCAAGGCGTCCGTACTGGGTGGGATCGCCATCACGGCCTCACTGCTCATCGCGATCCCCGGATGTCTGTACGGGTATGTGGTGGCCTCACGGTTCGATCCCACGCTGCCGCCTGCCGGAGCCTGGGCGGTGATCGGGGGCGGCACGCTTATGATCGTGATGACCACGATGCTCGGGCTGGCACTCGGCGCGATCTTCCGCAACGGCGTCGTGGCCATCTCCATGCTCGTGGTGGTGGTGCTGTTGGTTCCCCTCGTCGGGCGGATGCTGCCGGGTGGTGAGGTGGTCAACCGGATCCTGCCGGGCTATCCGGCGCTCCAGCTCATCGAGCAGGTGCCGGACATCATGCCGGACGCGGCCGCCTTCGCGGTCCTGGGCGGGTGGGCTGTTGCACCGCTGCTGATCGCGGTCCTTGCCAACAGGCGGGTGTCCTAGCGCGTGCAGGGGCAGCTTCACGCCAGGTGGATTGTGCGCTGCAACCGCTCCCGCGGCTCAACGGGCACACTCGTTGGAGGAACGCATCCGCGGATGACCTAGCGATCGATTCCGAGCGAGGGCGCCACACGCGTCCAGGAGTACCTGGGGTCAGCCGATCCGCAGTGCCTGTTTGCCGACGGTGGCTCGCGCTTCCAGTTCCGCGAGGGCCTTGGGCCCGTCGGCCAGCGCGTGCGCGGTGGGCCGGCCGGGACCGAGCACGCCGGCCGCGATGAGCCCGAACAACTGCCCCATGACCTCGCCGAACATGTGCGGCGCGGCTTGGATCAGGGTGCCGATGTTCAGGCCGATGACCTGGACCTGGTGCTTGTAGATCAGGTCGGAGTTGCTGAGCGTGGCCTCTCCGCCGGCCGCGCCGTAGACGACGACCCGGCCGGTGACCCGCTTGGCCGCTGCCAGGCTGGCCTCCAGCGTGGCGCCGCCGATCGACTCCAGCACCACATCGACGCCTGCTCCGCCGGTCAGGGCGAGGACCTTGCCGGCGATGTCGCCGCTGCGGGAGTCGAGGACGTGGTCGGCGCCCAGGGCTCGCACGACCTCGTGCTTTTCCGGCGAGGCCGTCGCGATCACCATCGCGCCGTAATGCTTCGCCATCCGCACCGCGGCCTCGCCGGTCCCGCCGGCCGCCGCATGGATGAGGACGGCCTGCCCTGGAGTAAGCCCGCCCAGAGGCTTGAGCGCCGCCAGCGCGGTCGGCCAGTTCACGAGCAGACCCAGAGCCTGCTCGTCGGCCCAGCCGTCCGGCACCGGGACGGCCCCAGCGGCGGGCACCACCATGTACTCCGCGAAGGCGCCGCCCGCGATGCGGACCCCGGCGACGTGGACGCCGGGCTCCAGCCCGCTCGTCTTCTCGCCGAGGGCGATCACCTCACCGACGCCCTCGATTCCGGCCAGGTACGGCGGGCGCGGGCCGTTAGCGAATGTGCCGCGGGATTGCGAGATGTCGACGAAGTTCACCCCGGCGGCGGTGACCCGGATCAAGACCTCGCCCGGTCCGGGGCGTGGAACTGGTGCGTCGGTGATCAGGCGTAGGTCCTGCGGGCCGTCCAACGAGGTCTGCTGAAGGGCTCGCATGACGGAAGGGATGTCCATGGACGCCTCACTCCTTTGTTTATCGAACGACCAACAAACCGTTTCACGCCACGCCACCGGCGGTCAAGGTAGAGTTGATCGAACGACAAACAAACCTGGAGGGAGCCCGGGATGGCTGCTCGCGGCCGGCCGCGCACGTTCGTCCCCGACACCGCTCTGCGTCAGGCGTTGCAGGTGTTCTGGGAACGGGGTTACGAGGGCACCTCGCTCAACGACCTCGCCGAGGCCATGGGGATCGCCTCGGCCAGCATCTACGCCTACTTCGGCAACAAGGAGGATCTGTTTCGCAAGGTCATGGCACTGTACGGCGCGACCTCGGGCGAGCCGCCCAGACGTGCGCTGCGCGAACAGCCGACCACGCGCGCCGCGATCCACGCCATGCTGCGCGCCACTGCCGATCAGATCACCGGCCCCGACGATCCGCACTACTGCATGCTCATCCTGGCGGCACCCACCGGCGCCGTGGAAAACCACGCTGTCCGGGAGTTCCTGGCCGACCTGCGGCTCGACATGCTCAACACCGTCAAGGACCGTCTCGCCCGCGGCGTCGCCGAAGGCGATCTCACTCTTGCGCCCGGCGGCCTCGACGCCCTCGCCCGTTACTACACCACCGTGGTGCAAGGCCTGTCCATCCAGGCCCGCGACGGCGCCGACCGGGCGGAGCTGGAAGCGGTCATCACCTGCGCGATGGCCGCCTGGGACGCGTTGGCCGGCCCATCAGCGCGTCCGTCCAGCGGCCCTCTTGGGTGACCGGAGGGCTGGGTTGAGACAAGCGTGCAGTTCTGGCGTCCTTTGTGGCGCCTTCGGAGAAAGCAGCCTCCGCCTTCACCGATCGGCCTTCGGGGAGGATCGGGCCGGAGTCGGCGATACTGGCCTCTGTCTCGGGTCCGAGCCCATAACTCACAGGTATCGCAGTTCTGTGGGCTCAGAGATGGCTGGCGAAGTGGATGAGAAGCTCCACGGTGGGGTCAGTAGAGCCTGGTCAGGCCGGTGGGCTGGCGGCGACGTCGGCCAGGACTGCGGAGGCGAGCCGGTGGGCTGATGCTCCCATGGTGGCGGGGAAGCCGATCTCCATGAAGCTCCAATGGCCGTAGGCCAGGGCCATCACCTGGTAAGCGGCGTCGTCGTAGATGGCGGCTGGTCGGCCAGGGTGGTCGTCGGCCAGGCTGTCGCGGAGCAGCCGGGTCGGTCCGGCGTAGACGGCGTGGATGCGTTCGCGCAGGGTGTCGTCGAAGCGGGCGGCGGCCAGGAGGGCGTCGATGGCGGCGCTTTCGTCGCCGGGCGTCATCTGCTCGCCGAACAGGTAACCGATCATGGCTTGGGCGCGCTGCCCGGCGGGCCGTCCTGCGCTAGGAGGCGGACCTGGTCGGTGTGCCCGCTGATGATGCGCTGGCGAACAGCTCGCGCAGTTCCTCGCGGTTGCCTGCGTGGTGGCAAATGTGCCCGCGGGCCGTGCCCGCTTCGTCGGCCACGCGCTGCAGGGTGGCGCCGTCCAGGCCGTAGCGGGCCACGCATCGGGTGAAGGTCGCGACGGTGAGGGCCTTGGTCAGGGCGGGCACGAGGCGGAAGCGGGCGGTGTGTACTGGATGGCGACCTTGCCCTTGCCGGTGCGGCAGGGTGAGCCGGCCGGGGCCGCGCAGGCGGTCATCGGGCAGTCGTGGGCCTCCACGCGGGGAAAGTCGTCGTCGCGCACCCCGAAAGCCACACACCCCGCTGTTTGCCCCGACCTCTGAAACGGCGTCCGCCCTGGACACGGTCTCCCGCCGCGCGTGGTTCATAAGCGGTCGTCTATGAAACGGGTGCCCCTGCGGCGGTCCAACCCGGTGGCCTCCTCCCGGAGGTGCCCGGTCCTAGACGGGCTAGCACCTAGGGCGGGCGGGCCTTGATGACGCCCTTAACTACACTGACGAGTCAGACCAGTTAGGCGCGTAAGCGGCTTCCCGCGCTGGGCGACCCGGTCGGCCGATGGCCCTCCTCATGCTCGACGTCCCAGCACTCCAGAGGCCACCCGCCGCGATGGGGAGAGGGCTTGATGGGACGCACCGCAGGACGGGGGCCCGAGGACACCAAGCGGTTGATTCTGGACGCCGCGAGGGAAGTCGTCGCAGTGCAGGGAGCGAAGGCGACGCTCGACGACGTAGCGGCTGCGGCCGGCCTGACGCGTGGGGCCGTGGTCTACCACTACAGCTCGAAGAACGCACTATGGGTCGCACTGGCTCGCGATGTGCTCGCCTGCTTTCACCAAACGGTCCACACCCGCATCGAGGACGGCCAGCGGCCTGGCCGTCTGGCGCGCGCCTTCATCCGGGCATCGCTGGAAGGCGACGAGATCGACGCGGTCGGTGAGCGGCTGTTCCTGCTGGCTTCCCTCGCGGTCACTCCCGGGGTCTCCGAGATCGTCGCCGAAGACGGGGCGCAGTGGAAGGCGGAGATGGCTGAGGACGGACTCTCCGTAGGGGCGCGCACTGTCATTCTCAGCGCCGTGGACGGTGCCGGTCTGATGACCGGATGGGGTCTCAAGCCTGACCGCGCCGAGCTCGACGCCCTGCGCGCCGAACTGGAGAACCTCACGGACCCCGGCTTCTAGCGCCAAGGGGCGCTTGGAGCCGGGGCGTTTCCTCGCCATGCGGGCCGAGTGGTGATACTCACCGATTTGAAACTGTACTGACTCGTCAGTACAGTTTCAAATGGATGGAGACCGGAGCCGCCAGGCCGAGCACGAACGGAGCGCCAGCATGACCAGCGCAAGCATCCGATCCGACGTGGACGTCGTCGTTGTCGGCGCCGGACTCGCCGGGCTCACAGCAGCAGACCAGCTCACCCGAGCAGGGCACGACGTCGTCGTCGTCGAAGGCCGCGACCGCATCGGCGGACGGATCCATCAGGCCGAGATCGCGGGTGTTCGCGTCGATGCCGGAGCGACCTGGGTGGCGCCGGGACACACGGCCGTCCGCGACCTCGCCAGCCGGCTCGGCTGCGCGTTCGTGCCCCAGTTCCATCAGGGCAAGGGGGTCATCTCCTTCGGCGGCCAGCGCAAGACCGACGGCATTACCGCCCTGGCGCCCTGGGTGATGCTCGACCTCTGGCGCGTCATGAACCGGCTGCAGAAGATGGTCGACCACCTGCCCGTCTCATCGCCGTGGGAGCACCCCGAGGCCGCGCGGCATGATGCGATGTCCTTCGGCGAATGGCTGACCAGCCTCCGCGCCCTGAAGGGCACCCGCACGTTCATGAACGTCATCAGCCTGGTGCACTGGGGCGCACCCGTCGGCGACGTGTCGCTGTTCAACGTGATGCGCTACATCAAGAACCTGAGCGGGATCCAGCACATGCTCGCCGTCGAGGGCGGTGACCAGCAGGACCGGATGCTCGGAACGACCTACGCGCTGGTCAGCGAGCTCGCCAACACCATGACGGCCCGCCTGATCACCGGCTCCCCGGTGGAGCGCATCACCACGACCGGTGACCGCGTCACGGTCGAGACAGCCAAGCACACGATCGAAGCCCGGTACGCCATCGTGACGGCGTCGCCGGCCCACCGCGCCACCATCCAGTTCACCCCGGCCCTCCCCGACCACCACTACGGGCTGTCACGCAGTTGGCGGCTGGGAGCGCTCAGCAAGGCCTTCGTCGCCTACAGCCGCCCGTTCTGGCGCGACGAAGGGCTGTCCGGAGAAGGGGTGTCCGACGATGAGACCGTCTTCCTCACCTTCGACGTCAGCCCCACCCCCAGCGGCCCGGGCATCCTCATGGTGTTCTGTGACGCCCGCGGATTCGACGCCTACGACCAGGACGAGCGCCGTCGCCGCGTCCTCAGCCACCTCGTCCACCTCTACGGTGAGTTCGCACGCCACGCCATCGACTACACCGACTTCTCCTGGGGCAACGACGCGTTCGCGCCCGGTGGACCGAACCCTGCGCCGGCGCCGAAGGCATGGACCTCGTTCGGGCGGTTCCTGCGTGAGCCGGTCGGACTCGTGCACTGGGCCGGCACCGAGACAGCCGATGAAACCTCCGGCACCATGAACGGCGCGATCCTGTCGGGCCAGCGAGCAGCCGCTGAGGTGGCTGCCCGCCTACAAGCCTGACGGTACCCGAGCGGAAGTGCCAAGGCGGTGAGTGGTCAGAACCTACCTGGCGGCTGGGGCGTCTTCGGGAGGAAGACCTGAGCCCCGGTCCCCGGCACATCAGGCAGGACCTCGCCGGCGACGAGATCGAGGGGCCTGGGGCGCCGTCCGCAGAGGGCTCAGCGCGCGGTGGCGAGCGGCAATCGCACGGCCAGGTCCAGCCGCACCTCGAGGCCGGGACCTGGCGGCATGGATGCTCACGTGTGCCCAGAACCGTACGCATGGCGCCTTCACCGTCACCGGGCCGCCAGGCGAGACCACCGTCGACGCCCTGCTGCGCGCGGGCGACCTTGGAGCGACTCGCGCGGGCGCTGGTCGAGCGCTCCGCCGACCAATATGAGGGCTGGGGCGACGTGGTGCTCTTCGCGGCCTGCACCGCGGCCCGCATCGGCGAGGTGTCAGGCGTGCGCGTCGGCGACATCGACACCGACACCTGGACGTGGACAGTGCGCCGACAGACCACCTCGGGGCCGGGCGGGCTCGTCGACAAGGGCACCAAGGGCAAACGGGCCAGGAAAGTGCCGTTCATCGCGGAGATCCGCGAGCTCGTGCTGAGGCGGATGGCGGCCGTCCGCGAGGACGATGACGACGCCCGGCTCTTCTACGGGCCACGTGGAGGGCGCATCATGACAGCGGTGCTCAGGGACGCCACCCACTGGGATCAGGTCGTCACGAGCCTTGGCTTCGAGCACCTCAGGCGTCACGATCTCCGCCACACCGGCCTCACCTGGATGGCCGACGCCGGTGTACCGGTTCATGTGCTCCGCAAGATTGCGGGGCAGGGGTCGTTGACGACCACCCAGCGCTACCTGCATCCCGACCTTGACTCCATCGCCGAGGCGGGAAGGGCTCTCAGCGCGCACCTGACACCTATCGTGTCCCCAGCTCCGAGCCGTATAAGAGAGGAGGAGACATGATCGCAACAACGAGAAAGGCCGGTCCACCTGGGCTTTCGCTCAGACCGACCGGCCTGTTCCAACCGTCGGGACGACAGGATTTGAACCTGCGACCCCTTGACCCCCAGTCAAGTGCGCTACCAAGCTGCGCTACGTCCCGGTTGTGTCTCCGCCTGCTTGTCGCGGCGGGACGTCATAACCTTAGCGCACATCGGAGGCGCCTGCGCACAACCGTAGGCCGGAGCGGAGGTGCGGGGTGGGTAGACGGCCCTCGATTGACCGGGCGGAACTGGTGAGGCTGGTCGCGGAGGGGCGGACGGTGCGTGAGCTGGCCGAGCACTTCGGGGTGAGCGAGTCCGGCGTCCTCCAGGCGAAGCGGGCGGCAGGGGTGGCCAAGCCGCAACTGGATCACAGCGGGGCGATCCCGTGGAAGGTGGCCAGGGAGCACAGCCAGTCGGGTCCCGCGACGAATCTGCGGAACCTGTCGGCCATCGCGCAGGGGAGTCCGCCGCCGCAGGTGAAGGTGAACACGGCGCTGAGGTGGGCGCAGCGGCTGGTGGACGCGGGGCTGGACGTGCGGTACGACCCGGTCGAGGGGTTCGCGGAAGTGCCGGTGGGGGCTGATGGGTCACATGTGGGACGGCTGCTGAACCGAGCGCGGGAGGCGCTGGGGTGAGCTGATGGGTCACATGTGGGACGGCTGCTGAACCGAGCGCGGGAAGCGCTGGGGTGAGCTGATCACCGGCAAGGGGAAAGGGGGCTGAATAGCCGCCCCCAGCGGGGGTGGAGGCGTTTCAGACGCCGGTTGACGGGCAGTCGCGGGGTCAACCAAGTTGACCCGGAGGCGAAGATATGTCCACCGAGACTCTCATCTGGGTGGCCGTCGTCGTGGTCGCGGTGGTGGCGATCGCTGCAGTGGGATACCTCGTGCTGCAGCAGCAACGCCGCAACCGCCTCCGCACGCGGTTCGGCCCGGAATACGACCGCCTCATGTCGGAGTCCGACTCCAGGCGTGAGGCCGAGCAAGAACTGAGGGCACGGGAGCAGCGGTTCGCCGAGCTCGACATCCGCCCGCTGCCGGACCAGAGCCGCCAGGCGTACGCCAAGCGGTGGACGGAGGTCCAGGAGCGGTTCGTTGACGCGCCGCAGTTCGCGGTGACCGAGGCCGACCAGCTCGTGACGGCCGTCATGGCCGAGCGCGGCTACCCGACCGAGGACTTCGAGGACCGGCTGTCGACCCTGTCGGTCGGCCATGGCGCGACCCTCGGCCACTACCGCGACGCCCACGCGATCAGCACCCGCGCCGCACGCAAGGAGGCCTCGACGGAGGATCTCCGGCAGGCGATGGTGCACTACCGGGCCCTGTTCCAGGAGCTGCTCGACGACCGTACCGATCACACCGACCACGAGCGGCACGCGCACAACGGCCACGGCACCCCTCAGCAGCGCAGAGACCCCGCAGGACGTGACGACATATGACGGACAGAGGCAGGACGCAGGAGGAGCTGGAGCGGGAGCGGCGCGAGCACGGCTTCCACGACGGCGACGGCACCGGTGAGCACCACGGCGACCGGCTGGTGGCCGGTGGGCACCGAGAAGAGCAGGACCACGCGGATGACGCCCGCGACAGGGACGGCGACGGCATCGCGGACAGCGCGCAGGAGAGGACGCAGCCGACCGGTCTGTACGGCGAGCCGAACGACGAGCTGGCCAGCCGGCACGAGCGGATCGACGACGACCAGGCCCGGCAGCAGCACAACGACCAGCACAACGACCACCACGCCGAGCAGCCCGATGACCAGCACGGCGGGCCGCACGGGGATCCGGATCGCACCCACCCCTATCTCCAGCACGACAACGACGACCGCGACGAGCTGCACGTCCCGAGCCAGCGGACCCCCGAAGGGCAGGGCGAGGCGGGCGACATCCTGATCGCCTCCGACGCCCCCACCCAGCCCGCCCCGCCCCCGGCCGCGCACACCGCGCAGCCGTTCGAGCTGTTCGACCAGGACCCCGTCCAGCTCCACGAGCGGTGGCGCGAGGTGCAGGCGGGCTTCGTGGACGAGCCGCGCGAGGCGGTCGAGCGGGCCGACCAGCTCGTCGACGAGGTGGTCACCGCGCTGACGAACACGCTCGGCTCCCGCACCTCGGAGCTGCGCAACCGCTGGCAGAACTCCAGCGAGAACGACACGGAGCAGCTCCGGCTGGCGCTGCGCGACTATCGAGCGGTTCTGGAGCGACTGGTGTCGCTGGCGGGCCGCGAAGGGCGGTGACGGGACATGTTGGCCATCGTCTCGGCGATCATCTTCGGTCTGGGATTCCTGCTTCAGCTGGTTGACGCCGGCATCGGGATCTCGGGGACCACGATCATGCTGCTGGGGCTGTGCCTGCTGGCGCTGCATCAGGCCGGCATCGGTACGGCGAGCTTCCGCAGCAGCTACAGCGGCTGGCGCGGCCGCAACCGCACGCGCCGCTAG
This sequence comes from Nonomuraea sp. NPDC050310, assembly GCF_040655795.1. Classification (NCBI taxonomy): domain Bacteria; kingdom Bacillati; phylum Actinomycetota; class Actinomycetes; order Streptosporangiales; family Streptosporangiaceae; genus Nonomuraea; species Nonomuraea sp. NPDC050310. The sequence goes on along the minus strand of NZ_JBFAKP010000008.1, from coordinate 127 downwards.
TCCATCCGGCACGACGAGGCGCCCGCACCCCGGGACTGGGTGCGGGCGGCACGCCGCACGCAGGAAGAGGCCCCGCAGGGGGGCGGTTGCGGGATGGCCGCGAACAACAAAACCACGCCGCGGAATT